>JAFSBV010000029.1 GCA_017437125.1 Bacteroidales bacterium | reverse complement strand
TTTGTTCCAAGATGAGTTGTACATCAATGCAAATCACGCAAGTATGTAGAAATCAGAACAGTTGCCAACTCATTACCTCGTTCTTGAACTTTCCGCATAAACTTTTTATTCTTAGCGGATTATGAGATTATTCCAAAAATAATAAATGTTTTCAACATTCACGGGGTATTGCAATTGCAAATTTGAGCAGGATATAGGTGAAAGTCAATATTGACTTATCTTTTTGTTTGGTGTATATTCATCTGGAGGAAAGAATCGCTGTACTTTTTCCTCGAAACAGCATCATTTGCGACATTTATCCAAAAAACAGCCATCTGGAGGAAAAAAGAAGGCTGTTTTTTCCTCCAGATATGGAATCAGATATGAATCACCGGAATAGTCTGTCAGTTATTCTGAGGTTGAAAAGTCATCGGGTACCTGTCTGACGAGATTAGAAAAATAATCCTTTGCAATCAACAAAGTAGCTGAAATAAATGTGAAAGGATCTCACAATGACATACAACAACCGACGGTGCTGTGGTCAAGCGAAGCATTTCCCTTTGCTTCCACTTCGTGAGTCACAGGCCGTCGGTTCGTAATCATACAAGTGTCGATAGAACGAAAAGAAGGATCGTTATTATTTCAGATGCCTTTTGATGACAGCCGGATTACCTGCCACAAGGACATCGTCAGGGACATCATGCACGACGACGCTTCCGGCAGCTACGATGACCCTATCACCGATGGTCACTCCCGGGCAGACGGTCACATTGCCGCCGAGCCAGCAGTCTTCTCCTATCGTTATAGGATGTGACGTTTCCTTGGTTTCGCGGCGCAGGACATGATCTTTCGGATGCTGAGGAGTGTAGAGCTGGCAGTTCGGCCCGAGAAGCGTATGACGGCCAATGGTCACATAAGCGCCGTCAAGTATGACACACCCATAGTTCATAAAGACATCTTCAGCCAGACGGATACCGTTGCCATGATCACAATTGAATGGTGGGCATATGTTCGCTGTAGCCGGAATCCCCGGTATGAGCTCTTCAATGACAGCACGATAGTCATCATCATAAGGGGTCATTGTCTGCAAGCGTGCGCAGAGTTTCTTTGCATGGCGCAGACTCATATCGATTTCAGGGTCGCTGAAATCATAAAGTTCCTCGGAACGCATCTTTTCAAATTCGGTCTTCATATCTATATCATTTGGATTATCGTAAAGTTAGCGAGATTCGCCGAAAAAGCCAAACCGTCGAGCGGAACTTCTGCACTTAACAACGTCCATCCGCTCAACGGCCACCATCCCAGACCCTTTGAGCGACAGGAAAGCCGCACACGTCCGAATTGCCGTCCAACGGTGCCCCGGTACACGACGCGGAAACCCGTGCACCGAGCGAATAAGGCTCGGATTTTGCAGGTAAATGAGGATTTGTTAAATTTGCAGGCTGTCATCTGACCGACATAAGAATTGAGAAGGAACGTCAAATATATCATCATCCTTGCCGCGATGCTGTTTACATGCATTGCCGCAGAGGAGTCGTGCCATGCGCAGAGGTCAAGGAGGAAGAAGGCCGAGGCGAAGGAGGCTGTCCGGAAACCGGAGCCACTGCCGCAGCAGGCAAGTCCCGCCCAACCTCAGGGAGAGTTCCTGGAATATATCGTCGAAGGAAACGACACCATATTTATCGACGAGATTCGCGCTGCCAAGATATTTTCACGCATCCCGAAGATGAAAGGCCGCGAATGGCGCAAATATTACCGTCTCGTACATAACTTCAGCAAAGCATATCCATACGCACTGGTGGCAAGGAAACTGGTCATAGAGGCCGACAGCACCATTGCAGCCGACAGACTGAAAGGTGTGAAGAGGGAAAAATACATCAGCAAAGTTCAGAAGGAGCTGTTCGATGTGTTTGAAGGACAGATGAGAAGTCTTACCGTCAGCCAGGGAGCCCTGATAATGAAGCTGGTGGATCGCGAGGTCGGAAAATCATCCTACAACATCATCAAAGGATACAAGAGCGGCATCACAGCCGGATTCTGGCAGGGTATTGCCAAGATGTTCGGTTCTGACCTGAAGGCGCCTTACGATCCGGAAGGCGAAGACAAGGCGGTGGAAGAGCTTGTGAAGATATGGGAAGACGGTGACTTCGACGCCCTCTATTGGTCTCTTTTCTGGAAGGATCCGCCGGAGATGCCTATACCGGAGAAATATTTATAGAGATCCTCACGTCACTTCGCTCCTCAGGATGACACAAAAACGACGCTACTCAGGATGCAGCGTCATCGAGATGAATGGACCGATATATCACTGCCATCAAAGCAGATATACGGAGAGCCATGGATCCAGTCTTTCAGGACAAGGAAACGTGCGCCCGACGGGAGGACCATGTCAACTGAAGCATGATAATGTCCGAAAATGAAATAATCCACCTTGTTACGGGCCGAAAAATCTGAAGCGAACTTATACAGCGGTTCATCAGCACCACGGAATTCATATTCCCTGTCATGGGTCAGACGGTTATGTCTGGACCATCCGTTGCCCAGACCGAAAGCCATCCGCGGATGAAGCATGCTGAAGAGGAACTGTGCGACCCTGTTATGGAAAAGTCCGCGCAGGAAACGATATCCGAAAGGAACCGGACCAAGGCCGTCACCATGTCCCAGGCAGAACGTCTTGCCGCCGATTTCCACGACATAAGGCTGTTCAAGGCGCTTCATACCGAGTTCCTCGAAATAGGAATATGTCCACACATCGTGATTTCCCTGGAAGAAATACACTTTCACTCCTCTGTCCATAAAATCCACAAGGGCAGAGAAAACACGCACATACCCTTTCGGGACCACATGCTTGTATTCATACCAGAAGTCCCATATATCTCCGAGAAGATATACTGCTTCAGTGTCCGACGGCAGCGACCGGAGAAAGTCCGCGAAACGACGTTCCCTGTCGGCCGGATCGGCGACCTGAAGTCCCAGATGGACATCCGATATGAAGAATGTTTTCATTATGCAAAAATGAATATGCATGCAGCTGCAACAAGGCAGTAAAGGGCGAACCAGCTGAGCTTGGCCTTCTTCACAAGGGCGATCATCACCTTGCATGCGAAAAGTCCTGAAAGAAAAGCTGATACAAAACCCAGGACAAGTGCCAGAGCACCTACAGAAGAAGCCCCGAACTCACCACCCACAACCTCAAGGAATGTCTCTCCGAGAATCGGGATCAGAACCATCAGGAACGAGAACTGAGCCATCACCTCCCTCCTGACACCACAGATGAGTCCTGTCGAGATGGTTGTGCCGGAACGCGACAGTCCCGGGATAACGGCAAATGCCTGACCGAGTCCTATAGAGAAAGCCTGCCAGTATGATATTCCGTTTCTGTGCTCGTTAGCAGGAAATACCGATTTTCTTCCAGGTCTCGAAGCATAATCCGAGAAAAAGAGAAGCAATGCAGTCACAATAAGGGCGAAGCCGACTACATGTATGGAACCGAACAGGCTTTCTACCTGATCCTTGAAGAATAGACCCACGATCATAACCGGAATCATGGAAAGAGCTATCTTGAGAAGATAGTCCGTCTGGTCGTTGCACGAAAGATACCTGCATCCCTTGTCATCCTTCACAATCTTCCAGTCCTTCAGACCGGTAAAGAATCCTTTGAGAAGATCCCATATCTGGTTACGGAACACGACTATGGTACTGAGCACCGTCGCTGCATGAACCATTGTCGTAAAAAGAAGATCATCCGTGGTCTCTACTCCGAGAAGCACCTTTCCGATCTCGAGATGACCGCTGCTGCTGACAGGAAGAAATTCCGTAAGTCCCTGGATAAGACCAAGAAGCACCGCTTCGAACCACTCCATTCCTACTCCTCCTTCTTAGACTTGAACACACCCATTATCGCAATGATCTCGATGACGATACCCGCGATTATCACTATCGGGGCCGCAACCATGCGACGGAAATCGAACATCGCGTAATTGAAAACTTCAGGATCCTCGCTGCCGCCTCCCATCATGAGGATATAACCGGATATCATGACGATGAGTCCGACAAGCAGATATTTGAGCCCCTTAGGGGTAATTGCCATTTTAGTATTGTTTTCCATATCTTTTTAATAATATAATTCGTCTTTTCTCAGCGAGACAAGCTTGTTGACCACAAAATATGTGCTGACAAGGCATATGGCCAGTCCCGAGAATATGATTATGCCCATCACTACCAGAAGCAGATCCAGACGGAATATTTCGAACAGCTGGGCGAACTCGCTTCTCATCAGGAACATCATTCCAAGAAGCACGATAATGGCGATGAATGCGGCGAATATTCCCTGGAAAGCCGACTGTACCATGAATGGAGCACGGATGAAAGAACGTGTAGCACCTACAAGCTTCATGGTATGGATGGTGAATCTTCTTGCAAATACGTTCAGCCTCACCGTATTGTTTATCAGGACAAACGAAATGAAGAGAAGGAGAACTATGAACACTCCCAGGATCAACGAAATCCTGCTGAGATTCGCATTCAGGGCATCCACGAGGGATCTCTGATAAACCACCTCATCGACAAGTTTGCTCTTCGAGATTTCGGCCTTGACCACCTCCAGACTGTCCGAGGACACATAATCAGCCTCAAGAGTGATGTCTATGGACACCGGAATGGGCGAAGTCTCGAACACATCAAGAAAATCCTCTCCGAGCTGGGCGGCCAGTTCGCGTTGTCCCTGTTCCTTTGAAACGAATGTCGTGTTCTTTATGTATCTCTCGTTTTCAAGCGACTCCCTGAATTCAAGGGCAGCTTCGTCCGAAACATTCTGCTTCATCAGGACCGAGACCTGCATGTTTTCCTTGAAATAGTCAGATACACCCTTGGCATTGACCAGCAGCATACTCGCCACTCCCACCAGCAGAAGAACCATGCTTATGCTGATGACAGAGGAAAGGTAGGCGTTCATCAGCCTCCTGCGCATCATCTTATTATCCGTTTTACCCATAGCGACGCCAAAGATAGTGATTTTCAAAAAAATATTTGTATCTTTGTAGTGATTTTGTCATTAAAATAAAGCAGTATGGGTAATTCTGTCAATAGGGTACTTTTCGTCAATTCGGAGATCTTCCCTTATCTTCCTGAAACCGATATCGCCAACATCGGAAGATATCTTCCGCAGGGCATCCAGGAGAGAAAGAAGGAGATAAGATCGTTCATGCCAAGATACGGCTGCATCAATGAAAGGAAGAACCAGCTTCATGAAGTGATCCGCCTTTCGGGAATGAACATCATCATCAATGACGTGGACAGACCGCTTGTCATCAAGGTGGCATCGATTTCCGCTGCCAGGATGCAGGTGTATTTCATTGATAATGAAGATTATTTCCACCGCAAGAGCATCTATCATGACGCAGAGGGCAATTTCTTCAAGGACAATGACGAAAGGGCCATATTCTTCGCAAGAGGAGTATTGGAGACAGTGAAGAAGCTCCGCTGGGCACCGGACGTGATCCATTGCCAGGGATGGATTTCCCAGATACTGCCGATATACCTCAAGAAGGCCTATATAGATGACCCGATATTCTCGCAGAGCAAGATCGTCCTTTCACTTTACGACGATATGCCGACTACAGACTTCTCTGCCGATTTCAAGGACAGGATGGCTTTCGGTGCAGTAAGCGCGAAGGATACGGAGATCCTTTCAGAACCTACTGGCATAAATCTTGCGAAACTTGCCATCAGCTATTCCGACGGGGTTATCATCGGTTCGGAAGGTGTCGATCAGGAGCTCATCAGCTATTGCAAGGAGAAAGGGGTTCCTGTTCTTCCATACAATGCCGAGGCCTTGAAAGACGGCTCATACATTGAAGAATACAACAGTTTTTACGACAATTTATAATGAATTTCAACATTTTAGGCAGAGTCAGCCGCCTTGCGGCTATCGGTGCGATACTGTTTGGCTCTGCATCATGCGTGGACATCAACGAACAGATAGGAGGAAACCTCATCCCCACAGATCAGAAATGGGATGTGTTCACTCCTGATCCGACAGATCTCGAAGACATATGCATGGAGATGTCCGACAGCCTTTCCGGCTACAGCAACAGAAGATTCACGTTCGGCGCAGTCAACGACGAGATACTTGGTACAAGCATCAAGAGCACCTGTTTCACGCTGGTGCCTTTTGCTGATTCCATCGACTTCGGAAAGAACACAAAGGTGCGTCAGTTCCATTTCACCGCAGTCAGGGACACACTATCTACTGTGGAAAGCAACCAGATGAAGCTGCTGCAGAACGTATATGTTTCCGAACTGAAGAAGCCTCTCGACTCCACAGTGCTCTACAGCGGAGCTTTCATGAACCCTCAGATCCGCGAGGAATATCTCGACACAGACAAGAGGATCACCGTAGGCGTTCCAGTATATGACGGAGGCGACTCGCTTTCATTCGATTTCAGCAAGGAATTCGCTGAATCATACATCGAGAGACTCAAGAAGGCAAGACTCGACAGCATCGACCTCTATCTCCAGGATCTCCCGGGAATATACATCACGACCGATGTACCGACAGGAAAGGGAGGAAGAATCAACATGTTCAACCTGCCAATCCAGACCGACTCATACGGATATCTTACCGCAAACTATGCGGAGCTCAAGCTCACCGCCGATTACGAAGGCTATGATGAGCCTGTTGACACTTCATTCATATTCTTCTTCGGTCCGGCAGACTTCATGGAGGTTGACGACAGTGACTTCCCTGCTCAGCTTGCATTCAACGCCAGCAGCCATTCTACCGGTGAGGAATTCCTCAGAAACTGGGAAGCCGGCAACAAAGAGAAGATATATATCGAAGGCGGTAGTGGACTCAAGCCTGTGATCAGGGCTGCCGAGATCAAGGATATCGTGGAAGAACAGATTGCACTTGCAGGCATCACAGATCCTTCAGAAGTCGTGATAAACAAGGCTACGCTCATTCTGCCATATGATGTAGAAGGAAATTACGAAGCCCTTGACAAGTATCCTGCGATCCTCAGCCCTACCGTAAGGCTCAGAAGCACGGAAGGCAACTATGTCTCATATGCAGGTCTCACCGACTCAAGCATAAGCACCGAGAACCAGGGAGACATCAACAGATCTCTCAATCATTATTCACCTGACGTCAGTCATCATGTGCAGGAAATCGTCAAGCTTGACAGGAATGACAAGGACTTTGAAAAGAATATAAGCAAATACGACATATGGTTCCTCATCATGCATGAAGAGGTCGAAATGGAAGAGGCTACTACACAGCAGGACTACTACGACAATCTCATGTACAGTTCATACTACAACAGCATGATGTATGATCCTTACGGATATGGCTATGGTTACGGAGGATACGGCGGATATGGCGGTTACGGTTATGGTGGCTACGGCGGATACGGAGGATATGGCTATGGCGGATACGGCAGCAACTACTATAACTATTACATGATGGCTATGTACGCAAGCTCGTTCGGCAGCGGTTCTTCCGAGGACACAAGCATCCAGCTTGACAAGGACAGATACTACTACGCTACACTCAACGGCCCGGGAGCTGCAGGAGCAAGGCCTCAGCTGAAGATCACATTCTCAGCACCAAAGACTGCTGAAAGATAATGACATCACACATATAAACTTATAATGGCTGGTCGATTGACCAGCCATTATCGTTTATTTCAGACAAAAGACTATTTTGCGTTAACCTTGTCCTCAATGTACTTGATTGCATCGCCTACAGTCGAGATCTTGTCACCAGCGTCATCATCTGGAATCTCAATATCGAACTTCTTCTCGAAATCCATGATAAGCTCAACGATATCAAGTGAGTCAGCACCAAGATCGTTTGTGAAGCTTGCGGTCTCAGTAACTTCAGAAGCATCAACGCCCAATTTCTCGACGATGATAGCCTTTACGTCTTCTGCAATATTAGCCATAACGTTTGATTTTTTAGTTAATAATTTATTATTCTAATACACGTATTTGCGCTAAAAACGGTGCAAATTAAATAAAAAAAACGAAAAATGAAAATAAATATCACGTGGTCCCTATTTGCTGAGCTTCAGCCATACCCTGAGACCATTGATTGAATTCAGAAGATAGAACACCCACATTATCACCATAACCCCGGCGTGAGCCTCTCCACGCATCACGCAGATGATCCACATCACGACACTTACCACATTCGTTATTATCCATAAAGCCCATTGTTCCATGAATGCCAATGCCATCAAAGCCTGGGCCACAATGCTCAATACCGTCGTTGTCGAATCCTTGTAAGGCTGCGGATCCCCGAAATGATCAAGTATCATTCCCACTGCAACCACGGCTACAGCACATCCGGCAGCAAGAAGAACACGCTGTTTCCAGTTGAATCTGCGTGCCTTCACCTGTACTCCGTCATCTCCGGCCTCCGCCTCCGATATGGCCGCTCCCCTTCTTCGCCACTGCCAGTATCCTATGAACTGCATCGGAACATAATACAAGGCATTCAGGAACGCATCTCCATATAACGAAGCCTTATATGAAATATAGGCATATAAGGACACGTTCACAAGTCCGAAGAGATAGTTCCATATGCTGCCCTTCGCTACAAGTACGACGCAAAGCACACCTGTTATGCCGGCAAGAGAACCGAGAACATCGAGAGTCCCGGTTGCCACCGAATATATGACATTCGAAGCGATGACTCCTGCTATCAGGAACCAGTCGTATAAATTCAAGACCTTATTCTTCATTGTTGTTCAGTTGTTGCAATATACGTTCTGCAAGAGGACGGCCTACCATTTCCGCAAGTTCATCCGCAGATGACGCAGCTATGCGCGCCACACTTCCGAACCTCAGAAGAAGCCTCTGCTCTGTCTTTTCTCCTACTCCCTTTATATCCCTCAGAGCTGATTCGATCTGCGCCTTGCCACGGAGCTTCCTGTGGAATGTGATACCGAAGCGGTGAGCCTCGTCTCTTATCTGCTGCAAGACCTTGAGAGCCGGAGAGTTACGATCTATGAACATAGGATAAGGATCTCCCACCCTATATACCTCCTCCATCCTTTCAGCAAGGGCTATTACAGTAAGCTTGTCCGTTAGACCAAGTTCGGCAAGAGCCTCATATGCAAATGAAAGCTGGCCCTTTCCTCCATCGATGACCACAAGCTGAGGAAGATCATCCGGATTCTCTGCCAGCATCCTCGAATATCTCCTGTTCACGACCTCCTTCATCGTGGCATAGTCATTAGCTCCTACGACAGTCTTGACCTTGAAATGTCTGTAATCCTTCTTGGAAGGCACTGCGTTTCTGAATACGACACATGCCGATACAGGATTCGTTCCCTGGATATTGGAATTATCGAAACACTCTATATGTACAGGCAGCTCCTTCATGCCGATCTGCTTCATGAGCGATTCCATGACCATATTCCTATATGCGTCAGGATCGGTATGCTCCTGTTGCTTGAGAGTGTTCAGACGCATTTCCTTGGCATTTCTCGCACTCAATTCGAGAAGAGCCAGCTTGTCTCCGCGGACAGGAACACGAAATTCTATGTTTTCAAGTTCCATATCCGGCATGAACGGTACTATGACCTCCCTTGCCAGGACTCCGAACTTGCTCTGGATTTCCGCTATGAACATGGCAAGCACAGCCTCCTGTTCCTCCTCGATCATCAATTTGAAACCGAGGTTCAGAGACTGGATCACGGCACCTCCCCTTATCCTCATGAAATTTCCGAAGGCATCCGCCCCGTCCATGATGAGCGAAAAGACATCTACATCACCGACTGTGGAGTTCATGATCACGGACTTGCTGTAATGCTGTTCCAGCGAAAGCATCTTCTCCTTGTATATCTGTGCCTGCTCGAAATCCATCCTTTCGGCAGCCTCGGTCATCAGCGACCTGTAATGCTGTATTATCTCCCTTCCACCGCCTTTCAGGAGCTTTACTATCTCCTCGATATTCTCATCATATTCCTTCTCTGAAATACCTCCGGCGCAGCATCCCATACATTTTCCTATATGGAAGTTCAGGCATGGGCGGAATTTTCCTCTGAGGATGACGTCGGACGTGATCTTATGCCTGCATGTACGCAAAGGATAGACCGTATGGAAGAATTCGACCAGGTTACGGGCATGGATCACGCTGCTGTAAGGTCCGAAATAACGCGAGCCGTCCCTTACAAGCCTTCTGGTAAGAAACACTCTTGGGAATGCTTCCGAGCTTATGCATATCCAAGGATATGTCTTGGAATCCTTAAGGAGGATGTTGTAGCGGGGCTTGAACTGCTTTATGAGATTGTTTTCAAGCAGAAGAGCGTCAGCTTCGGACTCCACTACAGTATATTCGGCATCGGCGATCTTCGACACCATCACGGCTGTCTTGCGGGTAAGCCTTTCTGCCGGTACGAAATACTGCGCGACCCTCTTATGAAGATCCTTTGCCTTACCCACATAAATCACATTCCCCTCGGCGTCATAATACCTATAGACACCAGGGGAATGAGGAAATAACTTTATTTTCTCTCTGAGATTCACTATTTTGCAAGGTATTCAGCAACAGCTGCCTCAATGCCCTCTGCACCATGGAAACCTCTCTTGAGGATAGTTCCGTCAGGACCGATGAGCATGAGATGAGGAATACCTTCAACACCGTAAATATCTGTAGGCACGCTGCCTGCGTTGTTGATATGCGACCAGTTCATGCCAAGCTCCGCAGCTGTGTCGATTGTAACCTGAACAGGCTGACGCTCCCATACAGCGATGCTGAGGATATCGAAATCCTTGCCAGCGTACTTGTCATAAACAGCCTTGAGGTTAGGAATCTCCCTCTTGCATGGTCCGCACCAAGGAGCCCAGAAGTCAACAAGGATATATTTGCCCTTTCCTACATAGTCAGAGAACTTCACGTCTGCATACTTAGGCTGAGGAGGGATGCTTCTTGTCATGCCGACAACAGAGCTTACAGTGAAATCAACGAAAGGCTTGCCTTCTGCTGTGTTGAGTCTTGCATCAAGAGCCTCCTTCATTGTCTTGATATATCTGCACTCCTGAAGAGCCGGCGTAAGGACACTGATAAGTGAATCCATCTGCGCATCTTCGATCTCACTTCTGAGGTTGTTTAGAGCGAATACAGAAATGAAGTTGTCAGGATTAGACTTTGCGGCATCGATATGATGATCTACATATCTGCCGATGAAATTGTCATAGAACTCCTCGAACATGGCGTTCTTCTCTTCCTGAGTCTTGAGGCTGTCAGAGAAGATCTCCTTCTGAGCTGACATGTATTCGTCCATGAGAGCCTTCTCGTCAGCATTGTACGAATTATATCTTTCCTGAACAGAAACCTTTGCAGCTGAAGAAGTTACAGTAGTCTCCTCATCGATCACCACGTTGAGAGGTGTACCGTCAGATATGAAATTAAGACCGTATGAACCGGCTGCAATACGTCCGAAAGTAGTGACATCAGCAGGAACAGTCACCGCAAACTTACCATCAACCACAGGTACGAGAGTGTCGATTACATTCTCTACCTTTACATTAACTTCCGAGATACCTTCAGGGATTACAGTACCTGAAATCTCAGTGACATCCGACACCTTGCCACCGCAAGCTGCAAGAACGGCTACAGAAACAGTAGCGCAAAGAATTGATCTGATTTTCATGATATTATTTGTTTGTTGATTCCGCAATTACGGTCAAAGATAATAAAAAGGGTTGGCATTTTGGCCAACCCTTTTCAAAATATGTAAGTAAACGATATTACTTGTTGTCTCTACGACCGCCACGGCCACCACGACGACGATCGCCGCCACGTCCGCCACGGTTGTTGTTGCCAGACTGCTGAGCCTGAGCAGCGATACCTGCGTTAGGAGAGAGATCCTTCTTTCCGTAAACCTCACCGTTGCAGATCCATACCTTCACTCCGAGAACACCTACCTTAGTGTGAGCCTCTGCGAGTGCATAGTCGATGTCAGCACGGAATGTGTGGAGAGGTGTACGACCTTCCTTGAACATCTCGCTTCTTGCCATCTCGGCACCACCAAGACGACCGCTGATCTGAACCTTGATACCCTCAGCACCTACACGCATTGTAGTAGCTACGGCCATCTTGATTGCACGACGGTATGAAACACGACCCTCGATCTGACGAGCGATTGAGTCTGCTACGATATGAGCATCAACCTCAGGCTTCTTAACCTCGTAGATGTTGATCTGAACATCCTTCTTGGTTACCTTCTTGAGCTCCTCCTTGAGGAGGTCAACTGCCTGGCCGCCCTTACCGATGATTACACCTGGTCTTGCAGCGTGGATTGTCACAGTGATGAGCTTGAGAGTTCTCTCGATAACGATCTTTGAGAGAGATGCCTTTGCAAGACGGCTTGAGAGATACTTACGGATCTCGAAGTCCTCTGCGATCTTCTCTGCATAGTTACCACCTACCCAGTTAGAGTCCCAACCACGGGTGATACCGATTCTGTTGCTGATTGGATTAGTTTTCTGTCCCATGATTATTCCTCCACTTTAGCTGGTTTCTTAACATCGAGGATAACAGTCACGTGGTTTGAACGCTTGCGGATACGACCTGCACGGCCCTGTGGGCAAGGACGGATTCTCTTGAGAGTGCGTCCCTCGTCAACCATGATTGTCTTAACGATAACGTTACCGTTCTCCAACTCCTTTACATTATCCGGATTCTTAGCCTCCCAGTTAGCAACTGCGCTGCGGAGAAGCTTCTCCAGATCGATAGAAGCGTGCTTCTTCGAAAATCTGAGGATATCGATAGCACGGTTCACCTCTACGCCACGTACGATGTCTGCAACGAGACGCATCTTGCGAGGTGATGTAGGTACATCATTCAGCTTAGCGATAGCTGTCTGCTTCTTTATTTCCTTAAGCCTCTCGGCCATCTGTCTTTTACGAGCTCCCATAATTACAATTTCATTTTAAATTATTTACGATTGCCCGAATGGCCTTTGAATGTTCTTGTCGGCGCGAACTCACCAAGCTTGTGGCCTACCATGTTCTCAGTAACATAAACCGGAATAAACTTATTTCCATTATGAACTGCAACAGTGTGACCTACAAAGTCAGGAGAGATCATGCTTGCGCGTGACCAAGTCTTGACAACCTCTTTCTTCATGCTACCCTCATTCATAGCAAGAATTCTTTTTTCAAGGGCTTCCTGAATATAAGGACCTTTTCTTAATGAACGACTCATAATCTCTTAATTTATTCC
>JAFSBV010000028.1 GCA_017437125.1 Bacteroidales bacterium | reverse complement strand
TAGAAAAGAGTTATTTGAAAAGCATGAGGAATATAGTGTAATAAAACAAGTTAGCAATTTCTTATCCATTGCCCATTCTCATGCAAGTTCTTCTTAATGGTTTGATACTCAAAGAATCTTAATCAAACTACATCAAATATAGAAAAATATTCTCATAAATTTGCAACAGACGGGTCAAGCCAGCGTCTTATATGTGAAAACGAAACTTGATGAAAGACACTATTGACATAGAAATGATTTATGATTCCATGTCCCGAAGGCTGTATAATGCCAGCCTCAGGATAGTCGGGTGCAGTACGGATGCGGAAGAAATCATGCACGACACCCTCCTGAAATATTGGAAATACAGACGCAAGGAAGAAATCATGGACCTGAAGAAATGGCTGACAAGCGTATGCATCAGAAAATCCATTGACAAGCTGAGGGAAAGGCAGAGATGGAAGGATTTTCTGAATGACTATGAAGATCCGGTCTTGGAAGAAATCAGCGACGGCTTGGCTGACTTCGACATGGAAAGTATCAGAAAAGCACTTTCCGGACTCCCGGATCATTACAGAGCCATCGTATCGCTCCACCTCTTCGAAGGGTATGACTATCAGGAGATCTCGGAGATTACCGGGAGCAATGAAAACACTATAAGAAGCCTCTACATGAGGGGAAGGCAGAAACTGGCCGCGGCCATCAGACAGAACAAGGCATGACAGAACTTGAAAGATACATAAGCTCCAATCTTGAAGCTTTCGACTCGGATCCCGTTCCATCCGGAAGCAGAACAAGATTCATGGACAGAATCGCGTCGGAAAGAAGGAAAAGACGGACAAAAGTGATAAGTATGGCATTTGCCGGAATTGCTGCTGCCTGTGCAGTCCTGATGGTCTTCACATCAGTGCCTGACCTTTCCAGGGAGCTGAAGCTGCACCACCAGAGACTTGCTGAAAAAGAAATTGAGATAATGGCTATGGCTGAAATGGAATATCCGGACGAGACGGATATCATAATGAATACGGTACGTTCGATAACAGCTGAGGCGATACCATTGGAGGATCAGCTTCCTGACGAGATGAGTCTGAGGGAAAAGAGCCGCATACTCGATGAATATTACGGAAGAAAGGTATCAGCACTTGAAGAATTGATTGAACAATATACAGAATCATTATAATACGGACTAAAAAAACAAGATCATGAAAAGATTCATCATCACACTCGCACTTGCGACACTTGCATTGTTCACTGCATCGGCAGCAGAAAAAAACAAGACCTATGATTTCGGAGACATCACAAGCATTTCTGCCGGATCCAATTTCAAGGTTTATGTGACGTACGGACGTTCTGACAAGGTCAAGGTTGTCTATGACAGCGATCTTGAAAAATATGCGGATCTCGATATAAGGTATCATGCAGGACGTCTCAGTCTGAATCTGAAACAGGATAAGCCACTCAAAAGCTGGACCAGCGAGACCAATCAGGTACAGGTTTACCTCGAAATGGATGAGATATCCTTGATAGAGATGTCCGGAGCCGCAAAGGCAACATTTACCGGCAGTTTCGATACAGAAACCCTTAACCTCGATGTTTCCGGTGCTGCATCAGTACACGATCTCAACATAACCGGACAGGCTCTTGATGCAGACATATCAGGTGCCGCCAATGCCACACTCACAGGATCATTCCCGGAAAAGATCGACATAGACCTGAGCGGAGCTGCAAAGATGAGTATGAATGCTGACTCGGATATTCTCAAAGCCGACGTTTCTGGTGCTGGGAAACTCTTATGTTCCGGCAGATACAATGAATGCTACATATGCTGCTCAGGAGCATCAAATGCGGATATTTCAGGAAAGACCGTCAAGGCGGAATATGAGTGTTCCGGAGCAAGTTCGGTCGAGGCTAAAGAACTTACTGCACGAACTGTTGAAGTGGAACTGACAGGAGCAAGCAAGGCAACAGTATATGCAAGCGACGATCTTCATTACAACGTATCAAGAGCAAGCAAGATGGTCTATTACGGTAATGCAAAGCTGCACAATCATAACGAAGACACGAACATCGTCAAAGGAAGATAGGAGATCAGTCAGAATGACGACGTAGTGAGAAGAAGAACTGCAGACCTCCCCACTGACGGTTGATGACACGGATGTCTCCACCATGGAACTTCACTGCATTCTTCACAATTGACAGACCCAGGCCGGATCCGCCCACATCGCGTGTCCGGCCTTCTTCTATGCGGTAGAACCTCTCGAAGATGCTGTCCAGATGCTCATTCGGCACTCCGGCTCCTGTATCATAATATGTCAGATAGCAGAACTTCTCGATAGAGCTGTAGCACTCCAGATGAATTGTGAAGTCCTCACCGGCATATTTCAGGCTGTTCTCGACGAGATTCTTCAGAATCGTATAGACTAAAGTCTTGTTTCCGGTCAGGACAGTATCCGGTTCAAGAAGATTCTCGACCTTTACATTCAATGCGGAGATTCTCTCCCCGAATTCTTCGAATACCTCATTCGACACATCAAACAGATCTATATCTTCCTTCTGGAATTTGGACGATTTTTCTTCCATCTTGCTGATCAGAGCCATATCTGTTATCAGTTCTGACAGACGGATGGTCTGATTATATGCCTTTTCAATGAACTCCTGCTTCTTCTCAGGCTTCATGTCAGGACATGCGATCAAAGTCTCCAGATATCCTCTGATCGTGGTGACAGGAGTACGTAATTCATGAGCGATATTGCTGGTCATCTGTTTCTTTAGCTTCGTTTTCTGACGAGCTTCAGCTTCAGATATCTTCTTATGTGCTTTCCAATAGAAAGCCGCAATCAGAATCAGGACTGCAACACCGATTGCAATATACAGCCAGACAGGATTCATAATCATACAGCATTGAACACATAGCCGTAGCCTGTGCGGTTAGTAAGATAGTTCTTGCATGTGCCAAGCTTGCTCCTGATGCGGGCTATATGTACGTCAACAGTCCTGTCAAGGACATAAGGAGCATCCTTCCAAAGTTCGGTGATCATGTCATCACGTGAATATATCTGACCGGGATGTGAAGCCAGCAAGGAAAGGATTTCAAACTCCTTCTTGGAAAAGACAACGGCTTCTCCGTTGACATATACCATCTTGTTCTGAATATCTATCTTCACAGCACCGACTTCAAGAATGTTTCCTGTCTGTGAGACGGCTGCTGAACGTTTCAGAACAGCTTTTACGCGAACTATGACCTCTTGAATGGAAAAAGGTTTAGAGATGTAATCGTCTCCACCTGAAGAAAAGCCGGTAAGAAGATCGTTTTCCGAACTCTTTGCCGTAAGAAATATGATAGGAATCTGATTGTCACGCTCCTTTCTCAGCACTTCCGCCATCATGAATCCGGACATTCCACCCATCATGACATCAAGAAGAATCAAGGAATGATGACTGTTCAGGATTTCCAGAGCTTCTTCTGCTGAAGATGCACAATCCACTTCAAACCCAGCATTCTCCAGATTGAACTGGAGGATTTCCCTGATACCGGCTTCATCGTCCACAACAAGTATTCTGTTTTCCATCTGCTTTCAATTTAATCATGCAAATATAAAATATTATTCCTTTAAATGGATTTTTCCGGCATTAATATTTGATTATATGGGTGTTAACAATTTGTAACAAAAAATTAACAGGATATATGATTGTAATATGAAAAAAGTGCATACCTTTGCAAACGAGTTGATCAGGGAACAGTTCTTGAACTCCCGCAGCTCATTGGTTATTAGTTTTAGTGTTATTAATTATGTGGTTAGTGAGACATCCCCGCGAGAGCGGCGAAGTCTCATTTTGTTTTATAAGGGGTAATGAAAAATCCGTCATGCCCTTCACAGGGAATGACGGAGTGGATATTGACTCATAATCCAAATAAAATAGATATACCGATCTATTGAAGTCTCTTTGTTTAAGTCCGGATTGTAGCGATATACCTTAATTATTTCATCAACAAAGGTCAGAATAACCCGATAAGATATAAATAGCATTTTCCGCTCTTTAATATGCATTTTCCGTACTTTCTCGCAAAAATTGCATATCTTTATCGCGAAAACGGATAAACTATGAATAATTATATTTTCAGAGAATACGATGACGACCGGATCATTATCAGGAATCTGTATGGTTCAACACAGAAATTCGACAGACTGACACTTGACAAGTTTCACCTTCTGATGCTGGATGAAGGAGAAATGACTGTAGATGTCAACAGAAGGATATTCAATCTGAAGAGCCAGTCAACCCTGCATCTGCATCCAGGTGACAAGATCAAGTATCTGCAGGTAAAGAAGGAAGTCAAAGGATATCACCTCATCTTCTCCACCGAATTTCAGAATGAAATAAGGACCTCAAGAAAATCACCGATCAATCTGCAGCTGAAAAAGCAATACCCTTATCAGGAATTCAATGATGCCGACTATGAACTGCTCATAGGATCAATCAGAAGACTGCTTAGATATATAGAAGATGAAACACACACCTACAGATCCATCGTAATAAAGAATGTGGTCCATAACCTCCTGCTTGACATTTCAGACAGAAGAAGGAAGGATCATGGCAACCACATGGAGCAGGCGACACACAAGGATGTGATACTGGAAAGATTCAAGAGCCTCATAACAGGCCATTGCAACGAGCACCACAATGTGTCATGGTATTCGGATGTGATGATGATAACTCCGGATTATCTGTCAAAGATAACACGCGAGAGCCTTGGCAAGTCGGCAAGGACAATGATTACCGAAAGGATCATCAGCAATTCCAAGTTCATGATGCAGCAGTCAAACATGTCCTTGAAGGAGATAAGTTCAAGGCTGAATTTCCCAGACCAGTCGTCATTCGGCCGTTTCTTCAAATCATTTACAGGAGTGTCTCCCAAGGAATTCCGCAATTCACTTAATCAGCCAAGCACTGTATGATCAAGGAGAATCTTTATTCCCATTATTATAAGGATGAATCCTCCTGCGAACTCAGCCTTTGACTTGTACCTACATCCGAAAAGATTGCCCACGCATACTCCTATTGCCGAAAAAGCGGCGGTAGTGATACCGATGAAAAGGATGGCATGCCATATGTTTACCTTAAGGAATGCGAATGACACACCGATAGCCAGTGCATCTATGCTGGTTGCCACCGCCATGGCAAGCATTGTCCTGAACGAGAAGTCAGGGTCAAGAGAACATGAGTCGTCCTTCTGGAAAGATTCCTTCAGCATATTGGCACCGATCAGCCCGAGAAGGATGAATGCGATCCAATGATCCACACTTGAGACGAAATCAGAAAAGCTGACTCCGAGATAATAGCCGATCAACGGCATGAGAGCCTGAAATCCACCGAACCACAAGGCTGTCATCGCCGCATGCTTAGGGCGAAGACGTCTGACTGCCAAGCCCTTGCATATCGATACAGCGAAGGCGTCCATAGAGACGCCTACCGCTATAATAAGTAATTCCGCTGCTTCCATTTAGAAATCTACTGTCAGACAACCCACATTAAGCCCCCATTTCCAGTTTTGGACCACAACGACATCTTCACCATCCGGATTCTTCACGAGCTGCTTCTTATGAAGAAGAGTATGTGAGTGACCACCGACAATCACATCGACGTCCCTTGTCCGGGATGCCAGATCTTTGTCTTCGGAATAACCGAGATGAGAGAGGCAGATGACCATATCGCAATTCTTCTCATCCTTGAGATAATCAGCGAGCCTGTTTACGGTCGCTACCGGATCCTGATACTGAAGTTCCTTTGCTATCTCACTGTCAACCACATCCATTATGTCAGTAAGAAGTCCTATAATTCCTATCTTTTTTCCTGCTTTCTTCACAATGACATAAGGCTTCACAAGATTCTCGAGAGCCGTTCCTGTGAAATCATAGTTTGCACATACCACATCTGCCTTGAGGTTTGAGAGGCGACGTGCAAGTTCCGGAATGCCATTGTCAAATTCATGATTTCCGAGACACGCGACATCAAATCCCAATGAATTCATCACATCGATTTCGATATTCCCTTCAAGTTCAGTGAAATACGACGTTCCCTGGCCATAATCTCCGGCATGGAGGAGAAGCACATTCCTCTTTCCTTCAGCATGACGCACACTGTCGATATAAGCAGCCTGCTCTATCACTCCCCCTCTGCCCTTGTAATCTCCGGAACGCTGGGGATCGATGTGACTGTGTGTATCGTTCAGATGAAGTATGGTGAGATCCTGAGCATTCAGGGATGCTACGGCAAACACAGCCAATAATGTAAATATCACCCGTCTCATTTCTTCTTAAGGTCTTTAATGATTACACGTCCGTCGGCCTGGTATTCAATAGGTCTTCCGGCAGCTGTCTCTGCATTTACATGGGCAAGAACAGCATCGATTATGTCTTCATTCTCAAACAATGTGACCGACAAGGCATCCTCAGCCAATGAAAGGCCGTCGCCACCGGTCAGAAGGAACGAAATCGTAGCAAGCCCATATACCTTGTCATCGTCTATAGGCTCGCCTCCTATCTCGGCAGAAACAAGCTTTCCTCCTTCCGCTACAACTCTCACTCCACCAAGAACCTGAAAACGGTCCTCTGCCATTCCCTCAAGAATCTTCCTTATCTGCCTTCCGGTATGCTCGACATATGCGAGCTGGTTCTTGAACGGGAACATGGAAAGCATATCGTCAAGTATGATATCACCCTCCGGCATATCGATACGGATACCTCCGAAATTGCCTATTCCTACATCCACCTTCTTGCCAGCAAGTTCTTCAGTCCTTGCCATAAGTAAGTCGATGAACCAGTTTGAGAGGGCGCTTTCAGGATATTCAGCCTCCATAGCGGCAGTCGAACGACCGATGACATCCTTTACACGAGCCATAGATGGCTGAGCATCAAGGACGACACGGGCAGTCCTGGTCACAATGGATCTTCTGCCATATGTCTTTCCGTCAGGAGCGATATATCTGCCTCCCTTGAAGGTTCCGACTGTCTCAGCCACGTTATCCTTGGACGGTGCAGTGCAACCGGTTCTGGTACCGTCCATCTCCACATGCTTCCAGTGATATTCCTGAGCGGACACACTGAAGCACAGGAGAAATGAGGCGGCGATGATTGAAATTCTCTTCATGATCAATTCTGTCTGAGCCATTTCCAAAGATCCTTGAATGTGGTCTTCTTGCCGAACATGAGGATACCTATCTTATATATCTTCGCAGAAGCCCATCCACATGCGATGAATGTAGCTACCAGAAGGGCAATTGAAAGTATAAGCTCCCACATCGGTACTCCGAAAGGAATTCTGGCAAGCATGACTATCGGAGATGTAAAAGGAATCATCGATCCCCACCATACTATAGGGCTGTCAGGAGCGTTGAATGCATATATAGCGATGAAGAACGCGAGAAGAAGAGGGACTGTGACAGGCATCTGAAGCTGGTTTGTGTCAGCCTCATTCTCAACTGCAGAGCCGATTGCGGCAAAGAACGACGCATACAGCAGATAGCCGAGAGCGAAATAAATCACGAAGGCAATGATCATCTGAGCCCAGTTGATATCCCTGAGAGTGCTCAGAACTGCTCCCATTCCGTCTTCTTCCTGCATTGCAGCAGTCATTTCGGCCATATCTACACCTCCCATCTGTGCAGGCATCTCCATCATCTGTTCAGTCTGCTCAGGATCGCCCATGATGGAATCGAAGCCTGAGAATGCAGAGAAACCTCCTACAAGTATCAATGTAAGGACGATCCAGAGGAAGAACTGTGTCAATGCTACACAAGCCACACCGATGATCTTTCCAAACATGAGTTCGGTAGCTTTCACAGATGAAACAAGTACCTCAACCACACGGCTGGCCTTTTCCTCGATCACACTCTGCATCACCATTCCTGAGAACATCGCGATGAACATATAGATGATGATAGAAAGAACCATCGATATGATCATATATACCTCGGAAGAAGTTATCTTCTCCTCACCCGATTCGTCAAGAGTATAAGTTGACATCGAGACATCGGCCTTGACATCTTCCATTATCTGCTTGAGGTCGGTGATGTCATAAAGTGCGAGACGATAGTCCTCCACAGCGTCATTCACCTTGGACTGGACTCCTTCCTTCAGCTCCATGCTGAGAGGCTTTGCGGAATATGAAGCCACGCTGACTGTTCTTGCTGCAGTATCAAGAGGGGAAACGACCACAACGGCATCAAGGCCGAGCTCCTCAAAGCGGTTCTTCATTTCGTCAACCGGCTCTGAAGAATAATCCGTATAGTCAACACTCTCGCTGTCAGTCAGATACGGAAGCACGATTCCGGACTGATCGATCACTGCAACCTGCTTGCCTGTATCCTTTGCCATGAACATTATGACACTCGGAAGGATGCACATGGCTGCAAAAAGCACTGGCACAAGGAATGTCGTGAGAAGGAATGACTTCTTTTTTACCCTGGTAAGATATTCACGGGATATGATGGTCTTTATGTTTCTCATTTTCATAGCTGGTCCTCCTCTGTTACAAGTTTGATGAATATGTCGTTCATCCTTGGAACAAGTTCCTTGAATGAATTGACTGCAACGCCCTGTGATATGATCTCTCTAAGTGCCTTGTTACTGTCTGCGCTACCATCCAAGGCAAGTACTGCCGTATGTCTGCCGGCATCATCCTGATCCGAAAGAACTGTGAAAAGACCATTTGCGGACTCAAGCGGCTTGCCGGTATATATGAGTTCCACGTTGTTGTTTCCGTATTTATGACGGATCTCGTCAACGCCTCCGGTAATCACTACATGAGATTTGTTGATGAGAGCGATATTGTCACAAAGTTCCTCGACAGACTCCATATTGTGGGTAGAAAGGATGATTGTCGCTCCCTCAGCTTTCAGTCTGAGTATTTCCTCACGGATAATCTGTGCATTCACAGGGTCAAAGCCTGAGAATGGTTCATCAAGGATGAGAAGCGAAGGCTTATGAACGACAGTCGTTATGAACTGTACCTTCTGCGCCATTCCCTTTGAGAGTTCTTCAACCTTCTTGTTCCACCAGCTCTCGATTCCGAATCTCACGAACCACTTCTTGAGTTCTATTGCAGCCTCCCTGGAAGTCATACCCTTGAGCTGGGCGAAATACATAGCCTGCTCACCGACCTTCATCTTGCGATAGAGGCCTCTTTCCTCGGGGAGATAACCGATCTTCTCCACATCATCCTGCGTGATAGGACGTCCGTCAAACAGCACCTCGCCACCATTCGGGATGGTGATTCGGTTTATGATTCTGATCAAAGTGGTCTTTCCGGCACCGTTTGGTCCGAGAAGACCGAAGATCTTTCCTTTCGGGATGTCCACCGAAACATGATCAAGAGCCACCTTTTCTCCGAAGCTCTTGCAGACATCTTTACATTGAATAAGTCCCATTTTATATTAAATGTTAAGTATTTTCGCAGTAAGTTCGACCATAAGTTCTGCAGGAGTTGCCTCTCCAACATCGCCTCCCTTTCCCTTATAGTCATATTCCTTAAGCAAGGCGATTACAGCCATGCATTTCTTCAACGGATAATTCCTTACGGCAGTGTCATATTCACTGAAGAAATACGGATTCACACCCAGCACCTTGGCCTTCTGGTCGTTTGCAGGACGCGGTGTAGTCATAAGCAATGCTCCGTACTTCAATATCCTGTAAAAATGAGTGAACAGGGCACTGACCGCCATAGGCATGGCAAACTTGGCTGCTGAGCCGATATATGCCGCAATACGCAAAGCCTTTGCCGAATTCTTCATGGACAGCTCCTTTGTCAGCTCGAATATGCTGAACTGGCGGCTGATACCCACATTCTTCTCGATGTCTGACGCACTGACCTCGACAGTTCCCTCAGGAAGATTCTTGAGCATCTTCTCGGTCTCGATGGCGATCTTGTTCAGATCCGATCCGGCATGTTCTGCCATCAGCACTGCCGCATCAGGGGCTATTCTCAGGCCTTTGGTCTGATAGAACATCGAAATCCACTTAGGCATATCATAATCCTTCACAGCCTGAGAGTCAACGACTACACCCATCTTTGACACAGTCTTGTAGAAAGATTTTCTCTTATCGGCAGAGGCGCCACGCATGGCAACAACCAGGACTGTCGATTCAAGAGGCTTCTGACAATATACAGCCAGTTCCTCAAGCGTCTTCATCATCTGAGCCTCCTTCACGACCACAAGCTGCCTCTCTGCAAACATGGGATAACGTCTGGCAGCAGTTATCACTGCATCTGCTGTAACATCGGCGCCATAACATACAGTCTGATTGAAGTCACGTTCACTCTCATCCAGGCAATGTTCGAGAATTGCGTCGCAAACCATATCTACATAATACGGTTCCTCTCCCATAAGAAGATAAACCGGTTTGAAGATACCACGACGTGCATCATTCACTATCTCCCTGCAAAGAGAGTCTGTCTCTGTAAATCCTTTAGCCATAATTAGACAAAGATAATAAATTTAGACGACAAGACGCGCGAAAAACTACAAAAAAAAGGCGGCATCTTCAGATGCCGTCTTAAAGGTAATTCTATTATTCTGCTCTTTTCTCCTTTACTTTCACAAGTTTCTCCTTGAGAATGTCTGCGCAGTCAACTACTGCGTCTTCGAAGGTCTTTGCATTCTTCTCGACCACGATAGTGTTTCCCGGGATGCTCACCTGCACCTTTACATTCTTGTTTTCATGGTCTGGAAGCAATGAAAGCGCCACATCCACTCCTGTTACTGCATCATAGAACTTCTCGATTCTAGAGAATTTCTTCTCAACAAAGTCCAACAGTTTCTGATCTGCATTGAACTTGATGCTCTGAACTCTAATCTCCATGTTTACCTCCGTTTTTTGCCCTTGGGTGGGCATGTTCATAAATATTCTTCAGTCGGGCGATGCTGCCATGGGTATAGACCTGTGTCGCCGCCAATGAAGAATGGCCGAGAAGTTCCTTTATGGAATTGATATCGGCTCCGTCATTGAGAAGTTCAGTAGCAAGGGAGTGCCTGAGAACATGTGGAGATTTTCTTCCCGTTATGCCCTTGACATTACCCAGCTCACGTTTCACAACCCTGTCAACATATGCAGGATAAAGCCTGTTACCCTTGTATGTGACCAGGAGCGGCTCTTTCAAAGACCTTTTGCCTCCGCACATCGTCTCAACTGCTTCCAAATATAATAATAATTCTTCACATAAAGAAGCGATGAGAGGAATTTCTCGCTTTTTATCTCCTTTTCCAGTCACTTTGACAATATTTCTGCCAAAATCCATATCTCCGACAGACAATCCTATCAGTTCAGAACGGCGGATTCCTAGACTGTAGAGAAGAGAAATGATCATTCGTGACAAAAGGGATTCATAATATTCCTTGCCGCTTGTCGTATGATGATTGGAAAGAAAGGAAGAGAAGCAATCAGGATCAAGAAGCCAGTCCGTATTTGAAAAATAGGTTTCCATGGCCTCCTTCCGGAAAAAGACCGGCAAGCGTTTTTCGACCTTGGGCTTTACTACTGTACGGACAGGATTGGACTTCAGATGTCCGTTCTTCATCAGGAACCTGCAGAAGCTGCTGATCGCCGACAGATGAAGCTTTACAGTCTTGGCCGACAAACCCTTCTCAAGCATTGTAACCTCATATGAACGTATTTCTGATACATTCATGGACGATATGAGATCTTCGTCAGAAACAGTTCCTTCATGAACAGACGAGACAAAGTCACGCAAGGCGGCCTCATATATCTCAACCGTCCTCTGGGAATATCTTCTGATATCCCTTATATATACGATATATTTATCTAACAGATCCACTTCCTATCTTGGGAACAATCCGATTTCTGCAGCCTTATTCCTCATGTATGCATCGGCTGCTTCAAATGAATTCTCGATTTCACCGTCAAGAATGGCGTTCTTCACAGCTTCTTTAAGCTGACCGATCGTATTGCATGGCTCGATTCCGAAAAGCTCCATTATATAATCACCGGTGACAGGATTCTTGAAATTACGGATAGCGTCCTTCGCCTCCACTTCAACAAGCTTTGTCTTCACGAGTTCGAAGTTGGCATGCAACCTGGCAACCTTACGAGGGTTTTTCGAAGTGATATCGGCATTGCAAAGAAGCATGAGATCATCAATGTCGTTTCCTGCATCAAAAAGAAGCCTGCGGACAGCCGAGTCCGTAACCTCCTCTGTAACAAGGGCTATCGGCCTCAGGTGAAGGCCTACCAGCTTCTGCACATATTTCATCTTTTCATTCAGAGGCATCTTCAGGCCCTGGAAGATCTTTGGAATCCATCTTGCGCCTACGACTTCATGACCATGAAAGGTCCATCCGAGAGACGGATCATACCTCTTTGTAGCCGGCTTGGCAATATCATGAAGCAGTGCAGCCCATCTCAGCCAGACATTCGGCTCGGTACGTACGACCTCGACCTCTTCACCATCCTCAAAGACATAATCATTCAGCCTGCCTTCCTTTATGGCCTCTGACTCCAGAGCAGCGACATTGTCAAGAACTTCCAATGTGTGAGAAAAGTTTTCCTTATGGCCCTTTCCTTCGACCGTTTCTACTCCCTTGAGCTTTGACAGCTGGGGAAGTACATATTCCAGAAGTCCGGTTTCATCAAGAAGACGGAAGCCGATGGATGGTTTTGGAGTAACGAGAATCTTGTTGAGTTCTTCTACAATCCTTTCCTTTGAAAGGATCTCCATACGTCCGCAATTGCGTCTTATGGATTCGAGAGACTCGGGGACAATCGTAAATATCTGATCTTCAGTAGAAAGCTTCGTTGCAAACCTTATGGCTCTGACCATTCTCAATGGATCATCACTATAGGTGGTATCAGGATCAAGAGGAGTCCTGATGATGCCGGCAGCAAGATCGCGGATGCCTCCGAAAGGATCAACCAATGCTCCGAAGTCATCCTTCTGAAGGCTGAATGCCATAGCATTGATCGTAAAGTCCCTTCTCAGCTGGTCATCTTCAAGCGTTCCGTCCTCTACTATAGGTTTCCGGGAATCACGTCTGTAAGATTCTTTTCTTGCTCCGACGAATTCCACCTCTATCCCTTTGTAACGCAGCATGGCTGTTCCGAAGTTCTTGAAAACAGAAACATTGCTGTGGACCTTCGCGCCTACAGCTTCTGCCAGTTCTATTCCGCTGCCCTCCACTACAATATCAATATCCTTGCTCGGACGGCCGAGAAAGCAATCCCTTACATATCCGCCTATGACAAAAGCACGCACTCCCTTTTCGGCTGCGACATCGGAAACTATAGAGAATATCTTATGGTCAAGAAAACCTTGAGTTATTGTTGCTGACATATCATTTCATTATAAGTGGGGACAGTGTCAATGAAGACAAAACCATCTTCCTGTCTTCTGCACATGAAAGTCCTGTTCCCGTTAGTAATAACAATATATCTGACATCCAGGACCATATTGTATCTGATCGCCTGATCAAGGACTTCACGGGTCAGTTCCACCTCAGGCCTCTTGCATTCGACGATCATCAGAGGCTGCGCCTTACGGTCATATACCAGGATATCCGCCCTGAACTGCTTTTCTCCCAATCTGAATCCGGCCTCGCTCATCATCATATGATACGGAACCTTCATGCTCTCCGCCAGCACCTTTATGCACCACTGGCGCACCTGCTCCTCTGGAGTAAGGGCTACGGACTTCTTCCTCAGCGGATCCCATATGGTCTTTCTGTCTGACATAGTCTGCAAATATAATCAAAAATAATGTTATTTTTGTAGCCAAAAGAAGCGGAATGAGAAAAGACAGACGACATAGCGATGATATGGAGATCATCTTTGAAGACAGATGGCTTATAGTCGTTGACAAGCCAAGCGGTCTCCTCAGCATGTCAACAGGAAAAAGCGGAGAAGACACAGCTTATTCCCGTGTATATGACTATGCAGGAAAAGTTTTCATATTACATCGCCTTGACCGCGACACCTCCGGGCTTCTCGTTTTCGCAAAAGATGAGCATACCAAGCTTTCACTTCAGGAGAACTGGAACGAGGCCGTTCAGAAACGCGGTTACACAGCCCTGCTGGAGGGAACGATCGAAGACGATGAGGGATGGATCGAAACATGGCTTTACGAGAACAGGAAATCATTGAAGGTACATTGCTATGCCTTTGAAAGTCAGGACGATCCTTCAAGGCCACCGAGAAAGGACTGGCAATACGCATCTACTCATTGCAGAACCATCAGGAAAGGCCGCATTGGCAACGAAGCCTATACCATGGTCGAATTCGAATTAGAGACAGGAAGAAAGAACCAGATCAGAGTACATTCACAATGGATTGGACATCCTGTTGCCGGAGACAGGAAATACGGAGCCCGGACAAATCCGATTGGCCGTCTGGCTCTTCACGCTCAGACGCTTTCCTTCATCCATCCCTGGACAGGAAAGACAATGACATTCACATCCAGACTGCCGCACTGCTTCAAGGCTATCTGAGTCCCAACATGGTCAGAAAACTTTTGAAAGGATTCCGATCAACATACTTCTTCATAAAAGGAATAATTTCAGGTGCAGAATGATACCCGCGGAAGAACTCAGCCCTTTTTTCCAGAAACTTCTCATCGGGGCTATCATCGTTTCTATCTGTCCTTAGCGGACATGAAAGACATGAAGGGCGGATCATCAGACTCTGCAGAACGAGTCTGTCATAAATATCGGAACCTTCCCCGGAAGCAGCACTTCCATACGCCTGAAGTTTCTTCCATACTCCAGGACTGCCGACGCCCTTACATGGCCCGGATATGGTTACAAGTCTTTCATACTGTTTTCCCAGAAAGGATCTCAGACCCGCAGCCTGACATGGTGGGCAGCAATACAACACGGACACCCCCTCTTCGAGCCTGTACTTAACCTCTTCGAATGTGCCGTAAGAATCACTCTGTACATTGCCGGCAAACGTCATGCCTTCCATCTCGTCTGGCGATCCTGCTTCAGCATATCCAGCAGTCCCGTCTGATTCATAGACAGAGGCATATACGAAGCCATTCTCAAGAATCACCTGATCCGCATATTTCCTTATATCATCATTTTCCTGAACAGAGACATGGCCGTCGCGACTACCGGTAACAAGAGAATGTACAGGACATATCTCCTCGCATCTTCCGCAGCCGACACATCTGTCAGGATTTGCCACAGGATAATCAAAGCCCTCCCTGTCCCTACGCATGACTATGCACTGGACAGGACAGACATTTACACATGCACTGCATCCACAGCAGAGCGACTTATCTGATATCCTGATCATTTATCTACAAATATAGTCTTTTTTTATTATTATATTTGCAGTAACAAATCTCAATTACATGAAAACAGAAGTAACCGCAGTAAGTTCTTCATTTGACGAACTCAATCTCAGCATACTCATATGCAGACCGGAAGAAACTCCAAAGGCTGTCGTCCAGATCGCACATGGAATGTGTGAGCACAAAGAAAGATATCTCCCTTTCATGGAATTCCTCTGCAACAGAGGATACGCATGCATAATACACGACCATAGAGGTCATGGAGCCTCGGTAAAAAGAGCTGATGATCTTGGATACATGTACAGCGGTGGTTCAGAAGGAATCATTGAAGATATAAAAACGGTAAACCGGCATGCCGCAAGCATGTTTCCAGAATCCTTGATATTTCTCTTCGGCCACAGCATGGGCTCACTAGCCGTACGTTGTTTCGCGAAAAGACATGACGGTCTTATTAACGGCCTTATCGTCTGCGGAAGCCCGAGCCGTAATCCGGCTGCCGGGGCAGGAAAGGCTCTGACAAAGATCATTTCTATCATAAAAGGTGACCGACACAGGCCGGCAATAATCCAGAAAATGGCGTTCAACAGCTTCAACAAGAATTTCACAGACGAAGGAGAGAACGCATGGCTATCGACAGATCGTTCAGTAGTACAGGCATATAACGCCAGTCCTTTATGCGGATACACTTTTACTGCAAACGGGTTCATCGGTCTTGTCGATCTTATGACAGACTGCTATGATTCCAAAGGGTGGAGATTGTCAAGACATGAAATGCCTGTGTTATTCATTGCAGGAGAAAACGATCCTTGCATCACCGGGGAAAAGCAGTTCACAGAGGCCGTGGAATTCTTCAGGAAGGCCGGATATGAAAACACATCATCACGTCTTTATGAAGGAATGAGGCACGAGATCCTCAATGAAAACGGAAAGGAGACGGTCTGGAACGACATACTTTCCTTCTTTGACAGGCATAATTGAAACACAGCAAAATGAATATCATAGAGAAAGACATTTCTGAAAGGATTCTGATGACCGGTGATTATTACAAGAACAATCATCCGGGAGGGATTTCTGCAGTTGTAAACTATTGGAGCAGATATTTCGAGACTCTGGACTACTATCCCATGTACAAGGCAGGAGGCATGCTTACAAAAGGCTGGTGGTTCATATCCTCCTACATACGTATGGCTTTCAGAATGCTGTTTGACAGGAATATCGCCCTGGTCCATCTGCACACTGCTGCAGACGGTTCCTTCTGGCGCAATTCGCAGATTTCAGACCTTTGCAGACTGCTCGGGAAGAAGGTGATACTCCACATTCATGCCAGTCGGTTCAAAGACTTCTATAATGAAGCTGACGATCGTGACAAAAGACGCATCTTCAACACATTGAAGAAGGCTGACCGTCTGATCGTCCTGTCGGAATCATGGAAAGAATGGTTCACATCTATCGATATCGATCCACGGAAGATAACCGTCCTGCACAATATCACTCCCGAGCCAACCGTGATACCGGGAATGAAGAAAAAGGACGGAAAGATACATTTCCTTTTCATGGGAGAAATAGGTCCCAGAAAAGGCGTTTTCGACATTCTGAGAGCCATTGCCGGACATAAGGAAGAGGCCGAGGGGAAGATCTGCCTCAGGATTGGCGGGAACAAGAATGAAAAAGAACTGACAGACACCATTGAAAGATACGGCATCAGTGAAATGGTTCGGTTCGAAGGCTGGGTCAGCGGGGAAAAGAAGCTTCAATTGCTGAACTGGGCTGACGTATATATCCTTCCGTCATTCAATGAAGGACTGCCGATCAGCATCCTCGAGGCTATGAGTTACGGATGTCCAATCATATCGACTCCTGTCGGTGGAATTCCTGAGATTGTCACTGACAACGGTACTCTTGTTACTCCCGGCGACTCACAAGAGATATGGAACGCGATGGAAAAGTATATGAATGACCCGTCGATCATCGTTTCAGAGGGCAAAGCCAGCCTTAGGAATGTAGAGACTTACCTACCTTCATATGTAATGAATCATCTGAAGCAGATATATCTGCAGATGCTTGATGTAAAGGAATAGAGAATCATTGACAGTCTGATATTCCCGATTCTGAAAAGCAGATAGTTAGGTATCTGTCCCAAACGTAAGGAAATAACTGACAGTCTGTCATCTTCGGACATATAAGAATAAAGTTCCTTCATCGTGTTCTCTGTCATCAGAGAAGAATGTCTCAATGCGAAGCATGTCAGGATACGGCATACATATCTGGATATGACATCCGCATGGTATAATCCGTACAGCCTGACACTCTCCCCATAGAGTTCTTTAAGCTCCTTCAGAAGTGGGACATATGCTCCGATGAGTCTCAACAACTGCATCAGATGCGAATCGGAAGACACATCGCTGCTGAGTGATTCCTTCTGAATACGGTATTCATACACGACTTCAGGAATGGTACATACCGACCTTACAAAGCGAAGGAATCCGAAAACGAAGATCTTGTCTTCTCCATATCTCAATCCTTCATCGAAACGATGTGAGTGTGCGGCAATCAATGACCGTCTATACAATTTGAAACATGAAGAGTTCAGCAGGAAACAGTCCTTTTCGCCTATATTGTCATCCAGAAAGCGGCAGATTTCTCCGTTTCCGATATAGTCTTTCATAAATGGAGGAACGTTCACTTCCGTCACCCTCCCGTCTGATACTTTTTCGAAACCTCCCATGACAAGATCCGCATCCGTATCCGTCATCTTCATAAGCGTATCCGGCTTCAGGACATCATCGGCATCAAGGAACATCACATATTCGCCCGAAGCAGCCTGTAGACCGACATTACGGGCTGAGCTGACTCCTCCGTTAGATTTATGGATGACATGGACATTACCATGCGTTGCAGCCAGTACGTCACAGACCTGACCAGTGCCATCCGTACTTCCGTCATCTACAAGTATTACTTCAAGATCCTGGTAATCCTGTTTCAATAGTCCGTCTACAGCATTCCTCACAGATTCAGCTGCATTGAATGCCGGTATGATAACTGAAACCTTCACTTTACGATCCATCATTTCAACGCATTATCAATAAACATGAAAGACCCGCATCTTCTCTCTTCAAGTCTCAGAATGGCAGATGAAAAGTCCATAGGATCCGGAGACAATTGTTCTTCCTTACCGACCAGTCTGCATTCAAGACCGAGAGATGACAGAAGCTCCACATACCTCAGGTCGTATCCGTTCCATAAAGGAAGCGCATAAAACGGGGTCTCGAACAGAATAGAAAACACCGTCCCATGAAAAGAAGTCGTAACAACGTATCTTGCATACTTGAACAAAGAAACAAAATCCCTTACCGAGTAGCGCCCTGATGACAGATCAATGACCTCACATCCATTTCCCAGCCGTGATGCAAGCTCCCTTGCTCTCCGGATAAGAAGACCTTTGTCTTCCTTTGTCCATCTTACCTCATAAACAAGGACGTAATTCCTGTCCTTCCATTTATCGTCAATCACCGGATTCCATGAACAGGCATCCGTCAGCAACGTCGGATCAAGACAAACACTGCAACTGCGCCCTGCCATACTCTCCACTTTTTCCGCAATTTCCTTTTCTCTCATGGATATATCCGAAAAAGCACTTATATGGCCACATATGACGTCCTCCAATGACATTACTGACTTCATGTCTGCACTTATCGCATATCCTATCACACGACTCGAGGACGGATGAGGGAAGCCACCCATATATACCGGATCATATCCTCCGCCAAAACAATGACGACTCCACAACTGGTCACTGCCAATGACATAACAATCGAAATCCTGAGGGATCTCTGAAGGAGACGCACATGTAGAGGTCAGTTTCAGGTATGAATCCGAGAATTTCCTGAAATACATCGTCTTGCATGGCGACAGAAGAAATTTCTTCGCATTCTTCTTAAGATATGCGAAAATATCTTTAAGGCTACTTGAATTCCGACGGAGCATATTAATGCTCAACACTTTGTAGAAATCTTCTATCCACGGTTGCCTGTAGTCGATAACATGTACATCATGCCCTCTGTCCTGCAGTATCGTCTGCAGGGCATAGCATTGAAGCACGGCCCCGTAATTATGAGCTCTGTGAAATGTCAATATGCCTACCTTCATTTCTTTCCCGTAATTTTTCTAAAAAACACTTTCATCTGCCACGCTTTGTATCTCCATCCCATATCGCCCCATTTCCTTGCGACATGAAGGAAGCCCTTTTCAGCGAATTCCTTTTCAAAGAGATCTCTGTCCTTATATGGACGTGCAGGTCGGACGAGGTTCGGATTGCGCCTTGACATAAAATCTCTTGATATCATAAGACTCTTCATATCCATGAGAAAAGCCGCATCCTCCTTCATCTCAAGACCTTTCGGCGTATGGAATATAACCATGGAAGTACCATCATTCCCGTCCATTTCAGGCATAATTTCCTCTATCCCCCAGAAATCTGCTATTGTAATGTCCGCCTTCCTGTTTCCGATATGGTACGGACACGAAGAACAGTTGCGGCGAAGCATTATGTTCTTGTAGAACAACACTCTGAACGTTTCCCTACTTGCAGTCCTTCCATCTTCATAAATAAATGACTCCTTATGCACTTTCCAGCCTTCAATCCCCTTGTCACGGAAACAGACTTGCGACAAAGGGCCTTTTCTTTCCATATATGACACATAGTCGCGCCACACATAAGGAGATGATACACCATGACAGATGAAATCGACTAGAAAAAGTCTGGTACGGAATTTTTCAGGAACATACGATGCCAGCCCGGCAGTCTGACATGGAGTGCCTGAAAACAGGACTTCCTTTCCCTCAGACAGATCCTTACGGACCTGTCTGAAGACATTCCCCATATCACTCTGGACATATTTGCTGCCACGCATCATGTCTCTGGTACGTCTGTCTTCAGCTCTTATATGAGCTACTGAGAAATCTTCCCCAATGACAGCTCCATAAACGACCCCATTCCTTGAGAGAACCACGTCAGATAGTGCTGAAAAAACTCCTCCGCTCTGGCTTGACGCCAGTACGTCGGCATCAATATTCCGTGCAGCCCAGACATTCAGTTCCGAGATGTCAGAACCATGATGAGAATCATGTTCCTTGACATAATCGCAGACATTCTTGCAAAGACCGCAGTCAGTACAATCTTCTGTCCGGACAGCGGGATATGGGAAGCCAAGAGCATCCTTCCTCATGTAGATTGCATCATGAGGACAAACGGCCATACAGGCAGAACAGCCGCAGCATCTGTTCTTGTCTACAATATCTATCATCCCTTAAATTTTCTGAAAACCATATCCAAAAGTTCCTTTCTTTCATTTGGAGAACATCCAATAAAGAGGATCGATGCACCCGCTGAAATGACACAGAGCACGACACTCATGCAAAATCCCCAGAACCCTTCCGGAAAGAATCCTTCTGCCACAAACGGAAGCACGACGGCAACGGCTGCGACACTAACGACATTGATACACACCTTACGGACATATGCAGCTACATCGAGTCCGACCATCCCCTTCAACATGACAAGTCGTGCAGCCAGACACACTAATGATATGACTATGGCAACAGCTACAGTCGATTCCGGTGCAGCACCGAAATGAAGCAGAATGTAAGAAACCGGAAGATTCAAGAGTATGAGTCCTCCCACAACTATTTGATACCGCTTTATATCTCCGGTCGCCTGGGCAGCTGTCATCAACGGATTAGACAATGATTCGCATATGGCAAAGACTAAGAAGAGCTTCACGAAAGTCACAGTATGTTCCGGAACTTCCTTTAACCAGATGGAAACAAGATATTCCGTATTGAACAGTATCGGAAGAGCGATAATGAACAGCAGATAGAAGGACATTCTGGATGACTTCCTGACAAGAGAAAGCATATACTCACTGTCTCCTGCAGCATATGACTTCGTTATCTGAGGGTTCACTGCCGTCATGAAGTTTGTCACAAATCCCTGCACGGCACCATTAAGCTGAACAGCGATTCCTCTTGCTGCATTCACAGCAGGACCGGCAAATATATTCACAAGTATATTACCGCCATGATCACGAAGGACTCCAGATGTCACGCCTATGAAATTCCACCCTGCGAATGAAAACATTTCCGCCATGAGCTGTCTGTCGAAGACAGGTCTGTAACGGCATTCCAGGAAACAGGCCCGGCAATAGAAACCATAAGCGAGTCTGATGATAAGCACGACAACCGCCATAAGGGCAGAATAGAATATGAGCCTGTCAATCGGAGAACATGATATGACCAACGCTACGCCAAGACGCAGAAAGCCATCAAGAACACCGATGTATGCATATGCGGACATCTTCTCATGGGCTGTAATAGAAGCCATCTGAGGTACGCTCATCAAGTTGATCACAAATGCCGCCAGTGAGAAATGAAGTACCCACCTCGCAGCCGGTATCCTTTCAGGATCTATGGTCATTTCATTGTTTATGAACCATAGTCCTGCCGGTTCTGCTATCAAGACGACAATAAAGGCAAGGGCGAGCTGTATGGACACAGCTGTGGAATACACTTTGTTAAGCTGCGCTTCTTTACCCTTTCCCATTTCAAAGGTAATGAAACGTGATACTGCTGAATTCAACGCTCCGGAGATTATCGTGAACATTGCCACAACTCCACCGATGACATTGTAAACTCCGAAATCATTTTCACCCAGAGCTTCCAGAACGACTCTGGACGTATACAGCCCCACAAGCATCAGAAAGAGCATCCTGACGTAAAGCATCAGGGTGTTTCTGGCAATTCTCCTGTTATTCTGTGAGTGATTCTGTTCCATTACAACTTTTACAGCATACAAATTTCAAATTTACGAAAATATTGTGGAATTACTGCACTTTGGGAGAAAAAGACAAATTAAGTGGATTAATTTTGGTTATGTCAGGGATTATCCCTACCTTAGACGGCGATTATGAACACTAAACACTAGCAGATATGGTAAGATATTGTGTAATGTGGAAGTTCAAGCCATCAGAGTGCAAGACTTCCAAAGAACTCGCCGAAGACGTCAAGGAGAAATATGAGTCCCTCTTGGGACTCGTGCCTGGTCTTAAAAGCATTGAAGTCGGAGTTAACCGTAACGAAGGCAAGACTTCATACGACGCTGTAATGCTTGCAGACTTTGACAGCTGGGAGGCTCTCGCAGCTTACAAGGCAGATACCTTGAGGGGCAACGTTATAGAATACGTAAAGACCATTGCAGAAGTTCGTGCAAAAGTCGAGTACGAAAGATAGGATTCATAATCCTTAAAGAAAGGGTCTCCGTGATGGAGACCCTTGTTTTTTTATGCTTTCAGTCCGTTTACGATCAAAGTCTTGATTTCTTCTTTTCTGTTATCGAGATAAGTCTTTCTGAGATTCTGATCGCATTCACCGCTTGCGAATCCTTTAGGAGCGACAATGAATACGGAAATAGTCAAAGACATTATATTCATCAGAAGATCCAGAGCACGTATCTGACGGATCCTTCCGGCCGCAATCTCTTCCTCCACCATATTCTCAAACCTGTTGAATGCAGTACTGCGGCTCTCGTTTCTCAGATATCTGTCACGGAACTTGTCCCAACGTCCGGGATTCATGATAAGTTCATTGACGATAAAAGGAGCAAGACGTTCGTCCAGTTCAAGAATTCCGAAATAAAAATCGATCACATTCCGAATCCTCTCAATAAAATCAATTGATTCGTCCAGCGGAGCATCAAGATACTCGACCACCTGCTCAACCTTGGGAGCAAATACATCCCAGAACAGCTTTTCCTTGGTTCTGAAATAATAATGGATCAATGCCTGGTTGCACCCTACGGTCTTTGCAATCTCCGTAGTAGAAGTGCCGCTGAACCCCTTTTCAAGAAAAAGGCGTTCAGCAACCCATAAGATTCTTTTTTCGATATTCTGATTTCTTTCCATGCGCAAACGATTGTCACGCAAAGATAAACAATATTCTAATGTCGGTCAAGCCACTGCCACAATCTCCACATAAGCCATCCCCAAGCGATGAAAAGGACCACATGGATCCATACAGGAGTCTTTGCCTGATATGCATCCTGAGGAAGGACCTTATTGAATTCGGGGATATCGACATAGTAGTATGCACCACCTCCGAAATCATATCCTTCGACGAGGCCGAGACGGTTCACCATGACGTATATGGCACCAACAATGACAGTCACCGCCATGAGGACGGTGACTGTCTTGTATATCAGATTCTTATTTATTCTCATTTGTCTGAACAGGCTCAGCTGCTGGAGTTGCTGCTGGTACGACAAGTTCCTTCTTAGCCTTTATCTTATCTTCCTTATGAGTGAATGTCTGGATATCAGGCTGTGGGAAAATCTTTCCTGAAAGAAGAAGCCATACGACTGCAAAAGTAAGTATGATATTGAATGACTGACCGACAATATAAAGCCAGAGCACTTTTCCACCCTGCATGCTCTTTGCAATCTTCTTGAAGTTGGTGTCAAGACCGATGGAAGTGAATGCCAGAACGAATGCCCAATCCTTGAATCCGCCGAGAACCTTGTTGATGGCACCGGTCTTTTCAGCACCTACAGCCGGAACGAAAATAACTGAAGCTACGATCGAGGCTACCATGAATCCGAGTATGAACTTAGGGAACCTGTTCCATATCTCTACTGCTCCGACTTCAGACTTTCCTGTCTTGTCAACCTTTCTGGCAAAGAAGATCGCTACGAAGAACGCTATGAATCCGATAAGGATGTTCTGAATCATCTTCACGAGTGATGCGACCTGCTCTGCTTCAGGGCCCAATGCACTTCCGGCAAGAACAACAGCACCGGTAGAGTCAACAGTACCTCCGATGAGGGCTCCACCCATGATCTGTCCCATTCCAGTCCATTCGATGATCATAGGTTCGAATACCATCATGATGATAGTGAATATGATTGAAATGGAAATGGCTACAGAAAGATCTTCCTTCTTTGCTCCGGAAGCTGCTCCTGTTGCAATAGCTGCCGATGTTCCGCATACTGATGTGGCGGCAGAAAGTGTAATAAGCAAAGGTTTGTTGGTAATTTTCAAGACCTTGTTACCGAACCACCACATGAAGAGGATGACGATCGGAGTGACTCCCCAGGCAATACCGAGTCCGTACAGACCGAATTTTGCAATATTCGAGAAAAGCACAGAGAATCCAAAGATCACGAGTCCGGTCTTGATATAGAATTCTGTACGTATCGCCGGCTTGAGCCATTTAGGAACACCAACGGTATTAGCTATCAGAAGTCCGATCAGAAGGGCCCAGAATGCCCATTCGAGATATCTCTTGAGAGTAAACTCCGCACTTACCATCCTTACAATTACAGCTATGACAAACAAAGCGATGAATGCCGGAATGAAATTGCGCAGCTTTTCACCCTGAAACTTGACTCCCGCTCCGAAAAGGATAGCAAGAATCAATACGGTTTTGAGACATTTCCCCCAGAATGACCATGAAGAGAGCTGCTCGCCGAGCGGAACTGTCTTTGCAGCATCTGCGGCAGCAAGTGTCTCTCCTGCCGTCCAGGTCTTGAAGCTCAAGGCAGAAAAGTCAAACCATCCGGAAAGGACAGCTACACATCCCAGGATTATAACAATGGCTCCGATCCATACTGAGAGCCAGTCCTCCGTCCTGATAAGGTTGGAGATTCTACGGTTCTTATTCATAACGGTCAGGTTTATTGTACTTATTTAATAAGCTATTAATTATACTGCAAAATAAGTTATTAATTATCGAAAAAACAACATAATTCCATGAATTGATTATATTTGTCTGAGAATTGAAATAAAGTAATATCATGATAATCAGACCTGACGATATAAAGAACAGTGTTCTCGATCACTTCAAAGGAGGCGAGAAGCAACTGGAAGCTAAAATGTTCTTTGACGGAACGAACAGGATACTTACACATGCAAGGCTCATCCCGGGAGCATCTATCGGAATGCATACACACGATGACAGCTGCGAAGTCATATTCATTCTTGAAGGCTGCGGAAGCATTCTCGAAGAAGATACGAAAAAAGCAGTACAGGCCGGAGATTGCCTGTACTGCCCTAAAGGAGGAAGTCATAGTCTCGTGAACGATTCGGACGCAGACCTTGTATTCTGCGCTGTCATTCCGAAGCAGTGATTATCCCTGATATTTCCTTGTATGCTCAGCTATGAGATCGGCATCGTCGAAATAGTCGATCTTCATGGCTTTGCGTACGTCTGCAAGAGTCTTTGCTGCCTCTGCACGTGCAACCTCTGATCCTTTCCTGAGGATATCATAAACAAGCGGTATGTTCTGTTCATACTGCTTTCTTCTCTCGCGAATAGGCTGAAGGAAGTCTTCCATTATATTGAACAGGAATTTCTTGCACGTACCGTCACCGAGTCCACCACGACGATAATGGTCCTTCATCGCATCAAGATCCTCATACTCAGGAAGGAACTTCGCGAAATGTTCAGGAGTGCTGAACGCATCAAGATACGTGAACACAACATTGCCTTCCACATGACCAGGATCAGTGATCTGAAGATGCTCGGGATCGGTGTACATGCTGTTTACCTTCTTCTTGATCTCCTTGGATGTATCGGATAGATATATGCAGTTTCCGAGTGACTTGCTCATCTTCGCCTTTCCGTCTGTACCGGGAAGACGGCAGCAGGTAACATTCTCAGGGAGCATCATTTCAGGAGTCACGAGAGTCTCACCATATACAGAGTTGAATTTATGTACGATTTCACGGGTCTGTTCTATCATCGGAGCCTGATCAACTCCAACAGGAACTGTTGTGGCTTTGAATGCAGTTATATCCGATGCCTGACTTATAGGATAAGTGAAGAATCCGACAGGAATACCCTTTCTGTTCTGAGCTTCGTCATCATCACTGTCAGAAAATCCCCTGAGCTGAATCTCCTGCTTTACGGTAGGATTGCGCTGTAACCTCTGAACTGTCACGAGGTTCATATAGTAGAATGCAAGCTCGCAAAGCTCCGGAACCTGAGACTGGATGAAAATTGTCACTTTCTCAGGATCGAGCCCTGCTGAAAGATAGTCCAATGCCACTTCAATGATGTTCTGACGAATCTTCTCAGGATTGTCAGCATTGTCAGTAAGAGCCTGCGCATCAGCAATCATTATAAATATCTTCTCGAATTCGCCGGAATTCTGGAGTTCTACCCTTCTCTTAAGCGATCCTACATAATGTCCGAGATGGAGTTTTCCGGTAGGACGGTCACCTGTCAAAATTACTTTTCCCATATTTATTCCACGTTTTTGGCGTTATAATAAATGATTTCACCACAAAAATCTTACAAATATAACAATCTTTTCATTTAAAAACCGAATCATGTTCTCTTTGAATCTTTAAATCGGTATCTTTGCAATCAAACCAAAACCAGATTAATATGAAAAAGATCATTTTCAGCATGATTTTCATGCTCATGCCGCTTGCCGCGGCTTTCGCCCAGGACGTTGTAGGCAAATGGAAGCTCGAAGACGGCTCCGCAATCGTTGAGGTATATAAAAGCGGAGATTCATTCAACGGCAAGATCGTATGGCTTGCAAATCCTACAGAGGCAGACGGTTCACCTGCAGTTGACACAAACAACCCGGACAAAGCACTCCGCAAGCGTCAGCTCATAGGCCTCAACATGCTCAGCGGCCTTAAGAAGAACGGAGGTGAATACACAGGAGGAAGCATATATGACCCAGGTAACGGAAAGACCTACAACTGCTCGATGAAGGTCGAAGGCGACGTGCTCAAGGTACGCGGCTCACTTGACAAGAAAGGACTTCTCGGCAGGACAATGGACTGGTTCAGAGTAAAATAGCCACACCGTGACAATAATGACAAGGCCGGTCTCAATATCGCTTTGAGGCCGGCCTTGTTCTATCCTTCATACTGATCCTTGGCAAGGACTATCCTGTAAAGATTGCAGCCGATAAGATTACCGACCACAATACAGCCATACACTGCAAGGATCTGAAGAGCATGTGCTTTCCAGAATGCCAAAGGCACACAGAGGTAATAGAATGCATCTGCGACACAGTGGGTGAATCCGCACATTATGAAAAGAGGGACACCGAAAAGAAGAGGCAGATACTGATTCTGCCGTGCGAACTGCACAGCTGTCGTCATAATGAACCCGCATCCTATGCCGAGAAAGCCGCAACGCAAGGCTCCCGTACGCAGACGCGCCTCCAGAATATTCTGTGCAGCAGCCTGGATATCCATAGGAGACACACGGGAAAGCATAGCCATCAGCAAGCATCCGGCAATATTTCCAAGAAGTATCAGGAAAAGATTTCCTATCTCGTTCTTCATTATGAAGCCGGCAGTTCCTGTATAAAGCTTCAGCTTGTATCCTACGACCGTAAGAAGACCGAAAGAGAAAAGAACCGCTCCGGCAAGAGAGCCATAAGTATCTGACTGCACGCCACTTGCAAGGAAACCGAAACCGGCGGTTCCGATTGCAATTCCGGCAAATATCGATGAACGCAATAATCTGATCATAAGTCTATAAGGTTATTGAAGGCAAATATAAATCAAATGGAGCTATGTTGCAAAGGCTGGACATCAATCACAGTCATCACCTTGTCTGTAACATGGAACTTCACGTTGTAACCGGCAAATGAAAGTCCGTATATCCGGGACGGATCATCATGATATGACGGACGCGGATCCAGACGCAAGGTTTCCATCAGGGCAGGAATTACTGATGTATCGGATATCCTTTCCGAAAGCTCGGACGGGAAAACCACTTTCAACGAACGTTCCTCAAGCTGGTCAACATAACCGCATACGGCCTCAGGGCGTGAATCTGCATATTTGATATAGGGTTTTATATCATATATCGGAGTTCCGTCCATCAGGTCTGCCCCGCATACGTTGATGACGGGACCATGAGGAGAAGACATTTCTATGGAGTCGATCTTCACGACAGATAGTCCCAACGGATTCGGACGAAACGGAGATCGAGTTGCGAAAACTCCCATATGGCTGTTTCCACCGAGGCGTGGAGGACGTACGACAGGCTGCCATGAAGAGGTGCTGCGGTTTGCAGAAAACTCCCATATCAGCCATATATGGGAAAAATCTTCAAGTCCTCTCAGGGCATCAGGATTGCGGTATTCCTGTTCGAATATGATCTGCCCGCGCAGACTTTTCGCCAATCCGCTCTGACGTGGTATCCCGAATTTCTCAGGAAATTCAGTCCTTATATGTGCTATCGGTTTAATTTCCATATTATTCCCTCGTGCTATTTCACAAAAATAACAAAAATCTTTAAATTCGCAGATTGTATGGATCATATTGAAACTGAAAAACGAGATATTAGGAATATGAAACTGAAAACAAGCACATTGATCATCGCCACCGCACTGGCTTCATCATGCAGCAATGATACATATCTTACAGACAGCCTTGGCGTACATGTGACCGAAGAGGAGAACCGCGAATACTCATATACAGACAAGAAGGCGGGCTACTGGTATGGAACCACCCACCAGAAAGACCTCCAGTGGTATTCCGGATGGAACATTGCGAAGAAACGTATCTTTGCCGACTACACGATTTCCATTGATGGCAAGCCTCTTGACAGAAGCGAGGCCGAATGTACTGTATATCCTGACAGATTGGTACGCAAATGGGACAATGCAGTAGAGACATTCCGTATGACGGACAATCTTCCGATCCTCCACATTGCCCTTGAAACCGACTCTGAAGCCACATCCATCAGTCTGGACTCCACGCTCATATCGGACTCTTACATGTCTGACGATTTCAAGTATTTCATTCCGGCAGAAGCTCCAGACATGCGCGTAATGCTCTCTTCTGACGGAGGCAAGGGGTTCATACTCACGTATGGAACGGAAGAGGAATGCCGTACTCTGGCAGCACAATTCCTTGCAGAAGGGGAAGACATGCTTGAAGCGAGAAAGGCACGCATCAATTCTCTTGTGACAGAATACAATCCCACCAGGTCGAACCTCCCTGAGCTCGACAAATCTCTGAACTGGATCACGATAACTATGGATGAGCTCATCACCGAGCAGCAGGGAAAGGGCATTTATGCCGGCCTGCCGTGGTTCAACGAATATTGGGGACGTGATATGTTCATTTCTATGCCTGGAGCATGTCTGGTGACAGGACAGTTTGACGTGGCGAAGCAGATTCTCAAGGACTTTGCCGAGCTACAGGACACCGATCCTGAATCAGAGACATACGGACGTATTCCTAACAGAGCAAATCTGGAAGGCATTCTTTACAACACAACAGACGGAACGCCACGTTTCGTGATCCAGGCCCTTGAACTTGCCGAATATTCCGGTGATACGGAATTTCTACACGATATATATCCTGCGATAAAGACAAGCATCGATGCCTCAATCAGGAACTATACGGATCAGAAGGGGTATCTCACTCATGCCGATGCAGACACATGGATGGATGTGAAACGAAACGGAATACCTGGTTCGCCAAGAGGAAACAGGGCAAACGACATCCAGGCACTCTGGTACGAACAGCTCGTTGCCGGAAGCAAGATTGCTGCAATCATGGGTGATGAGGGCTCGGCAGAAGAATGGAGCGGCCTTGCACAGACACTCGCAGGTAATTTCGAGAATGACTTCTGCGACAAGAACGGCTCGATGATATACGACCATCTCAATTCAGACGGAACCCCGGATGTCCAGTTCCGTCCGAACCAGCTCTACTGCTTCGATCTCATAAACGATACGGATTTCAAGCAGAAGGTGACAAGACGAGTATGGGAAGAGCTTGTCTATCCTTGGGGTGTAGCCTCCCTTGCCCAATGGGACAGGCAGTTCCATCCTCAACACGAGAACTGGCATTACTATCATAAGGATGATGCATACCATAACGGAACAATATGGCTATGGAACAACGGAATGGCAATGCAGCGCATGATAGAATACGGTCAGATTGACGCTGCTTGGGAACTGTTCAAGAACATGAACCGTCAGGCACTTCATGAAGGTGCAGTCGGAAGCCTCAGCGAAAATGCGGACGCACATCCGCGTGAAGGAAAGGATTGGGTAAATCGTTCGGGAACATTCCTGCAGGCATGGAGCAATGCCGAGCATCTCCGCGTCTGGTATCAGTATTTCCTCGGAATACGCCCTGATATGTTGAACGGAGTGATCGTAATCGAGCCGAAGCTTCCATCCGAGATCACTTTTCTCGAGACATCGGTCAAGGTCGGAGACGGAACATTACATTATAAATATGCTGACGGAAAGGTTTCTGTACGTCTTGAAGGCTGCGGTGCGGAGATTGACCTGAGAGAGCCGTCAGGTCAGACAGACTCCCCTGTCTTCGAGGGAACAGAGTTCTGCATGCCTGATCCGCTTGAGAGCTATCCATGCTTTGACACATACTACGAAACCGCATTGACATACTAAACTAAAGAATTCTAATGGTCATGAAAAAGACTTTGGCAATCATATGCGCAGCAATCGCGCTGGCATCATGCACCAACGACTGCATAATCGACGGCAGTCACCAGGCATTGGTCGGAAACGGCAGGATATACATGTATGACGAATGGAACGACCATCAAGTCATCGATTCCTCCCAGTATGCCAACGGGCATTATCATTTCAAGACTGACGCTTCTCTCCCTACCCTCGTATCCCTTTACACTGACACTCAGATCAAGCTTCATGAGTTCATACTCGAGCCGGGCAAGATTGATCTGACTACACCTGGAGGAGTAATTCGCAATCTGGTGGTCGGTACACCTATGAATGACGCATTTTCAGAACTGACTGTATCCCTGAATACATTGAGTAAAGATCCGTCAGCATTGAACGAGAGTTTTGAAGCCGGTGCGGAAATAATACGCGAGGCAATTGCCGAGGGTAATGGAAATGCATTCAGCATGATGGTTATGGAACAGGCCATATCCGGGCTTCATCCTTTGGAACTTCTCGGGTATTTCGACACATTGGAGGATTATCTCAAAGCCAAGCCATTTGCACTGAAAATGAAAGCTGAACTTGAAAAACGTGCTCCGGTGCATCCTTATATTGAAGGAAGCGGCATAGAACCGCATTATATCGACATCATCCATCCGGGCAAGGACAACCGCAACATCTCCCTCAAGGAAGTTGTGGAGAATCCGGACAACAGATATGTGCTTGTGGACTTCTGGGCTACATGGTGCGGTCCATGCAGAATGTATCTTCCATCATTGAAAGGGTCATACGAACTGTACCATGACAAAGGTCTTGAGATATATTCAGTATCATGCGACGAGAATGCAGAACAGTGGAAGAAATTCATCGATGACGAAGACATGGAATGGACCAACGTCATAGGAGGCATCGAACTTCCTGAAGCGGATTCATACCAGATATACAGCATCCCCACCACAATCCTCATCGACTGCTCAAACGGATTCATCGTCGGCCGCGATCTCCACGGCGACATGCTTCAGAAAAGACTTGAAGAACTGATGAAGTAGTATCAGGATCCCCTTCCACGTCATACCTATTCCTGAACTGTAGTGAAATGATGCTCACGAGCGTCTATGTATAAACGAACACATAAAACTATGAACAAACCGAAATCCAACAAAGCCTGGCGTATCGGCTGGCCGATCATTGCAATCGGGTGGCTGGCGCTGTCTGTCCTGGAATTCATTGATGATGAAGGACGGATTTTCAGAGGAGTGCTCTTTCTTGTCTTCGCCATTCTATGGGCCGTCATCTATTTTAACGAACTCAAGAAATTCAAGAAGGAGAAATAACGATGAAAGATTTCACAGAGAAAAACCTGAAAGGTGGAATGAGGGCAACAGGACTTTCTGCCGTCGCATTGCTTTGCGTATGTCTGGCAAACATTCTAGGCCCTGCACCTAAAGACAAGTCCGGAATTTCATCAGACTTTGTCTTGTATCTCGCTCTTGGATCACTGCTATGCAGCATCATTCTTTTCGTCTATTATCTGACGAAGTACCGCAAACTGAAAAACAACTGACTTAATTTATGAAAACACTGAAACTAATTCGATTGATTTCGATTATTGCTGCACTTGGAATCTTGGCAGCTTACACTATAGTATATATATTCCAGGGAGAATACCAGCTGTTTAATTGGATCATTCTGTTAAGTTGTCTGGTTCTGATACCACTGCTTATCATCACTGAATTCAAGAAGGAGAAATTTCCGAATCTTCTTATCAGGCATGACAAGAAACGCCGTAACATCATGCTTTGTCTATGTGCAATTGCCCTTGCTATAGGCCTTTATGACATGATTGCATTCGACAAGGGTTGGAAAGGCTTACCGTTCATCTTTATCGTGATATATCTGGCAGCCACATCGTTGATCAGATATAAGATCAGACAGCAGTATCTTGAAGAAAACCCGTCGTAGAACAATGATAGAAAAACGAATAAATATTCTTCTGTTTGCCATACTGTCAATCATAGGCTGCAGCAGTCCGAATCAGACATATGTGCGTGATGCTATCCAGCAGATGGATAGGAAAGGACTTTATGCTGAAGGCGAAGAATGGGAAGCGATGAAGAAGGAAGCGCTTTCTCAGAATCCGGAAACTTTGGAAGAGGCTCAGGAGATAATAAACAAGGCAGCAAAGATCGCAGGCGGCAAGCATTCCTATCTTATGCCGGCAGATAAGGCCCAGGCTCGTGAAAAGAGGTCTAATGAAGAGGTGTCCCCGACAGTCACAATAATGGAGGACGGCATCTGCATGATTCAACTTCCTGCCTTTGCTGGAGATGATGAAAACTGTCTCAGATATGCCAGGACGGTTCTGAATTCAATTCCTGATACAGTGAAGGGCGTATGCATCGATCTCAGAGGCAATCACGGAGGCAACATGTATCCGATGATTGCTGCCGTCCACCGTTTTCTTCCAGATGATGTATTCCTGAAATTCAAGATGAGAAGGCAGTTCCAGAGTGTAATGCCGATCAATAAGGAATTCGTGGCAAAGGTAGTCGGTATAGATATAGAACCACGCATCAATTGTCCAGTAGCGATTATCACTGACGAAGCGACAGCAAGTTCTGGAGAGGCGGTACTGATTTGTTTCAGAGGCCTGGACAATGTACGGGTATTCGGCTCCCCTACTGCCGGATATGCATCTGCCAATGAAAGCATCATATTTTATAACGGCTCCATCCTTGCCCTGACAGTCAGTTGTGACATTGCACGCACCGGTGAAGTGTTCTGTGATGATCCTATAGTTCCGGATGTCGAGACAGAATCATCTGAAGAAGATGCTCTATCGTGGCTGAAGGAGAACATTAAATGATTTTATCATTTTTCTGTGGAACCAAACAGATAAATCGAGTTTTATTTGAATGAACAGCTTGGTAAAAAAGTGCCACAAAATTGACCAGGCTGTGCTGAAAACCAATCAGATTGCCTTGTTTTTGAGACAGCTTGGTCAAGTTTAGGCTATTAATTGACCGAGGTGTTCATGCAAATCTTCATAGGCACAGTAAACAAACTTCCCAAAGCGGACATAATCCACCCGACAGATTCTTGAAAATCCGGGACTTATTGTCCAAAATAGCACGAGTTATAAAAAATCACCGCAAAACACGAAAAAACCGCAACAGAATCACTTCTATTGCGGTTTCGTCGTGGTGCCACCAGGGATTGATGTATCCTTGTAAGCACTTGTATCTCAACGATTTGCCTTTGGCTTATATAAAAAAGCCACGAGACTGGCACGTTTAATCTACAATAGAATTCACCTTATTTCATAAACACGTTACGTGCAC
>JAFSBV010000027.1 GCA_017437125.1 Bacteroidales bacterium | reverse complement strand
GTTAAGCATATTTTTGTCAATATTTTATGCAAATATACACTCATTTTCAGAAAAATCCTTAACTTTGTAAAGATTTACTTTAAAAAGATAAGCTATGTATAGTGAGGATTATGATGGAGCAAATGCTCAGGAGCGTTCAGGTGAGGATATATACTCAAAACCTGTAAGAGCTGGAAAGCGTACATACTTCTTTGACGTCAAGGCCACTAAGGGCAACGACTTCTACCTGACGATCACAGAAAGCAAGCGCAAGGTAGATAACAACGGCCATTTTGCCTATGACAAGCACAAGATCTTCCTTTACAAGGAGGACTTCGAGAAATTCACAGAAGGACTTGAGGAAGTGATCAAATATATCAAGACAAACTGTCTCAAGGAAGAAGGAGATCAGTTTACCGACGTAAATTTCGAAGAGCTTTAGAAAACCTATATAATTGAAGAAGGACGGCTGGATAATTCAGCTGTCTTTTTTTTCGTATTTAAATATGATCACGTTCCGAATAATTCATTAAATTTGTCAAGATAATATGACATGATCATGAAGAATTACGGATTCATACGTACAGCTGCGGCTGTACCTGCAGTAAGGATTGCTGATACAGAATATAATGCGGCAGAGATCTGCCGTCTTGCAGGCGATGCCTTTGACAAGGAGGTTTCGCTTGTTGCATTTCCTGAACTCTCATTGACAGGATATTCATGCGGAGACCTTTTCGCCATGAATCCGCTTGTCAAGGGCGCCGAGAATGGGGTGAAGAAGATATTGGAATTCAGCCGTGGAAAAGCCATGACGATAGTCGTGGGAGCACCGGTACCATACAGAAGCAGACTATATGACTGCGCCGTTGTGATCAGGAACGGCAATGTAAAGGGTATTGTGCCAAAGACATATATTCCGTCCTCAGACAGCAGATGGTTCGCTTCAGGAAGCGATTTTCTTTCTCCTGACGTAAGAAACGACGGTGCACTGCTTAGCAACGGAAAGGATCATGTACGCGAAGGCTACTGCGGAGAGATCAGATATGCCGGACAGAGATGCAACATTTCTCCTAACATGCTCTTCGGCCTCGGAGGATACACTTTTGCCGTCGAACTTGGCAATGACCTTTGGGCTCCGGTACCGCCTTCATCTCTTCATGCACTTCAAGGCGCACAGATCATCGTCAATCTGTCAGCAGACAATGAGATATTGATGAGAGACAGATATAGAAACGGTCTGCTCGGCCAGCATTCAGCTAAAACGATATGCGGATATATCTATGCATCGGCAGGTTACGGAGAATCATCACAGGATCTGGTCTATGCAGGAGCCGCATCAATCTGGGAAAACGGAGAACAGCTTGCCGAGAATGAAAGGTTCAGGATTGAATCATCCCTTATCGTTGCTGACATCGATGCAGAAAAACTCGAAAACCTCCGCAGAAGGTCTGGAACATTCAGAAGTCTCTCCCCTGCCGGTACCGATGCATCTTCGTATTACAGGCTTTACAACAGGGTCAGCCTCGGTGATCCATGCGAGACAGACTTTGAAAAGGAACTCTTTAGATATATCGAACCGCATCCGTTCGTTCCGGAAGAAGATCTCGACTACAGATGCAGGGAAATCCTGTCGATGCAGGTCATTGCACTTGTCAGAAGACTCAGTCATATCAACTGCCATACAGCAGTCCTCGGAATCTCAGGAGGTCTCGACAGCACTCTCGCCCTTCTGGTCACAGCCATGGCATTCGACAAGCTCGGATGGAACCACGACAGGATTGTCGCTGTGACAATGCCGGGATTCGGTACAACTTCAAGGACAAAGAACAATGCATGGGACCTCATGGAAGCACTTGGAGTGACATGCCGCGAGATATCGATAGTACAGGCCTGCGAACAGCATTTCAAAGACATCGGACACGATCCTGCAAAGCATGATGCGACGTATGAGAATTCACAGGCACGCGAAAGGACACAGATCCTCATGGACATAGCGAACCAGACCGGAGGAATCGTTGTAGGAACAGGTGACCTCTCTGAAATGGCACTTGGCTGGGCAACATATAACGGCGACCATATGTCGATGTACTGCGTCAATGCCGGAATCCCTAAGACATTGGTACGCAGTCTCGTGAAATGGGCTGCAGAAAACAGGTTTGACAGTGGTGATGCAGCATCTTCAGGACGTGGAGTAAGGGAAATCCTTCTTGACATCGTTGATACTCCTATCAGCCCCGAGCTTCTGCCTGCAAATGAAAAGGGCGAGATCCAGCAGGTTACCGAAGATCTCGTAGGTCCATATGAGCTTCACGATTTCTTCATTTATAACTTCATGAGAAACGGATACAGCCCGGACAAGATCTATTTCCTTGCCCGAAAGGCCTTCTCTCATCCTGAGGAGTGCCCGATTTGTCATCCTGAGGAGCGTAGCGACGTGAGGATCTCCACCTATAACGATGAAACCATAATGAAATGGCTCAAGACCTTCGTCCGCCGCTTCTTCAGTCAGCAGTTCAAACGTTCATGCATGCCTGACGGTCCGAAGGTCGGATCAGTAGGCCTCTCACCTCGCGGGGACTGGAACATGCCTTCAGATGCATGGAGCACACTTTTTCAGGATAATATCTGACACATAAAACCGCTTGAAATATGGAAAAGACTTTATTTGCCCTTATCTCGATGCTGATATGCCTGAGCGGATCAGCACAGACCGACAAGAATCAGGCTGACCTTGACCTGCCTGAAGTATATCGCGACAATAATATTGTCTTCAGAGCGATCGACGAGCACACATGGATCGGATCAGGAAACCGTGTAGCATCGGAAACCCTTTATATAATCGAAGGTAACGACAAGGCGGTTCTGATCGATGCAGGAACTCATATTCCTGGTCTGGACAAGATTGTTGCAGGTATCACAGACAAGCCGGTCACCCTTCTCCTGACCCATGTTCACGGCGATCATGCCGGTGCTGTCGGATGCTTTGACGAAGTGTGGCTTAATCCTGCAGATTCCTCATATGTAGCAACAACAATGAGGAATTACAAGGGTAAGATCAACCATATTTCGAACGGTCAGAGATTCGAGCTTGGAGGAAGAACTTTGGAAGCTTTCTTCACTCCAGGACACACACCTGGCTCAACTACATTCCTCGAAGTCGGCACTGACACAGGCTACAGCGGCGACGCATTCGGAAACGGCAACCTGCTGGTGATGAGCGACTTCAAGACCCTCATCAAGACATGCAAGGATTCATACGCCTATTTCTTGAAGAACGGCTACACGAAATTCTACAACGGTCATTTCTGGGGTGACAATTTCGAGACACTCGAGCGCATAAAGGAGATTCAGGACATAGCTGAAGAAGCTCTTGACGGAAAGATCGATGGAGAACCATCCAAAGGCATGGGTAATATGAACAGGATCATCACAAGAAACGGATTCAGGTTCAACTACAATGACAAAGCCCTTGAGAAGGAACGTAGCGAAAGCAGGTTCGTGAAGGTAAAACCCGAGGATTTCAACGAAAACATATTCAATCTTGTAAGCAAGGACTGGACTGTCATTACTGCAGGCGATGTGCCTAATTCAATGGTTGCAAGCTGGGGCGGAACTGGAATCATGTTCAACAAGCCTGTAACATGGTGTTTCCTCAGAGCGAACAGATACACCTTAGAGAAGATCCGCGAGACAGGAACATACACGATGTGCTATTTCCCGGAACAGTATAAGGGAGACATAATGCAGTTCGGAGTGAAGTCAGGACGTAATTCCGACAAGATGGCACAGACCAAGCTGACTCCGATCAAGACAGAAGACGGAGTTCCGGCTTACGAAGAGGCCAAGATCATCATAGAATGCCGTCTGATCGCCGCACCGACTGTTTCAAAAGACGAGTTCTATACTGAAGAAGCCAAGGAATTCCTCCAGGGCGGATATGACGAAGCCAAGGACTGGCACAAACTGGTTTATGGAGAAATCACAAACATATATGTAAAGTACTGAATACACTTATAGAAAAGTCCCCTATGCATGATCGGAACATACATAGGGGACTTTTCTATATCTTGATATGGATGCTAAAGCGATTCTATGATCTTAGTGAAAAGAGTCGTCATCTTGTCAGCTGCCGCATTGGCTGCTACAACGACATCATCACCGTCATTGACATAGTCATCGGCATAATCATCATGAGCCTCGTTAGTTATGACTGACATTCCGAAAACAGGAATGGAAGAATGACGGGCCACAATCACTTCCGGAATGGTTGACATGCCTACAGCATCCGCTCCGATGAGCCTGTAGTATTTATATTCAGCCGGTGTCTCATATGTAGGACCGGTACTTGCGAAATAGACTCCGCTCTTGAGTTCGTAACCGAGGCCTGCAGCCAGTTCGAATGCCTTCATTCTCAGCTGTTTGTCATATGGACGAGTCATATCAGGGAAACGAGGTCCGAATTCCTCCATATTAGGTCCGATGAGAGGATTAGGAAGATGGCTGATATGATCTGTAATGACCATGAGGTCTCCGACCTTGAAATCAAAGTTGACGCCTCCTGCCGCATTGGACACGAAAAGATACTGTATGCCGAGAACCTTCATCACCCTGATAGGAAGAGTGACCAGTTCCATCGGATAACCTTCATAATAATGGAAACGTCCCTGCATGGCTACCACGAACTTTCCTCCGAGTTCACCGGCGATGAAATTTCCCTTGTGACCTACAGCAGTTGACATCGGAAATCCAGGAATCTCCTTATATGGAATGACTGTCTGATTCTCGATCTTGTCTGCAAGCTTTCCAAGTCCGCTGCCGAGCACTATGCCTGCAAAAGGCTTTCTGCCATCGAGTCTGGCCGCAATATATTCTGCTGCGGTCATGATCTTTTCTACTCTTGGATCCATATGAAAATATTTACATGATTTTTCTTAAAACCTTCTTTGCTTCTTCGAGTATCTCCTTCTCACAAGGAACCGTCCTTTCACGCATAACGAATCTTCCGTTGCATATCATTGAATCGATGCAGTCGGAATGAGCGGAATATACGAGATTGGCCTCGAATGAGCCTGGAGAAAGGAAATTATAGTTCTGTGTATCAACTATCAGGATGTCAGCAAGAGCACCCTCCTCTATCTTTCCTATATCGAGTCCGAGCGCCTTTCCGGCATTTGCAGTCGCCATCGCCATGAGTTCGTCAAGAGGCATTGCAGACGGATCGTCCCTCCAGGCCTTCTGGATCATTGCCGAGGTCTTCATGGTCTCGAGCATGTCAAGATTATTGGATGAGGCACATCCGTCAGTACCAAGACAGATATTGGCTCCGGCATCACGGAGTTCGTTATACAGGAAACGGTAACCGGATGCAAGCTTGAGATTGGAATTCACATTATGAACGCATGTCACTCCCCTTTCGCCAAGGATTCGGACATCATTTTCAGACAGCCACAATGTATGTGCGGCTATCACATCCGGTCCGAGGATACCGAGTGAATCAAGATACTCCACCGGTGACATTCCTCCGTGCTGAGCCATGCAGTCTTCCACCTCCTTGCGTGTCTCGGATACATGAATATGGATCTTCAGTCCGTGCTCACGTGCAAAAGCGGCAGACCAGAGGATCATCTCCTCACGAACTGAATATATAGCATGTATTGCTATCGCGAAAACGGAATGATCATTCCATTTCATAGCTTCTTCATACATCTGACGGCACTGGACCTTCTGTCTTTCAGACTCTTCCGGATCATTTCTGTCACATATCACATATGCAAGTACAGGACGAAGTCCCATCTCCATGGCTGCCTTATGGGCCATAGGCATATGCCAGTAATGATCGTTGAACGTAGTGGTTCCTGTCTTTATCATCTCAAGACATGCGACCTTGGTAGCATGATATACGTATTCTTCATCGATCCTGGATTCTATATCCCATATACGATCGAGCCAGTCATGAAAAACGATGTCTTCTCCGACTCCTCTCATCATAGACATGCCGGCATGGGTATGCATGTTCACCATACCCGGCATAGCGGTCTTGCCCGAGCAATCGACGACTTCGCAGTCCTCGCCGACAGCAAAAGTGGAGACCTGTTCCGCAGGACGGATCATGGCAATCCTGTCTTCAGAGACAAGAATATCCGAAACAACTCCCTGCGACACTATGTTTTTCAACAGAATCTTTCCCATACACTGCTAATGTTTTAAGATTTCAAAGTTATATATTTTTTCCAATAATTACGAGCCATGAATAGTAATTTGATAAATTTCAAAACTTTATTTGATTTTCAGATAAAAAAGTCATATATTTACTTCGATTTTGAAATAAAAAATCCAGTTTTTACAAACAAGTAAAACAAAACGCATCACAAACACTTAAAACTATATCATAATGGCATTCAAAGGAGCAATTGAAGTCGATTCACAGAAATGCAAAGGATGCGGAGTATGTGTCGAGAATTGTCCGACCAAGAGCATCGAGCTCTCTAAACTGGTCAACAACAAAGGTTATCATTATGCCGAAATGGTTGGAGATGCATGCATAGGCTGTTCAAACTGTGCTATCGTCTGCCCGGATTCGGTCATTACTGTTTACAGAGTTAAAATCTAACGGATATGGCAGAGAAAATTCTGATGAAAGGAAATGAGGCGATTGCCATATCGGCAATTCGCAACGGTGCGGACGGATATTTCGGATATCCTATCACTCCGCAGTCTGAAGTAATGGAGACTCTCATGAAGGAAAGGCCTTGGCTTACAACAGGTATGGTCGTCCTTCAGGCGGAAAGCGAGACTTCATCAATCAACATGGTATATGGCGGTGCATGCTGCGGCAAGAAGGTAATGACTTCTTCCAGCTCGCCTGGAATCAGCCTTATGTGCGAGGGACTCAGCTACCTTGCAGGAGCAGAACTTCCATGTGTAGTTGTAAACTGCCAGCGTGGCGGCCCTGGTCTCGGAACCATCCAGCCAAGCCAGAGTGACTACAACCAGTGTGTAAAGGGTGGCGGACACGGAGATTACAATGCAATCGTACTTGCACCGGCATCTGCACAGGACATGTATGACTTCGTTGACACCGGATTCGACCTCGCATTCAAGTACCGTACTCCTGTCATCATCCTTGCCGACGGTATCGTAGGCCAGATGATGGAGAAGGTGGAACTTCGTCCTGAGAAGCCTCGCATGACAGAGGAGGAACTCAAGGCTATAGCTCCTTGGGCGACTACAGGAAAGTCTGCCGACAGATCTTACAACTTCATCACTTCCCTCGCCCTCGAGTCTGACGTGCAGGAGCGCTTTAACCAGAAGCTTGCTGCAAAGTATGAGGTGATCAAGGAGAACGAGGTAAGATACGAAGAGTATCAGACTGCTGATGCGGAATATGTATTCGTAGCATTCGGATGCTCGGCACGTATCTGCGAGGCAGTTGTTGACCAGCTCCGCGAGGAAGGCATCAAGGCAGGTCTCCTCAGACCTGTAACCCTCTTCCCATTCCCTGCAAAGAGACTTCAGGAACTTTCAGGACAGGTGAAGAGCATGATGAGCATCGAGCTCAACCTCGGCCAGATGGTTGATGATGTAAGACTTGCCGTAAACGGCGCTTGTCCTGTAGGATTCTATGGAAGACAGGGCGGTAACATCTACACACCTGATGAAATTGTAGAGGCGTTCAAGAAGTTCAACAATCTGAAATAAGGAAAGACAATGAATATAGAAGATATCAAGAAACCCGAGAACATCGTCTACAAGAAGACCCCTATTCTGACTGACAATGTGATGCACTATTGTCCGGGATGTTCTCACGGTACAGTCCACAAGCTCGTTGCCGAGGTTATCGAAGAAATGGGCATTCAGGACAAGACCATCGCCATCAGCCCTGTAGGCTGCTCGGTATTTGCATACAATTATCTCAATGTTGACTGGCAGCAGGCAGCCCACGGACGTGCTCCGGCTCTTGCTACTGCAACAAAGAGACTCAATCCTGACAAGTATGTATTCACTTATCAGGGAGACGGTGACCTTGCATCAATCGGTACTGCAGAAATCATACATGCATGCAGCCGTGGAGAAAACATCGTTGTGATCTTCATCAACAACGGTATCTACGGTATGACCGGTGGACAGATGGCTCCTACAACTCTTCTGGGAATGAAGACCGCTACCACACCTTACGGTCGTGACGCGAAACTCAACGGATTCCCTCTCGTACTTGCTCCTATGATCGCACAGCTTGACGGAACTGCCTTCATCACAAGACAGTCAGTTCACACAGCTGCAGCTGCCCGCAAGGCAAAGGCTGCAATCAGGAAGGCATTCGAGTACAGCCAGAAAGGCATAGGTCTTTCATTCGTAGAAATAGTTGCAACATGTAATTCAGGATGGAAGATGAGCCCTGTTGCAGCCAACAAGTGGATGGTAGAGAACATGTTCCCTAAATATCCGCTCGGAGACATCAAGGACGTTTTAAAACAGGAGTAATCATGAAAGAAGAGATAATCATTGCAGGATTCGGAGGACAGGGTGTCCTCTCAATGGGAAAGATTCTCGCATACTGCGCAATCATGCAGGATATGGAAGTCACTTGGATGCCTTCATATGGTCCTGAGATGCGTGGCGGTACAGCCAACGTATGCGTCATCATCAGTGACAAGAAGATCAGTTCACCTATCGTTACGAAGTACGACACAGCTATCATACTTAACCAGCAGTCACTCGACAAGTTCGAAAATGCTGTAAAGCCAGGCGGTCTGCTTGTATATGATCCTAACGGTATCATCAATCCTCCTACAAGAACTGACATTCAGATCTGCAGGATAGATGCCATCAATGTTGCCGCTCAGGTCGGAAACTCAAAGGTATATAACATGGCGGTAATGGGTGCCTTCCTTCAGATGAAGCCTCTCATCAAACCGGAGAACATAGACAAGGGTCTTGCAAAATGCATCCCTGCACGTTATGCAGACCTTATTTCACTCAACAAAGCTGCGATTGAGGAAGGAATGAAGGCTGTCGAGGTAATACGATAAGCTTCATAACATAGATAAACTGCTTTGATTTGCTCGATTTATTTTGAGAAATCAAAGCAGTTTGCTATTTTTGCAGAGTAAGTTGAATAAATTTTGCAATGCTGGAAACTGTCAAGGATAGAATCAGGCAGCTGATTGCTGCATATGAGTCGGAAAGGATGGAGCGTATCAGGCTTCAGACTGAACTTGAGCAGACCAGACTGCAGAACGAGACTTACAGGAAGCAGATTATTGAGTTAGAGAGACAGATAGATAACCTGAAACTGACTGAAGCATTCATGGCAGGCGGAACTGACACCGCATCAGCCAAGAAGAAGATTGACCGTCTGATGAAGGAGATTGACCGCTGCATATCATTAATGGAGGGATAGTATGGCACAGCAGAACATCAGCATAAAGATTGCAGACCGACCATACTCGCTCAAAGTATCATCTCCTGAGCAGGAGGAGATCATAAGAAAGGCGGCAGACGAAGTGAACAGGAGAATCCGTGCTTATCAGGACAAGCTCCCGGGAAAGGGAACAGTAGAACTCCTGTCATTTGCGGCATTGAATGTGTGCATGACGAACATTAGTTTTCAGGAACAGCTCAGGAACATGACAAGCGAAGAACAGAAGCTTGCCGCTGAACTTGATGGTTATCTTGAAAACATTGATAAAAACAGCCGTTAGTTACTTATTTTTGCTGAAATCAACACTAATAAAGTAACCGGGCCTACTCGGATGGCGATGACGGACCTATGTGACCCTTATGGGGATTCCGCTTTGCGGGACGGAGGATTTCAGAACCTTGATCCGGAGCCCAAATCTTATTTTTAAGATTTTCTGTCAAACAGGCTAACGGCTTTTTCTTTTAACTTGACCAGTCGCTTCCAAAGAGCGTCTGGTCATTTTTAATGGCAGGCCTACAACAGATAAAAGTTTGATTTTGAACAACTAAAACCAATAAACATATATGAATATCGTATTTTACATCTTGTCTGCAGCATTGGGTGCGATAGTCGCACTCGGCACATACATATTTGTCCGTAAGATACTTCTTAAAGGACAGAAGGAAGAGATTATCAAGAAAGCGGAGCTTGAGGCAGAGAGCATCAAGAAGGAAAAGATCTTCCAGGCAAAGGAAAAGTTCCTGCAGCTCAAAAGCGAGCACGAACAATACATTAACGAGAAGAACAAGCAGATCAGCGAGACTGAAAGCAGACTGAAGCAGAAGGAGAACAATCTCAATCAGCAGAATTCCGAGCTTGGACGCAAGCATAAGGAAGCTGATGCAATCAGGCAGAATCTCAAGACGCAGGTTGAGATTGCAACCAAAAAGACTGAAGAGTACGAGCAGCTCCGTCAGGAAGCGATCAGACAGATTGAAGAAATTGCCGGACTTACTGCTACAGAGGCCAAGAACCAGCTCATGGAAAGCATGAAGGCTGAGGCCAGGACACAGGCACAGTCCTATATAAATGACGTGATGGACGAAGCACGTCTTACTGCCAGCAAAGAGGCAAAGAGGATCGTCATCAATACGATTCAGCGTACAGCTTCCGAGACTGCGATAGAAAATGCGGTTACCGTATTCCATATCGAAAGCGATGAGATCAAAGGACGCATCATCGGTAGAGAAGGACGTAACATCCGTGCACTTGAGGCTGCTACAGGAGTGGAAATCGTTGTTGACGACACTCCGGAAGCCATTCTTCTTTCTGCTTTCGACCCTGTCAGAAGAGAGGTGGCGCGTCTCGCACTTCACCAGCTCGTTATAGACGGACGTATCCATCCGGCACGTATCGAGGAAGTTGTGGCCAAGGTTCAGAAGCAGCTTGAAGATGAGATCATGGAAACCGGTAAGAGGACATGTATCGACCTCGGTATCCATGGAATGCACATAGAACTCGTAAAGCTTATCGGTAGGATGAAGTACCGTTCTTCATACGGACAGAACCTTCTCCAGCATGCGCGAGAAGTTGCAAACATATGTGCTACAATGGCTTCAGAGCTCGGTCTTAATCCTAAGATCGCCAAAAGAGCAGGTCTCCTCCACGATATCGGAAAGGTTTCGGATGAGGATCCTGAACTTCCACATGCAATTCTCGGTATGAAGCTTGCCGAGAAATACAAAGAGAAACCGGAAGTATGCAACGCTATCGGATCGCACCATGAGGAAGTAGAAATGACATCGATCATCTCTCCTCTTGTACTCGTTGGAGACGCCATTTCCGGAGCTCGTCCGGGCGCACGCCGCGAGGTCATCGAGTCATATATCAAGAGACTCAAGGACATGGAAGATATCGCGAAGTCATACAATGGCGTGACAAAGACATATGCCATCCAGGCAGGTCGTGAGCTCCGCGTCATCGTAGGTGCCGACCAGGTGACAGATCAGGATGCTGAATCATTGTCAACAGAAATCGCACGCAAGATCCAGGAGGAAATGGTTTACCCTGGACAGGTGAAGATTACTGTGATCCGCGAAACAAGATCAGTAGCATTTGCGAAATAACAAACATCATATATATCTGAAATGAAAAGAATAATGACAATGCTTGCAGCCGTGCTGGTGTGCGCTGCAGCTTTTGCCCAGGGTCAGCTCGTGACTTGGTCGTCACATGTAGAAAAAGCTGAAGGCGATGTCTATAAGGTTATCTTCACTGGCAAGATAGCTGACGGATATCACACATATACCCTTGCTGACGAGTTCTCTGCTACAGAGATCATGGATGCTGCTGTAGAAGGTGGCGAACTGGTCGGAACTCCATATGAAATCAGTACTCCTACCGAGGAAACTGATGAGTTCGGTGATCCGGCAAAGCATTACTACAATGAAATAATCATTGCACAGGATGTAAAGGTAGCTTCGGGCAATGCGACATACTCGGGAACTATATTTACCAACGCATGTACAGGTGGAGCCTGCAAGGCCGAGTATTATGACTTCAATGTCAAGGTAGGAGGAAACGCCTCTGTAGCTGCGCCTGCGACAGAAACCATCGAACCGGCTGAAGAAGCGGCTCCTGCCGGTGAAAAGAAGGGTTCAATCTGGGGCCTTATTCTCGAGGCGATCCTCTGGGGATTTGCAATGCTTCTGACTCCTTGCGTGTTCCCTATGGTTCCTATGACAGTATCTTTCTTCATGAAGGGATCCGAGAATGTTGCTCAGGGACGTTTCAAGGCTGCGATGTACGGAATATTCATCGTACTTCTCTACACAGTTCCTATTTCTGTGATCATCATGCTTACAAGGATCATCGGAGGAGATGCCGTTACTGCGGATATCTTCAACTGGCTCTCTACACACTGGCTGCCGAACATCATCTTCTTCATCGTGTTCATGATCTTCGCAGCTTCATTCTTCGGTGCATTTGAGATCACTCTTCCTGAGTCAATCGTAAACAAGAGCGACAAGGGTTCAGACAAGAAGGGACTTGCAGGAGTATTCTTCATGGCCCTCACGCTCGTTCTCGTATCATTCTCTTGTACGGGTCCTATCGTTGGATCTGTGCTCATCAAATCGACTCAGGGCGAATTCTGGGAGCCTATGGTTACAATGCTTGCCTTCTCTGTAGCATTTGCACTTCCTTTCACTGTCCTCGCATTCTTCCCTTCACTTCTCAAGAAGTTCAAGAAGAGCGGCGGAAGCTGGCTCAACTCTGTTAAGGTAGTCCTCGGCTTCGTTGAAGTAGCTCTCGGTCTCAAGTTCCTCAGCGTTGCTGACCAGACATATCATTGGGGAATCCTTGACAGAGAAGTATATCTCGCCATCTGGATCGTTGTATTCACTCTCCTCGGTCTTTACCTTCTTGGCAAGATCCGCTTCGCTCATGACGAGCCGCTCGAATACCTTAAGGTTCCGAGACTTGCTCTTGCTATCGGAGTATTCTCATTCGTTGTATATCTTATCCCTGGTATGTGGGGTGCGCCTCTCAAGGCTCTCTCAGGATATATGCCGCCTATCACAACACAGGATTTCGTGATCGGTCAGAACAGCGGCACAGCTAATGCTGTCGAAGCGGCTCCTGTAACTGACTCTGAGTACGGTCTTCACCTCCCTCTCGGACTTCAGGGTTATTTCTCACTTGAGGATGGACTCGAAGCAGCCAAGAAGGCAGGAAAACCTGTATTCGTGGATGTGACAGGACATGGATGCGTTAACTGCCGTGAAATGGAGTCACGAGTATGGAGTGATCCTACAGTCCTCGGAATGCTCAAGAATGACTTCGTTGTTGTAGCCCTCTACACTGACGACAAGCAGAAGCTTGACAAAGAGGATTATGTTACAGACGCAGAGTCAGGCAAGGTTTACAAGGACCTCGGACGTGCGAACTCATATCTTGCACGTACCATGTGGAATGTAAACGCTCAGCCGAACTACATTCTCCTCTCACCTGAAGGAGAAATGCTTGTTCCTGTACGTGGTTACGACCTCTCTATCGATGGTTTCGTAGAATTCCTACAGAGCGGACTTGATGCATACGGAAAATAAAAAGCCTTACTGATCATATAATATGTCCCATCAGATGCGAGGTGAAGAACAATGACTCGGTTCCTGGTGGCACCACAGTAAAGAAAAGCAAAATAACGTAAAATCCTGATTTTCAACGAAAATCGGGATTTTTTATTTTCCCAAAAAACGCAAAAAAGTGCGGTTCACGACCGTCTTTGGTGGAGCAGGAGGTGGAGCAAGTACGCACCATCATCGGCACTATGCGTGAACACAACGAGCAGTGTCCGCGAGTTCTTGACTATGGATAAGCTTATGACAATATACCAAAAGGAGTTTTCGCTGCCTCGCCTTGCATTGGTGCGTAATAGTTCAATATTGAAGGATATGATGAATGTGAAGAGTGCGATAGTGAATTTAGGATAGAAGTCTGCGTTACGCTTCACTTGCTTTGTCCCAACTCTGCATAATAAGTTCAGTCAGTGTTTCCTTTACACTTATAATATACCCTATCGGGTGTAATTTGTAAGTACTTAACCCATATTATACCTTATAGGGTATAATCTAAAACTTGCCTCGATAGCAACTTTGCAATACTCGCTCAATATCGCTTTCACGATAGAGGATTTTCCCACCCAGTTGGCGGTATGGCAATATACCGTTGTTTCGATAATCCTGTAAGGTACGGCGACTGATTTTCAAACGTTGCGATAGCTCCCTATCGGTCAAATAATGTTCGACACCTAATAGCGGTTGATTCTCATCTGCCACCATTGCGGCATCTTTGGTAATGCGGTCAAGTTTGAGATATTCCCCGATAGGCTTGAGATAACCTCAGCAGGTCGTTTACCTGAATCTCTCACAAGAGAAGAGTTTTTCAATGGTATATCAATTCCACGCAATAAGGAATTGATGCGTATCTATCGCGATGTGGAATTGGTAGAATCGTTAGGTTCTGGTATTCCTCGTATCTTGCGTGCTTATGGCGAAGATTGCTTCAAGTTTACAGACAACTTTATCCGTATTACTTTGCCTATAAGCAATCATGACCATGCAAGTGACCATGCAAGTGACCATGCAAGTGACCATGCAAGTGTACAAGTTGAAAAACTTGTTTCTGCATTGATAGGGGAAATGGGACGTTCTGAATTACAAGAACTGCTATCTATCAAGAATAGAGATTACTTTAGAACTGATTATTTAAATCCAGCAATTAATCAAGGGTATGTAGAACTTACTATACCTGATAAGCCAAATAGTCAGAATCAGAGATACCGCCTTACAGCAAAGGGTATAGCTTTGAAAAATAGCCTAACAAACAACAAGTAATCTTGCTCAACCTATCATATAATATGCAAAAACCTCACTTTTTCTATATTTTATGATAGGTTAAGACGTGAGCAACATTAACCCATATAAGCAATTATCATAGATAGTATAATATACAAATCAGTGATTCCGAACTGAGGTGAAGCAATAGCGGGAGATTACGTTTGTTGCGATTCTTTAACGCAAAGATATAGAGCCATTTAGGAATGAAACCCGTTTTCTGGTGGGACATATTGTTTTACAGATAATCATTATTACATTTGCGTCTGGAAATGATATGATCATTAATAACATTTATACTACATGACTATGAAAACCAACATCTTCATCATCAGCATACTGGCTGTGCTGATGACAGCCTGTGCTTCGGATTCCTCATCAGAATGGGTAAGGGTCAAAGGCAACAAGTTCATTGATCCGCAGGGTAATGAACTGATATTCAGAGGTCTTTGCTTTTCGGATCCGGTAAAGCTGGTCAGCGAAGGTCAATGGAATGAAAGATATTTTACAGAGGCAGCTGACTGGGGAGCAAATGTTGTCAGATTTGCGGTACATCCGACTAACCTGAACAGAATGGGATGGGAAGAAACCTTCAATGCTATGGATCAAGGCATTGAATGGGCAAAGAAACATGGCCTGTATGTAATTATGGACTGGCATTCGATCGGCAATCTGAAGGATGCGAAATATACAAATCCTATGTATGATACAGACCTTGATGAGACATTCAGATTCTGGAGGATGGTTGCCCAGCGTTATAATGACGAGCCGACTGTAGCATTGTATGAAATCTTCAACGAGCCTACAGTAACAGGTGAGGATACAGGCGAATGCACATGGGAGGAATGGAAAGGAATACAGGAGCAGATCATCGATACGATCCGCGTATATAATCCTAACGCCGTATGCCTCTGCGCCGGATTCAACTGGGCATATGATCTCACTCCTGTGGCATCAGCTCCGATAGACCGTCAGAATGTCGCATACGTATCTCATCCATATCCGATGAAGCGAAGCCAGCCATGGGAAGAACAGTGGGAAGCTGACTTCGGCTTCGTCGCAGACACATATCCTGTAATATGCACAGAAATCGGATTCTGCCTCGAGAACGAACTCGGAGCACATATTCCTGTCATCTCAACAGACGTCTATGGTCATCATATAACGGAATATTTCGAAAAGAAAGGTATCTCTTTCACTGTCTGGTGCTTTGACACGACTTGGTCACCAACCCTTATCGAGGATTGGGATTTCACACCTACGACTCAAGGACGTTTCTTCAAAGACTATCTTCAAAGAAAATCCGCAGAATAGAGGGCTCACCTTACATAATGAGGCATATCCTCAGGAATGACCATGGATATCTCGACAAGCCCAGCAACTTTACCGTTTTCCTTCCATGCTGTCTGATATATCATCTTCCTCACACCATTCTTTTCTATGGTATAGGAATTTGAGCCACCAGAGGCCAGCAGATCAGCTATAATAGCTCTTGAACGCTCGTTGTGGCATGGGATAAGGCTCTTCCCTATCAGGTCGCCATGTCTGGCAAATGTTTCCTTTGCCTTGTCGTTCATATATAGAATTATGCCGTCATTGTCACAGACAGTGACGGCACAATTCATTTCTTTTGCCCAATCCGGTATCATATTATTCTGCTGGAGTCCATTTGCATCTTACAGGTGACACGATGGCACCTTCTTTCTTAAGCTCGGCAAACACCTTGTCAACGACCTTTCTGTCAAGACCAGAGAGTGTAGCCACCTCACCAGCTGCAATAGGCTTTCCAGCCTCTTTCATAACCTTCAATACAAGTTCTCTTTCCATATTCCTTATTTTTAAAAATTCTAATCTAATGCAAATATAGTCATAAATTTCAATTATCCAAACACTATCTTCCGTTTTCCGTATCTTTATCATTATATACCGACAGCCCTTCATCCAGCGAAGCATTTCCCTATTCTACTGCTTCGGTTGATGAAGGGCTGTCGGTGTATTAGAAAACTCTAGAACTTGAAACTGTCCTTAAGTGCTGTTGTCTTGTTGAATACGAACTTTTCAGGAGTGCTGTCCGGATCCTTGAAGAAGTAGCCGACACGCTCGAACTGTACCGCTATGCCAGAGTTGTCCTCGAGAAGGGCTGGCTCAGCATATCCTTTTCCGATAACGAGAGACTCAGGATTGAGGTAGTTCTTGTAGTCCTCGCCCTCAGGAATCTGACCCATCTGCGCCTCAGTGAAGAGCTTGTCATAAAGTCTGAGCTCGACTTCCTTAGCATGCTCGGTTGAAACCCAATGGATTGTACCCTTTACAGAACGCCACTCGCCAGCTCCCGGCTTTGAAGTAGGATCGTATGTACACTTGATCTCTACGATATTGCCCTCTGCATCCTTGATGACCTCCTGGCACTTGATGATATAGGTATATTTGAGACGAACCTCTCCGTCCGGCTTGAGACGGAAATATTTCTTAGGAGGTTCCTCCATGAAGTCGTTTCTCTCGATGTAAACCTCTCCGGTGAATGGTACCTTGCGTGAAGGTCCTTCTGGATCAGCCGGATTGAGAGGAGCATCGAACCACTCTACCTTGCCAGGTTCCCAGTTGGTGATTGTAACCTTTACCGGATCCTGAACTACCATATAACGGTTAGAGCGCTCATTCAGATCCTGACGTACGCACCACTCCATCAGCTGGAGGTCTATAAGCTGCTCGCGCTTTGCAACACCCACCTTCTCAGCGAACATACGCATTGATTCAGGAGTATATCCACGACGACGGATACCGCAGATGGTAGGCATACGAGGGTCATCCCATCCGCTTACGAAGTTGTTCTTCACGAGCTCAAGGAGCTTGCGCTTTGACATAACTGTGTATGTAAGGTTGAGTCTTGCGAACTCATACTGATGCGATGGAAAGATGCCGAGCTTCTCGATGAACCAGTCATAGAGAGGACGGTGTACATCGAACTCAAGGGTACAGATAGAGTGTGTGATGTTCTCTATAGAGTCAGACTGTCCGTGAGCATAGTCATACATCGGATAGATGCACCACTTGTCACCTGTACGATGATGATGAGCATGGATGATACGATACAGGAGAGGGTCACGGAAAAGCATGTTCGGATGAGCCATATCGATCTTTGCACGAAGAACCTTCTCACCGTCTGCATACTTACCTGCCTTCATGTCACGGAAAAGCTGGAGATTTTCCTCTACGCTTCTGTTGCGGTAAGGGCTCTCAGTTCCCGGCACCTGAACAGTACCACGACCAGCACGGATTTCTTCCTGGGTCTGGTCATCGACATATGCAAGACCCTTCTTGATAAGTTCCTCTGCCCATTCATAGAGCTGATCGAAGTAGTCGGATGCATATCTCTCGTTCTCCCACTCAAAGCCAAGCCATTTGATATCCTCCTTTATCGAGTCAACGTACTCGGTGTCCTCCTTTACAGGATTTGTATCGTCGAAGCGGAGATTGGTCTTTCCGCCATATTTCTTTGCGAGTCCGAAATTGATGCAGATACTCTTCGCATGTCCGATGTGAAGGTATCCGTTCGGTTCAGGCGGGAAACGTGTCATCACAGATTCACACTTGCCGCTTGCGAGATCAGCCTCTATGATCTCCTCCAGAAAGTTGAGATTTCTGGTCTCAACAACATCTTTGTTTATCTCTTCCATATTGAATTAGCAAATATTCCGCGAATATACGGTTTTTTTCGCTATATTTACCTACGCTTATGTGAAATTTATAATCTGACAATATGAAGGCATCTATTCTATTGGCACTTATGCTTACTTTGGGACCGTTGTGTCATGGACAGGAGATCAACGACTGGGAGAATCCTCAGGTAGTCGGAATAAACAAGGAACCTTATCATGCCACTCTGACCTTACCGTCAGAGAGATATTCCTGCGGCGAATGTGTATCGCTGAACGGAATGTGGAAATTCCGTTGGTATCCCCGTCCGGAAAACAGGGATTTGGAGTTCCACTCTCAGGATCATGATGTATCAGGATGGGATGAAATTGCAGTACCAGGTGAATGGCAGATGCAAGGATATGGCATACCTATCTACTCTAACTGGACATTGCCGTTCAAAAGGGATCAGCCACGAGTGATGGGAGAACCACCTGCAGATTATTATACTTATGTCAACAGAAATCCTGTAGGACAATATGTAACTTCATTCAAGATCGAGGGGCCGATGGATGGAAAGACATATTATCTCCATTTTGCAGGCGTTGAATCAGCAATGTACCTGTGGGTGAACGGTCAGAAGGTCGGATATAGCGAAAACTCCATGGCACCTGCAGAATTCAACATCACTCCATATGTGCATGAGGGTGAGAACAGGCTGGCTGTGGAAGTATATTCATATTCGGACGGCAGCTATCTCGAAGATCAGGACATGTGGCGTCTTGCGGGAATTTTCCGCTCGGTAGATCTGTGGACAAGACCGGACATACATATAGCGGATTATACCATTACAGCAACTCCTGATGAGGATTTTGCCTCTGCAACAGCCAGAATGAAAATCATGGTAGAAAACCTTTCAAAGAAGAGCAGAAAGGACGTGGAAGTGAATGTTACCGTCAGTGGAAAGGACAACAGAGGCAAGAGCGTGACATACTCGGCATCAAGCAGCATCAAGAAGATCGATGCTGGAGTAAAAGACAGTCTCGAACTGGAGTTCATCATCGACAAGCCGGCGCTTTGGTCGTCTGAAAAGCCTGCTCTCTATGATGTAGCCATCACATTAAGCAGCAAGGGAAAGGAACTCGAGCATTTCAAGAATCACATGGGTGTCAGAAAGGTCGAGATCAAAGGTGAGGTCATATACTACAACGGAAAGGCAATCAAGATCAAGGGTGTGAACCGCCATGAATTCCATCCTCGGACAGGCCGCACCATGGACAGGGCTACAATGGAACTTGACCTGAGGATGATCAAGCAGGCAAACATCAACCTGGTCAGGACATCACATTACCCTGACGATCCGTTATTCTATGAGTTATGTGACATATATGGTCTTTTCGTGATGGATGAGGCGAATCAGGAGAGTCATGAATATGGTCTGAGGAACAGGGTGCTTGGAGACGATCCGGAATGGACCAAGGCCCATCTGGATCGTGCCGAGTCATTGGTAGCTCGAGACAAGAACTGGCCTTGCATACTGATATGGTCGCTTGGAAACGAGGGAGGTAAGGGAATCAATTCAATCGCAATGGCTGAAAAAGTTCGTGAAATGGACTCGACCCGACTTGTCTTCAGCGACACCGACAGGGAGATTTCCGATTTCTACGATGACGGATACATCCCTCCTGCAAGAGTTGCCGAAATGGCAGAGAAGATAACGGACAAGCCTTTCTTCATGAGGGAATATGCATATGCAGGAGGCAATTCCCTTGGTAACTTCAAGGACTACGCGGAAGTCATCGATGCAGATCCGAGCAATTTCGGAGCCGTAATCTGGGAATGGTGCGACCACGGAATAGCGAAAAAGATCGGCAGAAACGTTCAGAAATACGGAGACGACCCGTGGAAGCTTGAGCTTGAAGAGGACGAATACTTTGCATACGGAGGAGATTTCGGAGATATTCCTAATTCATCCACCACATGTATGAATGGAATCGTGCGCGCTGACAGGGTTCCGCATCCGCAGTATTATGAGGTTCAGAAGGTGAACCAGTATCTTGATTTTGAACTGGTTTCGTCAAGCAATGTTCATGTGATCAACAGCTACTGCTTTACTTCAACTGATGAATTCGAGTATTTCTATGAGTTTGTGGATGACGGAAAGGTCGTTTATTCGAGCGAACAGCCTATCAATACTAATGAAATACTTGAGATTCCGACCTATGACAAGACCGAGGGAGAGGTTTTCCTTAACGTATATGCGAAACTTGTCCGTCCGACGATCTGGGCTGATGCTGGGTTCGTTGTTGCAAAGGAGCAGTTCCATCTCGTAGGGAAACCGGCTGCAAGACTTGCCGAGGGCGGTTCTGCCCCATCAATTGTCGAATCAGAGGAATCTTATTCTATTACTACCGGTGAAGAGACCGTAATGATTGAAAAGGCTACCGGAAATCTGATTTCATGGAAGCACAAGGGTTCCGAACTGCTCAAATCGGCGCTTCAGCCATATTTCTGGAAGCCGGCTACAGAAAATCAGAAGCACAACAACTACAACCGCAGACTCGGTCCGTGGAGAAACGCAGGCGAGACAATGACTACTGTTTCTTCCGAGGCAAGAGAGAAGGACGGCAATTTGATACTGCGCTTTGAAAAGGAGATGGAAATCGGTGCAAAATACAACCTTACCTATACAGTCAATTCAAAAGGACAGGTTCTTGTATCCGCAGACTATTCCCCTACAGGTGAAGAGCTCCCGCTTATGCCAAAATTCGGAATGAAGATGCATATCAACCCTGAAATGGATATGATAACATGGTATGGTAAGGGAATTCATGAGAATTATCCGGACAGGAAGTCATCGGAATTCATAGGTCTATATACATTGCCTCTCGATGAATTCGCAGTCAGTTATCCAGCACCTCAGGAAAATGGAAACAGATGCGATGTTAGATGGATGAGTTTTTCTGACGGGAATGTCAATCTTCGTATCGACGGTATCCAGCCACTCTGCTTCAGGGCATGGCCATGGAGCGAAGAAGACATTGAAAACGCAGGTCATCCTCATGAGCTTCCTGAAAGGGATTTCATCAATGTCAACATCGATCTCAACATTCATGGAGTAGGCTGCAATGACGGCTGGGGTGCACGTACGTTGGACAAATATACCATTGACGGTAACAAACCGTACAGCTATGGATTCATAATGTCGTGCGAAGAGTTATAGAACTTTAGTACCGCAAGAGGATGTTTTTACAGAAAAAGAAGTATTTTTGCGGTTCCAAACAGATAACCTAATACCATGATAAAGTCAATGACAGGATATGGCAAGGCTGAAGCCTTGCTTGAAACAGGAAAGATCACGGTGGAAGTACGTTCATTGAACGGAAAGACCGCAGACATAAGTATCAAGACGTCCATGCTTCCCAAGGACAAGGAAATGACTGTCCGTCAGAAGATTGCAGCAGAGCTGACGCGCGGAAACATTGATTTCTTCGTGACATATGAACCAAATGCAGCTGACAGTGCGAAGAAGATAAACATGGAACTGGCCATGGAGTATTATCAGCAGATAAACGATCTTGCCGGCTCGATCGGTGCACACAGTCTGCAGTCTCAGAATCCCAATGACCTTCTGTCTCTGATTTTGAGAATGCCTGAGGTAATGGATGCCAAAAAGCAGGACGTCATTACAGATGAAAACTGGCCTGTTGTGGAGGCCTGCATAGATCAGGCACTTGCAAACATCAACGCCTTCCGTTCCCAGGAGGGTGAGGTGCTATGCAAGGACGTTACTGAGAAGGTAGAGAACATCATGGAATTTTCAAGGCAGATCGAGCAGTTCGAAACAGAACGAACTGATGCCATCAGAGAAAAAATTTTGTCCAGATTTGCAGAACTGAAGGCAGAACCTGACCAGAGCCGTCTTGAGCAGGAGATGATCTTCTACATCGAGAAGCTTGACATCAACGAAGAAAAGGTGCGTCTGCGCCAGCATTGCAGATATTTCCTCGAAACATTGGCCAACGAGCCTAATCCTGGCAAGAAACTCGGTTTCATAGCTCAGGAAATGGGACGAGAGATCAACACAACAGGCTCCAAGGCCAATCACACCGAAATCCAGAAAATCGTCGTTAAGATGAAGGACGAGCTGGAGAAGATCAAGGAACAGAGTCTTAACATATTATAAAAAAAGAGAATCCCGGATTGATCCGGGATTCTGCTTTTAATGCTCATGATCGTGATCATGTATCACATCGCGTGAAGTATCATTGGTAAGAAGCTTGCCCTGATATTCACCGGTAAGGGTCTTGAGGAATGCCGTGATCTTGTTCACTTCAGCATCTGCAAGTTCGACACCGCTCTGATATCTGCCCATATCGCGTACAGCATCTTCCAGAGTTTCACGGGTTCCGTCATGATAATATGGCCATGTATGCTCCACATTGCGAAGTCCAGGCACTTTGAAACGGTGACGGTCGCGCTCATGCTGAGTCTCCTTATATCGGCCGTTGTCTTCTACTGTAAGTTCCATGCCACGGTCAGCGAAATAATGCCTGCGGAGTCCCATAAGTTCATATGACTGTCCGCCAAGATTCTTGCCTACATGGCAGGTTGCGCAGTCATACTTCTTGAAAAGTTCATATCCTTCAAGTTCATCGGCGGTAATTGCAGAATCGTCACCGCGAAGCCACTTGTCAAAACGGGAATTCGGAGTGATCAGAGTCCTTTCGAATTCTTCTATAGCATCAGTGATAGTAGCCTCTGTGATGCCTTCCGGATAAACAGCCTTGAATGCTTTTGCAAAGGACTTGTCAGCCTCAAGCTTCGCTATGATGTCGTCAAATGATGGAGAAGCCATTTCAACAGGATTGAGCGGCGGACCGGCAGCCTGATCTGCCAGGGTCTTGGCACGTCCATCCCAGAACTGGACGAAATTATATACTGCATTATATACTGTCGGAGCATTTACGCCTCCAAGCTGGTCATCCACGCCATGAGAATACTGATGGTTGTCAACTCCAGCTGTCTCCAATGCATGACAGGTAGCACATGAAACAGTATTGTCAACAGAAAGACGAGGATCGTGGAAGAGTGCGAAACCAAGTTCAGCCTTGGCCTCATCGACTTCTACAGTCTGGTCTATAGGTCTTACAGGTTCTGCAGCACGGTTCTCTGGAAGAGCATCCGAATGCATGACGATGCGCTCATTGCGGATCCAGTCGAGAACTATATCTCTCTTTGCTGCTGTAAGGGAGCTTCCCCAATGTACGAGATAATACTTAGGCATAGGCATCCTGTCATCAAGCACGACCTTTTCGATCTTTGCAAGATCGACTTCCGACACCTCTCCATTGACCTTCAAAGCATCCATGAAAGGTCTGATATCATATGCACGATATCCGGAATCTACATCCTTCATAACGATCTTGCCGGCAACTGGCAGCTTCGTGTAGAAAGGAAGCTCAGGATCGGCAGAATGGCAGCTGAGACATCCTCCATCCTCAAAGATTCTGTAAACCTGCTCATACTGAGGCAGATCAGCAGAAGGAACACGGTTGACAGCCCTATAGACCACCAACAATGCGGCAGCTGCCACCAGCAGCACAGCCACACACAATCTCATTGTTTTCTTCATAAGCATATAAATCGGTTATCTGTTGTAAACGTGTACACTGTCCTGGGCTGCAGGAAGAAGGTTCACTCCCCACCAGCACATCTGAAGACATGCGAAGCAGAATATCAGCAGCAGGCATAAAGTCCTGCGCGACCCTTTTCCAAGCAGACGCATATGGATATACAGCATATAGCTGAGCCAGGTCGCCAAAGCCCATGTCTCCTTCGGATCCCAGCTCCAATAATGTCCCCAGGCTTCTTTTGCCCATAATGCTCCTGACAACATTCCGAAAGTCAGGAAAGCCATACCTATATAAACAAGCGTATCAGCAGCAGAAAGAATATCCGTCTTGGACGATATAAGCCCTGCTACAGCCAGAAGAAAGGCACATCCGAGGAATGAATATGAAAACATATATACAGTCACATGAGGGATGAACCAGGGACTCTGGAGAGCCGGCATCAATGTCTGGTCGTGTATCTCCGGCCTGAATATGTTGATCATAATGAATACTGTGGCGAGGACCGTCGAAAACGAAAGGATCCAGCGGTATCGCCATCGCAGATATGTAAATAGACCTGCTGAAAGAGCAAAGAACGAATACCAGAGACGTGTCTCCCCCATCGTCCTTAACGGCGGTCTTTCAAGACTCAGCCATAAACCCGCTATGAAGGCAGAAAGGACAAGCAAGGCTGAAGAAGACAATACAACCGCAGCAGTCCGGTAGATACGGTTCCTGCCGGAGACGACATGTCTGTCATCATTCACAAAGAATGAAACCACAGCACCGGCTGCAGAAAAAAGTACGGCTGATACGCCGAACCATATGAAAGCATTCCATGTAATCATATCATTCATCCTCTGTTTTTCGTCTTTCAGGTCCGTTTATGAAAAGAAGCATTGCCCCTGCAAGCATCATCAGAATACCGGCTACTGCAGCATATTTCCAAGGTTCGCGGACAATCTGCAGGATACAATATGAAGAATCCGCACCGGAAGCTACGTCATATCCGTTCAGATATATGTCTGATCCGAAAGAAACGGAATAAGGTTCATTGACACGTAAGGTGACGGACTGACCGTCAATGGCGATATCTGCTTCAAACATTGATGGCACACCATTGTCATATTCCTCCATACGGAAGTCCTTGAGTTCCAGGTCATAAGGTAGCCATGTTCCTGTTCCATCATTACGTATAGCCTCTTTTACCGGATGATTCTTTATGGCACGGACATACAAGGTGTCGGAATCAGAAGCGCCCCAGAAGGCAGAAGACACAGCAAGAAGAAGACCTGCATGATTCAGAAGGAAACGCCATCTTATCTTTCCCTTTCCGTCCGGAAAGCTCTGACAACATCCTCTCAATATGACGAAAAGCAGGACTGTCTGGAAATACAGCAAGACAGCAGCAAATACCCACGTATTTACAAGATTTCTCTTTCCTGTCAGACCTATGACAAGACTGAAAGTCAGAAACAGTAAGATGGAGCTGATCGTGCCGGCTTTGGAAAGCATGAATCCGACAAAACCGGATTTCCTTCGAGTCTTCCACAGGATATATACCGATCCAGCCCATATGAGTGCCAGAACCAGATTCAGAGGAAAAGAAAGAAAGGATATAGGTATGTTACCCGTCAGCAACTGAAGGGCGAAGGCTATAGCCAGAAAGATTATCAAAACGACATAAGGCATAAACGAAACACTATTTCACAAAAATAAATAAAAAATAAGGAAACCGCAACATCAGAAAGCATTTCACCACTTATTTGATAGGCTATTAAATAATATGCTTGGCCAATAGAATAAAAATGCTAACTTTGCCTAATTGAAACACTAAACCCTATTATAATGAGTGAAGAAGTTATTCGCAATCTTGACGCACTGAACGTAACCATGAACGGAGGATCGACTCTTCTCAATATCGTTCTAGCATTCGTAATGTTCGGTGTTGCTCTCGGCATCAAGCCTGCAACATTTATCGACATAGTAAAGAATCCGAAATCAATAATCACAGGCATCTGCTGCCAGCTGATTCTTCTGCCTGCCCTGACGCTTGTACTTATCATGCTGTTCGGACATCAGATTTCTCCAATGATTGCACTGGGAATGATTCTCGTAGCCTGCTGCCCAGGTGGAAACATTTCCAATTTCATCACATCATTGTCAAGAGGTAACTCGGAGCTGTCCGTTTCTCTTACAGCATTCAACACTGCTGCCTGTGTATTCACGACGCCTCTGAACTTCGCGTTCTGGGGTAAGATGTATCTGAATTTCGCAGGCAACCGCAGCATCGGTTCACTACCGGAACTCGAGATTCCTCTCGGAGAGATATTCCAGAGTATCTTCATCATCATGGGTATTCCTCTCGTACTCGGTATTCTTTGCGGTCAGTATCTTCCTAAGGTCACAAAACTGCTCAAGAAGCCTTTGCAGTATCTCTCGATCATTGTATTCATCGCAATGGTCATAATCATCTTCAAAGGTAACTTCGATGTCTTCATGGCTGCCATCAAGTACATTTTCCTGATTGTGCTTATTCATAACCTCCTGGCATTAGGTATCGGTTTCTCTACAAGTTCTTTACTTAAGCTACCGTATAAGGACAGAAGGACGATCACAATCGAGACCGGTATCCAGAATTCAGGTCTCGGTCTGATACTTCTTCTTAATCCTAACATATTCCCGGACACAGGAGCATGGGCAAACAACGGAGGAATGCTCGTCATCACTGCATGGTGGGGCGTATGGCATATCATTTCCGGACTGACTCTTGCATTCCTTTGGAGAGTACGTGGAAGAAAAGAAGCAGGAGAAGAATAATGGGAAGAGAAAAGATATATGAAAAGGACTTCGGCTATACTTTGCTGAAGCCGGTTGTTGACTGGAATGTCAAGCATAGCTATCGCAAGATAGAAGTAAGGGGTAAGGAGAATATTCCTACAGACGGCGCTGTGATAATCGCACCTAATCATTGCAATACCCTGATGGATGCGCTCGTGATACTTCGCGCTCATAAGGAACATACTGTTTTCGGTGCAAGAGCGGATATATTCAACAAGCCTCTGCTGGCAAAGATCATGACTTTTCTCAGGATCCTTCCGATGGTACGCCAGAGGGATGGACTGAGGAATGTGCTCAAGAATCATGAGACTCAGGAAACGATAGTAGAGACTCTTGAAAACAAGGTTCTCTTCTGCATGTATCCTGAAGGCCGCCACAGACCGGCACATTCCCTTCAGGTACTCGGCAAGGGCGTATTCAGAGCTGCTCTTGCAGCAAATGCCAGATTCGGAGACAAGATGCCAGTGTATATTGTCCCTACCGGAATCGAGTACGGTGATTACTTCCGTTACAGGAGCACATCACTCGTGACATTCGGCAAGCCGATAAATGTGACAGAATTCATCAAGGAGCATAATGTAGAGAATGAAGTGATGCTCATCGAGCCTCTTAGAAAGGAACTGGCATCAAGAATGTCGGAACTTATCACATACATCAAGGACGACGATCAGCTTCATGAAAAGTGGGCGCTCACAAAGATTCTTTCTGTTGCAAGAGGAAACGAATACGGAAATTTCTGCAAAGGTCTTCATGAAAGCATGATGGCAAACAGAGAGATTGTCGCTGAGATAGAAAAAGTATGTGAAAATGATCCGGAAGGCATGAAAGACCTTCTTGAATCAGTCGGAAAATTCGAAAAGAAGCGTCGTAAAAAAGGCATGTCCATATATTCCTTCAGCAAGAAGAACACTGTTGCAAGAATTATCGGAAAGGCTTTTGCTGCACTTGTCGGACTGCCTTATTACATATTCAGTGCAATCATAAGCTTGCCTATGTGGATTACATACTATCTGCTCAAAAGCAAGATAAGAGACAGGGCATTCCACAACACAGTAGGATTCGGAGTAAAGCTTGCTCTCGGAATAATACTTTTCATCATATATACTATTCTTGCATTCTGCCTGCTCGCATGGCCATATGCTCTTGCAATCAGCCTTCTTACCATTCCGTCATACAGCTATTTCTTCGACTATAATGAGGGAATAAGAAGATTCATATCCGATATCAAGGTAAGATCAGACAAGAAGATAAGAGGATTCTTCAAGGATATCCTGAAGGGATTCGATAAAGTGAAATAATCAAAACTTCATCAATATGAAAAGAACATTCATCACTGCATTCACTGCCATGATGCTCTGCATCCCGACATTCGCTACTGAAGAAGTCGCTACAGACAGTGAAGAGAAGGACGTAAAGAAGAAAAAGGAAGTTACATATAACGAGAAGGGAGAGATCATCAAGACCGGAACGAATTTCGGTCCTCTTCCGGTAGTAGCCTTCGATGCCGACCGCGGATTCCAGTTCGGTGCACTTCTTAATCTCTACAATTTCGGCAACGGAGATACATACCCTAACCCGAAATCCACATGGTATTTCGAGGCATCAGCCTATACAAAGGAAGGCAGCGTGGGCAGCTACAAGTTCATCGTGAACTACGACAACAAGACTCTCATTCCTGGTGTCAGAATGTCAATATGTTCCGGCTACTACAAGGATGCCGCATTGGATTTCTACGGTTTCAACGGCTATCAGAGCAACTACATTCCAAGCAAGACCATGTTCGAGGACGGAATGTCACAGTATCTTCCGGATGAGGCAGGAGAGAAGCTTCTGGCCAAAGGTAAGTATCCGAAGGGATTCTACAGATACGGACGTGACCTGATAAAGGCAAAGATTGATTTCACAGGTGAGATTCTGAAGAATTTCTATTGGGAGGCGGGATACAACCTTTCATGGACAAGGACTTCCGACTTCACACCAAAGGGCTACGAAGTACTTGCCGGACCTGACTTCCAGCATGGAACAAGCCTCTTCAACCTCTACAAGGAATGGGGAATCATTCCTGAATCACAGGCTGACGGTGGATTGGTATCATCAATCCGCGCAGGACTCATGTATGACAGCCGAAATGTCGAGAACAACCCGACAAAGGGTATCTGGGCAGAGGCACACATAATAGCAGCTCCGAAATGGCTCGGAACTACAGATCCTCATTACAAGTTCTGCGTTACCATGCGCCAGTACCTCCCTATCGTTCCTGACAAGCTCACATTTGCATACAGAGCAGCATATCAGGGAACTTTCGGAAAGAACGCTCCATGGTATGTAATGCCGTTCTATACAAATATGGGCCCTAAGGCCGACAATGACGGTTTCGGCGGATACAGGACAGTCAGAGGCCTTATGCTCAACAGAGTACAGGGACAGGATGTAGGATTCTACAACGCAGAACTCCGCTGGAGATTTGTTGATTTCAAGCTCTGGAAGCAGAACATAGCATTCGCAATCAGCGGATTTACAGATGGTGCACATGTCTTCAAGGGTTACGACATGAAGAATCAGACAGGTAAATACATGGATCTCTACAACCAGTTCGTTGACATAAACAGAAACGACGGTTTCCACGGCTCGGCCGGTGCAGGTCTCCGCTTCATCATGAACCAGAACTTCATCGTCGCATTGGAATATGCACGCTGCTTCAACAAGCAGGATGGAAACGGCGCATTCTACATCAATACAGGTTTCCTCTTCTAGTATTGTATTTTACAAAATATTTTCGCAAATTTGTGCTTTCGTGCTTTTCGAAAGCACTTTTTGTATTCCCCAATTCATTAATTATTAGCTAGGAACGATTATGGATCAGTTTACTCAGAACTATGTTGACGGATTCATGGCAGATCTTATCGCCAAGAATCCTGGAGAAAAAGAATTCCATCAGGCTGTAAAAGAGGTACTTGAAAGCGTTGCTCCTTATATTGTAGAGCATCCTTACCTCATGGATCAGAAGATTCTGGAAAGAATCGTCGAGCCGGAACGCATCATCATATTCCGTGTCCCATGGGTTGACGATGAGGGCGAGGTTCGCGTGAACCGTGGATATCGCGTGCAGTGCAGCAGTGCGATCGGACCATACAAAGGCGGAATCCGCTTCCACCCGAGTGTAAACCTCAGTATCATGAAGTTCCTCGCTTTTGAACAGACATTCAAGAACAGCCTTACTACACTTCCTATGGGAGCAGGTAAAGGTGGCTCGGATTTCGACCCTAAGGGCAAATCGGACAATGAAGTGATGCGCTTCTGCCAGAGCTTCATGACAGAGCTTCAGAAACATATCGGTGCAGATACTGACGTACCTGCAGGAGACATCGGAGTCGGAGGACGTGAGATCGGATACATGTTCGGCCAGTACAAGAGACTCCGTGACGAATTTACCGGAGTCCTCACTGGAAAGGGACAGACATGGGGCGGAAGCCCGCTCAGACCAGAGGCGACAGGATATGGAGCATGTTACTTCGGCAGCGCGATGCTTGCCACAAAGGGTGACAGCTATGAAGGTAAGACAGTTGCGATTTCCGGTTCAGGCAATGTAGCTCAGTTTGCAGCTCAGAAGGCTCTTCAGCTCGGTGCGAAGGTTCTCACCATGTCGGATTCCAACGGTTATATCTATGATCCGGATGGAATCGATGCCGACAAGCTCGCATACATCATGGAGCTCAAGAATGTCTATAGAGGACGTATCAGGGAATATGTCGAGAAGTATCCTACAGCCGAGTATCATGCAGGCGAACGCCCATGGAGTGTGAAATGCGATATCGCAATGCCTTGCGCGACTCAAAACGAACTCAATGAAGAGCAGGCAAAGACTTTGGTGGCAAACGGCTGCATCTGCGTGACAGAAGGAGCGAACATGCCATGTACACCTGAGGCTATCGCAGTGTTCCAGAACGCGAAACTTCTTTATTCTCCAGGCAAGGCGTCAAATGCAGGAGGTGTAGCTACATCTGGACTTGAAATGACCCAGAACTCAATGAGACTGAGATGGACACGTGAGGAAGTTGACCAGCATCTGAAGCAGATCATGACAGACATCCACGAAGCATGTGTGAAATATGGCACAGAAGAGGATGGATATGTAAACTACGTCAAGGGTGCAAATATCGCCGGTTTCATCAAGGTTGCAGAAGCCATGATGGCTCATGGTATTGTTTAGGATTGTAAAAAATCGTAAATTAGCAGGCTGTAATCCATCTTACAGGGATTACAGCCTGATTTTTAATCAATAATCAAAGACATCATGCATATAGGAATCGCCGGAAACATCGGCTGCGGAAAGACGACATTAACCAGAATGCTCTCAGAGCACTATGGATGGACTCCAAAATACGAGGCCGTCACTTATAACCCGTATCTGGAAGACTATTATAAGGACATCCAGAGGTGGTCTTATAATCTTGAGACATATTTCCTTGCGCAGCGTTTCCAGGATCTTCTGGCCATCGCCAAGTCCGATGATGTCATCATACAGGACAGGACGATAATGGAAGGTGTTCATATCTTCGTTGCAAACAACAAGGCAATGGGCAATCTTTCCGACCGTGATTTCGATACATATATGCAGCTCTTCAACCTCATGATGTCCATGGTCAGAGAGCCGGATCTTCTCATATATCTCAAATCATCCGTTCCGACACTCGTTTCACAGATTCAGAAGAGAGGACGAGACTATGAAAAGAGCATAAGCATCGAGTACCTCAGCAATCTGAACGAAAGATATGACGAGTGGATCGGCAATTACAAAGGAAAGGTTCTGGTAATTGAAGCGGATGAGCTGGATTTCGAGCATCGTCCGGAAGATTTTGCAGCCATCACTGACAAGATCGACGCCCAGCTGTTCGGACTCTTTTAGAGCATTTCCGAAAGTCTGTCATAATATCTTTTGGTAACAGGAATATGTATCATTTCCTGAGCATCAAGCTCAGCATAGATGACACCCTCCTTCTCCTTTCTGAGTACCTTGATATGTGATGGATTGACATAATAAGACCTATGACATCTGACCATGCCATTATCCTGGCATAATTCGTCCAAAGCCTTCATGGAACTTCTGAGAACATAGTTCCTCAGTTTCCCGTTCTCATTATAGAAGATATTGACATAGTTCTCTTCTGCAGTTATGTAGAGGATCGTTTCAGGCATGAGCACTATCTTCAGATTATGCTTATCGTCATAGAATCTCATTCTCTGAAGAGTATCAGAGGAGGAATCATCAGTCTTGACATGATATTCATAAAGTCTCAATGAAAGGGCGAGAATGACATATGGAATGACCAAGGTAAGTGAAAGGTACTTGAAAGATGTGGCAAATGCTTCGAAATAAGGCATCGGCTTATGAAGCACGAGCCAGATGTAGAGGGCCACGAAGAATGAAGAGAATATGATCTCTCCAAGACACCAGAAGATATAAAGCGAGTAGTTTATCTTCATCGGAAGATAATAATAAAGCAGACGGACAATGATCGTTGCCAGAAGAACTATGCATGAAGAAATCGTCAGGTGCACTCCGAACCATTCGCCACCCATGAAGTCAAACGAGCTGAAAGGACGATAGATCAGCATGAATGAGAAATAGAAGATAGGGAGTACTATCATATGCAGAAGCTGCGGTATGAAACGACGGAATATTCTGGATACCTGGCTCATTTTTAGTCACATTTAAGGTGTGACAAAATTACGAATAATTTCTTTTAGTCCCAAATAATCGATTTTTATCCCAGAAACGTGTAAATAATCACAATTTCGCCCCACAAATCCCACTTTCTTTGTAATCGATGCATACAAGAGTACCTTTGCATCATAAGGTTAAGACTAAAACCTGAATCCAAGTTAAAGTACACAAGAAAAGGCTGTCGTGAGATAGCCTTTTTCTATTTGTCAGAAACCAGGAAGATCAAGGAAAACTGTCGGCAAGAGCAGGAGGAATCCGATGATAACAAGAAGAAGTATGAACTTCCATATGAAGCGGAACCATTTTTCATAAGGAATCTTCGCAACGGAAAGAACAGCCATCAGAACTCCCGAACAAGGTGTGATCATATTTGTAAAACCGTCTCCAAACTGGAAGGCAAGCACGGTAGCCTGACGTGAAACACCGATCAGATCAGAAAAAGGCGCCATGATAGGCATAGTTACCGCCGCTTTTGCAGAAGCGGAAGGAATAAAGAGATTGATGAATGTCTGGATTCCGTACATCGTTCCCAAAGCTCCTACCTTACCGGATCCGTCAAGGGCTGAAGCCATTGAATTCAGCATGACATCGATAACCTGTCCGTTCTTGAGGATAACTATGATTCCTGCGGCAAATCCTATTATGAGAGCGGCAGAAAAGATATCCTTTGCTCCGGCAATGAATTCCTTGGCGATGTCATCTGCCGAATAATCTGCGGCAAAACCGGATGCAACAGCCAGTGCCATGAACAATGCGCATATCTCTGGCAGATACCAGCCGTATCCCATGACACCGACCACCATGAAAACAATCGTGAACATCAGCATATTCAGAATGAACATTTTAGTTGAATTCACTAATGTCCAGACAGATACGGCAGCAAACATGAATGTCAGAACCCACATGAGCCACGGAGCAGAAAACGAGCTCTGGCCTATCTTAATCGTGCATCCTGAACCATAGAATACAGAAAACAGGACTAAAGAAACAAGTATGACGGCAAATGTGACCCATGCTCTGAGTCCACTCCCCTTTTCATCTGAATCATTTTTGTCCTCAGCCAATACTGCATCCTCTGACATAACAGCTACTGGCTTTCTGACTGTTGAAGCATACCAAAGGACAAAAGCTATGGCGACAGCCATCAATACGAGCCAGCAGATGGTTCTATACTCGATTCCTGAAAATAACGGAAGCCCGGACATATCCTGTGCAATTCCGATAGTGAAAGGATTCAGCATTGCACCGGCAAAACCGACATGGGCAGCCAGATAAACCATGCATAATCCTGTAATATCATCATAACCCAGCATTCTCGCCAATGGTATGACTACAGCTACAAATGCTATGGTTTCCTCACTCATTCCGAAAACAGCACCGAAAAGGCCGAAAAGGAGCATCACAAGGGTAATGACGATATTACCTACACCAAGCTTCCTGATAAGCCCGTAACGCTCAAGATGACGGATTCTTCCGATGAACTTCATTATGCCGTTATCTACAGCTTTTGTACTGTTCACCACCCAGAATGCGCCTCCGATTATCAATACAAAGGCAATGATACCGGCCTGCTGGCTGAATCCCTCATACAAGGCAGAGAAGACCTGCCATGTCTGGGGCTCTCCCCCCGGCACAAACCAGGTTGCCACAGCACAGACCAACAGCACAGTAAATATTATGACATATGTATTCGGAACCTTGAACTTTCCCATAACACTTCAGATTTCTATATGACGCGAAGATACTACTTTCTTTTCAATTCAGCATAAAACAAAACTGCTGCCCTTGAATAAAGGACAGCAGATCATGTGTGTTGAAGGTCATGCTATGAATGGACAGCACTCTGAAGGACTTCAGTCAAGGTAGGATGTGTGTGAATAATGCTCTGGAATTCATCCAATGTCGCTTTACGAGTGATAAGCGCACATGCTTCCTGAACAATGTCGGAAGCGTGAGGGCCATAAAGATGACATCCTAAAACTCGTCCCGCCTCATATGGTGAATCTTCTCCTTCTTTTGTTTCTGCAGCAACGACGATCTTGCAGAATCCGTCAGTTTCTCCCATAGTCACGGCCTTTCCATTGGCGCGGAAAAATGCCTTGAGACATTTTACAGGTATGCCGGCTTCCTTGCACTCATCCTCGGTCTTACCGACGCTTGCGGCTTCCGGTGACGTGAATACTGCAGCCGGCATGACTGAAAGATCGATTTCGTTTTCGATGCCCATGATATGGTCAAGAGCAACGATTCCCTGGAATGTGGCAGCATGGGCAAGCATCATCCTGCCGTTGATATCTCCGACAGCATATATATGAGGAATATTTGTCTGCATCACATCATTTACCACGATTCCGCGCGGAGTGAATTCAATACCGATATCGGCAAGATTCAGTGAATCCACATTTGCCTTACGGCCGACCGCCATCAGGATCTTGTCAGCTTCGACTGTTTCTTCCTTTCCTTTGCGGGTGAATGAAACGGAATATTCACCGTCATTCTCTGAGATTGAAGTTACCTGAGCCTGAGTATTTATCTCGATACCCTTCTTGCCAAGGCTCTGCTTGAGCCTCTTTGCGAGATCTGTATCAAAACGCGGAAGAATATCCTTGCAATACTCGACAACTGTCACCTCACTTCCGAAACTACGGAAAATGGAAGCGAACTCAAGTCCGATGACACCTCCGCCAATGACACACAACCGGCGTGGAACCTCCTCTATATCAAGGATTTCACGAGAGGTAAGAATACCAGGAAGGTCGGCACCCGGAATCGGTAATGAGGCTGATACTGAGCCTGTTGCGATTATGATGTAGTCGGCTGAATACTCTTGATAAGATGTCTCGACTTCGCTCGACATGACAGGAGAAGCTTCGCTCGACATGACAGGAGAAGCTTCACTCGACATGACAGGAGAAGCTTCGCTCGACATGACAGAGATTGAATGTGCATCCTTGAAAGAGGCCTTTCCACGTACAAGAGTGATGTTCTTATGTCCGAGAAGTCCTTCTACACCTCCGCGCAGCTGTTCGACAACAGCATTCTTGCGGACAGTCACTGCCTTGAAATCAAAGTCATATGACAGTCCTGTCACTCCGAATGCTTCCGCCTCTTTCAAACCATCCAGGACCGCTGCATTCTTGCAGAAAGCCTTAGTCGGAATACATCCCTCATTAAGACATGTTCCACCGACCGGACCGGACTCGATCAGAACAACCTCTACTCCCCTTTTAGCGGCCAGCAATGCGGTCTCATATCCGCCCGGCCCAGCTCCGATAATTATTATTTTCATATTACATATCTCTATATCTGAGTACCGGCTGACGGGCAGCGGTGGTTTCGTCAAGACGGCGTACCGGAGTGGTATGCGGAGCTGTCTTCAATGATTCCGGATCAGAGATGGCTTCGGCAGCAATATGTCTCATGATTTCAATGAATCCATCCAATGTCTCCTTTGACTCTGTTTCAGTAGGCTCGATCATGATAGCCTGGTGGAACAAGAGAGGGAAATAGATTGTAGGAGCATGGAAACCATAGTCGAGAAGCCTCTTTGCGATATCGAGAGTAGTCACACCAGTTGACTGATCCAGCAGACCGTCGAATACGAACTCATGCTTGCAGACTGTAGGAATCGGCAGCTTGAAGCAGTCCTTCAGCGATTCCTTGATATAATTCGCGCCAAGGACAGCAAGAGGGCCGACCATCTTGATATTCTGCTTTCCGAGCATGAGTATATATGTATAAGCTCTTAGCAATACTCCGAAATTGCCCATGAATCCGGAAATCTGGCCGCATGACTGACAACCACATGTACATTCAGGTTTGCAGCCGCAAGCAGGGCCGAATGCACCCGCACCTTCCGGAGCAGACTCACAACGGCATGATCCGTCTGCGATATAAAGCGTTCCGTCTTCAGCTTCCATGACCTTCGGCACAGGAAGATGTGATGCAAGATGTGCAGCTACACCTACAGGACCAGCACCAGGGCCACCGCCACCGTGAGGTGTAGAGAAAGTCTTGTGCAGATTGAGGTGAAGGACATCGAATCCCATGTCTCCAGGGCGTACGACTCCCATCAGAGGATTCATGTTGGCTCCGTCATAGTAAAGCAGACCGCCGCACTCATGAACAAGTGCCGCTATCTCCTTGATTTCCTTCTCGAAAAGGCCGAGAGTGTTAGGATTTGTCATCATGATACCGGCGATAGTGTCATCAAGCAGAGGCTTGAGATCCTCCACATCCACCAGACCGGCCGCATTTGACTTTACCTGAACGATTTCAAGACCGCAGACCGCTGCAGAAGCAGGGTTTGTGCCATGAGCACTGTCCGGAACGATGATCCTGGTACGCTTCAGATCTCCACGTGACATATGGTACTGTCTGATGACCATGAGTCCGGTAAGCTCTCCATGTGCTCCTGCAAACGGATCAAGCGTGAACTGAGCCATTCCGGTAATCTCGGAAAGAGCATGTGCGAGATCCTTGTACAGCCTGAGGGCTCCCTGTACAGTCGAAGCCGGCTGAAGCGGGTGAAGTCCTGCAAAAGCAGGCATCGCGGCAATCTCCTCGTTGATTTTCGGATTGTACTTCATGGTACAGCTTCCAAGAGGATAGAATCCCGAATCCACACCGAAATTCATCTGCGAAAGATTGGTGTAATGGCGTACGACATCAAGTTCGCTCACCTCAGGAAGTGCCGGAACATCAGAACGAAGAAGTCCTGCAGGAAGCTCCGATACAGAACGCTCCCATCTGTTTACAGGCAATGAATATCCTTGTCTTCCAGCCTTGGAAAGATCAAAGATCAGTTTGTCATAGTACTTCATGCTTCCAGTTCTTTAAGATATCCGACAACAGCATCAATATTTTCCTTCGAGACCTTCTCTGTTACACAGAAGTTCACGAGTCCCTTTTCCACCTCAACAGCTCCGAAGACGCCGATAAGCAGGAGCGCATCCTGAATCTTCTCTACCGGCACAAGAGCCTTGAGAGTGAACTCCTTAAGGAAAGGCTTGTCGAAAGCCTTTTCGAAAAGACCGGTCGTCAGAAGCTGGTCATGGAGATAATGAGCACCGCCATAACAGAGTTCATTGACCTCACGCAAGCCCTTAGGGCCCATAAGAGACATATATACAGTCACATACAAGGCCATCAGAGACTGATTCGAACAGATATTGCTCGTCGCCTTCTCACGACGGATATGCTGCTCACGAGCCTGAAGAGTAAGGACATACGCACGTTTTCCGTCAACATCCTTCGTTGCACCTACGATACGTCCGGGAAGCTTACGCACATGATCCTTCGTACATGCAAGGAATCCCACATATGGTCCGCCATAGCACAAAGGAACTCCAAGCGACTGTGAATCACCGCAAACGATATCAGCACCCCACTCTGCAGGAGTCTTTATGACAGCAAGAGAAGATGGATCGGAATATACCATGAAAAGTCCCTTCTGAGCGTGTACCGCATCAGCGAATCCGGTAAAGTCCTCGATGATTCCATATCTGTTTATTCCAGGTACAAGAACACCGGCGACATCACCGGCAGCAAGTTCAGTCAGCATGGCGCCATACGAAGTAACTCCGTCCTGGCAAGGAATGAAACCGAGCTCTACACCGTTGAACTTCGCATATGTCTTCACGACCTTTATCACCTGCGGAAGAAGGCCTTCGGAAATCAATACGCGGGTCTTCTTCTTTGTAGAAGCCATTGCCATCATCATAGCCTCGGCAGCAGCAGTTGCACCGTCATACATCGATGCATTTGTGCAATCCATACCCGTAAGCTCGGTGATCATGGACTGATATTCAAATATGTATCGGAGTGTACCCTGGGATACCTCAGGCTGATATGGAGTATAAGCGGTAAGGAATTCCGAACGGGATATGATATGAGGGATCACTGCAGGAGAATAATGGTCATATGCTCCTAGTCCGCACAAGCAGAAAAGATTGGTATTGAACTCTGCAAGACCCTCGAAATACTGACGTACTTCATGCTCGGACATTGCATCCGGCAGATCATATTCTTTACGATAGATGACATCCTGAGGCACATCGGAGTAGAGATCCTCGAGGGATCCTACTCCGATTCTGTCCAGCATCTGGCGTATGTCATCTTCCGTATGTGGAAAATAAGCGAAAGCCATAAGCGTATATTTTTACTCGTTAGCGCACATTGCCTCGTATGCAGCTGCATCCATAAGAGTCTCAAGCTCGGAAGGATCGCTCATCTCCACCTTCATGATCCAGTTAGCGAAAGCGTCCTGGTTGAGAAGCTCCGGAGCATCCTCAAGTTCTTCATTGATCTCAACGACTGTTCCTGTCACAGGGCTATAAAGATCGCTGGCAGCCTTTACGCTCTCAACTGCACCGAACTCCTCGCCCTTCTCAAGCTCATCATCAACCTCAGGCATATCAACATATGAGAGGTCACCCATTGCGTGCTGTGCAAAATCGGTGATACCTACGATTGCAACATTACCTTCAACCTTTACCCATTCGTGTGACTCGCTGTAATAGAGTCCTTCTACTGTCTTTGCCATAATATTTCTTATTTTTTATAGTTTGTTTCATAAAAACGTCTCTTGGTCACGATTCCAGGGAAAACCTTCTTACGGATACGGATCTCGACCTGAGTTCCAAGCTCTGTATATGCCTTGTCAACCAAAGCAACACATACACTTCGGTCTGTTGAAATCGAGCGATAACCTGTAGTCACGACTCCCACCTGCTCACCATTAACCTCAACAGGATAACCTGCACGCGGAATAGCCTTGTCCTGAAGTTCGATTCCGACGCTCTTACGTGTAAGACCGGCCTCTTTCTGAGCAACGAGGGCATCACGTCCGATGAACTCCTCCTTGTCCTTGATCTTTGCAAACATGCCGAGACCAGCCTCGAGAGGAGTGATGTCATCACTCAGTTCATGTCCGTAAAGAGGAAGTCCTGCTTCGAAACGGAGCGTGTCACGGCATCCGAGTCCGCATGGCACTACACCTGCAGCAAGAAGAGCATCCCACATCTCGTTTATCGCCTCATGAGTTGCATATATCTCGAAACCGTCCTCACCGGTATATCCGGTACGGCTCACGATCATGCGGGTTCCTTTATATTCAGCTTCATAATAGGTATAGAAACCAAGAGCAGCCGCTGGTGCAAGACCAAGTGTCTCCACTGCATATTTCTCTGCCTCAGGTCCCTGAAGGGCGATCTGTCCCCAATTGTCAGACTCATTCACGACCTTCACGTCATATCCTTCTGTCTGGGCGCAGAGCCACTCATAGTCCTTGGCGATATTCGATGCATTGACTACAAGAAGATAATGATCCGGAACGAATTCCTTATAAACAAGAAGATCATCCACAGTAGTTCCGTTCGGATGAAGCATCATTCCATAAAGGATCTTTCCGTCCTCCATACCGGCGATATTGTTCGAGAACACATGATTCACAAATCTTTCAGCATCTGGTCCGCTGACGAAGATCTCACCCATATGCGACACATCGAACATTCCGGCTCTGTGACGGACTGCGTTATGTTCATCTGTGATGTTTGTATATTGGATCGGCATGATGAAGCCGCCGAACGGGCTCATGAGGGCTCCGAGAGCCACATGCTTGTCATATAGACAGGTCTTCAAGAGGTTATCTTCCATAATATGTTAACAGTGTTATTATTTCATACTAAAATCTTTCAAATTTAATCAAAAAATTATCAAATCAACAAGACAAATTATAAAAATGAAAATCACATGACGATATATTCAGAAGTCTTTTTCTCTATTTCAAGGATATCCTCGGAAGAAAGGACAACGGAACCATCGGTAAAATAATTCACTATATGGTTTTCAAGGTCTTCAACAGACGGGATCATATCGGGATCAAGAAATGTCTTCAGATTCTCCACTCTCTGCCTTACAGACGCGACTCCATGACGTTGCAGCTTCTCTACAGGAGGCCTTATAGCCTCTTCAAGGGCAGCAAAATCAGTATCATACAGAAGAGTTCCATGAACTATGCTTCTGTCCGGAAGCTGATGGAAGGCATTTCCGCTGACCTTGCGGGCATCGACGAGAATATCGTTTCTTCCTGATTTTTCGGCAGGCAGCCCGAGAGAACAAAGGCATGAAGTCATCGTGGAAAGATATCTTTCGAAAACAGAAGCCACCTCTCCCCTGCCGGATATGAAGGATATCATGATATTACCCATATCGGAATATACACATCCGCCTCCGCTTTTACGACGCACGACACTGACATCGTGGCTCCTGCAGTAATCCATATTCACTTCAGCCTCAAGGTCCTGGTTTCTGCCGATGATCACTGTCGGAGCGACACGCCATACAAAGACAGCCTCACCTTCAATATGCCTCGCCACAAATTCCTCCATAGCGAGATAGAAGGCAAGACTCCTTTCCTTTTTATCAGGCAAAACAATGTTCTTCATCATTCGGTCCAGTCAGAAAATGCGTCCATTATCACCGTAGGGCGGCCGTCTTCCGTAAAGGCTCCGAGCTTGTACTGTGACGGTTTGCATTCAGGCTCCCAATAGAATACGCCCTTGCAACGGCCTCCGGTCTCGTTGATCGACTCTCTGATCACTCGTGCAAGCTGACGACGTCCTTCTTCAAGTATCTCAGGTCTCGACTCGTCAACCAGGAAACCGGTCTCCACTATCATGACATCACATCCGAACTTTTCGCTGACATGACGGATATTTTCGATGCAATCGGTAATGGTGGTTTCGGCATCATCACGGAAACCTCCGTCCATAGCCCAGTATGGATAAAGAGACATACCGATCATATCCCATTTTGCTCCACCGGCCTTCAGGACACCGAGATTCCAGTCATAAAGATCCTTGTCAAAGCCGTTATCAAGATGTACCATCACAATGGATTCAGGGAATACGCTCTTGCAGGCATCATATCCGGCAGCAAAAAGACCGGCATACTGCTCAGGATTACGCTCTGCATGACCCATGGATTCGGTTATGGTCGTATTGCCGTCTTCATCAAGGACCGGCCATCCGTGTTCATTCGACTTCACGCTCCAAAGGAAGCCGTTCCTGGTCTCGTTTCCGACCTGTATCCACTTGGGACAAACACCGTTATCTTTAAGATACTGAAGCACTTCCACAGTATGAGCCGCCAGATCTTCCTTCATCTGCTCGTATGAATGTCCGCTCCATGAAGCAGGAATATTCTGCTTTGCAGGATCAGCCCACCAGTCGCTGTAATGGAAGTCAACGAGTATCTCCATATCAAGAGCCTTCGCCCTCAGACATTTCACAAGAAGATCTTCCTTGTTGCACCAGTTGCCATGAGCCGAAGGATCCACCCAGACACGAAGGCGCACGGCATTCAGTCCGAGTTCCTTCATAAGAGCAGTACACTCCATCTCTTCACCTTCGGAATTATAGAACTTATGTCCCTCTGATTCCATTTCAGTAGCCCAGCTGATGTCAGCTCCGAGCCAGAATGAAGGTTCTTCCGATTTGTTTTCAGTACATGACAAGGCAAGCATTGCAGCGGTCATGACGCTAAGCAAGGTATGTTTCTTCATTTCAGAAATTCTTTAGTTCTCGCCAAATTTAAGAAAAAACCCCGGATCATCATCACTCAGGCATCAAATATGTCAACGGGAACTTTACTAAAATACAATGACATGGGAAAAAGATTTGACATCAGGGCCATATTCAGGTATATGATGGAGGAGGGATATTATCCCAGATACGAAAAGACATATATTCTTTTCGATATTGAAGACAACACTGCTGTAGTCGAATATGAAGAGGATATCATTTCCATCAGGATATTCTTCAGCATCGATGAAGATGCCTATGATCTCTTCCTGGAGGCTTCCAATGCGGCTATGCTCGAATCATTCATGGTGAAGCCTGCCATATTGGATGACATGAAGAACATAATGTTCAGTTACGAAATGTGCTGTGATACGGTCAGGGACCTGAAGAAATTCTTCCCGAGAGGAATCAGAAGGCTGAAGGAGGCGATGAAACTGCATAAGGCAGAAATGAAGAAGCTCATAATTGCAGAAAACGTATCCTCTGCAACAATTACCGCCGCTGAGGATACGTTCATATCTGCATCAAAGGCTGTCAAGCCTCTGTCATGATCATTATTTCTTTGCTTCAGGCAAAGTCTTGCCGAGAAGAAGACATCCGAGTACTGCTGCGATCACAGAGCCTACGAGCACGCCGAGCTTGGCCTGATCAAGGAGTGCTGCACCAGCTGCACCTGCACCTGAATACGAAAGGTCGGCGATGAACATAGAAACTGTAAATCCGATACCGCAGACAACGCAGACGCTGGCGAATGCCTTCCATGTAGTGTTTGCAGGAAGACTTACGATCTTGAGCTTGATTGCAAGCCATGAGAACGAGAATACTCCGATGAATTTTCCAAGGACAAGTCCGAGCATAACTGCAAGACCGACTCCTGAGAATAGACTTCCGAGACTCATAGTCGAGAGATCGATTCCGGCATTGGCAAATGCAAACAAAGGAATCACGAAATAGTTGATGAGACCGTGAAGATTATCCTCGAGATCCTGGAGAGGGCTGATCATCTTATCGGCTGCAGACTCGATACTCTTGAGAGTATGAATCTGGCTGTTTGTGAGAACGATCGTATTATGCCTGTCATCAACATCGATTACAGGGAACTGGTTCACATTCTCACGGATACGCTCGAGGTAATGACCTGTACCCTTCTTGAGAGTAGCAGGGATACAGAACGCTGTAATCACACCGGCGATTGTCGCGTGGATTCCCGAATTAAGCATTGTGTACCAGAGAAGAAGTCCTATGAGGACATAGAATACCTTTGCACGGCACTTAAGATAGTTCGCAAGCATCATCACAACCACGCATACAGCTGAAAGGATGAGGAATGTAACATCTATATGAGATGAATAGAAGAGCGCGATCACAATGATACCGCCAAGGTCATCCGCTACCGCAAGAGCTGCAAGGAACACCTTGAGTCCCACAGGTACTCTCGTCTTGAACACTGAGAGCACACCGAGAGAGAACGCGATATCCGTAGCCATCGGAATTGCAAGACCTCTCTGCATCACGGCATCACCAGGGCATACAAGCCAGAAGATCAATACAGGAACGGCCATACCGCCGCATGCACCGATTATTGGGAGGAGAGCCTTCTCGCGTGTTGAAAGTTCACCGACACGGATCTCACGTTTGATTTCAAGACCTACCGAAAGGAAGAAGATGGCCATGAGGAAGTCATTGATGACCTGACCGACATTCATGCTATGGCCATTATGGCTGAAGAAGTTGAAGTTTCCGATTGAAAGTCCCACTTCATGCTGCCACAGTGAAAAATACCACTCCTTGACAACCGGTATGTTGGCACATACAAGCGCAAGAACGGTAAAGAAGATAAGTACGACACTTGAACTGACGTACTTCTTGAAAGTACTGATAAAACTGTAGTTGGTAATAGTAGTTGCAGGCATAATTCCGCTAATTATTAATGACACTTAACTTGCTATACTGCAAAACGGCCGCAAATATAGGGAATTATTCCATTCGTTGTCCGAAAAGTTGATTTAATTTGCCAAAGGTGCCATAACGGTCAGAATTCGGCAGTCACACCTATCGCCGGAACTATAGTTCCGCTCCACAGTTCAAGTGTCTCCAAGGCATAGCGCTGATCGACAGGAAGGTCTTCGGGATTTACGATCTCACCAGTACTCAGATACGCGTCAGGCTGACGGATCTTGCTGAAAGTGACATTCTGAAGATCCAGATAAAGTCCAAGAGTCCACTTCTTGAAATAGAAGTTCTTGTCAACTCGGAGATCAAGCTGGAAATACGGCTCAAGACGTTCTCCGTTATAACGGGTGTAATCATAGACAGGTCTTCCTGTCGCGTCCCAAACGAGTTTCCTTGAAGATGCATCCTCATCATATGGAGTGTAAGGTGCTCCTCCGATGGCACTTGCCTTTGCACCGATACTCCAGTACCGCGGAAATTCATATACGGCACTGAGATTCATGATGAATCTGTTGTCCCAGGCCGACGGAATATAGTCCGCATCTTCGGAACTGCGGTATTCACTTTTGTAAAGTGTCGCCGAACCGATCAGGGTAACCTTGTCCGGGATAAGCCATCTCACAAGAAGCTCTGCTCCATATGAGCGTCCCTGAGCAGATGAAACAAGAGGTTCCTCACCTATGCTGCCGTAATCTGCTCCTATGCAGGTCAGAGGAACGGAAGTAGCTACCGACAGAGGAATGTCAAGGAATTGCTTGTAGAATGCCTCCAGACCAATGAAAAGCCTGTCACGAAGCTTCCAGTCAGCTCCTGCTGCAGCTGAGATCACCCTCATGTAATCCAGTTCCTTGTTTACCATATTCCCATCCGCATCACGATAGCTGAGAGCCGTCAAAGGAGGAAGCTGATGATATAATCCGGCACTAGCATTGAAAGACCAGTTCTTCCACGGCAGATATGACACGGAGGCACGCGGAGAAAGCTGTCTCCACACCTTGGCGGTCTTTTGGGAAAAGGTGCTTCCGTCGGTTCTGATCCCGATTGATGTGTTGAATTTTCCGCCCGGAGACTTGTAATCGGCCGATACGAACATTCCAAGGCCGAAGATGCCGAGATCGGTCGCATAGTCAAGTGAAGATCCGTCAGTCAGCCTGCGATAGACATCGCCATCGTAATGTCTGAAACTGAGTTCAGCACCCTCGCGCAAAGTCCATGAGCCGATATACGATCTGTTTTCGAAGCGTGCCTGTGCCTTTCCTTCAAGAGCACTGCCCTCCAGAATGATGTTCTCGGCAGAACTTTCATCATTGTTCATATATTTATGATTCCTGTTGTTAAGATAACTGTAGCTGAGACTGTAAGTCTGGACATGACCGTCACCGAAATGTCTGTAGGAGGTTCCGACAGTGAATGTCTCCTGCCTGAGTTTCGGAAGATAACTGAGAAGATACTCGTCACCGGCATCATCTGGCTTATCACTGAGCTTCATATTGTCAAAACCGGCAAGACCAATATACATTATTTCGTTGCGGCTGTCGATCTTTGTCTTGAACTTGACCTGACCGTCGATATAGTTAGGAAGCATCGGGAGACCCAGAAGCTTGAAAAGCAGCTGGAGATATGACTGTCTTACAGATGCGATGTATGTGGTCTTGTTTCCAATATGGCCGCTTGCACTGACACCGACCTCTGATGCTCCTATGGTAGCCTTGAAAGCCTGTTTTTCCGGATTTCCGTCCTTAAGCGTAATATCCATGACCGAGCTCAGGGCTCCGCCTCTGTTTGCGGGGAAGGAACCGGTATAGAAGCTGATTTCGCGGATAAGGTCGGAATTGAGAATGCTCACAGGACCTCCGGAAGCTCCCTGGGTAGCGAAATGATTGATGTTCGGGATCTCTATGCCATCGACAAAGAATACATTCTCAGAAGGGCCTCCACCTCTGACTATCAGATCATTGCGATATCCTATAGGAGAGTATGAAACACCAGGATATGAACGGACTATCCTTGCCACATCCTTGTTCGCTCCCGGTATCTTTTCGATGTCACCTACACTGATCGTCCTGACGCTCACAGGGCTTTCCACACTCCGGAGAAATGGCGAAGGCCGGACTGTAGAAGCCGCTATCTCCGTTGCATCCTGATCCATTTCTATTTCTATGTAAGGTGTATATGGGGAAATCCTGTATTCGGGAGTGACTGTTGTACGATATCCCAGCTGAATCGCTGAGAACTGACTGATACCCGGTTTCACTTTCTGCAAGGTAAAGACTCCTGTCGAGTCTGCAAGAACACCGGAGCCATCGACTCCTACTATGATTACCGCCGCATATGGAATACCCTCACGGGTGAGACGGTCGATTACACGCCCGCTGACAGAGTATCCGTCAGTCTGGGCAGCAGCCTCAAATGCCGCACTTGCCGAAATCATGGCAAGAACAATGAAAAGACGTTTCATATTTACACTTACTAACCGTCTCGCTGAATTACATTTATCGTGCTACATGAATTGGATTTGGCTATTGATTTGCTATTTTTGTGGCTTCAATGACAATGTAATGAAGATGAATATCGAACTAATATCTATAATTGGAATACTTTTTATCAGCTGGATTGTCCTGGTCCTCCTTGATCTTGCAGTCTGTGGCCTCCTGAAGATCTTTTCTGATATATCCTTCAAGAAAGCATTTCTATGGGGACTTCTCTCCCTTGCCCTTCCCCCTGTACTGATGGCTTATGGAATGCTGATTGAAAGGAATATATATCAGGTAAAGGAGGTTGAAATAGGCTTTGATGACCTTCCGTCATCATTTGACAGATACAGGATAGTACATATATCCGACATCCATGCAAGGTCATTCATGAAAAGGCCGGAGTCCCTGAAAAGAGCCGTCAGGAAGATAAATTCCCTGAATGCCGACCTTACGGCATTTACCGGAGACATCATTACAATGGGATCCGGAGAACTTGATGACCTGTCGGAAATCCTTGGCTCGATCAGGTCAAAAGACGGCACGGTCTCTGTCCTGGGGAATCACGACTATTGCATATATGGCGATCCAAGAGAAGCTGGAAGCATGAAGGACAGTGTCGATAATGTCATAAGGAAGGAAAAGGAAATGGGATGGAATATCCTTCTTGATGAGAATCTGATATTGACCAGAGGCAGTGATTCCATCGCAGTGATCGGAGTCGAGAACACCTCACCTTCAAGTCATTTCCCGTCAAAGGGAAACCTTTCCGAAGCGTCAGGAGGCACAGAGGGCATGTTCAGGATACTTCTGAGCCATGATCCGATGCATTGGGATGCAGAGGTTATCGGCAAGGACTATCCACTGATGCTTTCAGGTCATACGCACGCAATGCAGTTCTCTCTGTTCGGATGGAGTCCGAGCAGATATATGTTCAGGCAGTACAGAGGGTTATACAGGAATGATGGCCAGTATCTTTATGTAAATACCGGTCTGGGAGAAACCATATTCCCGGCAAGGATCGGAACCCCACCGGAAATCACATTGATTACTCTGAGAAGAAATCAAGGCAAGACTGTCAGACGGGCAAGATAATCGTAATGATCTCCCTCAGCCACGAGTTCGGCCCTGAAACCGTTCTCCTCTGCATAGAAGGCCAGGGTATCGAAATCGACATAAAGCCAGTCGAAAGGCTCTCCTTCGACACCTTCATACAACATCTGATAATCCAGCTGGCCATAATAGTCGTCTGCAAGGTCTATCATCAGACTTCCGTCTTCCTCTTCAAAAAGATAACGGAGGTCACTTGAATCCACAAGCACGCATCCTCCAGGTTTCAGGAGCTGCCTCATACGGGCAAAGAAGGAAGGCATATTATCCAGAGTACCTATGATTCCTGTGCCGTTCATCAGCATGAGGACCGTATCGAAACGATCTGAGAAGGATTCATCATAAAGATTCACCTGTCTTGCATCAATTCCCCTCTCTTTCATCACCTCTACGGAAAGCGGGGAAATGTCAATCGCAACGACATCTTTCCCCATCTGCTTCAAAGCAAGGCTATGACAGCCGCTGCCTGCACCGACATCAAGAACAGATCCGTGAGCCTCCTCCAGGGCGATCCTTTCCAGTTCCGGCATCTGTGAAAAATCCCGGAAAAGATCGTTCACAGGAATTTCATCATCTTCAAACATCGACGAGCGCACAACCAGTGTACCGGCCTTGCCGTTTCGATGATAATCATATATTGCCGCACCCATAGGGTCTCCATCAGAACATAATACCTTCGAGTCCATAACCATATAATCTGTATATATGCAAATGTTGTAAAAAAATATTTCATACGCAAATCAGAAGAGGGTGCAGAAGGGTGCAGGAGGTTGTTTTCTTGGAATTATCAGTCAACATCGCTATCTTTGTTGGTTCGTGATTCTGACAACCATCATATCAGTTTTATTGTCACTGCCTTTGACAGAAAGGGAGATGGATGATACTTTGTCGTCTTCATTCATAGAGACCTCAGTCAAGCAGGCCGTGCCTCTTGAAAGGATGGCTGCACCTGTCTCGGTCCTGTATCTTGACGAGCTGGAAGACAGGGGCATCGACTCACCTAAAAGACTTTCAGCGGTCGTTCCAAACCTCCATATTCCCGAATACGGGTCTGCAATGACCTCGTCAATATATCTGCGCGGATTCGGATCCAGAATGGAGAATCCTGTACTCGGACTCTATGTGGACGATGTTCCGGTACTGAACAAGAATGCCTATGACATGGATATGCTCGACATCCGCCACGCTGACCTTTTCAGAGGTCCTCAAGGCACTCTTTACGGACGTAACTCGATGTGCGGAGTCTTGTCTCTCAATACTCTTTCTCCCTCTGTATTTGAAGGAGTGAGGGCCGGGTTTGAATATGGTTCTGCCAGCACTCTCACAGCAAGGGCCTCTGTTTACAGAAAGACTGAGAATGGATTGGCCATCGGAGGAGGTATCGGTTTCAGGCATTCCGACGGATTCTATACGAACTCGTTTACCGGAGAGAAATGCGATCCTTTTGACGGTCTGTCCATGAGACTTAGAATAGAAAAAAGGATAAGTCCGGAGGTCTATTTCGAAAACATCTTATCTGCCGGAGCTCTGACGCAGGGAGGCTGGCCATACAGGAAATATGACACGGTCAGCGGCGAACTTATGGAGACATCATATAACGACATCTGTTCATACCGCCGTTTCTATATCAACGAAGCAGTAAAACTGCGTAAAGAGTCTTCTGATTACATATTGAACAGCATATCGGCGATCCAGCTGCTTCTGGACAGGATGGATATGGACCAGGACTTCACTCCACGATCGATGTTCACCTTGACACAGAGTCAGAAGGAGGGTGCACTAACCCAGGAGATTGTACTGAAACCCAAGGAGGGATGGAAAACGGAATGGTGGAACTGGCAGAGCGGTGCATTCGCATTCTGGAAATTCAACAGGATGTCCGCACCTGTCGTTTTCAAGAAGGACGGAATAGATGAACTCATACTTGGAAATGCCAATTCCAATATACCGGATGATATTGCAGGAGGCCATGATGCTCCTCTCGCCATTCTTGAGGAGAGTTTCCCGATAGGCAGTCTCTTCGGAATACATACGTTCGGAGCAGCCGCTTACCACGAATCATATTTCAGCTTCGGCAGATTCCTCCTCACCGCTGGAATCAGACTGGATTACGAGGGAAACATAATGAGTTACTGCAGTGATGCTGAGATAAACTATCGTTTCAAGCCTACGATGAAAGACTGGAAGAAATTCGAGACTCTCTATAAGGGAAGGACAGACAACCACTATGTCGAAGTTCTTCCGAAAGTATCATTGACATATGACATGGGAGACCTCGGAGGAAACGGAAGCGCACATGCATTTGCCTCGATATCAAAAGGATACAGAAGCGGAGGCTTCAACACTCAGATATTCTCAGACATACTTCAGAACATGATGATGAACGGACTCATGGCCGATCTGGGAGTATATATGGATGATGCAGGTGCGGCTGTAAAGGCTGAAGACACGGCATACCGTCCGGAGAAGGCATGGAATTATGAGATAGGAGCAAATATAGATATCAGGAACACGGGGCATTTCCATGGAGCGGCTTCCGTATTCCTCATCAATTGCAAAGATCAGCAGATCACCCTCTTCCCTCCGGGAGAGTCAACAGGAAGAATGATGGCAAATGTCGGACGCTCGCGAAGCGTGGGTGCAGAGGCATCTGCTTCATATGAAATTGCCGGCCTGGCAGTTTCCGCCTCATACGGATATACCGATGCAAGGTTTACGGAATATGACAACGGAAACGCAGATTACAGCGGTAACAGGATACCATATTCACCTGAACAGACATTCAGCGCGAGGGCTGGATATACTTTCAGTTTTCATAAGGATGGTTTCCGTAGTCTTTCAATCAACGCTGACTGCAGTGCGATAGGAAGGATCTGGTGGGATGAAGCCAACACTCTCGTGGAACCTGCAGTGATACAGCTTGGCACTGACATGACTCTCGGGTTCAAGTGGTTTGACCTGAGACTGAGAATGGACAATCTCACCAATGAAGATTATAACGTATTTTATTTCAAATCAGTAGGAAACTCCTTCTTCCAGAGAGGCAAGCCTTTCAGGTGGACGGCAGGTATAAGGATAAATTTATGAGAAAGAAGATTTACTGCATTCTGACAGCAATATCATGCCTTTTCTGTTCATGCGAAAAAGCACCGACCATAGTCACTGAAGATACACCTGAGTTCTCAGGTAAAATGACGGTTCTATACGATGGAGAATCATTCGAACAGAGCGGAGTAAAGGTATCTGCAGAGCTGAGTACTGACGGAAATACGGTTGACATCATGATGCATAAGGTCAAGTTCGTTCCATCAATGCCTGTAAGAATCGATGTCACCATCATGGATGTCCCTGTGATTCAGAGCGATGGAGGCACATGGACATTTGCAGGTGACGACATTACCCCTTGGGCAATGGGAGGATATTATGACACGTATAGAGTGGATGACCTGTATGGCACAATTTCAGAGAATGCCATAGAACTGTCACTGGATTTCTTCAACACAAAGAAGGGAGAAGGTTATCCGACATCATATTCCGGTCGAAAATAGCGTCATCACTTCCAGATGAAGTTCGAATTGATGGACTCGCCTCCGTCAACAATGATGCTCTGTCCTGTACAGAAGGTGTTGACTACCGTCAGGAAATAGGCCCACTGCGCGATTTCATGAGGTGTAGCCCATTTTTTCAACGGTGTCTCATCCATTATCTGTCTCCAGCATTCCGGGTCATTGATGACGCAGTCATTTAGTGGGGTCAGTACGCCACCTGGATCAAGGCTGTTGCATGTAGCTCCGAAGCGGGCTACTCTGAGAGCCACATTCTTGGTATAAGCAACGACTCCCCCTTTGCTGGCACAATACTCAGGGAATTCCGAACCGGTATGAGCACTTGCGGATCCGATATTGAGAATTGAACGGATAGAATCCTGTATGCCGTATTTCTCCGTCACTTTTATCAGTGACTTGAGATTGATTTCTATATCATCCTCATTCTGAGTCCTTCTCAAGAAATATCTCGGCAACGGCCTTGCCTATGCCTTGCGAAGAGCCCGTAATCAGAACTTTCATACAGACTAAATGAATATGAACTTAAGGATGAAGAGCACAGCAAGGATTTCCGTTCTCACTGTTGTCTTCAAGGAATCAAATCCGAATAGTTTCTTAAGCATATGATTTTCATTATACAGTTATCAGAAAGTCCATTTAAGAGCTGCTGTTGGCATTGCATGGAATCCCTTCGCAACAAAATTTGCTGAAAGTTCGACCTCGGTACCGACACTCAGATTGATATTCTCCCATCCCTCCAGTTTGTTGAGATTCACCCACAACTGCGGCTCTGTGATGAAGATGTAGTCGGTTCCCTGCCAAGGTCTTGCCTCTTTCCAGAAATCCATGAAGCCGTTGAATGAGAGCCAATGGTCGAAGAAATCCATGTTCCACACACCTGTGATCTGGAAATTATGCATGCTTTTCTTTCCAAGAAGGCTTAATGTTCCCGGAATAGCCTTATACATTGCTGAAAAGGACCAGGTCTTGCTCCAATCATCCGAATGGCCGGAATATGTCAATCCTCCTAACCAGCTGTTGTTATATGATCCGTTTGCCGTGTCAAGTCCTCCGTTGTATTCAAGATGCACAGAAAGCCAGTCAGCCTTGCTTTCCTGCCAGAAACAGAGTTCTCTTGATATCTCGAAATATGCACCGGTAACATTCGGATCATAGTTCAGATCGATAAAGAAGAACGTACTTCCGCCTGCATCAGGCTTGAACATCTCCACAGTCGATGTCAGATAGGAACGTCCCATATCATAATGCAGCTGGACATTCTGTCCGGAAACATTCATAGAAGACAGCAGCATGAATAATGATAGGAAAATGCTGCAAGAAAGAGATTTCTTCATGGGTTCAGGATTTAGTTATACATTTATACAAGACGTAAATATAACATTCTTTTAAACAAATGGCAATACCGTCTGATACTCATGATAAAAAAGACACCTTCCATATCACATAACGATGTAATATGGAAGGTTAATAATCAAGTATGAGGATCATTGTCATCCGATCTCTACCATCTCGACAGGCTGTTCCTGAACCTTGTCAAGAGGATGTGACTGATAAGAGACATTCTTGAAATCGATCTTCTTGAGATCTATGCATCTGATATTGCTGTTCCATGCTGTCCTGTAGTACAGCTTCATGGCAGTCTGGTCTGTAGCTGCTGTAAACTGGGTCGCACTCGGCATACCCTTAGGAATATCTGCCTTTGCATGCTGGCTTCCGATAGGTATATCGAAATTGTTCAATATATGGAATGCCTGAACCACTGTATCGAAACCGTTGTCCCATACCGGTGATGTGGTCTGATAGAATGATGCACGGACAAATCTTGATGGTGATGTGAAATCGCCAGGAAGTCCGAGCATACCGCTTCCGTGTCCGAGAGGCTGAAGGGTGATGCCTGGCTTGAGTACGAGATCCGGAGCTGAACCCGGCTCAAGATTCACATAATTGTTAAGATTTGTCATATGCCATTCAAAACCAGGCGCATTGGTGAGTACGCCAAGCGTATTTTCATAGAAATGAGGTACTCCTGCTACAACCTCAAGCACAACCATACGGCCACCGGGTTCTGCAATTCGCCAATGAACTGCACCGATCTTGTGGTTGAGAGTGACAAGATCTATCTCATTCATTGCCTCTTTCACCTCATCGATCGTAGAGAACTGTGAAAGAACCCAGGAAACAAACTGCATATCGCAGAGGGTCTTGGCGTTGGCTGCCTGATCATATGGGGCATAATCTCCATATTGCGGGAAGAAGAACAATCCCGCGGACAGTCCGGTTTCATTGACACCTTCCACAACAAATGGTTCATATTCGGTATATATGCCGACATATCCGTATTTTGAAACATATTTAAGTCCGTTATCACCGGTAGGTGTATAGGAACGATGCGCATGACCGCGGGGAGCAACGACATAGCCGCACTGCATCGGAGTAGCAGCCCACTCGACAGTTCTGGCCACTACCTGGCTGCCGTCTCTGGCTGTCAGAGAAATGCCTGTACATGCATCTGCATCAGTTGCGGCAAGTCCACCCAGGACTATGGCAACGAAGAGTATAAAAATCCTTTTCATCCGTTCTGTTTTTAATAATTCCAATCTGGGGATTAGCAAGGAACAGACCAAACTGAAGGATCATTGCTTTCTGACCTTTCTTATGCAATACAGGAGGAGTGACAAGGCTATAAACATGAAAACTGAAATGATAAGAAACTGTATCATGATCTGTGTATTATATCGGAACATGTAATCGCATCGGCAATCAATCTGTGTCCTGAAGCATTCGGATGTATGCCGTCATGACAGAAGAGAGATGTGATATCACCTTCAAAGGATTCAAAAGAAGTAGTGATATCTATCACATCTGTCCGGGTTGAATCCGCTATTTCATAAAGGGAATTGTTGTAATCCTCATGCCATCTGGAAATAATGTCTATATCATGACCGAGCCATGACAGAACATTGGATTTCTGCTCTTCGTCCATCGATCTGCAGATGAAGGAGAAGTAAAGGTCCGATATTATTGGAGGAAGAGAAAGAATCAAGGGTCTTGTTCCGAGTGCGCGGATCCTGCGGATAAGGTCGGAATAGATATTTCTGAATGATTCCAGGGAAGTCTTGGGTGAATGATCGGCCAAAGGGGCAGATGCGATATCTGTCCAAATGAAATCACAATCGTTTCCTCCGAACTCGAGAAAGACATAATCGGAAGAGCGGATTTCAGCCATATGGCGTTCCATCACCTTGTTTCCATAAGAGACAGTGCTGCCGAATCTGCCGTAATTGATGATATCTGAATCAAGGCGGTTTCTGACGAGGTCGATGAATGCATCGTCCGACAGTGAGTATCTGTTCCGTTCGTCAAGAATGACTCCTTTAGTAAGGGAATCGCCTAATGCTGTAATTCGGATTCTGTTCATGGCTTTGTTTTTTCTGCAAATTTAGAGGAGGATCCAAGCGATGGGAATTAATAGTCACCAGGGAAGACGAAATGTGACTTTTAAAGCTATTTAGGGATAAAAGTGGCATTTTAGGGATATATGACAAATAATTCATATATTTGTCCCTGCAATAAAAGGTATGGAAATGAACAGGACGGACAACAAGATTTTATCTGGAGCAAGTACCGTAATACATTCGCTGGCAATCCCATTATTTGCCCTGATATTCACAATATATTACAAACCAATGGGGACATTCGAAGTCCTTGACATGGAGAATGCATCATTCAGCTTCAACGTAACAATTTTGTTCTGCATCCTTCTGGTAAGCATTTCCATCACAAGAGGCTGGCTATACCTGTTAGGAAAGTACCGGGAGGTATCCAGCCTTTCATATATTGTCTGGAGCATAGGCGAAATGATAATTTCCTCACTCTTCATATCACTTTACATTGTTCTTATGACAAAGGGACAGATGCAGTTCTTTGAAGTGGCGGGATCATCATTTGCAAGACTGATATCCACATGCATCTATCCTTACTTATTTCTATGGATGGGATTCGAAATCAAGAACAGGAACCAGGAGGAACCTATGCCTGCCGAGGACAACTCCCTCATACGTTTCCATGACGAATACAAGAAGCTTCGCTTCGTGATAGCCCCGGAAGCCGTCATGTTCATCCGATCGGAAGACAACTATGTCCAGATTCACTACCTTGACCAGAACCGTCCCAAGAAATTCATCCTACGTTCGTCGATGAGAGCCTTGGAAGAGACATTGACAAGACACGGACTGGTCCGCTGCCACAGATCCTACTTCATCAACCCATCATACATCAAAATGGTTCACAGAGACAACGCAGGACTGATTGTAGCCGATCTCAGGCAGGATGGTTTTGAAAGCATTCCTATATCCAGAAAATACCAGTCAGAGATCACAAGACTGCTTTAGCCATATATTCTTCATGATGTGACTTACGGAAGAATCCATATCGCAATGGTACGATAATGGATATCTGATCCGTTCAAAAGACACGATCATGAAAGTCCTTATAGTCTGCAACAATGCATTTACAAAAGGAAACGGACTCCAGACAGTGATACAGTCACTGATTCCTTATCTGAGGATGTCCGGAATAGAAGCACGCCTCATGTCAGCCAGAAATGAGGCAGAGAACGGCATACAGCCGGATTACCCGCTGGAACACTTCAGATTCCCTATCTTCGATTCATTGATAGCGTCACACAGCTACGGATTCGCCAGAATTGACGAAGACATCATAAGAGAAGCTGTAAACTGGGCTGACGTTGTCCATATTCAGGAAGGCTTCCCTTTGGAAGCTAAAACTGCAAGGATTGCGGAGAAGGCAGGGAAGGCGATCGTCGGCACATTCCACCTTTACACCCAGAACATTCTCGCCAATGCCTTGATAGAGAGGAAGGACAACATTCTCAACGACATCCTGATGCATATATGGAAGAAAGAGGCATATGACTACTGCAGCGACATTCATTGTCCTACAGAGACCGTAAGAAAGCATCTTGTCGCGAACGGATTCAAAGCTCGAATGAAGGTCATTTCAAACGGAATAGACATACCTCGTACAAAGATTCTGGCGACAGAGCCTCAATCCGATCCGCTGATACTTCTCTGCATAGGGCGGTTCGCTCACGAAAAGTCGCAGATAACATTGATAAATGCCATGAAGCACTCCAGACATGCAGATCGGATACAGCTATATTTCGCAGGGAAGGGTCCGCTGGAGGACGAGTACAGAAAAGAGACTGACAGACTGCTTAAGAACGGTATTCTGAAACACAAGGCTGTATTCGGCTTTTACAAGGCGGATGAATTGAGAGAGCTGGCCAGGAAGGCTTATCTCAACATTCATTGTGCGACAGTGGAAGTGGAGGGTCTTTCCTGTCTCGAAGCGATCAGGGAAGGAACTGTTCCTGTAATAGCAGAAGGATATCTGGCTGCAACTTCTCAATTCGCTCTTGACAGGAGAAGCATCTTCCCCGAAAAGGATGCTGCAGCACTTGCAGAAAGAATCGACTGGTGGATAGAGCATCCGGAAGATAGGATGATAATGGGTCAGGAATATGCAGATTCAGCACGAAGATATGACATAAACGATTCCATATCCGAGATAATCCGGATGTATTACACGGCCTTGGCATCATGAAGAATCATTTTTTGGCACTTGCCGTTCTCATTCTGATTCTTGACCCTATGGCGGCATATGCTCACAGAATGGAGGAAGTGAAGACCAGGCCCTCAATCCCTGGACCGTCATCGAAGAACATGATTGTTTATCTCCCTGACAGCTATGATTCAGGGGAAAACAGATATCCTGTATTATATCTTCTTCATGGAGCAAGGGGAAACGAAAGGTCATGGATTCAGAAAGGTAAAATCATACAGATCATAGACAGTCTTGAAAGAGAAGGAATGATGCAGGAGACGATTGTCGTGTTTCCGAACATGAACATGTATGAAGATGATGAGGATTACGGGAATTCCAGGCTCAAAGGAGCCTGGGAGTCATTTTTCGAAATGGACGGCAGTACGGAAAGTACGTTCATGAAAGACGTAGTCGGGCTTGTTGACAGTCTTTACAGAACGATTCCCGAGAAGAATTCCAGAGCCATTGCCGGGCTGTCTCTGGGAGGAATGCAGGCAATACAGATATCGGCTTCCAATCCGGATTCATTCGGATATGTCGGTGCATTTTCACCTCTGGTAAGCAGTGTGGTCAAAAAGGGGGATCATTCCGGATTCTACAGAAGATTAGGCAAAAGATTGATGGAACAGTTCAGGAATCCTCCGGAACTTTACAGTATCATGGTAGGAAAACGGGATTTCCTTGAGCCACATCTTGACTCTTTTCATAATTACCTGAACGAACACGGATATGAGCATGAATATCGTGTTACAGGAGGAGGACATCAATGGAAGAATTGGATATCCTATTGCACTTTGTTCATGAAAGAGCTTTGGAAATGATGGAAATAAAGCGCAAATGACTATCTTTGAGTCCGTAAAAAGACACCAAATAGATAGAATATGAAAGCTTTAAGCATCATCACCGCATCTATCTGCCTTGCAGCGGCAGTAGCATGCAGCAGTCAGGAGACTGGCACACAGGAAGAGGGAAACGCAGTGATCGAAAACATCATGTCACGCAGAAGCATCAGGAAATACAAGCCTGAAGCAGTGGCAAGGGAAACGATGCAGACTATCCTTGAATGCGGAATCAACGCCCCGAACGGCATGAACAAGCAGTCATGGGAAGTAAGAGTCATAGACGATCCTGCAGTAATGGAGGAAATCATTTCCCTCATGTGCGCCGGCAATCCGGAGGTAGAGCCAGGAGCGGTCAAAGGTTGCTTCAGAGGGGCTCCTACAATGATATTCATTGCAAATGACCCTTCATATGACTGTTCTCCTATCGATTGCGGACTTCTTTCCGAGAACATAATGCTTTCAGGATGGTCACTTGGAGTAGGATCAGTCTGCCTCGGAAGTCCTATACGCTTCCTCAACAAGTCAAAGGAAGCCATCACACGACTTGGCTTCAGCGAAGGATACACTCCTATCATCTGCATCGGAATGGGTTATCCGGACGAAGCACCTGAAGCAAAGCCGCGCGATTTCAGCAAGGTAAGATTTGTAGAATAGACTTCTTATCCTAAAAGATCAGCGACTGCCGACATATCGACCTTGTCGCGAGAGTACGCCTGCGGGAATGAAAGGCCATCACCGAGAATTTCGAAATTCATCGAGGATGCAAGTTCGTTCAGCAGGCGTACACTTGCTCCAGCCCATGTGTATGAACCGAAGGCATAGAACCTGCGTCCCTTGATCAGACGTGCCTGCAGAGCCTTCATGAATGTCTCCACAGGAGGATATATTCCGTTATTATATGTCGGAGAGCCGACAACTATCGTGTCATATCTGAAGATATCACGTAGCGCACCGGAAAGGCCGAGTTCACCTGCATTGTTTCCAGCGAGATCATGGATGGCATATGGGATTCCGCGCTCTTCCAATTCCATTGCAAGAGCATCGGCAGCAGCTGCAGTATTTCCATACATCGAGCCATATACGATACATACTCCCCTTTCCACCTCATACCGGCTCATTCTGTCATATATGTCAATTACAGCAGGGATGTTTCTTTCCCATACAGGTCCGTGAGTACTGCAGATCCTCTTGATCTGAAGGCCTCCGAGTTTCTTAAGGGCTGTCTGCACTGGAACACCGTACTTTCCGACTATACATGCATAGTAACGCATCATTTCATCACGGTACTGCTCGAAAGTATCATCATTATCAATGACTTCTTCATCTATCGAACCGAATGTTCCGAAAGCATCTCCTGAAAAGAGAGTATTCTCTTCTTCCAGCCAGGTCACCATTGTTTCAGGCCAGTGAACCATAGGAATCATATGGAATCTCAATGAACATGAACCGAGACTGAGCTCTTCTCCCTCTCCCATTACAAGAACATCTTCAGGCGAAATACCATGGTAGCCTTTGAGCATAGGAACGGTCTTGGCATTGGCAACGATCTTCAAGCCCTGATATCTGTCAAGCATGTAGGAAATCAGGGAAGAATGATCCGGTTCCATATGATTTACAACGAGATAATCAATATTTCTGTCACCTACAGCCTGTCCGATATTTGCAATGAATTCTTCCTCGAATCCGCTCTCGATAGTATCGATCAAGGCAACCTTCTCATCTGCAACAACATAGGAATTGTAACTTACTCCGACCGGAATCGGCCAGAGACCTTCAAACAAGACCTTGTCATCATCATTGACGCCAACATAGAATATTCTTTCGCTTATCTTTTTCATATCGGTAATCTATTTAATGTTCAACACAATTCTTCGGTAAGAAGTCAGGGATGGCACACCGTCATCACAGACTTCTAAAATCACATGGACAGATCTGCCGGAAGCATCATCCGGAACACATATCACGGCAACCGGAGAATCCGATCCCGAAACATCGACACTTCCATCATAGGTTCCAGCCTCTGGCATCACCCACCAGCGGTAAATCAAGGCATCTCCTTCAGGATCATATGTCCCGGAAGCATCCAGCTTCACGGTATCACCACATGATGCCTTCATATGGATGACATCAAGTCCCTTAACGGAATTAACGACAGCTACAGGATTCCTGTTGCCCTTTCCTTCAGCAGCCCAGTCCATACGCGCGGCGAAATTATTGAATATCGCCTGATAGAAATAATGCTCGTATTTCTGAGATATCATCTTCTGTTCACCGGAGTGATTGGTGTAGCATGATGTAGCCTTGTCCATTCCTTCTCCCCACTCGAAACGACCTCCCCATCCGGTCATATCCGGAACAGAAGGGTCATTAAGGCCGTTAGGAAGGACATGAAGATATGACGGAGTATCTCCCTCGACACCCCATTTGTTCTTGGGATAGATGCTGCCGAGATTGCCATGTCCCTGGATATGAGTCGCATATTCATCCCAATTTGATGAACCTATCTCATTCTGAGTAAGCCATGCGCTTTCATCCCAGATGAACATGAGATCTTCAGGAAAATCACGTCTCAACCTCAGATGAGAGCTGTATGGATAATTGGTATGACGCTGATGCCAAGGGACATCCTGGTCAGTTATGGTATATACTCTGAACTTGTTCAGGAAAGTCTTGACAGCCTCCAGATCACGTTCCTGCTCGACCTGCCACACGGCCTGGGCAAATGTATTGGCTCCACCCCATGCGAGAATCCAGATAGGTCTTTCATCTTCCTCATCTGCGAGCTTTATAATATGATCACTTCCTTCAGACCGGTTATCCGCACCGATCTTATGCTGGCCGAGTTCAAGACTTCCGATCATGGCACGCGACCTCATATAATCAGCGCTTGGCCAGTATCCGATATATTGGACATCAGATTCCTCTTCAATGGACATGAAAGAAGTCTGCCCGCTCCTCTTCATAAGGTTGGGAAGATCCTTTTCATAGGCATTGATAGTTGTGCTGAGACTGTCCTTCCATCCAACAGGATAAGATGTCCAGCCGCTGTTCCACCCTCCTGAAGTAATCAGAGCCTCTATTTCAAAGAGATCGGCATGAGCCATCAGACGTATCATGGACTCCATGTCATCCGGCTCGATGTCACCAGGAGCGATATCCGTCAGTACTACGATACGTGGTTTCAGTCCCGCTTCATTTTCTGAAGACGAACATGATGAAAGCAATACTGCTGAGAGGATCAGCATAATGCAGGAAAATATCTGTCTTGTCATGGCAGTGATGTATTTCCTGCAAAGTTATTAAAAGGAATACTTGTAAGCAACTCCCAATGATAATCTGTCAGACGAAATTCCATGAATCGGAGCCTTCAGAACCACTCCCTTTATGCTTCCTTCCTTTCTCGCATCAATCTCCTTGTCATAAAGATGGTCATATAGCATATAGAAGTCAAGGGAGTTACGTTTGTTCAGTTTCCATTCGAGACCCGCTGCACAACGATAACGGTTGAAATATACGTCCTTATGGCCAAGGAATGAAGCATTTTCATAATTTTTTCCAAGGGATTCCTCGCTCCACTTCGCACCGTTCAGCAAAAGACGGGGTTCGAAATATGCATATGGTTCAAACGGAACAGAACGGAACTTATATGCGACCTTGAGCCTGCTTCTCAAGACCCATCCCATCTGTGGCTGCTGGTAGTTGTTGAGTTCACGCATCTTGTATGTTCCCTGTATCCTTTCCCTCAGGGAAAAACGCCATTGTCCGACCTTTACAGACGCAGTCAGATCTGCCGAGACCCTATGACGCCATTCAGTCCACTGCAAGGTAATCTCCTCATTGTCAGGCATGATGACTTCTTTTTTATTGACTGCGATGGCAGTATATGACACGGCAGCCTTGAGATGGTCATTGATCTTATATGAGAATCCCAGTTCAGAATACGAACGGTCAATGAAATCACTGCCTCCGAAGAACCTGAGCTCTTCAGAAGCATATACATGCATGCCTTTCATTATCTTGTAATCAACCTCTCCGGAAAGACGGGCACCGAAAGAATCGGAATCATCGTCATCAGCATATATGTTCACGGACGAGGCAAACAAAGCCACACAGCAGGCTAATGCATAATAAAGTATCTTTCTCATCACTATCCTATGAAATCCTTTTCCTTCCTGAGCTGATCGATGGTATTTCCCTCACCATGAGGAAGGTCATATGTTATCTTTATGAATGCCGAATCACGGAGAAAATCAACGGCTCCGATCTCAATTGTCTTTATCTTCACACCTATCCTCTTCTCAAGGTCTTCCTTGAGTTCCTCACGCTTCTCAGGCACTATAAGGTCGATACGGTCGTATGTCACAAGCTTTGTCGATGTATGGGCGACGATCCGGTCTGATTCAAGGATCCAGGTCAGAAGAATCATAAGAAGGTTGGCCAGGACCAGTTCGGCATATGAGATGTTCAATGCAAGACCGTTCACGATCGATATCGCGATGATCACGAAAAGATATGTCATCTCACGGACCGGCATGGTTTCCGTCCTGTATCTTATCATTCCGAATATGGCGAAAAGACCGAGCGCGAAACCTATCTGCAGCTTTATGTTCTCCATAACGAAAAGAAGGATGAACATTGCTGCCGAGAACATAAGGAAAGTGAAATAATAGTCCCTTCTTCTCGACTTCCTGTAATAGAAGAGATGGACGATGATCCAGGACACCAGCATGGTGAATGCGAAATGGATTCCCAGATGCAGCAGATTCTGGGCATCGAAGAGAGGTACTCCGAGGAATGTCTTTGCCTGAGCTACCTCATAGCCGAATTCGGCAGCGATAGAAGGGTCGAATTCGCTGAATGAAGAAGATAGTGTGTCAGCTGCTTCAGGCGACCAGTTTGCCGCCATTGTAGGGTCGATCTGTAATGGTATCATGTTATTCTATATTGCTTCTGTTGTAAAATCTGTTTCCTGTGATCTTCTCGATGTACCTGACCTTCTCGATGAATCTTCCGGGTCTGGCATTCGGATCTGTCAGAGTTACCGCCATGCAGTATTTGCTTATCCTGTAAGGAAACACCCTGTGACGAAGAAGGATCTTCTTCATCTGTGAACTCACCCTTCCGTCCTGTTTCAGCTCTATTATGACCAGATTGCCGAGAGACACCTCCCTTCCGCTTCTGAAATTCCTGAAGCCGAGATTGATGTCTATGGTAAGGCGCTCCGTCATATCCTTGTTGACAAGTGTGAAACGGCAGAAATCCGTGGTAGTCTCGGGAGTGAGATCTTCTGCACGCCACCATGATTTCTTTTCAAGAAAGGCGGCCGCATCAGGATGGAGTCCGAAATTCATCTTGCATTCTGTCGGAACACCTATACGCTTCTTCTTGGTACGTCCGCGGTTGTTCTTACGCTTGATTTCCAAAAAGGATTCATTATCTGAGAGATACGTCCTGACACGAACCTTCTGCCTTGTCTTCTTGCCGTTCCTATGGGCAGTGAACATCTTGAGGTCGTCGGTGTCATAATAGACAGATGAGTAGGGCATGAGACGCCGGCCTGATATCTCGCATATCCTGTAGCCTTCATCAAGGGCATCATCAAGGACATGTTCCAGAACCTGAACGGTCGTGACGAATTTCGTATCAATACGGTTCATAAGAGAAACGGACGACATCTCATCCAATGAGATGGCATCCATTCTTCCGACCGAATTGAAATCAGTCTCTCTGAACATGCTAATCACTTATAACGTATTCGAATACCTTTATCGTCTGCAGACGTCCGTTCGGAGCATAGTTATACTGCTTCTTCCTGGTACCATCAGCATTGTACTCATACTTACGTATCGACTTAGGCTTGTCACGATCGTCATATTCGACTTCGCGGACAACTCTTCCATGTTCACCGTATTCGTATGTCTCACGCCATTTCTGACCGTATGAGGCATATTCTATCTGTTCGATCTTTCGACCTTGCGAATCGTAGGTTGTAACCCTGTCAAGCCATCTTGTCTTGGTCTTGGCATCGGTATTCCATTCCTTGATCGTGAGGTTCTTCCTTCCCTCTCTCTTGGCCAATGTAGCAGCATCAAGCTCCTGAGCGGACAAGACACAAGGGAAGGCAATGATGGTCATGACGACCAACATCAGGATTTTCTTCATCATCAGTATTATTTTGCGGTTAGTAATTTACTGCAAAGCTAATCATTTTATATGATGAAACAATCCGTCAGAGGGCAATTCACGCAAAAGAATCAGCTATTCTGCTGTAGCAAGAGGCGAAGGGACATTATAAACACGTGCAGCCTGATCCTTATCAAGCATATACATGCCGTACTTGTTGCCTTCTACAGCCTCTACAGCCGCGATCATGTCTCTTGCAGACTCTTCTTCCTCTACCTGCTCGTCAATGAACCATACAAGACGGTTGATTGATGCGAAGTCACGGTCTTCATCTGCAATTGCTGCGAGATTATTGATGAGTGAAGTGACTTTCTTCTCATGCTCAAGAGTATGCTTGAACATATCAAGTACAGAGTCCCACGATGTCGGAACAGCCTCGATAGGAAGAAGCTCCACCTTGGCATCACGTGAATTGAGATAGTTCATGAAAATGCGGGCATGTGCCTGCTCTTCCTGGAACTGAACATAAAACCAGTTGGCGAAGCCCTTATATCCTTTGGTCTCTGCATCGAGTGACATTGAAAGATAAAGATATGCCGACCAAAGCTCTGCATTGATCTGTGCATTGATAGCATTGTGGAGTTTCTGTGAAATCATAATATAATCCTTTTAAATGTAAGCGCTGGTGTCAATTTGAATAATTCAAATTTATATCTACTGCAAAGATAGGTATAAATATCAAATTTGCAAATGTCTCACAAAGATTTTTTCTATATTTGCAAAACAAAATCCAGACCGAAGAAATGAATGTAAAAGCTATATCTACAAACATCGGCAAGGCATTGCTCATCAACGCCTTATTCATGTTCATTTCAGTGGTCATATCAATACTGAACGGATTTGATTCCGCATTCACTCCCCTGCTGATAAGTTTCCTCATTACATTGATCACAGGATGTTTCCCCTTCATTTTTGTCAAGGACAGGCCTGAAACGTCGCTGCAGAGCGGTTATCTGACAATAGTCATCTCCTGGCTCCTCTCATTTATATTCGGAATGCTTCCATATGTGCTGTGGGGAGGCGAATTCACATTGGTAAACGCCTGGTTTGAAAGCGTTTCAGGTTACACTACAACAGGCTCGACGATACTGAATGACATAGAAGCTCTACCGAAAAGTCTCCTGTTCTGGCGTTCTTCCACACACTTCATCGGCGGCCTCGGCGTTATCGTATTCCTTCTTATGATACTTCCCGATGCAAGTCCTTTCAAGCTGAAGCTCACGCATCTCGAGCTCTCATCCCTTTCAAAGGAAGGATACAGATATCAGGCAGGAAAGACCGCCAGAATAATGATGATGGTATATGTCATTCTGACCATTACTGAAACATTATGCCTATGGGCAGCAGGAATGTCACTTTTTGACGCAGTAAATCATTCCTTCAGCACAATATCGACAGGTGGATTCAGTACGAAAAACACATCGATCATGTATTTTGACTCGACGTTGATAGATATCATCATAACTTTATTCATGATATTGTCATCGATGCATTTCGGAGTCATATATGCAACAATAATCAAACGCTCCTTCAAGCCTCTGAACAATTCAGTCACAAGATATTACTTCAGCGTAATCGCAGTCATCGCCCTCATCATAGCCATTGATCTGAAAGGTAATGGAGGTTATTCATCATGGGGTAAATCCATTATCGATGCGGTGTTTCAGACAGCCAGTTTCCTTTCGACTACAGGATTCGGTCAGGCCGACACTGCTTCATGGCCGCTTCTCGCAAATGCCCTCCTTATGCTCGCTGCATTCCATTGCGGATGCTCCGGATCTACTACAGGAGGTATCAAGGCAGACAGAATGTACATATCAGTGAAAGCAATATGGGGAGATTTCCAGAAAAGGCTGCATCCAAGCTCGCTGATCAGCACAAGAATCAGCGGAAAAGTAATCGACAGCGAGACAGTATCATCAGTTTTCCTATACATAGTCCTGTATCTGTTCTTGCTGATAGCATCCTTTGCCCTGGTTCTGATATGCGGTGTCGAAATAGGTGACGCATTTTCAGGAACGGTTGCTTCACTGGGCAATGTAGGACCTGGAATGGGCTCTTTAGGTACAATGGGAAATTATTCTACAATGCCGGCTGTCGTTAAATTCATATTCTCATTTGACATGTTCCTCGGCCGTATCGAGATATTCCCGTTCCTTATCGTCATTTCAATGCTAAAGAAAAGATAAAGATGAACCCCTGCATAGCGATCATTGATCACAACACATTAAGCAGCATTGCCCTGCAGAACATTCTGACGGATAATTTCAGGAACGTGGAGATATGTGCCTACGGTACGATGAACGACTTCATAAAGGATTCCAACAGGCATTTCATACATTTCTTCGTTAGTTCGGACATAATGTTCCGGCATATAGATGAATTCGAGACTCTGCGCAGTCAGACTACGGTACTGTCTGAAGGAGAAGACAGAAGATTCTGCAAAGCCGGATATAATGTACTTGACATTTCCATGTCCGAGAACGAGATTACAGGAAAGCTTCTGAAGATTCAGCTTGTAAGCAGATATGAGGATAATGACTTGAATTGCGGAAAGAGGGAAAGGAATACCGGAGAAGAGCTGTCACCAAGAGAGAAAGAGGTTCTCAAGCTCATGGTCAAAGGACTGATAAACAAAGAGATAGCTGAAACGCTCGGGATTTCCATGACTACCGTGATATTCCACAGAAACAACATCTGCGAAAAACTTCAGACCCGCTCGCTTGGCAGGCTGACGATTTTCGCAGTACTGTCCGGTATTATCGATATAAATGAGATTTAGATCTTCATCTTGAGTTTTCTGAGCTTCGAGATATCGGATGATCCTCCATAATAGATGATGTATCTGCCTGGAGCAGCTTCCATCTTTCCTGTCTCAGGATTGAAAAGATCGATATTCTCTGCAGACATAGGGATCTCTACAACGGCTTTCTTCTTCCCCTTGACATTCACCCTCTTGAAACCTCTGAGGCTCATTACAGGACCGTCAACATCATCAGCCTTTCTGATATAGACCTGCACGACCTCGTCACCGTCTTTCCGGCTCACATTCTTCACCGGTATTCTGAGCACACCGTCTCTCAGCTTTGCCTTTCTGTATCTGAACTTGCTGTAGCTGAGTCCGTGACCGAACGGGAAGAGCGGCTTTCCCTTGAAATAGCGGTATGTATTGCCCGGCATGTCATAGTCTCTGAAGTCCTTGAGATCTGAATCAGAAGCATAGAATGTCACAGGAAGTCTTCCTGCAGGGTTATAGTCACCGAAGAGGACATCAGCAACAGCCTCACCTCCGGCCTGACCTGCATACCATCCCTGAAGGATCGCATCACAAGCCTCAGCCTCCGGTGCAAGCGCAACAGCAGATCCTGAAAGATGTACGAAGATCACAGGCTTTCCTGTCTTGTGCAATTGCTTCACATATTCTCTCTGAGTCTCCGGAAGCTCGATCGAAGTCCTGTCTCCTCCTTTGAATCCCTCGAAATTGACTCTCATTTCCTCTCCCTCAAGCTTAGGAGACAGACCTCCCACGAAGATGATCGCGTCCACATCATCAAACATTGAAAGATCATATGTTCCTGCCGATGCACCCTCGACAGATCTGGCAAGAGCCTCATCATGAAAATTTCCTTCAGTTTCGCTATAACGGCCCTTGTCGGCAGCTGCCGCTGCGATTTCACACCCTTTGGCATATACTACATTCTCAGCTCCGACCTTAGCCTTTATTCCTTCAAGAACAGTGATGGTCTTACGAGGAATACCGTTGTAGTTTCCCCACATCACAAGCGAATCTGCCGCATTAGGACCTACTACGGCATATTTCGCATCCTTCTTCAACGGAAGTACATCATTCCTGTTCTGAAGAAGGGTCATGGTCTCGCGCGCCATCTTCAGTGCAAGCTCATGATGTTCGTCACATGCCAGCTTCTCCCTTGGAATCGAATTCCATGAAACACTTTCTGCAGGATCCATCTCACCAAGTTCGAATCTGGCCCTCAGGATACGGAATACGGCTCTGTCAAGGTCCGCATCAGTGACCTTACCGTCCTTATAAGCATCCATGAGAGTGAAAAACGAATCTCCACATTCGAGATCGGCACCGCTACGTACTGAAAATGCAGATGAAGATGCAGGATCGCCAGGGAAGATGTTATGATATCCCTCCTTGAAGAAATCGCTTACCGCCCAGCAGTCAGTCACGACAAGTCCGTCAAAACCCCACTGCTCACGAAGTATCTTGATAAGAAGCTTGTCGCTTCCGCAACATGGCTTTCCCTCATAAGCGTTATATGCGCACATGACTTCCTTGACATCGGTGGTCTTTACAAGCCTCTCGAAAGCATAAAGATATGTCTCGTTAAGATCGCGCCATGATACTTCCTCTACATTGAACACATGGCGTTCATACTCAGGACCGCTGTGGATTGCGAAATGCTTGAGACATGCATGAAGCTTGTCATATTTCTGGTCTGCAGGGCCCTGAAGACCGTTTACGACTGCTCGTCCCATGACAGTTGTCAGATACGGATCTTCTCCATATGTCTCCTGGCCGCGGCCCCAGCGGGGATCACGGAATATGTTTATGTTCGGAGTCCATACGGTGAGTCCGTGATAGCGCTTTACATCTTCATTCTCGCTGGCGATGCTGAACTTGATTCTCTGCTCGGAAGACGCAACGTCGAAAACCTGCTCAAGCAGCTTGTCGTTCCAGCTGGCAGCCATACCGATGGCCTGTGGGAAGACTGTAGCAAGGCCGTTTCGTGCCGATCCATGCAAGGCTTCGTTCCACCAGTTGTACTTCCTTATGCCAAGCTCAGGAATAGCAGGAGAATCATAATCCATGAGCATCACTTTCTGTTCTACAGTAAGTCTGCCAAGAAGATCCCTGGCCCTTTCATCCGGACTGAGGGAAGGATCCTGATATGGATAAGTCTGAGCAGAAACCGCAATAGAAGCAGAAAGAATCAGAAAAAAAGTCAAAAATCGTTTCATAAGTTCAAGTGTTTTTCCAAAGATAGCAAGAACTTGCGTAAAAATGGCAGGATGAGGGTGAAATTTGATAAGTGGTTGGTACATATACCATTTTTGTGTTATCTCACCATATTGTTAATTTCGGCAGAAGGAGCCGTATATGGTGGGTATTAGAGAAAGAAATGCTAC
>JAFSBV010000083.1 GCA_017437125.1 Bacteroidales bacterium | reverse complement strand
GCTGGATGGAAAGAAGAGTATCGCGTATTCTATTTTTTACGATGCCATTGACATGGTAGGCGAGAAGATGAAAGATTCTGACAAGGCTCCTCTAGATATTTGGAGGAAGGCCCTCGAGAACGTAACTCCTCAGGTTGAGGTAAAGTCACGTCGTATCGGTGGAGCTAACTTCCAGGTGCCTATGGAGGTGCGTCCAGAGAGGAAGATTTCACTTTCTATGAAGAATATGATCAACTTCGCCCGCAAGCGCTCTGGCCACACTATGGCAGAAAAACTCTGTGCTGAGATCATCGCAGCATATAACTGCGAAGGTGCAGCATTCAAGAGAAAGGAAGACATGCACAGAATGGCAGAGGCCAACAAGGCATTTGCACATTTCAGATTCTAATCTTATCCCTATACCAGACGAACAATGGCAAGAGATCTTAAATTCACAAGAAACATCGGTATCATGGCTCACATTGATGCCGGTAAGACCACTACCTCAGAGCGTATCCTCTATTATACCGGTAAGACACACAAGCTCGGTGAGGTGCATGAGGGTGGTGCCACAATGGACTGGATGGTTCAGGAGCAGGAGCGCGGTATCACCATTACATCCGCTGCTACAACTGCATTCTGGAACTATAACGGGGATACATATCAGATCAACCTTATCGACACTCCGGGCCACGTTGACTTCACTGTTGAGGTTGAGCGTTCGCTCCGCGTGCTCGACGGTACTGTCGCTACCTTCTGTGCGGTAGGACGTGTACAGCCGCAGTCTGAGACTGTATGGCGCCAGGCTGACAAGTATGGCGTTCCAAAGATTGCCTATGTGAACAAGATGGACCGTGTAGGTGCTGACTTCTTCGCAGTAATCGACGAGATGAAGGAGAAGCTCGGTGCGCGTGCAGTTCCTATCTGCATTCCTATCGGAGCAGAGGACAAGTTCGACGGTATCATCGACCTTATCGCAATGAAGGCAATGATCTATGACCACAACTCAGATGCTCTCGTAAACTATCAGGTTACAGACATCCCTGAGAAGTATGTGGATGAGGCAAACGCATGGAGAGAGAAGCTCGTTGAGGCTGCTGCCGAGTATGACGAGACTCTCATGGAGAAGTTCTTCGAGGATCCTGATTCAATCTCTGAGGAAGAGGTTATCGCAGCCCTCAGAAAGGCTACCATCGACATGGCCATCGTTCCTGCATGCTGTGGTTCATCATTCAAGAACAAGGGTGTTCAGTTCCTTCTCAACGCAGTAATGCGTTACCTCCCATCACCACTTGACAAGGGTGCCGTAAAGGGCACAAACCCTAACACAGGTGACGAGGAAGTACGCCAGCCTAGCGTCAAGGAGCCTTTCGCAGCTCTCGTATTCAAGATTGCTACAGACCCATTCGTTGGCCGTCTCGCATTCATGAGAGCATATTCAGGTAAGCTCGATGCAGGTTCATACGTGCTCAATACACGTACCGGCAAGAAGGAGCGCGTTTCACGCCTTTTCCAGATGCACTCAAACAAGCAGAACCCTATCGAGTTCGTTGAGGCAGGTGACATCTGCGCAGCAGTAGGTTTCAAGGATCTCCGCACCGGTGATACAATCTGCTTCGAGCAGTCTCCTATCACTCTCGAGTCTATGGAGTTCCCTGATCCGGTTATCGGACTTGCAGTCGAGCCTAAGACCCAGAAGGATCTTGACAAGCTCGGCATTGCACTCGCCAAGCTCGCAGAGGAGGACCCTACATTCACAGTCAAGACTGACCACGAGACAGGCCAGACAGTCATCAGCGGTATGGGTGAGCTTCACCTTGACATCATCGTTGACCGTCTCCGTCG
>JAFSBV010000026.1 GCA_017437125.1 Bacteroidales bacterium | reverse complement strand
TGGAGATGCCGGATACGGAATCGTGCTCCTGCTGTTCGGACTCATGCTGAACAAGGGATGGGTGAAGTTTGCGATGTTTGACGGACTCGGCAACATCATATCGATACTTGGCGCTGGTACAATCGTTGTCGGAACAATGCTGGGAACATTCTTCGGAATGAGCCTTTATGAAGCGGCATGGGTTCCACAGTGGCTGAAGAGCTGCATGATCGTAGGAGAAGTCGAAGTTCCTGGGCTCGGAACATTCAATGTTCAGATGCTTCTCGCACTTGCAATCGGAGTGTTCCATATCTGCCTTGCCATGACTGTCAAGGCGATCGGCTACACCAAGCGATTCGGATTCAGAGAGACCGTCAGCACATGGGGCTGGCTGCTTCTGATTGTCGGTGGCATCATCGTAGCTATCCTTGGAGTAGGCAAGTTCATTTCACCTGCAGCTATCAAATGGGCTGTCATCGTGATCGGCGTGCTTTCCGCTCTTGGAATCTACATTTTCAACACACCGGGAAGGAACCCTCTCATCAACATCGGAGCCGGACTCTGGGACACCTACAACATGGCTACAGGAATCCTCGGAGACGTACTCAGCTATATCCGTCTCTTTGCTCTCGGCCTTGCTGGAGGAATGCTTGGACAGGCATTCAACAATCTCGGCCAGATGGTACTCGGAGACAGTTTCATAACATGGATCCCGTTTGCACTGATCCTGCTTTTCGGACATGTACTGAACATTCTCATGTCATCTCTCGGAGCATTCGTGCATCCTCTGCGACTCACATTCGTGGAGTATTTCAAGAATGCCGGATATGAAGGAAAGGGTGCGGCCTATAATCCGCTCACAACAAACAAGGAATAATTATACAATAACTAATAAAATCAAAACATTATGAACGAAATTCTTGGTTTCATCGGCCTTGCTTGCATGCTCGGCCTTTCAGGTATCGGTTCTGCAATCGGAACAACAATCGCCGGCAACGCAGCTGAAGGCGCACTCAAGAAGAATCCTGAGAAGTCATCTTCTTACATGATTCTTTCTGCCATGCCTGCAACACAGGGTCTCTACGGTTTCGTAGCATTCCTCATGTGGATCGGCAAGGACTTCGCAGCTGACGGAATCTCACTCTTCGCTGTAGGTCTTGCAGTAGGTTTCATCTGCCTCTTCTCTGCAATCCGCCAGGGTCAGGTCTGCGCAAACGGTATCATCGGCATATCACAGGGCCACGACGTACAGACAAACACAATGATCTATGCTGCGTTCCCTGAGTTCTATGCCATCCTTGCACTTATCGCAGCCCTCATGGTATAATGAGACTTCAGAAATAATCTGACAGAGTCTCCGGTTCTGACAAAAGTTCCGGAGACTTTTTTAAATGAACCAAACCACTTTGACATGAAGAAACTTTTAACCATAATGCTCTGCATCGCAGGATTCGCCACAGGCATGCAGGCACAGGAAAACGCAAGAATAACGGCTGACGGAGCTACTACAAGCGTCACATTCTATTCCCCTGAAATAGTCCGTGTTGTCAGGACTCCGGAAGGAAGCCAGGGAAATACAAGGGAAGGCTGGGTCGTGACCATGGAACCCCAGGACGTAAATGTCAGAAAGAGCGAAAACTCATCAGCCATAACCCTCAGAAGTGATGTCGTGACCGTAAGGATAGACAAGAAGACCGGACTTGTCCAGTTCATGGCCAAGGGCAAGAACATGCTCAAGGAAAAGTCATACGGTTTCGAGGAAAGGACATCAGGCCCTGACGCAGGCAGCTACAGGACCACTATCGTCTATCAGCTTGACAAGGATGAGCCTATATATGGTCTTGGAGTCACTCAGGACGGCAAGCTTAACCACAGAGGTTCCACCCACATGAACATGGAGCAGAACAACACCCAGGACTACCAGCACGTCATCCAGTCAATCAAGGGATGGGGAATTTACTGGGATAATTATTCACGCTCGCAGTTCATCGACAATGAGGAAGGAATGAAATTCTCTGCCGAGGTCGGAGACGACATCGACTATTATTTCATGTATGGAGGATCTGCAGACGGAGTGAACAAGCAGATGAGAAATCTCACCGGTGACGTCCCTATGTTCCCTCTCTGGACATTCGGTTACTGGCAGTGCCGTGAAAGATACAAGTCTGTCGATGAGCTTCTCGAAGTGGTGCGCTGGCACAGGGAAAACAACGTTCCTCTCGACGGTATCATCCAGGACTGGCAGTACTGGGGAAGCAACTACACTTGGAACGCTATGGATTTCCTTGCCGACACATATACCAACGGCACATGGATGATTGACGAGGTTCATCGCAACAATGCCCATATCATGATCAGTATCTGGGCAAGCTTCGGCCCTCAGACAAAGGCATTCAAGGAACTTGCAGAGGACGACCTGATGTATGACTTCCAGACATGGCCGCAGAGCGGAATCAGCGCTTTCTGGCCCCCAAGGATGGACTACCCGAGCGGAGTCCGCGTTTACGACGCGCTCAGTCCGAAGGCCCGCGACATATATTGGAAGAATCTCAAGACACTTGTTGATTATGACATCGACGCATGGTGGATGGACTCTACCGACCCTGATTTCTTCAATCCGGAAGATCATCATTATGACCATTCTGCCGGAGACGGAACATGGAGAAGATATCGCAACGTATTCCCTCTCGCATCTGTAAGCGGAGTATATGACAACCTCCGTGCAGATTCCGAGGAGAAGAGAGTGTTCATCATGACACGTTCGGCTTTTGCCGGACAGCAGAGATATGGTTCGGGACTCTGGAGCGGTGACGTGAATTCGACATGGGACATGCTCCGCAAGCAGCTTCCTGCAGGCCTCAACTATACCATGACAGGATGTCCTAACTTCAACACCGACATCGGAGGATTCTTCTGCAGCAGGTACAACACAATGGGAGCGGGATCCGCGCCTAAGAATCCGCAGTTCCAGGAGCTTTATGTGCGTTGGATGCAATATGCCCTCTTCTGCCCTGTATTCCGCAGCCACGGAGCCGATGCGCCACGTGAGATATATCAGTTCGGAAAGAAGGGCGATGCAGCATTCGACGCTATCGAGAAGAGCATACGCCTCCGCTACCAGCTTCTGCCATACATTTACAGCACGGCATGGCAGGTTACCGACAATGACGAGAGCTACCTCAGAGCACTTGTATATGATTTCGCTGCAGATAAGAAGGTCTGGGACATGACTGACGAGTTCCTCTTCGGAAGAAGCATTCTCGCGACCCCTGTCGTTGCTGCACAATACACTGACGAAAAGGTCATCAGGACCAATGAAATGACAGGATGGGACAGAGCGGAAGTGGAGCAGAAGCTCGCCGAGTCTGTGGATTTCACCCAGAATAAGACTGCTGTCAAGTATCTTCCTGCTGGTGCTGACTGGTACTATTTCTGGACCGAGGACAAGTACAAGGGAGGTCAGGATGTGACCATCACCACGAATTTTGATGAAGTTCCTATGTTCGTTCGCGCTGGAAGCATCATTCCTACTGCTCCGGTAATGCAGTACGCAGAGGAAAGCAAATGGGACAACCTGGATATTACCGTTTATCCTGGCGCTGACGCGGAATTCGTTCTTTACGAAGACGAAGGTGACAATTACAATTACGAGAAAGGCGTTTATTCAACAATCACCTTCAAGTGGAACGACAAGAAGCAGACACTCACAATCGGTTCTGTTGCCGGTGAATACCCAGGAATGCTGAATGACAGGAGATTCAATGTAAGAGTCGTAGGCTCTGACAATGTGCAGACCGTAGCTTACAGCGGCAACGAGACTGTCGTGAAGTTCTGATTATCGCATTGACATTAAAACATATCTCGAGGCAAAAGTATCACGCTTTTTGCCTCGAGATTATTGTCTTATTCTGTTTTCTTTGGAAATATGCCGTCTCGAGGAAAAAATACGGGGATTCTTGCCTCGAGATGCTCACGGAATTACATTTCGTCCGGAGCGTACTTGAAAGGATCAAGCGGAGACTTGTATTCGCAGTAGTCTGATTCCACGAAGAAACGCTTCAGCTCGATCTCGGCATTCTCGAGAGAGTCAGATGTATGTACGATATTCTCCTGAGCACTGAGGCTGTAGTCGCCACGGATTGTTCCAGGGACAGCCTTGCTTGCCTTTGTAGCTCCTGCCATATCGCGTACTACCTGAACTGCGCTGTAACCTTCCCAGCAGCAAAGGATTACAGGAGCTGCCATCATACCGTCGCGGAGCCAAGGGAAGAATGGCCTGTCAAGAAGATGTGCATAATGTACCTTGAGGATCTCCTCATCAAGCTGAACCATCTTCATGGCTACAAGCTTCAATCCTCTTTTCTCAAATCTTGAGATAACCTCACCGATAAGGCCTCTCTGAAGGCATCCCGGTTTAAGAATTACAAGTGTTCTTTCCATAAAATGATATTGTAGTTTTGTTATTATTGGTTACCAATTCACTTTCTGTCTTGACAACGGCATAGTCATGCATCGTGCACCTCCACCTCCTCTCGGAAGCTCGGAGCCATCTATCGCAATCGCGCAAGGCTTTGATCCGGACACGACTGAATCAGCATGGCCGTTAATGAAGTCCACGGCACGCACGATCTCGAATCCGTTTCTGTCAAGTTCTTCCAATGTATGGATATTTCTTCCATATGTCAGAACCTTACCTGGAGCAAATGCGAAGAAGTTCGCACCGCTGTGCCACTGTTCCCTCTCCTGATCCCACTCGTCATGACCTCCACATATGACAGGCTTGAGATCCATTCCCAGTCTCTTAAGCGCCGGCAGCAGGCCCTCGACCGGTCTGATCGCCGAAACCTTGCCATCATCAATCGTGATATGGACGGTCTGGTACTGGTTTGCGTCCATAACCAAAGGCTTGAATACCATGCACTTGTCAATATCAAGCAGAGTAAAGACCATATCAAGATGTATGAAAGACTCCGGTTCGGACGGAAGCTGCTGAACTATGACATGATGTCTTCCGGAAGGATAATTTGCCCTGAGCTGATCGACCATGAAGTCAATTCCCTGAGGAGTGGTTCTCACGCCGTTGCCGATTATAAGGATATCTTCCCTTGCTATCAGAATGTCTCCGCCCTCCATTATTATCCTTGAAGATTCAGGCTGTCCGATATTCGCATCCACTACCGAACAGTCGAACGAGCCGCTGTTACGATATATGGCATCCATGATGAAAGATTCGCGCATACGGACCTTGTTTGCCATCCTGCATATCAGAGCATGATTGCCCAAGGTAACAGCCGCATCCCTGGTGAAATAGAAATTATAGAGAGGATATAGCGCATAGAATTCATTGCGGAAATAAGCTGTCAAGGTGTCTGTCCTTGCAGGAAGTCCTTCTATCAGCACTCTCGCCAGTTCTGCCGAAGTCATTGTCATGAGTGTATCGAAATATGGCATGACATCCTCGGTCTCGCAGATTCTTCTGATAAGTTCCTCACGGGAATGAGGCTTGTCAAGAACCTTGACCAGTTCTTCGCTCACTTCATATACATCTGCCACCTTGGACAGCACTCCATACAGCTGCTCATATTCCTTCTGAGCGATTGCGAGATTCAGGATATCACTATACAATGCCCTCTGGACATTACGCGGAGTCATATTCTCCACCTCACATCCCGGCCTGTGCAGGAGTACCGCATCAAGCCTGCCGATCTCGGACTGTATATCTATTTTAAGCAAATCTGCCGCTTTCATGACAATCTATAAGCAAAACATCGTGTAAATATAATTATTATTTCGTTAAAGAACAAATAGCACATCATATGCCGTCCATCACGCACGATTTATGGAATATTTGCTAACTTTGTAGAAAAGAACAATGTCATGAAAGGAAAAATCATCGGTTTCATCTCAGTGATAGCTGCACTTGTACTTGCCGCCTTCATTTTCTTCAAATTCTATTTCGTATTCGGAGAAGGAGTAAAGGCTGGCGAACTTAATTTCGTCGTCTATAAAGGATATGTTTTCAAGACATATGAGGGAAGGGCGATCCAGGCCGGATTCGGCAAAGGAAAAGGCAATAATGCCGCTGCACTCCAGTCATATGAGTTCGACTTCTCCATCACGGACAAGGCAGTTGCGGATTCGCTCATGAGATGCGGTGGAAAGACTGTCGAGCTCCATTATAAGGAATATCTCGGAACGCTTCCTTGGAGAGGAAAGCAGAAATATATCGTTGACCGCATAGTATCAGTTAGGGAATAATCAGAACATAAGATATGAAAAGAACAATCTTGATCCTGGGCTCATTGTGCCTGGGTGTGGCTCTGTCAGCTCAGAGCGGAATCATCAGTACAAGGCCGGCCAACGACCAGTCCGGCAAGGTTCTTACGATGGAGGAGACCATCATGTCCAGGACTCTCTCTCCTGAAAACATTTACAGCAGCTGGAATGACAGGTCGGAGCTCATAATACGCAAGGACGGGAAATGGCAGACATATGACATCACCAGCGGAGCGCTTTCCGAAATGGCTCGTCATGCCGCTCCATCAGTTCAGGCAGTGACCAAGGGCCAGAGCCTGTATCTGATTGACCGTGAAGGAAATGAAACGCCAGTAGCAGTAAGCGAGAACAGCCAGATCACATACGGACAGTATGCAAGCCGCAACGAGTTCGGAATCGACGGCGGCATATTCTGGGCACCGGACAGCAGCAAGGTCGCATTTTATCGCAAGGACGAGACCAAGGTCACTACCTTCCCTCTGCTGGACATAACCACGCGAACCGGCTCTCTCAAGGAGATCAAATATCCGATGGCCGGCATGGATTCGGAAAACGTCCAGCTCGGTATCTATGACCTCGCAAGCGGCAAGACGACATATGCAAAGGTTGACGATTTCGGTTACGACCAGTACCTGACCAACATCAGCTGGTCACCTGATGGGACAAAGATCTTCATCCAGGTCCTTGACAGGAGTCAGAAGCATATGAAGCTGAACATGTACTGTGCTGCAGACGGATCATTCATCAGAACAATCCTCACTGAAGACAATGACAGATATATCGAGCCACAGAACCCTATATGGTTCATCAAGGAATCTGACAACCTGTTCATTTACAGGACAGACAACAGGGACGGATACCGCAACCTATATCTCTGCGACCTTGATGGAAATGTGTGCAGGCTTACCGCAACAGATGCTGATGTGGAGTACATCGCCAATGACGGAAAGCATGTCTGGTTTACTTCAGCAGAGGTATCACCTATCGAGAACCACCTTTTCCGAGTGTCTGTAAAGGTTCCGAAGTCGGCTGCGACAAAAGGCATATCGGCCGTAAAGATAGGAAAGCCTGAGCGCCTCACCAAGGCGGAAGGATGGCACAATATCGCCATGAGTCCAGACTGCAGGTATTATACAGACAGCTGGAGCAGCCTCTCTGTACCGGGAGTGACAGACCTCTGCACATCTGACGGCAAGGTGATAAGGAACCTTCTTACAGCAGAGGATCCGACCCTTGACTATGCATATACTGAGATAAGCCTTGGAACCGTAAAGAGCGCTGACGGAAAGTATGACAATTACTACCGCCTGATCAAGCCTAAGGATTTCGACCCTGCAAAGAAATATCCTGTAATCGTTTATGTTTATGGAGGCCCTCATTCACAGATGGTTCAGAACACGTTCCTCGGCCTTCTCCGCAGATGGGAAATGCATATGGCCCAGCGCGGATATCTGGTATATGTCCAGGACAACAGAGGTACATCTAACCGCGGAGCCGAATTTGAAAAGGCGATCCACGGACAGTGCGGACAGGCGGAAATGGCAGATCAGATCGAGGGAGTGAAGATGCTCATGGAACTTCCTTACGTTGACAAGGACCGTATCGGCGTACACGGATGGAGCTATGGCGGTTTCATGACCATTTCGCTCATCACAAATTACCCTGACATCTTCAAGGTAGGAGTAGCTGGCGGCCCTGTAATCGACTGGAAGTGGTATGAGGTGATGTACGGAGAGCGCTATATGGATCACCCTGAGCGTAATCCGGAAGGATATGCAAAGACAAGCCTGATCAACAAGGCAAAGGATCTCAAGGGCAAGCTTCTCATATGCCAGGGAGCGATAGACCCTGTCGTTGTCTGGGAGCACAGTCTCAGCTTCATAAGAGAATGCATCAAGAACAATGTCCAGGTGGACTATTTCCCATATCCATGTGCTGAACATAACGTGATGGGAAAGGACAGGGTTCACCTTCACGACAAGATCACAATGTATTTTGAAGACTACTTGTAGCGGAATTCGGAATGGTGTCTGTCCTGAAACGGCACAGGAGCCACAGACAGACCGACCCCCACGATAAATTCACCTGTGACAAACGATGCCTGCACACCGAACGAATAGACCTCCGGTGTCGCAGGCATTCTTATTGCCGCCATATTTCCGTCAGGTCTCGGGAAAAGCACAGGAGAATAAACGGCCACAGACTGGAAATACTGCGTCCAGAATGTCACTGAGACCGTCTCAGAAGGTCTGTATATGAATCCTTCACGGGTTCCCATACCCCAGTTGTTGCCTCTGACGCCAAGCTGGGCTCCATACAGGATTCCTGACATGAAATAGAATCTGCGACCGAGCTTGAGGGTATTGCCGACCATCTTCTGTTCCGAGACATAAAGCTGGGGCACGTCTATGAGATTTGCTCCCATCAAGGTTGAAAAGAATCTGTCCGGATGTTCGATATTGAATTCTCCGAAGCCGATGCTTCCGTCAAATCCATAAACCGGCATCACATAGACTACGGGCTTGAGCATAGGAGCCGCATTCCATGGGAGGAAGCCGTTCAGCTGTCTGGCAGGGATGAACAGTTCAGGAGACAGCATGAAAGGGATGGGATGCGGAAATGTATCACGTCTTTCCACATTCTGAGCATAGTCAATGACACATAACAGCGCCATAATCAGGGATAATATTATTTTTCGTATCATCTTGTTCAAGTTCTTCATGATAAAATGGCAAGTACTATGCCCTGAATTGCAGAAATATGCTAACTTTGTTAATGCTTTACGATAAGTTAAGAGAGGTTGAAAACAGGTTTAAGGATAGAAATTTGAGCGAAGCGATAGAAAGTCCTCCTCCCGAGGAGGAGGATTTAGGAGGTGGGTAACGTAGATATATTTTCATATTTATGCACACCATCGATAATTGTGACAAGTAAAGAGAGGTTGAAAACAGGTTTAAGGGTAGAAAATATGAAATCCATAAAAGACGTATATAAGATTGGTAAAGGTCCTTCAAGCAGCCATACAATGGGACCGTTCAAGGCAGTAAGACACTATCTGGATAATCACGAAGACACGGATCACCTGCACGTGATCCTGTACGGTTCACTGGCGGCAACAGGCAAAGGCCACCTCACTGATGTCGCAATTGAAGATGCTTTTGCGACATGGTGCTGGACAGACAAGGAAACCCTGGAGTGTAAGGAGAAAAGAAGTGGGGATGTCACTATCGAATGGAAGCCTGACGAGAACCTTCAGGTACATCCGAACGGAATGAAGATCGCTTCTATTAATTCGGACGGAGATCTTTACGACAAATGGACATATTACAGCATCGGAGGCGGTGACATCATATGCATGGAGCATCCGCTCGAGACTGAAGGTGAAGGAGAGATCTATGAGATGACGACGTTGAGCGACATTCTCGAGTGGTGCAATAAGACCGGAAAGAACTTCTGGGAATATGTTGACGAGACCGAAGGAAAGGACGGTGTATGGGAACATCTCGAACTGGTCTGGAAGGTGATGCAGGAGGCAGTCGAGCGCGGAATAGAACAGGAAGGAGCACTCCCCGGCCCTCTTCATATTAGAAGAAAGGCCCTCAGCTACCATGTAAGGGCATTCGGTCAGGGTGACACATTCAAGACAAGAGGACTGGTGTTCTCATATGCACTTGCCGTGAGCGAAGAGAATGCTTGCGGAGGTACAATAGTAACTGCACCGACCTGCGGATCATGCGGAGTCATGCCGAGCGTTCTCTACCATATGAAGACAAGGTACGGCTTCAGCGACAACAGGATGATCCGTGCTCTGGCTACTGCCGGCCTGATCGGTGCCGTCGTGAAGCATAACGCATCTGTTTCCGGAGCGGAAGTAGGATGCCAGGGAGAAGTCGGAGTTGCATGTGCAATGGCTGCGGCTGCAGTCGCACAGCTTATGGGAGGAAGTCCTGCCCAGATAGAATACGCTGCTGAAATGGGTCTGGAACATCACCTCGGACTGACATGTGACCCGGTAGGAGGCCTCGTGCAGATTCCATGTATCGAGAGAAACGCATATGCGGCAGCAAGAGCAATGGATGCCGGAATATACGCCCTCTATACTGACGGTCTTCACAGGGTAAGCTTCGACCAGGTTGTCCATGTAATGAAAGAAACAGGAAAAGACCTGCCTCTGGTATATAAGGAGACCAGTCTCGGCGGTCTTGCAAAAGCCTTCTAAAACTATGGGAAAGAGGAAATTTGACACGTGCTTTTTTGAGCGATATGCTCAGATCTGCCTTGAGACTTTATTGGGCGCAAGATATGAGAGCCTGGTAAATGAAGACAGACCGGACCTGCAGATGCCGGATCATACCCTCGGCATCGAGGTCACACGTGCCATGGAACCTCGAAAGGATGTCGCGCACGACCTGCTGAAGGAAATGGCCGGCATCGACCTGCCTTCTGAGGACAAGGAAGACATCGACCGCATCCTGAAAAGCGGTTATGGCTACGGTCTTCAGGACGGAAAGTATATCGGACATATAGAGTACGAATACTGGAGACTGGCACAGCCTTTACGACGCATCATAGAAAGCAAGGTCGGCAAAGTCGGCTCCGGATTCTACGGCGAATTCAAGGAATACGGCCTCTACATATTCTGCAAGGACAATCTCACCGAGGAAGAAGTCCTGCTCACAATGGAATATACCAGCGACCTCCAGCGCAACCTGGACATCAAGTACTCGACTATGTACCTCTCTCTGATCGACCGCCTCTACGTCTGCGATCTCACCTCAGTTGACCGCACGGTGCGCCCTACAAAATGCGCATCCCACGAGATATCCCGAGGAATGCGCAGAATGTTCTTTATGGAGGCGTTTACAGATTAGCCGTACGTGCTGCAACCTTTCCTGCAACGTAGGCGAAGTCCTCTGTGCTGTCGGCGAAGAGGATTCCGCGTGAGGAATTGATGAGGAGACCGCCGTGGTCGTTAGAGCCGTGTGCGATGACTTCTTCTGCCGAGCCACCCTGTGCTCCGACTCCTGGTACGAGGAAGAAGTTGTCAGGGCAGAAGCTGCGTAGTTCCTCGAGCTTGTCAGCCTTTGTAGCTCCTACAACGAACATCATGTTGTCCGGTGTTGATATCTCCATCATTTCCTCCATCACTGCCTGGTAAAGAGGCTTGCCGTCCTTTTGGGCGTTCTGGAACTGGTATGCGGAAGCGTTTGATGTCAAGGCGAGTACGATGGCCCACTTGTCCTTATATTCAAGGAATGGAGTGACGCTGTCAGCACCCATGTAAGGAGCGATTGTAACTGCATCGAAATCCATTTCCTCGAAGAATGCCTTTGCATACATCTTCGCTGTGTTTCCGATGTCTCCCCTCTTTGCATCAGCGATCAGGAAGATTTCCGGATACTTTGTACGGATATAGTCAACAGTGGCATCAAGGGCACGGAGGCCTTCAATTCCGTAGCACTCATAGAATGCAAGGTTTGGCTTGTAAGCCACACAATGACCGGCTGTCGCGTCCACAATAGCCTTATTGAACTCGATGATCGAGCGTGCCTTGCCTTTGTAGAGCTCGCCCTTGATTGCAAGTTCGCCATGATTTGCAAGAGCCTTGATATGCTCCGGCATCTTGTCGAAATCCACATCCAGGCCTACGCAGAGCATACTCTTCTTGGCCTGTATCTGCTCATATAACTGTTTTCTGTTCATAATATTTTCATTTGTTTGTCGCTTCCGGTGATATAGGGGTTGTGAAAACCATGGCCGCCCGTGGCCTTGTGAACGGGAGGGGCCCGCTCCGCAGGAGTGGGAGGGATTTAGTTTTCACAACCCCTATATCACCGGAAGCAATAAGTCTTAATAATACCTATAGAACAAAGCAATCGCTTCCATGCCGGCAAAGAGCTGCTTCAGGAGGTAGCTCTCGTTCGGCGAATGGATCGTGTCTCTCTCAAGACCGAATCCCATAAGGAGAGGATCGATTCCGAGAATGCGCTGAAGGTCAGCAAGGATAGGAATCGAACCGCCACCACGTGAAGGAACAGGCTCGATGCCATATACTTCCGTCATCGCCTTTTCAGCTGCCTTATATGCAGGAGAAGAAATAGGGATAAGGAAGCCGTCGCCACCATGATGAGGTATGACCTCAACCTTGACATAGTCAGGAGCGATTGAAAGGAAATGCTCTGTGAAAAGTCTTGTTATTGTCGCGCTGTCCTGGTTAGGAACAAGTCTCATGGAGATCTTCGCATGAGCCACTGAAGGAAGGACAGTCTTTGCACCCTCACCGATATAACCTCCCCAGATTCCGTTCACATCAAGACATGGGCGGATGCCGGTACGCTCGAGAGTGCTGTAACCTTCCTCACCCTTGACCTCCTTGATATCAAGGAATTCCTTATATTCTTCAAGATCGAAAGGCGCGCGCGAAAGCTTGGCTCTGTCTTCGTCTGAAAGAACAACGACATCATCATAGAAACCTTTGACGGTAATATGTCCGTCCTTGTCAATGAGTGACGAAATCATGTCGCAAAGCACATTGATCGGATTTGCAACTGCTCCGCCATAATGACCTGAGTGAAGATCCTTGTTCGGTCCGGTAACCTTTACCTCTACATATGAAAGGCCTCGCATACCGCAGTTGATGGAAGGAACCGACTCGGAAATCATGGTTGTATCGGAAACGAGAATGATATCGGCAGCAAGGCGTTCCTTGTTCTCGGAAGCCCAAGCTGCAAGAGAAGGACTTCCGATCTCTTCCTCGCCCTCAAGTATGAACTTCACATTATGCTTGAGACCGCCTTCACGAACCATGAACTCAAATGCCTTGATGTGCATGAAGAGCTGTCCCTTGTCATCATTGGCGCCACGGGCATAGATGGCTCCGTCGCGGATTTCAGGTTCGAAAGGATCTGAATGCCACAATTCGATCGGATCGACAGGCTGGACGTCGTAATGACCATATACAAGCACGGTCGGAAGAGAAGGATCTATGATCTTCTGGCCGAACACCACAGGATGTCCTGTTGTAGGATAGACAGCAGCCTCATCTGCTCCGGCTTCAAGAAGAAGCTCGACAAGTCTTTCAGCACAACGCTGCATGTCAGGCTTATGCTGCTCGAGAGAGCTGACCGACGGGATTCTGAGAAGAGAGAAAAGTTCCTCAAAGAATCTCTCCTTGTTGGTTTCAATGTACTGTTTCATGATTTAGTGTTATTTTGCTAATTTTTCCTTGGCATATTCCAGCGTAAGCTTGAATGTCTTCCTGTTTGATGACGGAGCATCATACATGGCATCAGTCATTATGGATTCGCAGATAGATCGGAGGCCACGTGCTCCAAGCTTGTTCTCAATTGACGTATCCACAATCAGATCAAGCACTTCCGGCTCTACTGTCAGCTTGATTCCGTCAAGCTCGAACATCTTCTCATATTGACGCATCAGGGCATTCTTAGGCTCGGTGAGAATTCTCTTGAGAGCTTCCCTGTCAAGATGATCGAGATAGGTGATGACCGGAAGTCGTCCGATGATTTCCGGAATGAGTCCGTACGAACGAAGATCCTGAGCCTCGACATACCTGAGAAGATTGTCCTTGTCTATCTGCTGTCTGTTTGAAGATCCGAAGCCGATTACCTGCGTATTGAGACGCTGGGCGATACGACGTTCAATACCTTCGAAAGCTCCTCCGCAGATGAAAAGGATGTTCTGGGTATTCACATGGAGGAACTCCTGTTCAGGATGCTTGCGGCCTCCCTGAGGCGGAACATTGACCACGCTTCCCTCGAGAAGCTTCAGCATGGCCTGCTGGACACCTTCTCCTGATACATCTCGTGTAATCGAAGGATTGTCGCTCTTTCTTGCTATCTTATCTATCTCGTCAATAAATACGATTCCTCTTTCAGCCTTTGCCACATCGTAGTCAGCTTCCTGGAGAAGACGTGAAAGAATGCTCTCGACATCTTCACCGACATAACCTGCCTCTGTAAGCACGGTCGCGTCAACAATGGTGAAAGGAACATTCAGAAGCTTTGCTATAGTCTTGGCCATCAATGTCTTACCAGTACCCGTAGGGCCTACCATCAGGATATTGGATTTCTCAAGTTCGAACTCGTTATCTGCCTCGAGATTATTATTGATACGCTTGTAATGGTTATAGACAGCTACAGAAAGAAGCTTCTTTGCACGATCCTGACCGATCACATACTGATCAAGAAACTCATGTATCTCCTTCGGTTTATGGAGCGACTCGACCTTTCCCAAAGGCTTTGCCGAGCCGGCAGATCTGTCGAAATCCTTGATATAATCTCCTGCAAGCTTTACACAATCGGCGCAGATGCATGCATCAAGGCCCTGCAGAAGAAGCGAGACCTCATTCTCTCCCCTTCCGCAGAACATGCAGTATCTGCCGTTCTGCTTGTTAGATTTTGCCATATGCTATTTCTTCCTTGTAAGTATCTCGTCAATCATTCCGTACTCGAGAGCTTCCTGTGAAGTCATCCAGAAATCACGGTCGCCATCTGCATATATCTTTTCAAGCGGCTGTCCCGAATGTTCTGAGATAATAGTATAAAGCTCCTTTCTTGTCTTCTCTATCTCCTGGGCTGCTATGAGGATATCGGAAGCCTGTCCGCGTGCGCCTCCAAGCGGCTGATGGATCATGACGCGTGAGTGCTTCAAAGCCGATCTCTTTCCCTTTGTACCAGCACAGAGAAGAATAGAACCCATTGATGCTGCCATTCCTGTACATATGGTAGCTACATCAGGTTCAATGATCTGCATGGTGTCATATATGCCAAGACCGGAAGAAACCTGACCTCCAGGAGTATTGAGATAAAGCGAAATATCGCTTGAACTGTCATTCGATGCGAGGAAAAGGAGCTGTGCAGTAACGATATTGGCAACATCGTCATCGATAGGCACACCAAGGAAGATGATCCTGTCCATCATAAGCCTGCTGAACACATCCATGGATGCGACATTGAGTTTTCTTTCCTCGATGATGGTAGGATTGATATAGCTGTCAAGGACAGACTCATATCTGTGCATCGTCATGGAGCTGATTCCATGCTCCAGAACCGCATATTTTTTGAATTCCTTATTCATATACAAAGTATTAGATTTCTCCGCTCACTTCGTTCGGTCGAAATGACAGAGCATATAAAAAAAGGCCGGCTAAGCGAGCCGGCCTGTAAGTCAGATTAGTTCAACTCGCGGAACTTCTCAACTGAAATCTTCTTCTTCTTGAGAGTAACCACCTCGCGTACTGCTGCGAAAGTCTTCTCGTTCTCTACCTGATCAAGAATTCTTCTACCCTGCTCCTCCTGTGAAAGGATGTTCTTTGCAAATGCCTCAAGCTGCTCCTCCGGAACGTTGTTCATTCCGTACATAGCGAACTGATATGCTGCAAATCCCTTTGCGCTTGCAAGAAGGTCAGCCTCCTCAATCTTCACTTCATACTTCTTCATGAGGTAGTTACGTACCATCTGCCACTTGTAGTCAGCGATAAAGAACTCCCAGTCCTTCTCGATGTCCTCCATAGAGAACTTGCCCTCGTTTACAACGAATACCCATCTCTTGAGGAACTTCTCTGCAATATTTACGCCTGCCTTCTCAAGAAGGTAGTTCTTTGCATCCTTAGAGAAACGGAAATCAGCCTCCTGAGCGTACTCAGCGCGGATTCTCTCTTCAACCTTTGCATCGAACTCAGCCTCTGTCCTGACACCGAAGATCTTCTCGAAAGTCTCCTCTGTAAGAGGTGCGTTAACGAAAGTCTTGACATTCTTCACAGTCATCTTGAACATAGGGTCAAGAGATGCAAGCTCGTCCTTGTTCACCTTGAGCATTGAAGCGCGGTCTGTCTCATTCTCGAATGCCTCGTTTACATTGACATCAAGAACATCGCCAGGCTTTACGCCTACGAAAGACTTTCTTGCAGCTTCAGCCACATTGCGGAGAGCTACATATGTACCCTCGACCTTAGTCTCGCCCTGCTCGAAATCAACGATGATGAAATCCTCTTCCTTAGCAGCCTCACCTTCCTCAAGCGAACCGTACTGACGGAGAAGATTGTCCTTCATCTCCTTCTTTGCAGCCTCTGTTACTGTGATTGTATAATAGATGACCTCATCCTCCTTTGAAAGTTCGAATGACACCTCAGGATTCTCTGCGATATCGAACTTGAAGGTGAATTCATTACCTGCAACCCACTCTGTCTCAGGCTGGTCCTCGCTTGGAAGCGGCTCGCCGAGAACGCGGAGGTTATTCTCCTGGATAAAGTTGTTAAGGCCTTCTGAAACAACATCGTTCACAGAGTCAACAAGAGCTGACTGACCATACATCTTCTCAACGAGAGACATTGGCACCATACCCTTACGGAAACCCTTGAATTCAGCCTTTCTTCTGTAATCGTTAAGCTTCTTCTTTCTGTTTTCAGCATAATCCTCAGCTGTTACCGAAAGAGTAAGCTCGAGGTTAAGATCATCAATTCTGTTCTGTTCAAGTTTCATATTATAATAATTTTAATCATTTCAGTTTGAAATCCGCACAAGGCGGCAATAATAAGCCTGCAAAAATAATCATTCCTTATGACATTTCAAAATGTCATTTTTCAGTCTTCTGCTGACGTTTAGGATATGACACCCTTGAATGGTACATCTGCTGAAGATATGCCTTTATCTCCGCCCTCAGGATGCTAAGTTCGCGCAAGGAAATGTCAGACTCGGAGAACTGATTCTCCTTGGCTTTTCCGTCAACGATATTATCGACAAGAGCAGATATGCTTTCCGGCGAATAGTTCTTTAGACTTCTGGAAGCCGCTTCTACAGAATCACATATCATGAGCACGACATGCTCCTTGCTTACAGGCCTGATTCCGTCATAGCAGAACTCAGCCACATCTTCAGGATCGCCTCCGGCATTGAGATACTGCGTAAGGAAATAAGCCGTACATGAAGTGCCGTGATGTGAGGAAATGAAAGCCTTGATTTCCTCAGGAAGACCATATTTATCTGCAAGAGCCAGTCCGTCAGAAACATGACGGATTATCTCCTGTGAGCTTTCCTTAGGAGAAAGACCGGCATGATACTTTACTCCGGAAGTCTCGTTTTCAGTGAAGCACTGAGGATTGTTTATCTTTCCGATATCATGGTAAAGTGCTCCTGCGCGCACCAGAAGGACATTTGCATCTATGGATCTGGCAGCGGCATCGGCAAGATTCATCACCTGAAGCGAATGCTGGAATGTACCAGGAGCCTTGTCTGCAAGAAGACGGAGAAGCTTGTTGTTCGTATCGCTGAGCTCCGCAAGCTTCGAGTTGGACACCAGCTTGAATATCTTCTCGAAAAGATAGATCAACGGATAACCGGCAACGGAGAGCAAAGCACCCAAGGCCATATCGAACACCGTGTGATATTCCTTCAAGCCATCGATTCCGTCAATAAGTCTGAATGCGCCCCATACGACAATCATCACTCCGAACACTATCAGAGCAGTCACGAACTGAAGCCATCCACGGTTGAAATAGCCGAACACCAGCATCGCGACGCTTCCGGCGACAAGATACATGACAAAAAGTTCCACACCGTTAGGAGCGAATATCATCATCGGCAGAAGCGAGATGAAATATACCGAGAACACAATCCTCTTGGTAAAGAAGGCAAGAAGATAAAGTGAAATCAGCGTAAACGGTATCAGATAGAAGAGCGATGCATCGATCTTTGCTACAATTGATGACCCCAGAGCTGCAAGGGTGAATATCAACAGCAGATAGAGATATTTGTTGAACTCATCAAAAATGCTCGAATTGCAATAGCAGATAGCAAGGAAGAGTACGAGTACTATGAAGAAGGAAATGAGAACATTTCCGATCCACATATATGCAGGAGATGCTCCATAACCTACACTCATGTCATATTCCGCCTTATATGAGTCAAGAAGCTGCTCAATCTCCGCGGTCACGATCTCACCTTCAGAAACGATCACCTGACCTGCACGTATCACTCCTTGAGTAGGAGATATGTAATTTATGCTTTCCTCATGGACAAGGTCCGTTGTCTGAGGGTCATACACCAGATCAGGAACGATCAATGAAGAAAGGGATGCTGCGGAAAACAGGGAATCCACATTGCACCAAGGGCAGGTCTCTGTCAGAGACTCACGGATGTAATCGGTAGCATCTTCTATGGTAAATACCTCAGAAACAGGGACTTTCACAGCTCTTCTGTCTTTCTGGACATATATCAGTGCGTCAGGATCACTGTGCAGTTCATCGACATCACGTCCAGCAGAAGGAGACAGAATGCCTTTGGAATACAGGAAGGCAAGTGCATCAGACAGATGGACTCTCACCTCCGGATGGCTTCCCAGATCAAGAGACGACACAGCAGTCATACTCTTTGCCGACACCTTCGGATCCAGCCTGTAATACGGAATGACAAGCGATCCGGCCTTCTCACGTTCCTCCATGAGCTGGGCCTCTGTCTTGAGGACAGGAAAATCAAACTGAGCGACCAAGGTTTCATTGAGCCATGGAGAACCCTTACGATAATCGTAATTCAACTTCGGGCTTCTCGGCATCATGAAGATCAGGCCCAGAAACAGGGCCAGAAGCGGCAGATAAACCTTGAACTTTTTAGGGAAACTGATCTTTTCCATAACTGACTCCTTAAAAGCATAGTCAGTGCCGCCGCTGTCGCGACGACACTGATGTAAAAGCATTGCTGCTGAAATTATTTGATAGCCATATCGACGATATCGCCTTCATCTCCATCGTAGTAGCCTGCATCAAGCTTGGCACGTACATCAGTGAACGCCTTCAATGTGCGCTCCACATCTTCCATAGAGTGTGCCGCAGTAGAAATGATGCGGAATATCACCATACCCTTAGGAATTACCGGATAGATGACTACTGAACAGAAGATACCGTAGTTCTCACGGAGGTCAACAGCCATTCTTGACGCCTGACCTACACCACCCTTAATCTGGACAGGTGTGACACATGCTTCAGCAGGGCCTATCTCGAATCCGAGGTTACGGAAACCGTCCTGAAGAGCCTTTGTGATCGTAAAGAGCTTCTTTCTGAGTTCGTCACCCTCCTTGCTGCGGATGATCTCAAGTCTCTTGAGACCACCCTCGACGAGTGCCATAGGGAGAGACTTTGCATAGATCTGAGAACGCATGTTGAAGCGGAGGTAGTTGATGATCTTCTTAGGACCTGCCACGAAACCACCGATGGAAGCCATAGACTTGGCATATGCACCGATATAAAGGTCAATCTCATCCATTACACCGAAGTGCTCCGAAGTACCACGACCTGTAGGACCCATGTTACCGAATCCGTGAGCATCGTCGATAAGGATTCTGAACTTATATTTCTTCTTGAGCTCCACGATCTTGTCAAGGAATCCGAGGGCTCCTGTCATACCATATACGCCTTCTGTGATGAGAAGGATACCGCCACCAGTCTCTTCACAGAGCCTTGTCGCTCTCTGGAGAGTCTTTTCACAGCTCTCGTAATCGTTATGACGGTATGTCATTCTCTTACCCATATGCATACGTGCGCCATCAATAAGGCATGCATGTGCTTCAGAGTCATATACGATCACATCGTGACGATCCATCAGAGCATCGATTGTCGAAAGGATTCCCTGATATCCGAAGTTGAAGAGGAATGCATCTTCCTTTCTTTCAAACTCTGCAAGCTCTCTCTCGAAACGCTCATGAAGATCTGTATGGCCAGTCATCATACGGCTTCCCATTGGGTAAGCCAATCCCCATTTTGCAGCAGCCTCAGCATCAGCCTTTCTTACTTCAGGATGATTTGCAAGACCAAGGTAGTTGTTCAAGCTCCATACAAGGACATCCTTGCCCTGGAACTTCATATGAGGACCAAGTTCTCCTTCAAGCTTCGGGAACATATAATAGCCGAAAGCCTTTGCAGCATACTGGCCGAGCGGGCCACCTGAATGCTTCTCGATTCTATCAAAAATGTCTGTCATATCTATATATTTGGTTTAGTACATTATGCATCGATATTTGCGTAATGGGCATTCTGCTCGATGAACTCGCGGCGTGGCGGCACATCATCACCCATAAGCATTGAGAATGTCCTTTCAGCTTCAGCTGCATTCTCGATTGTGATCTGACGGAGAAGGCGCTTCTGAGGATCCATGGTAGTAGTCTGAAGCTGCTCGGCGCTCATCTCTCCAAGACCTTTGTAGCGCTGTACGAAGACACCCTTGTCCGAGCCCTTTCCAAGCTGGAGAGTGGCCTCCTTGCGCTGCTGTTCGGTCCAGCAATAAATCTCTTCCTTTCCCTTCTTTACAAGGTAAAGAGGAGGGGTAGCAAGATATACATATCCGTTCTTGATCAGATCGATCATATAACGGAAGAAGAATGTCAGGATAAGGGTAGCGATATGGCTTCCGTCAACATCGGCATCGGTCATGATGATGACCTTATGATAGCGCAGCTTGCTGAGATTCAGCGCCTTGCTGTCTTCTTCGGTTCCGACAGTGACACCGAGGGCTGTATAGATGTTACGGATCTCCTCGCTCTCGAATACCCTGTGTTCCATGGCCTTCTCCACATTGAGGATCTTACCTCTGAGCGGAAGGATAGCCTGGGTCATACGGTCACGTCCCTGCTTTGCAGTACCACCAGCAGAGTCTCCCTCGACGAGGAAGAGTTCGCATTCCTCAGGATCTCTTGAAGAGCAGTCAGCAAGCTTTCCAGGCATACCTGCGCCAGACATCACCGTCTTTCTCTGAACCATTTCGCGTGCCTTTCGTGCGGCATGACGGGCTGTTGCTGCAAGGATTACCTTGTCAACGATCATCTTAGCTTCCTTAGGATTCTCCTCGAGATACTGTTCGAGAGCAGCTGCAGTTGCCTGAGAAACCGCTGAAACGACCTCACCGTTTCCGAGCTTTGTCTTGGTCTGACCCTCGAACTGAGGCTCAGCAACCTTCACAGATACGACAGCGGTAAGTCCTTCGCGGAAGTCATCGGCTGCAAGGTCGAACTTGAGCTTCGCAAGCATTCCTGCCTTGTCGGCATAGCTCTTCAGAGTCCTGGTAAGACCCATCTTGAAACCCTGAAGGTGAGTACCTCCCTCGATGGTGTTGATGTTGTTGACGTATGAATATATCTTCTCTGTATAGCTTGTATTATACTGGAGAGCGATTTCTATAGGAATGATCTTGTCTGTTTCAAGATAGATAGGGGCTTCGATCAGTTTCTCCGCTCCGCCGTCAAGATAGTCAACGAACTCCTTGAGACCTTCCTTTGAGTAGAACACATCGCTCCTGTAGTGGGTCGTCTCAAGCTCGTTGCCATTTTCATCGACATCGTTGACAAGATTCCTCTTGTCGGTAAGAGTCAGGCGGATACCCTTGTTCAGATATGCGAGTTCGCGAAGACGAGCGGCAAGAGTATCATATTTATAGACTGTCGTAACCTGGAAAATCTCAGGATCCGGGTGGAAAGTCACGAATGTACCTGTATCCTCAGCTTCTCCTACAACCTCAACCGGCTTGTAAGGCTTACCTTGAGAATACTCCTGCACGAAGATCTTGCCTTCACGATGAATTTCAGCCTTGAGATAATCAGAAAGGGCATTCACGCAGGATACACCGACACCGTGAAGACCACCGGACACCTTGTAGCTGTCCTTGCTGAATTTACCACCCGCATGGAGGACTGTGAGCACGACTTCAAGAGCCGAACGGTTCTCCTTCTCATGCATACCGGTAGGAATTCCTCGTCCGTTATCCTTTACCGTTATCGAATTATCCTCATTTATGAACACTTCTATGTCAGTACAATATCCGGCAAGAGCCTCATCGATACTGTTGTCAACCACCTCATACACAAGATGATGGAGACCTCGTTCTCCGATATCTCCGATATACATTGACGGTCTCTTGCGCACGGCCTCAAGGCCTTCAAGCACCTGGATACTATTCGCGGAGTACTGCTCCGCAGAAGCATTGTTGATTTCGTTCTCGTTCATTATTCTATATAAATCCTTATCTTTTCAAAAGCCCGGAAAGCGACTCGCCGAACGGGCCGAACAATCGTACAAATTTAGTGAATTTCTTTATAAATTCAAACAGATTCCCAGGGTAAAATACGGACCTTTTTCAGCATACAGAAGGCTTCTCTGAATTGTCATTCCAAGGAGATTTCCTCCTCGTGCCCATGCAGAAAACTTTCTGTTAACTACATACTCCACATCAAGTCCGAGATCGGCATAACCCGGGACACGGGCGTCTATCGGTTTGAACGCAAATCTGTTTGCGGCATAATAGGCAGTTCCCTTTCTCGCTGAAGAGAATGCGCAATCCACACCGACAAATATGCGGTCCTTCCAATCGTACGTGACTGCAACATCACCTGTAAGAGCTGCCGGAAGAAGAAGTCCGGCACCCGACTCTACAGGAAGGCCATAGCAACGGGCATATTCAAAAGATCCGTCAAATCTGAAATGCTCAGCATCAAGAAGCCATCCCAATGAGATATAAGCCTTCTCATATGACGAATAACCTAACGCCGGAAGCCATCTTGCAGGAGTAACGGATGTAGCCTCAGCCATTACCACGCCATCAAGAAGAGCGTTTCCATAGTTCACATATCCGCCTTCAAGATCATAGCTGAAACGCTTTCCTATACGTCCTTTGAATCCTGCTGCAGCTGAAATCCTTTCATCAACGACATCAAGCACATTCCATATGTTTCTTCCATATCGGATGTCCGCACGATGGTTATACGAAATGATGTCTGCATATGAATTCGCCCTGCAGTCGCCGCCGAGACGAAGATAAAGCTTCATCGCATCCGGAACGGCCTTGTATTCAACCGTCACGTCCGGATATATCATCTGTTCCTCATATCCGTACATTTCAGAGAACGTCTCTGTCCTGAATGATGCAGAGATCCTAACTCCAAGGTCGAAATGCCATCTGTCACGATCGATCACATAATGCGGAACCACATCCACATCACCTCCGCCGGAATATACGATACCATCCGTCATCGCCATACCGAAACCCAGTTTCACACCAAGTCTGTCACCGCTGAAGAAAGAACATGAGAGTCCTGCATCGAGAGAAAAGTCATTCTCCATGAGATATGAGCTCTCGGATGACGTATCACTGAGCTTGTCCTCAGCAAAGCGGTATGCCATATCCGCATGATAGCTGAAAGGAACATCAATGAAGTTCTTGGAAGCCACGGACATACGGGCCTTGAGAGCGTCATATGCCCTTCCGGTCACATGAAAGAGTTTGTCCTGCTGATGAAGACCGTCATATCCGGCATCAAAACACAGATATGCGGCATCCCAGTCATAACGTCCGTCAACGCCTGCATTGGAACGGAGATCATATCCCGGCCATGTCTGCTTGCTGCCATCTGTCCTTGTCATCTTCCCGAGAACTGCCGTTCCGGAAGAAGAGGGCTCTGCCATAGACCAGTACTTTCCTATGAATGATCTGTGCGAAGCATATGCATTCATCCTGAAATCACCCTTGAAAAGAGGACTCCATATCATATCGAACACAGGATGGAGCTGATAGCCGGCACCTGCCTTCAGATAGAATGTATTCACATCGCGATACACAGGAGACGGTTTCATGTCCAGCGTATATGGACTGAATTCATATGCCCCCTTGTAAGGATTGTCCGATACGGAATAGTCAAAATCAAGATCAAACCTGAGGACTGAATCAGGCACAGCCATCTTAAGCTGAGGCTTGTGGACCTCCATGAGTTTGCCTTCATATGCCCTGCTTACCTCGACAGTCGGATCCAGATTCTGTCCCGACACCGGAAATGCAAGAAATGCTGCAAGCGCAACCGGAATGATACGATATATTATGTCTGCTTTCATCTGCTTATGATTATCTGTTACTGAGCCATCAGCTCTTCAAGTTTCTTCAGACGCATCGAAACGTTGTCAAGAACGTCATCGTTGCTTCCGGAAGATGTATATCCGTCTCTGATACTTTCAAATGTAGCCTTCGCCTGCTCCAGCTCATCCCTCTCCACGAACGAGTCTCCGAGAACGATGAAGCTCTTTGCGAGCCAGTACATCTGTCCGGATCCGGCATCCGAGAAGGCATAGACCTTTTCCTCCACAGCTTCGAACTCTCCCTTGTCATAGCTGTCAAGGATCTGAAGGTAGGCAGCTTCTGCACCGAATGGAGAAGAAGAATCCTTTGCAAGATCTGCGAAGATAGAATAAGCCTCATCCCTTCGGCTGGTCGCGAGGTAGGATTTAGCCTTGACATACTGGGCCTCCACCTTGATCTGAGCATCAGACTTAGGATCGGCAAGCACGCGGTCAGAATTACGTATCGATTCGTTCCATACATGGCCCTTGTATGCCGAACGCATCATTCCGACAGCCGCAGCATGTCTGTTGTTTTCCAGAAGTGCCGAAGAGTACAATGACGAATATCCTCCGAAGGCATCATCCCATCTTTCCAGACGATATGACAGATCCGAGAAGTTCAGCATGGAAAGCTCCACAAACGAGCCCTCGCCTGTCTCGATCACACGTCTGTAAGCATCGCACGCCTGATCATATTTCGACAGGTTCCTGTATGATTCAGCCATATAGAAATATGCCTTGTAGGCATTACCCCCGTCAGGATACTTGTCGAGGAAGGACTGAAGTGAGACGAGAGCCTTCTGATAATTCTCTGACAGATAGATCTGCTCTGCGGCATTGAAGATCATGTTCTCCTTCTCATCCTCTGTCTTGGAACCTCCCTTGCCGATCATATCGATATATGCGATATATTCCTCAGGTTCGTTTCTTGTCTGATAGATAGACTCGATGGCAGCCAGGGCATCCTCAGCATATCCGGAAAGAGGCATTTCCTCGACAACAGTCTTGTAATAGCCCAGGGCCTCATTGTACTGAGACTGGTTCCTCGAAAGCGATCCCATCTCGACATATGCCTTTGCGACGAAAGTGCTGTCCTTCACCTCGTCAGCAAGCTTCCTGAAGCACTCGAAGGCCTTGTCATCTTCTTCCTTGACGACATATGAGCGGCCAAGCTCAAACAAAGCCTCAGGATAGAATTCCGCTGAAGGGGATGCCTGCATCACATTGGAAAGAAGCTCGATCTTCTCCGGCATCTTGCGAAGAAGTCCATATGAAAGAGCGGCCTGATAATAAGGATATATGTCGTTCACATCAAACCAATCATCAAGTACGAGATCATATGCCGCACATGCTTCCTTATACTGTTTGTTGATGAAATAGCAGTCCGCCCTTCTCACAAGCGCGTCCTTTCTGTAAACAGTCTCGGATTCCTTGAGGTATTCGTCAAACCATTTCAATGCAGATGCATAATCTGCCTTCTTGAAGTGGCAGTATGCGATATTGTATGGTATCAGATATGATTCCGTCTGACCATAGAGGGCAGAAGTGTTATAAAGGTCGGTATAGACCTTGATGGCATCGTCATACTGGTCGTTCCTGTAGTAAGACTCGGCAAGCCAGTATCTCGAAAGCTGGTTGAAACGGCTGCTTCTTTCAGAATAGTATGCGGCTGCCTTCAGGCAAGGTATGGCAAGTCTGTAAGAGCCGTTTCCGACAAGCTGCTCAGCACGAAGATAATTGGCTTTCATATAGTTGAGAACCATATCGTCATCCAATTCATCTATCTTGTCATATGCGTTGACCGCACCCTCGTAATCGCGGTCGTGGAGGGCAGCCACAGCGATATAGCTGTTGATCCTGTCTTCCTGTTCCTTGGCAGGGTACTTCTTGATATATTCATTGAATACCGACGTATCGGAATTGATGTCAAAGGCAAGCTTTGCCCAATTGAAGTAGGCATCCTCGGCTATCTTCGCATCGTACCATACCTGGGCGGCATCCTTGAAGGCATCAAGTGCGGCGACCTTGTTCTTTGTCTGGATATAGCTGTAGCCAAGCTGATAGTTCGCGATCTGACCGAGGGAATCCATCCTTTCCGTCATGTTGCTGAAACTGCGGATAGCCCCTTCATAGTCCTCAACCGCATAGAGAACCGAACCGCTGTAGAACCAGTCGGTCCTTGAATCAGGAGCCTCTCCTGCGACCATGCCAAGTTCATAATAGCGCTTTGCCTGATCGGCATCACCAAGCACCAGCCATGCCTCTGAAATGATTCTGGCAAGATGTGACTTCCTGTCCTCAGGCACTGTCTCATACATTGCATCACCTTTCGCTGCCACATACCTGTAGTCCTTGAGCATGAAGCGGCATTCCATGATGTAATAATTGGAGATTTCTGCAAATCTGCTGTCTGTTGAAGCCTTTTCAAACCATTCGAGCGCTTCACGGAAGTCCTTGTTTTCATAATTGATATATCCGATGGCATATCTGGCAGGAGCCGTGAAGTCAGTCACAGGACGACGCTCAAGTTCGATGAATCCTGCAAGTGCATCATCCAGCTGACGGTTTTCCAAAGAACTGTATGCCTTCCTGAACAGGAATTCATCAATCTGGGATCTATAGAGATCTGATGTCTCAAGCCTGCCGAAGCATTCAGAAGCACCGGCATAATCCTGAGCCTCGAAACGATTGAGGCCATGTGCATATATGATCTGCGGTATCAGTACGGACTGCGGTTCCTCTTTCAGGAACTGTTCCATCTGGTGCACATATCCGGGTGTCTGCATGAGCACATCGTTCAGGAGGGCATAACCTTTCGGATCGGTCTTGCCGGACTTGCGGGCAAGTTCATTGAAAAGAGCTCCGGAACGGGTCACCATACCTTTGTCACGAAGCTTCAGAACCTCCCTGATTCCCTTGCCGTCATGTCCCGGATACTCCTGTCCTGCAGCATAGACAGCCTGGACAGAGATCAGGACAGCAGCAAAAGCTGCCAATATTGTCTTCTTATTCATGATCATCATAAAATTTTACAAATTTAACCATTTTTCCACTATATTTGTGTGATTATATCTATTTTTTGAACATGGAAGAAAGAGCACCTATCATCTCATTCAGAAAAGCCGACATACTCAACGGTGAAGCGACTGTCATATACGATCTGGACATGGATGTATATCCGGGAGACTTCGTATATATCGTCGGAAAGGTCGGCACGGGAAAGACTTCGATAATCAGAACCATCATCGCCGAAAACAGGCTTGAGAACGGCACAGGCGAGGCATGCGGATTCAGGCTTGACGGCATAAGGGAGAAGGATATTCCGTTCCTGAGAAGAAAGATGGGAGTCGTATTCCAGGACTTCCAGCTCCTGATGGACAGGACTGTCGAGGATAATCTTTCTTTCGTGCTCAAGGCTACCGGATGGAAGAATGAGGAGGAGATTTCGAAAAGGATCACTCAGGTGCTCGAGTCCGTCGGCATGGAAAGGAAGGCACACAAGATGCCTCACCAGCTTTCCGGAGGCGAACAGCAGCGTATAGCGATAGCCAGATCCCTGCTCAACGACCCTCAGGTGATCATTGCAGACGAGCCTACCGGCAATCTGGACAATGAGACAGCTGACGGCATCATGAAGCTTCTCACAGGCATCAACAAGGAAAAGGGAACGGCCGTCGTGATGGTGACACACAACAGGCAGATATTCGAGAAATATCCTGGCCGTGTCATGGTCTGTAAGGATGAGACATGTCTGGAACAGACTGAAGACGAAGTGATTGATCTGGAGATTACGATCTGACATGGACATATCTGAAAGATTCTCAAAGGTAACTGAGTGGTTTTCCGCCAATATGGAGGTTGCGGAAACGGAGTTGCACTACGACTCCCCTTTCCATCTTCTCATTGCGGTCATCCTGTCTGCCCAATGCACGGACAGACGTGTAAACATGCATACACCACGGATATTCACCAGATTTCCGGAGCCGGAAGATCTCGCCTCTGCTTCTTTCGAGGAAGTTTACAGCCTCATCAGTTCCATTTCATTCCCGAACAACAAGGCAAAACATCTCATCGGGATGGCCCGGAAGCTCGTATCCGATTTCGAGAGCATGGTTCCATCTGAAACAGACCAGCTCGAAACCCTGCCGGGAGTGGGACGCAAGACAGCAAACGTCATAGCATCAGTGATTTACGACAAGCCTGTAATAGCTGTCGATACCCATGTCTTCAGGGTTTCCAGAAGAATAGGTCTCTCGGACGGAACCACACCGGAGGCGGTGGAAAAGGATCTGACAGCCGGATTTGCAGAAGAACTGCGAGGCAAGGCCCATCACTGGCTCATTCTGCACGGAAGATATGTATGTACGGCACGAAAGCCGAAATGTGCGGAATGCGGCCTTCAGGATCTTTGCCGCGAATACATTTCCAACAATGTAACGATATGATTTACAGGTTTCCCGAAAATTTCAGCTTTACGACACCGGAATTCTTCAACAATCCTTTCAGATACCATCCTCATCCGCTTGTACAGAAGGCTGCAGAAATCCTTACCGGACATATCCATGATGACATATGGCTTCATTCGGCGTTTTCAGAAGGAAAGATGCTCGGAGTGCTTGTGGTCGGCTTGCCGGATTGTGATGACATAGGATTCATAGCGGCTTTCTCTGGGAATGTCGGTGGCAGAAGCAATATCCTGGGTTTTGTCCCTCCCATATTCGATCTGATGGATCCCTCCGGTCATTTCAAGACCAGAGAGGCTGAGATTACGGAAATCAACAGGAAGATAGCATCAATTGAAGATTCCGGTGATCTTTCGCAGCTAAAGGAATCCATCGCCAAGGCAATGGCCGCGAAGGAGGAAGAAATCGCGAAGCAAAAGGCACATATGGCCATATCCAAAAGAGAAAGGGACGAGGCCAGAAGCGAGATGTCGGATCCGGCAAGGCTGGACGCTCTCCTGAAGGAAAGCATGTTTGAAAAGGCAGAGCTGAAAAGGATCAGGATCAGATGGGACAATGAAATCAAGAAGCTTCAGAACGAGGCTGAGACCATCATATCCGGAATCAACGAAATGAAAGCGAGAAGGGCCGCCATGTCCGACGAACTGCAGAAATGGATATTCAGGCAGTACATCGTACATGATTTCACGGGTAGTCAGTCATCCATTGAGGATATATTCGCAGCAGAAGGTCTCATTCCACCGGGAGGCACTGGCGAATGTGCCGCTCCCAAGCTTCTGGAATACGCATATGAAAACAGGCTCAGACCAATCGCCATGGGCGAATTCTGGTACGGAAACTCACCTGAGACAGCAGTCCGGACACATGGAAGGTTTTATCCTTCATGCACAAGCAAATGCGGACCCTTGTTGAGATTCATGCTGAACGGCATCCTCATCAAAGAAGACCCGTCAGCAGATAGAAGCCTGGAAATCATTTATGAGGACAATGAAGTCGTTGCCGTAGAGAAGCCATCCGGAATGCCATCGGTTCCAGGATTGGACGGACGCTTGTCAGCCTATGAAATCCTCTGCAGGTCATATGAAGAGCTCCACACGGTGCACAGGCTTGACATGGATACATCAGGTATAATCCTCTTTGCAAAGACAGAAGATGCAGCCAAGGACATCCGGCATCAGTTCGAACAACACACAGTAAAGAAGACATATCACGCCAGGCTGTCTCCTGCGGCAGAAGGGATGAAGCTGAAGCCTGGAGATCAAGGAGAAATTTCACTACCTTTGAGTGCAGACTACGACGAAAGACCGAGACAGAAAGTCGATATGGCACAAGGAAAGCCTGCTCTGACAAGCTATGAGGTAACAGCTTCAAACGATGATGGAACCATTGATATCACATTTCATCCCCACACAGGACGCACACACCAGCTTCGTGTCCATTCCGCGCACTCAATGGGACTCGGACATCCGATCATAGGTGACATGCTATACGGAGGCCTGCCTGCCCCTCATCTTCATCTCCACGCATGGAGCATCACTTTCATGCACCCATCCACACACACGGAAATCACCCTCACAAGCATAAAGGAACAATAAAAATCCGGCCCGCAGTATCCTGCGAGCCGGATTGTACCTGTATGTCTTGGAAGAATTACTTCTTCTTTGCGTATCTCTGGTAGAATTTATCAACACGACCTGCTGTATCAACAAGCTTCATCTTACCTGTGTAGAATGGGTGAGATGTGTTAGAGATCTCGAGCTTTACTACAGGGTACTCAACTCCCTCGATCTCGATTGTCTCCTTGGTGTTCGCGCATGAGCGGGTGATGAACACCTGATCGTTTGACATATCCTTGAAAGCTACAAGACGGTAGGTTTCGGGATGTATTCCTTTCTTCATAACGTTATAAATGTTTAGTTAACTAAATTTGCGGGCGCAAATGTAAGCCTTTTATTTTTAATAAGCAAGCATTTCCTACTTAATTCTATAAGGCTGATCATCATACAGCATGAATTTCTTTGCCTTTCTGATCCATTTCTGCTCTTCGACCTTGATATGTTCACGGGCTTCCTCCCATGATACGCTTCCATTTATGTAATCGAGAAGCATCTGGTCGGAAAGCTTGGCCTCGAACCCATCCTCAAGATTGAACTTTTTATAGTTCTCCTTGAAGAAACGGATCATCTGGAGCGTATGCATAAGTGAATGATATTCCACTCCCGGTTCCCTCATAAGCTGGTATCCGAAACATTTCTGACCTTCATATCTTCCGCATGACGGGGTAAACGAGCATGGCCTCAGCATTATGCCTTCTGCCACCGGAACTATGTCCCTTCCACCTGTCTTGATGAACGGAGCTCCGAAATACTCATATGGGCGTGCTGTTCCAATACCTGGAGTCACATTTGTATTGTTCCACAACGCGCCTCCACTGTAAACGTCACATGTGAACAGTCCCGGTATGTCCGAAGCCGGGGCAATAGTCCACGGCATCAGCTGATGGTTAGAGTCTGTCGCGAGGGCGGAAATCACATGAAGAGCAAACTTCGCACTTATCTCATGATAATAGAGATTGGCGAGTTCACCCAACGTAAGTCCATGACGATGAGCAACTTTCGGAACATGATTCTCCATGATTGACGAAGGCATCGTACCCTCCACTATCCTTCCGGCAGGATTGTTATGATCGACGATATAGAGGGATGGTGCATCATTCTTCATTGCCTTCAGGATGTCCATCAGGTGGAATACATCCTTCGTATAATTGAAATATCTTGCACCGACATCCTGTATCTCCACGACTATGGCATTCAGTCCTCTGATGTCTTCTTCCGCGAAATCTATATGGTTGGTCTGAGGAGTCAGCTCCGTGTCACGAGGATTGAATATGATCTCGAGATTCCCTCTCTCACGGAATATGTCATACATGTAACGGCCTCTTTCCGTGTCCCAGCAGTTCTGCGTACAGAAGCAGCCGACCTTGCCTTCGTGCAGGGCCTTGTCAAGCTGTTCTTCCAATGAAGTTGTCCTGAATGAAAACATCCCCGTTAGCCTATAATCCTGTTTGCTATATCGATTATCTGCTGTGCAAGAGCATCAGCAGCCTCTTTAGTTGCCGCCTCGGCATAAATTCGGATGATAGGTTCCGTATTCGAGCGACGAAGGTGAACCCATTCCTTCCTTGATTCGAACGATATCTTCACACCATCGACAGTATTTATATCCTCTGAGGCAAATACAGTCTTGACCTCTTCAAGGATACTGTCAATAAGGTTCTTGTCAGCAAGTTCGATCTTGTTCTTTGCAATCACATACTCAGGATATGTTGCAAGAAGCTCCGAGACCTTCATCTTCTTGTATGCAAGATTGGTAAGGAAGAGAGCGACACCGACCATGGCATCACGTCCGTAATGAAGAGCAGGATAAATCACTCCTCCGTTTCCTTCACCCCCGATAATGCAGCCACACTCCTTCATCTTCGTGGTGACATTGACTTCTCCTACTGCTGCCGCCGCATATTCTCCGCCATACTGTTCTGTAACATCACGCAGAGCCCTTGAAGAAGAAAGGTTGGATGATGTAGTCATTGAATATGGAGCAGCGATCTCCTCCATTGACTTTCCTGTAGCGAGAGCCTCGTCATAAACTCTTGAAAGGAGATAATCAGCAACGCTTACGAGAGTATATTCCTCACCGAAAGGCTTTCCGTTCTCGCAGATCAAGGCAAGTCTGTCCACATCAGGATCCACAGACACACCAAGATCAGCGCCATTGCTTACTACTGCCTCACAAAGTTCGGTAAGATTTGAAGGAAGCGGTTCAGGATTATGTGCGAATTCACCTGTAGGCTCGCAATTCACGCAGATGCACTCGACTCCCATACGTTCGAGAAGACGAGGCATGATGATGCCTCCGACAGAATTGACCGCATCGAGGGCAACCTTGAAATGCGCATTTCTGACGGCTTCGACATCAACGGCAGGCAGATCCAGCACAGCATCAAGATGCTGATCTGTGAAATCCTTTTCCTCGATGTCTCCGAGAGAATCGACGTCTGCAAAAGAGAAGTTCTCTTCTTCTGCACAAGCAAGTATAGCCGCACCTTCCTCAGCATTGAGGAACTCCCCCTTCTCGTTAAGAAGCTTGAGAGCATTCCACTGTTTAGGATTATGGGAAGCAGTCAGTATGATTCCTCCGTCTGCCTCTTCAAAGACCACAGCCATCTCCGTTGTCGGTGTCGAAGCAAAACCTGCCTTCACCACATCTACACCGCATGATACAAGAGTACCGCAGACAAGCTGCTCCACCATATCACCGGAAAGACGCGCATCCTTTCCGACTACAACCTTATATCTTTCTCCGTCTGCCTTTGGACGGCGTTCCTTCATCTTTACGCAATATGCATATGTAAACTTGACGATATCGATCGGTGTAAGGGCCTCACCAGGATTTCCTCCGATCGTGCCTCGGATACCGGAAATGGATTTGATCAGTGTCATAATATCATGTTTTTAATTTATAGACAGTTCACAGCATTTCAGCAATGCCAATTCATGCAAATTTAAAGTTTTATGCCTGCAATTACAAATTAAATATTACTTTTGCATCCTCTAAATAAATGGATGATGAAAGCGATCTGGACTATTCTACTTCTCATAGCATCGAATGTATTCATGACATTCGCATGGTACGGACATCTGAAACTTCAGGAAATGAAGATTTCTTCAAGCTGGCCGCTCATTGCAGTCATATTGTTCTCATGGGGCGTGGCTTTCTTTGAATATTGTGCACAGGTTCCGGCAAACAGGATCGGATTCGTTGAAAACGGAGGCCCGTTCAACCTGATGCAGCTCAAGATCATTCAGGAAGTGATATCTCTCACAGTATTTACTGTTCTGGTGACCGTCATGTTCAAAGGACAGACACTTCAGTGGAATCATTTTGCTGCTTTTTTCTGTCTGATAATGGCCGTATTCTTTGTATTTCTGAAGTAATTTGAGGGACAAAAAGACAAAAACGTCATTTTTTTTGCACGAAAACCAAGAAAAAATTTGGAAGTAATAAAAAAATGCGTACCTTTGCAATCCCAAACGATAACACGGTCGGTTCGTATAACGGTTAGTACTCAAGATTCTCAATCTTGCAATAGGGGTTCGATTCCCCTACCGACTACCAGAGGTCAGCAGAAATGCTGACCTTTTTGTTTATCACTACATCATGAAAAAGGTTGTTGTTGCATCTGACTCATTCAAAGGATCATTGACGTCATCGGAAGTAGCCGATGCCGTCAGCTCGGCCGTACATGACATATATCCGGACTGCAAGATCATAAAGGTCAACATGGCTGACGGAGGTGAAGGACTTCTGTCTTCTTTAAAAGGATGTCTGAAAGGAGAGCTGGAGGAAATCACCGTACATGATCCTGTCGGCCGACTTATACAGGCCGGATACCTGACATATGAGCACGGAGGTCTAAGGACTGCCGTGATAGAAATGGCAAAGGCAAGCGGCCTGACCCTCCTTGATGGCAGCGAACGGAATCCACTCCTGACATCGACGTACGGCACAGGAGAAATGATACTGGATGCATTCAGGAAGGGATGCAGGAGATTCATCATAGGCATAGGAGGAAGTGCGACGAATGACGGAGGTACAGGTATGCTTGAGGCTTTGGGATTCCGGTTTCTTGACAGGAACCTGGAGGAAATATCCGGCTGCAACGGAAGTACTCTCGGCAGGATAAACAGGATTGACACATCACATATCAAGATACGGCTCGAAGAATGCGCATTTATCGTTGCATGTGATGTCGAAGCCGTATTCAGTGGTCCATTGGGAGCGACACATGTATTTGCACCTCAGAAAGGAGCTGATCCTATGATGCTCGATGAGCTTGAGGCCGGGATGAAGTCTTTTGAGGATGTCATAGCTGAGACAACCGGAAAAAGACTTTCCGAAATAAAGGGAAGCGGAGCCGCAGGAGGAACAGGAGGAGCCTTGTACGCATTTCTTGGTGCAGAACTGAAAAGCGGAGCCGAACTTATCACCGAGCTCATCGGATTTGAAGAACTGATCATGGATGCCGATCTCGTCATAACCGGAGAAGGCAGGATAGACGGTCAGACCCTCATGGGTAAAGGACCGGCAATCATCGCAAGGAAGGCCGGCAATTGCGGAATACCGGTAATTGCCATATGCGGATATTCCGAACTGGAAACTGGAAATCCGTTCAAAGCGATTCTTCCGATAAGCAGAAAGCCTGAGACAGCAAAGGAACTTGCAGATGCGATGGAGCCTTTCAATGCCCAAATGAACATAAGAAAGAGCATCACAGATTATTTCAAGAAGAATTTTGAGAAAAAATCAACTTAAATTTTGCAGATTCAGAAAAAAGTACCATATTTGCACACGCTTTAAGGGGGTATAGCTCAGTTGGCTAGAGCACCTGCTTTGCAAGCAGGGGGTCGTCGGTTCGACTCCGACTATCTCCACAAGAAAAGACCTGATCACGAGATCAGGTCTTTTCCGTATATGGACTTCTCACCTATCTCCTCTTCTATCTTGAGCAGACGGTTGTATTTTGCGATTCGTTCCGACCGGCTGAGGGATCCCGTCTTGATCTGACCCGTTCCTGCAGCTACAGAAAGATCAGCAATGAAGGTATCTTCTGTCTCACCTGATCTGTGTGAAATGATTGCAGCATATCCGCTTCTCTGGGCCAGGGCTATCGTCTCCATTGTCTCCGTCAAGGTTCCTATCTGATTGAGTTTCACCAATATGGCATTTGCGCATCCGTTCTCTATTCCATTCGAAAGATACTTTACATTCGTCACGAAAAGATCGTCTCCGACCAGCTGGATCCTATCACCCAAGGCATCTGTGAGCATCTTCCATCCCTCCCAGTCATCCTCAGCCATTCCATCTTCAATCGAATCTATAGGATATTCCGATATCAGACTCTCGAGATAGGCAATCTGACCTTCAGCATCGAGAACCTTGGCATCCTCTCCCTCAAACACACGATAGTCATATAAGCCGTTACGGTAAAACTCGGTAGCCGCACAGTCTAGAGCCATAGTCACATCTTCGCCAGGTACATATCCGGCGAGTACGATGGCTTCCGTGATCATATCAAGGGCATCTTCCACACTGTGAAGATCCGGAGCGAAACCACCCTCATCACCGACAGCCGTACTCAATCCCTTGTCTTTCAGCACCTTCTTCAGACAGTGGAACACCTCCGCTCCCATCCTCAGGCCTTCTTTGAATGAAGATGCCGACACAGGACGGATCATGAATTCCTGAAAAGCAACTGGAGAATCACTGTGTGCACCGCCATTGATTATATTCATCATCGGTATAGGAAGCACATTGGAATTCGGTGCTCCAAGGTAATGATACAGAGGAGCTTCTGCATATGCGGCAGCAGTCTTGGCTACGGCCAATGATACGGCCAGGATAGCGTTTGCACCGAGTACAGACTTGTCTTCAGTACCGTCAAGTTCGAGCATGACCTCATCTATCTGCTTCTGCTTGAATACATTGAACCCTTTCAAGGCAGGAGCGATGATTTCGTTCACATTAGCCACTGCCTTCAAGGTCCCTTTTCCCAAATATCTTCGAGGATCACCGTCCCTTAACTCCAGAGCCTCTCTGCTTCCTGTTGAAGCTCCTGACGGTACTGATGCTTCTGCCCTGCAGCCACACTCAAGTATTACTTCAACAGCTACGGTAGGGGTTCCACGTGAATCCAACACCTCACGTGCATGTATTTTTCTTATCTTCATATCTATTTATTTAATCCAGGAAGAAATGATTCAAAAACAGTTCCAAGGATCATCTTATCGGAAGATATATTCTTGAAGGCATATCATTCTGATGATATATCGTTATATCAGCAACCTGATAGTCATCCTCACCTGCCTCATAGATATTATCAAGGTATTTCTGAGGATTCATGTTTACAAGCGGGAAGCATGAACTCTGGATCTGCACCATGATCTTATGACCTGGATGAATCCAATGGGCTATATCATTCATGGTAAACTCAAGATCCACAGGCATTCCCGGCACAGCCGGTTGTGGATCATCAAGTCCGTTCCTGTATCTTAAAGGGAAAACATCTGCCCTGATAAGCATCTGATAACCATCCGGATGAAGATCAATAAGCTTCACGATGACATCTGCATCGTCTGTAGAGATCGATAGATTAAAGTTCACCTTGACAGGGCCTTCAAGCTTCATTATTTCATTCTGTGCTTCTGATGTAAATGTAAGCACATCTTTTCTTATGGATGCAAACGACTGATCTGCAACCATATACGAATTATTCCTCGAAGACGCATCTTCCATGAAAGGAACTGGATTATCAGGATCTGAACGATATGTCGAGAATGAAGAAACTTCAGCTGGTTCTGTGAAAGACAAAGTCTTGTCTTCATGAAGATATAACGGAGTATAATCCACATCATCAGCTGGCCACACAGCCATTGTCTGCCATGAATCAGATCCGGAAGAAGATATATAAACCGGTTCAGGCCTGTCTCCTTTACCTTCAAGGTAATATCTGAAGAAAGGATATTCGATATTCTTCATGAAATATTCAGAAAGACCTCCCCATTCTTCAATCTCTCCAAGACCGGTATAATTGTAATCATGCCATGCTCCATGGCTCCAAGGCCCATAGACGAAATGGATATCAGTCTGAGGTGACTCATCTCTGATTATCTTATAAGTATTGAGCGCTCCATAACAGTCATCTGTATCGAAAGTTCCTCCTACAACAAGAATTGCTGGCCTGATATCATTAAGATGATTCTCAAGAGAACGTTCTTTCCAATAGGAATCATAATCAGGATGATCAAGAATCTCATTCCAGAAGGCGAGAGTGTCCGGCAAGACGGCTGTCAGCTCTTTGACCGTGCGCTTGGAAAGAAACCATTCATAGGCGTTTTCTCCTATCGGTGAAGTAAGTCCATGATCTTCTGTGACAGGATTATCATGTTTCTTGAACATATAAGTGGCAAAAGAATATATTTCCATAAGCCTCATTGCACCGTTGTGATGAATGTCATCGCCCTTGAACCAGTCAAGTATCGGAGCCTGTGGAGATACAGCCTTAAGAGCTGGATGACCGGACAAGGCAGCCATGGTAGCATAGAATCCGGGATAAGACATTCCGGTAACTCCGACATAGCCATTATTGGAAGTATTCTCTACGATCCACTCAATTGTATCGTATGTGTCAGACGACTCATCTATCTGATTACCAGACTTATCCGGAATATACGGACGTACATTTACAAATTCACCCTCACTCATATAGCGGCCTCTGACATCCTGAAATACGATTATATAATCATTTTTCAGGAATTCCTGCATATAAGATGAAAGATCATATGACCATCCGTCGCCATATGGTGCACATGAATATGGAGTCCTGACCATCAGAACAGGTCGGTCAGAGGCATTGAGCGGCTCATAAATCGCAGTATAAAGCTTTACACCGTCTCTCATCTCGATGTTTACTTCCCGTTTCGAATAATTTTCAGACAACCATCTCTCATCGAAGTCCTGCTTGGAAGAGCAGGAAGAAAGAATAAGAACAGCAATAATGCTGAATAATGAAGGAATTTTCATAAGATTACAATTATTACAGCAAATATACAAAAGAACAGGGAGTATATAAACAAAACACCCCGTCATCGTATGATAACAGGGTGTCGTATAAGAAAGTGGCAGCTACCTACTCTCCCACCTGGTGGGGCAGTACCATCGGCGATGGTGAGCTTAACTTCTCTGTTCGGAATGGGAAGAGGTGGATCCTCACCGCTATAACCGCCACAGTATATGTCT
>JAFSBV010000082.1 GCA_017437125.1 Bacteroidales bacterium | reverse complement strand
GACGGAGACTATGCGACATCCTCTGACATCACCAGTCTGAACTCAGGAAACGCCGTCACCTTCTATGCCCTGGAGAACTGCCAGGGAGTCCTCCTCCCGAACAACAAGGAGGCATCATCGAAGGTGCCGGAAGAGATTGCAGACAAGTCTGCTCTCTGCACGTATCTGGAGATGACGGCATCGTTCAGCGGGAAGTACGAAGGGGTTGACGTGTCATCGGACAACGTCAAGTACCGCTTCTATCTCGGAGAGGACAACTGCACGGACTTCAACGTCATCAGAAACAAGGACGTGAAGATCAACCTGAAGGTCACCGAGGACAGGATCTTCGACGAAAGCTGGAGAGTAAGCTACGGGGAGGGCCTCCCGAACATCGCTTACGGCCTGACAAACTCCAAGTCATCGGTCAGCCTTAATGTAGGCGGCAGCACTACCCTATCAGCGACTTATTACAGGACAGTTGACGGAGTTAAGGATACCGAGACAGATGTGACCTCATATGCGGCATGGACTTCCAGCAATCCTTCCGTCGCAACGGTATCCGGAGGAAAGATCACAGGTGTGGCAGCCGGAACGGCCACCATCACTGCGACCTACAACGGATACAAGGTCACAACTACAGTTACCGTCAATAATGTCATGGGCTACGGCCTTGTAATGAGCAAATCGACGCTCAGTGTTCAGGAAGGATCGACCGCCGCTCTGGCAGTGTACTATGTGACATACACTAACGGCGTGGAGACCTCAAGAACGGATGTCACTTCATCGGCAACCTGGAAGAGCAACTACACATCCATACTCACAGTATCCGGAGGCGTAGTCACCGGAGTGAGTGCCGGACAGGCAGTTGTGACGGCGACATACCGAAGCTACAGCAAGTCATGCACAGTGACCGTGACAAAGAAGCCTGTGACATATACCTATGCGCTGGAGGTAAAACTTGCTGACTCTGCCATCAATGTCGGAGAGACAACTACTGCAACAGCCACATATATCACATATGCGGACGGAGTCAAGTCATCCAGCAAAGACGTCACATCATCGGCCACATGGAGTAGCGGAACATCGGCTGTGGCCTCGGTATCTGGCGGAACCGTCAGCGGAAAGACATCGGGCACATCTGTAATCAAGGCCACATACAACGGATACACGGGATCCGCGACAGTTACCGTCAATGACGTTCTGACTTACGGTCTCGAGCTGAGCGCGACAAGTGCTACCATATCCGTGGGGAATACCAAGGCAATAGCTGCCTACTACATCACCTTCACAAACGGTACGAGGACTTCATCGAAGACAGTGACATCGTCAGCATCATGGTCGTCTTCTAATCCGGCAGTGGCATCAGTATCCGGAGGTTCTGTCACAGCCAAGGCTACAGGATCAGCTACAATTACGGCGGCTTATAACGGATACAGTGCAACAGCGACGGTGACTGTAGAGGACGACATCACATACGACTATCAGCTTTCTCCGACTAGTGCCAGTGTAGTCAATGGACGTACAACCAAGATGACTGCAATCCGAAGGACATTCACCAACGGCACGCAGACATATGGCGAGGACTACTCGTCGAACTTCACCTGGACTTCCGGCAACACGTCTGTAGCGACTGTAGGAAGCAACGGAGTGATAACAGGAGTAGGTACCGGAACAGCCACCATTACAGCCAAGTATGGCGGAACGACATTGACTGGAACAGTCACCGTCACGCCGAACTATACTTATGAGCTGGTACTGAACAAGACCAGCATAAATATGGGTAAGGGAAGGACTGAGACACTCATAGCCACATTCAAGACCTACGCTGACGGTGTCCTGGAATCATCGAAGGACGTCACCTCGAGCGCGACCTGGTCTTCAAGCAGCTCTTCAGTTGCTGGTGTAAACGGTGGTACCATAACCGGCAACGGTGTCGGTTCGGCAACAATCACGGCCACATACAACGGCAAGAGTGCGACATGTACAGTGAACGTCATCGGGTCTCCGACCCTCTCACTCGGATGGACATCTGTGGATCTGAAGAGAGGTGATGTCAGAACGAACGCGGCCATCTATAACCCTAACAACGGAACAGCCTCGACGAATGTCACCTCAAGTGCGGTCTGGACCACCAGCAATTCAGGAGTTGCGACAGTCGGAGGAGGCCAGATAACCGCTCAGGGCAAGGGAACATGCACCATTACGGCAACGTATAATGGCGTCAGCGCAAGCTGCACGGTCAATGTGACCGAGAATGACACTCCGGGCATGAATGCATACGTTTCCAACATGTCCGTGCAGTCGGTCAATGTCTCCGGTACAAGCAACTACAAGCTTACACTGTCGCTCAGGTTCAGTGACGGCACTGTCGTCGAGGATGCGCCATACACATGGTCTGTAACCTTTGCCCAGAATACCAGCATTGCGGCAGGAACCAGCGGTGACGCTCCGATAGTCTATACGGGAGGAGGCTCGACCTACGTAATGGCCGTAACCCTCACTACAAAGGCTTACTACTACGACTCGAACGGAAACAGGAGGCAACATACCACAGGAACATCGTTCTCGCACAACGTAAACTGGACACCTTGATCACTATAATACTCTAATATTTAAAGGCAGGACTCTGTAGAATCCTGCCTTTTTCTCAATTGCAATATCTTATGAATCCTATCACAAGTCAAGAAGCATATGCGGTACAATGCCATCTATCATCTTCTGTGGTACTCCACAGTCTTTAGCAAGCTCAGGCCAAAGAGCTGCTGTTTCGCACACCTGATCAATGATTTCCGAGGCATTCTTGATATTATTTGAAGCGGCTAATGCCAAGAGGTCCGCTCGAGCAATATTATCGTACCTGCCGTTGATTGACATCTGGTGAGTTGCTGTCCAAGCCCCCTTCGGATTATACGCAAATCCCATATCATAGGCAGGAGAGAGTCTCCACGTGCCGGATTCATCCATCAGGAAAGATATGTTCTTTGTGTGATCATCCTGATTTCTTACAACCACGTTGAATACAATCCTTCTGAACATCTCCTGAGCCTGTGAGTACGGAAGACGGAGTCGTCTCATCACATTGAATGCTTGTTCGTATGAGTATCCGTTCTTGAGGCGGAAATCATAATGCGCGATTCCGCAGAGTGTCTGCATATGGATCTTTCTCCCATTCTCGCGGTCAAATCTTTTCGTAAGGAAATGGGCTCGTCCGTTCTCCTCAATCAAAGAACATTCGGTCATATCAATGCCGCACCGCTTTACCAATTCTGAGAATGAATATTCAAGGCGGCCGAAGTTCTCTGTTTCCTTGAATCCAGCTTCAGCTGTCACCCCGTCGAGTTTGATCAGATAGTAGTCAAAACCTTCCGGAGCCTCTATCTGACCGGAGCGCACCTCTCCAGTTTTCTTGTTGTATGCAATGATAGCCTTCGCTCTTTGTCCGCCTGCCGATGTTCCCAAGCGGAGAATTTCGGCTATTGCAGCCTTCTTGTCCACGCTCAGGTTGACACCGAACTCTTCTTTGTTTGAAAGAGCTTCCCTGGCTACTTCAATCAGTGAGTCGATCTCAAACTTCATGTTTGCATCAGATGCCGGACCTGTAGCCGGTTCAAATTCCAAAGCTCCCATGCATCTCTGTCCTAGGAAGCACAATGATTCCACCGGACTATTTGTTGTCCTACCAGTCAAGGTCAGCCATTTGTCAAACAGAGCTCGTCCGTAAGTGTCCGGCAATGAGTCTGCCAGCATTCCAGGTAGACCGTTGAATGTATCCCAGTTCAAATTTCCGAATGAATAGATACGTCCCTGCTGCACTGGCATCATCAGAGGGGACGGTTCAATTCCTTTGCCAATGAAATCATTGTCATACTCAAACCTCGCAACCTTATACGAGTCATCCCAGACGAATGTTCCGATGTAATCTCCGAACATCCTCACTTTTGCCACATCTACCATTCTGATTCCTCCTTATCAGCCTTTATCTTACCTACAGCGCGCTTGCGCGTGCTTTTCTTAGCTTTATTTACCATCTCATAATATTCACTTGGACTCATTTGTTCTTCCTCGAATAACGAAGCTATACTTTCCAGCATTCCCAGAGTCCTCAATACTCGAAGCAATGAGTCAAAAGTACCGATTTCGCCATTCTCTATCTTTTTGAGTGATGAAAGAGATATGGACGAAGCATCTGCCAGACTCTGCTGTGTAATGTTTCTTTTCAGTCTGATCGCCTTAAGTTTCTCTCCGATACGTTTCCCCAGCTGGAGATCAGATAGCATGTAAATGTCTTCCATATAGACTAAAATAAACTATTATTGCACAAATATACGCATTATGGTTTAATTTCCAACTATATCAAGAATGATTCCACCTCTAAGTTATTCTAGAATTGGTAATCCCAACTGCAGTTCTGTCATAATTACAAAAACAGCAGTCAACACTGATAATAGTTTCAGATTGGCACTAGCCCCATGCCATTTCAAAGAAAAAGCAATATAGTTCGTATTTAAGATGCCTGCAATTTTTATTATTATATTATATTACTTTACTACTATATATCCCTATTTGTTATCCTTTCATCTTCTTATTGACCGCTCATATATTTCCTTCGGCCACTTGCTAGCATCTACGGTCGAGTTGACGGATTCTTACCATTTTTTAAATCTATGACGTATTGGCTATAATTTGAATTAAAAATGTATATTTGTAACATTCTTTTGTTAAGAATCCTCTTACTATTATTACCTAAATTACATTGAAAAGAGGCTGTCAGGAATGATTCCCGGCAGCCTCTGCTGTATGGCCGAATACCTTGATGGTCTAGTCCGGACAGCTGCCGGCCAGTAGCATTACGATAAGACCGACAACCCAGAAGATAGCCTTGAACGTAAACTTGACGACGCCAAAGCAAATGTCGAATAAAGTCTTCATCCCACAATAGTTTTATATGTTTAACTTGATTGACAGCCTCGCGTACAATAACAGATCACAGAAAAAGACATCCGACATCGACAGTCGAATCGTTTGGCTATCATTTGACAAGTGCAAAGATATGAATTATTCTCATTCTTGCAAGGTTTTCCAGGGTTTTCCTCCATTGCAGGAGCATATATGGAATCGACAGATGGGAAGGCAAGGATCAGCGAAAGAAAACGCAGAGATACCTGCGCTTTTGTTTACGGCGGATTCATCCGCATCCGTGAGAGTCCGAATGGACGCGGTCCTTGCCTTAATCATAGGAGATACCACTTTTGCGGATTGCAGGAGATAAAACCCGGAATCTTGTATATAAACTATATTGCAGGTAGCATCCGAAGAAATAGAGGCTGAAATAATATGGTGGTTTTATAGGAAATACAGAGCCTTACCTGTCTGCAATGCAGCCAAGTCTTAGGCAAGGGAATAAAAAGGACAGCGGCCTCATCTGCCGCTGTCCCATGAAATAAAAACATACCATCAGATCATATCATCCAGACCGTATCCGGCAAGTATATTCTTGGCAACCGGATAAGAACCGTACGATGATGCGACCGCAAGGTCAACCATAGCATCCACCAGATGCTTCTTGGCATCAGATATGTTTCCCCCACAGGGGGAATCCGTCATTATCGTCAATTTCTGCTGCAGTATTATGCTTTGCAATGCTGCGGCTGTAGCGTCTAATGCTGCCTTCCGTGCGATAAGCAGCTGTGCGGTCAGTTCGTCGTGTCCTTCCGACACAGGGCCGCACATGTCTTCTGTCAATCTGTGATTCATACTAAAAGTCTTGTTTACAGCTCGTGCATCTTACCGGTAATCTGTCTTACTGAATGTTAATAACTGGCAATCTCTGTCCGATGACCCCTATGAGCTCTGTCCGTCGGGACCCCGTCATCGCATGAACCGTTCCTCATCCAATTGGCATAGCGTATTTCATCATACGTAAATGGGGCCGTATGATGAAACAATGGATTGAGGAGTGCGCGCACAGGTTCCTGCAAATCCGGGGTGACAAAAGAGCTCCCATCGGGTCATCGGACGCATAG
>JAFSBV010000081.1 GCA_017437125.1 Bacteroidales bacterium | reverse complement strand
GTGCATCCGCTACGGCGTACCCTTCGTTGTGGCAGGTGCCACCTCAAGCGGTAAGACCACCTTGCTGAATGCCATCATGACCTCCATTCCCGATAACAAGCGTGTATTCACCATTGAATCGGGTTCCCGAGAGCTGTCTCTCGTTCGCAGAGGTGAGGATGGACACATCGTCAATAATGCGGTGCATACGCTCTCCCGACCTTCGGATAACCCCGCCTATGACATCACACAGGAAGACCTTGTGGTAGCATCCCTCCGTTTCAACCCCGACATCGTATGTGTCGGCGAGATGCGAGACGTGGAATGTTACTCGGCGGTGGAAGCATCGCTGACCGGTCATACGGTGGTATCGACCGTCCACGCAGGCCCCGGCTCGGCAGCTCATATGAGAATCGCACTTCTGTGTCAGAAGCGATTCCCGATCAACTTCCAAACCTCGCTGATGCAAGCAGGCCAGGCGTTTCCCATCGTTGTCTACAGTCACAAGTTGGAAAACAACAGCAGAAAATGTATGGACATTTCCGAATGCATTATCAATGCAGCGGGTGAACGTGAATACAACTGCCTGTACAACTATGAGATTACCAAGAACACCATCGAGGATGAGCAATTCATCATCGAAGGACACTTCTGCAAGCCGAATATGATGTCCGACAGCCTACGCCGAAGACTCATTCAGTACGGTGTACCGCAGAACAAACTCAACCGCTTTTTGAAAGGAGATGACAGCGAATGATCGTGTTTTATCTGATCGGTTTTCTGCTTTTATGTGCAGCAACCGTAATCCTGCTCGGGCTTACACCCGAAAGCATTACCGATGACCTCATGCGCTTTGTCTCTCCCAAACAAACGCTGAGAGATAAGGTGCTCATTGCCAAGGGCAAGAAGAAATCCCGTAGGCTGACAAACGAGATCCTCCACATCAAGGATGCTCTCGATGCCACCGGTAAAGGAAAGCAGTTTACCATCGCGTGTGCGGCTTCCATCCTCTTGCTGATCGTGGGATGCATTGTAGCAGTGGTCATTGACAACTACTTCATGATCCCTGTGCTGGCGGTAGCCTTTGCGTGTATGCCGTTTTTCTATATCAAAAGCACCATTGCGGCCTATGACCGGCACGTGCGAGAAGAGATGGAAACGGCACTGTCCATTATTACCACCTCGTATATCCGTTCCGATGACATCCTCGGTGCCGTTCAGGAGAATATCGTGTACCTCAAGCCTCCCGTGAAAGGGATCTTTCAATCCTTTGTCGGTGATGCCATGATGATCTCCTCCGACCTTAAAACCGCGCTGAGAAATCTGAAGGAAAAGATCAGCGACAGCATCTATGAGGAATGGTGCGACACCTTGATCGCCTGTCAGGATGACAGAACGCTGAAGGATACGCTCCTGCCCATCGTGGCAAAGCTGACCGACGTGCGAATCGTCAACAACGAGCTGAAGACTATGCTCGGAGAAGTGAAAAAGGAGTACTGGATGATGGTCTGCCTTGTGGTGGGCAATATCCCACTTCTGTATATGCTCAACACAGCGTGGTTCGAAGCCTTGATGTTCTCCATCCCCGGCAAGATCGTCCTTGCCATCTGCGGCGTGGTTATTCTCATAACGGCAATGTTTATGATGAAATACACCAAGCCCATCGAATACAAGAAGTAAAGGAGGTAGTCTATGTTACAAGCACTTATCGGCTCTATCTTTGGAGTCGGACTTTTTCTCATTCTCGCGGACTACTTCCGTGTACCGTTCTTCAAGACCTCCAAGGCGATCAATAACCTCGCCAAGCGACAGGAAAAGAAGACGAGTACGCTGGATATCTGGCTCGGCGACCTTGCCATGTGGATCTCCAAACGGCTCCGCATCAATGAATTCAAGCGAATGCAGCTTGAAATCGACCTTCGCTCAGCGGGTGTGAATATGTCGCCCGAAATGCACATCGCAAACAGCATCGTCAAGTCCATGCTCATCGGTATCCTTGCCGTTCCGATGCTTTTCATCTTCCCGTTACTCTCGCCAATTATCGTAGCCCTTGCCGTGATGATGTACTTCAAGGCATCCAAGGGCGTAGCCGATAAGATCAAGGAGAAGCGCAGACACATCGAATACGAGCTTCCTCGCTTTGTTTCTCACATTGAGAAAACGCTGAAGCACAACCGAGATGTACTGTATATCCTTGATTCATATAAGAACAACGCAGGTGATGAGCTGAAGCAAGAGCTTGAGATCACCATTGCGGATATGCGCTCGGGCAACTACGAAGCAGCCCTCACGAGATTCGAGTCCCGTGTCGGCTCCTCTATGCTGTCTGACGTAACAAGAGGTCTGATCGGTGTGCTTCGAGGGGATGAAACCGACGTGTATTGGGCAGGTCTTGCGGTGAAGTTTTCGGACTACCAAAGACAGCTCCTCAAGCAGCAAGCGCAGAAGATTCCCGGCAAGGTCAAGCGCCTGTCCATGTGCTTGCTCTTCTGTTTTATGCTGATCTATATCGTAGTCATCGGTATGGAGATCATGAACTCTATCGGAGTCCTCTTCGGTTAAAGGAGGTGGATGTATGAAGAGACTTCTCAAACCATTTAAGACAAACAAAGCCGAAGGATATATCGATACGGTGGTCTGTGTGATGGCGGCGATGATGGTCATCGTTCTTGCTCTCAACGTGTTCAGCTTTCTGACACTCAAGCAAGACATGGATCACTTCGCAAAGGAACTCATCGACACAGCCACCACCTACGGCAGAACCAACGAACAGGCGACAGACCGATACAATGAGCTTTGTGACGAGCTTGGCATCAGCCCATCGGTCAGCTATAGCGGTACAACCTATTACAACGCCTCCACCGGAAAGGTGCAGCTCGGTGAAACCATCCACGTAACGCTGACCTATCAGACCTATGTCCGAGGGCTTGGAGTATTCAAGATCCCTGTCACGCTGAAAGCCACCTTCTCGGGACTGTCCCAAAAGTATTGGAAGTGAGGTGGTATGAATGAAGAAACTGCTGAAATGCACCCGAGGCGGTGGATATTTCACGCCTTGCGTGATCACCATCGTCATCGCTATGATTCTGTCGGCGGTACTGTTTTACGCACAGTGCATGACCATCATTCAGACCACCCGAGCCGATACCGAACGTGTCCTCGAGTCCTTCATCATGAAGAATTCGATCGACATTTACAACTCCATCAAGCAAGGGCATGATTTCACAGAAGATTTTGATGAAAATTTTTATATTTCGCAAACTTCTTCCGAATTGTCTCTGGACTCTTCAAAAAACCGTTTGTATAATTATGGTGCAGACGGCGAAATCGTCTACTCCATGACTAATCCGAATGTTACCTACAAGGTAGACAAAGCCCTGAAACTAAAGGCGAGTTACACGGTGATGATCCCTGTGATCTTCGCGGGAGAACACATCTTCGACCTCGAGATCCCGATCACGGTCACCCGAAGCCTCACCTTAAAAGAGTGAGCATAAGCTCAAGAAAGGATGGTCATGAAACTATGACAAGAACACAAATCATCATTTATGTAGCGGTAGGTCTTATCGTCGCAATTATCGCAGGATTCCT
>JAFSBV010000047.1 GCA_017437125.1 Bacteroidales bacterium | reverse complement strand
TGAGCCGTTTGAACCGATACCGCGAACGCGTATGCTTGGAGATGCGCCTGGCTTAGCGGAACTTGTAAATACCTGCACACCTGAGGTCTTACCCTGGAGAGCCTGTGCCGGGTTGGTGATTGTACGTCCGGTGATGTCCTCTGACTTGACCTGAGTCACGGCTCCTGTGAGTGAACTTCTTTTCTGGACACCGTATCCGACAACGACTGTCTCCTCGAGCATCTCGTTGTCCGGTTCCATGTTGATGTTCAGAGTGCCGTTGATGGCGTTCCTATCGACTGTGAGATAGCCGATGTAATAGAATTCGAGAACAGCCCCGGCTTTGACGGTAATCTCGTACGCACCGTTTCCGTCAGTCATGACGCCGTTCTGAGTTCCTTTCTCGATGACACTGACTCCTACCATCGGAGCATTCAGTTCGTCAATGACTTTACCGGTCACCTTCAGCTGTCCTTGTGCGGATGCCGAGAGAGAGCCGGCTAGAATGAGGAGCATTGCCAGAGCAGTGCCGATCATTCTTGAGAATGTTGATTTGGTTCTCATTGTTTTGATGGTTAGTGGTTAGTATTAAGATTAATTAGAATCCTCGTGTAGGAAACTGTCTGATAAAGTTGATCAGCTCCTTGTCGTGATTATATCTTACTTCGCAATCATCATTGAAGATCATGGCCGCCCCTTCGGAACAATTGTAAACCGGCCACTGCGGAAGATCTTCGGTGTTCGGGTCTCCAGTGCGGGCGAAATTGATCCAGGCTTGGCTCATCTTTTCTGCCAGCTCAAGCGCATCTTTCCCACCTCCGGTCATGGAAGCGTGGATATCTGCATTGTTGAACACGAATGGTATTTCCATGCAATGTGTGCTTCTGAGGATGCCGTCAAGCACAGGAGATTCCCAGGCAAACATATATGTGTATACCGGAGCTCCGCCCTGACGTGCCTTGAGCACAGCCTGTTCAATGGCGCTTGGACGGAAGGTAAAGTCTGTATCTATCAGGTCTTTAGGTTGGTAATCCGGATATGTCTTTTCAAACAGACGGAGGAATTCTTCTGTCTTCTCTCCGTACTTTGTCTTGAGATATTCAATTGCAGCCGACTTGTCTATAGTACGGAGTTGAGGAACGTATGTGCTCAGGCTGAACTCGTGGATAGTCGTGCCTATCATCATAGGAACATCCTTTGACTGTTCGGGAGCGTCAGGAGAGAAAGGCTGGCGGGGAAGCACGCTGCCGTCTACGGTCGGAGCCCATCCGAAGATGAATGAAGCGAATCCGGCCTTGTCGGCTTCTTCCCAGACCTTTGCGATGGCTTTTTCGCCGGCTGCAAGAAGCTTTTCGTATGGCATGGCATGCAGTTCATCAATCCTGCCCGGAGTTATGCCCAATTCTTCCACGACGGCTGCGCCTATCCTTCGGGACCATCTGCTTTCCATCGTCTTCAGCATTGCTCCGCTCTGGACAATCGCTTTGTGGAATTTTCCTTTGGCTGAAGGAGTGGCAAGAAGAGTGGATACCTTTCCTCCGCCTCCGGACTGACCGAATATCGTGACATTTCCTGCGTCACCGCCAAAGCTGCCGATATTGGTCTGGACCCAATCAAGGGCGGCGACAATGTCCAGCAGACCCGCATTGCCGGAATGTGCGTATTTCTCGCCATATGCAGACAGGTCCAGAAAACCCAGGACATTCAACCTGTGGTTAAGGGTGACGACGACCACATCCCCCTTATCGGCCAGATTGTGTCCGTCGTATGATGGGAGCTCCTGACCTGATCCTGCCGAATATCCTCCTCCGTGGAGCCATACCATGACCGGTCTCTTCCTGCCGTCATTGATGCCTGGGGTCCAGATGTTCAGCCTAAGGCAGTCTTCGTCAGCAAATCCGTCATCCCAGCTGAATGAAAAGGCCTGCTCGTCGCTGTACCATCCGGTCCTTTTCCCTTGAGGACAGGTAGGTCCATATGCACGGCAGCTTCGGATTCCGTCCCAGCTGTCAGCCGGTGCAGGAGGCATGAACCTATCAGCCTTGGCATATGGTATGCCCTTGTAGGTGAATATGCCGTCGTCTATATATCCGGCGACTTTGCCGCTTGTCGTCTCTGTTACGGATAGTCCGGCGTCAGTCAGCAATTCGTGAGAATGATTCCTGGCTGGATTCTTTGTCGTGCTGCCGTTTGTACATCCGCTTAATGCAGCGATGGTAAGAAATATCAGGATTCTGGCTTTCATCTTGGTGCTGTTATCTTGGTTTACGGCAAATTTCGTTTGTTTTGAAGCAAACGGCTTTCTTATGCGTGTGATTATCTTTCGGATTTGTTCAAACCCGTTTTTCTGTTTGTTCATTTATTTTTCTGTGCGTTCAAAACATGTATGGATAATGCTTGGAGCGTTTTTTATTTATTAACTTTGACATGGTAAAAGGTGATTTATGAAAAGATTTCTTCTGCTTGTCCTTGTGATGGGAACCTTGTTTTCCTGCCATGTTCAGAAAAATGAAGCGGTACGCAATTGACATGAACCCCGAAAGTTAGACAAAAAACTTTCGGGGTTTTGTTATGTATAAAAAGAGAAAGAAACATGGCTATGCAGAACGATTGAAGTATATGCATATGCTTGAGAATGGATATACCATTGCATACATTAACCGT
>JAFSBV010000005.1 GCA_017437125.1 Bacteroidales bacterium | reverse complement strand
TTAGGCATGAGCAGACGTCAGATTCTGGAATCCTATATGATTATGGGTGGAGTTCCATTCTATTGGACATTTATTGACAGGGGCAAGAGTCTTGCACAGAATATCGATGATATGTTCTTTAATCCTGATGGAGACCTTCATAATGAATATGATGACCTGTATGCTTCATTGTTTAGAAATCCAGACCCATATATCAAGATTATAGGCGCTCTTGGAACCAAACGCGTAGGCCTGTCCCGTGATGAAATAATTTCTGCAGCTGGTGTACCAGATAACGGTAATGTCAGTACAATGCTCGAAGATCTGGAGTACTGTGGGTTCATAAGAAAGTATAACCATATCGGTTTTAAGAAGAAGAATGCAATTTACCAGTTGATGGATCCGTTCACTCTCTTCTACTTTAAGTTTATGCAGAATAATGAGAGGAATGATGAACATTTTTGGTCACACAATCAGGGAACCCCATTGTATTATAACTGGTGTGGCCTTGCTTTCGAAAGAGTATGTCTTCACCATGTTGCACAGATTAAAGCAGCACTTGGCATTGAGGGCATCATCAGCAACGTGTGTTCTTGGAAGAGTGAATCTATCGACTCAAATATAAAAGGCGCACAAATAGACTTGGTTATTGAACGTAACGATAATGTGATTGACCTTTGTGAAATCAAATATACCAAAGAGAAATTCACTATAAGTGCAGAGTATAACGAGAATATCCAGAATAAGCGCGCTCGATTTATAGAGGAACTTAAACCTGATCAGGCAATTCATCTGATACTGATTTCAGCGAGCGAAGTGCATAGGAATGACTACTCTGATGAGTTTCAGAAAATCATACATGCAGATGCTTTATTTTTATAAAAATAGTTAGCATCTCGGCGGAATCTAACTGATTAAGACACTTTCCGCCGAGATGCGAGTGTTTTTTATGTTGTCCAAGTCTGAAATTTCATAGATTTTCAGACTGAAACAGTGAAAACTGGGCTAAAAACCTGTAAAATTTTGCGCTTCGGAAACAACCTGTTTGATTTGCCATGTCAGTTCTCGGATTGACATGGCTTTTATTATGTGAAATTCATCATGTGGAATAGGGCGAGAAAAACGGATATGTGAGTAGATATCGGTGATTTATCCGTACTGAGAAATTGCTTTATTTGCATATTATCCGTATTAGATAAGTAAAAAATATGTCATTTATCCGTATTATGTGAATAAATATTATATTTGCAAGTGGATTATAACAAGTCAAGGTATGAAAATTTCAGATATAGAGAAAGTATTGCTTGAGCAGCAGGATGAACTTGAAGCCCTCGAAGGAGAAGTGTTGATACATCGCCCTGAAGAAGACCTTATAAACCTGAAAAGCAAACTTGCACAAGTTGTTATCGGTGTCAGAAGAAGCGGTAAGTCCACTCTTTGCTTCAACGCGCTTAGAAAAGCTGGTGTGCATTATGCCTATGCCAACTTTGACGACGAGCGTCTGGAGGAGCTGGAGACACAGGATCTTGACAATGTTCTTCAGACGCTATATAAGATCTATGGTAAGTTCGACTATCTGTTTTTGGATGAAATCCAGAATATTGACGGATGGCCATTGTTTGTAAACCGTCTGTTAAGACAGAGGATACATATCATCATTACCGGAAGCAACGCAAAACTCTTGAGTACCGAATTGGCTACGCACCTTACTGGACGTCATCACAAGATCGAACTGTTCCCATTTTCATTCAAGGATTGGTGCTCTATCAAGGAGGTGGATTATACCCGACTAACCACCAAGAACAAAGGACTGCTGTCAAAGGCTTATGATGAGTATTTCCGCCAAGGTGGTTTCCCAGAATTGATATCTGGAGAGGAGAACCCTAAGGAATATATCAGCACTCTTATTGACAACATCATCAGCCAGGACATCAAGAAACGCTACAAAATACGTAATATTGATGCTTTGAAGAGGCTTGCCCATCATATTTTGAACGAGACTCCTACTCTTATCGTCAAGGACACACTCCAAAATATCATCGGCATTAAGAGCGAGCGAACTCTCGGCAATTATCTTATGTACTTGAATCAGACCTATCTGATTTCAACCATAAGCAAGTACTCTTCAAGAAGCAGAGAGCGAGCAAGAAATGAGAAATCGTATGCAATCGATGTCGCCTTTATGGACAAACGTGAGAATGCTTTCTCCGGTGAAAACTTAGGCTGGAGATTAGAAACTATCGTATATCTTGAACTGCTACGAAGAAAAGCTGGTACTGAAAATGACATATACTATTATCAAGGCAGAAGTGCAGAAGCTGATTTCGTGGTATGTGACGGCAACAAGACGCTTGCTGTATATCAGGTAAGTTATGACATTTCCAACGATAAAACCAGGAAACGTGAGATCAAAGGATGCATAGCAGGAGCCAAAGCAACAAAGTGTGACAATCTCTTCCTGATTACAGACCACGAAAGCGAGGTCATAGAAGAAGACGGATATACAATTCAGGTAATTCCTATCTGGGAGTGGCTTACCAGAGAGGCGTAGGTTATAAGGGATACATACAATTAAGATATATGGTAGTTATGGATAAATATATACAAAGATGGAGATGAGTTTTGAAGACATCATAAAATTCTTGGATTCGTTGATTGTTCCAATTATCGTCGGTATTTTATCTGCCGCTTTAACTATATACATAAAAAACAAAGAAATTAAATCTCAATATTCTAATTTGATACTTCAAAAAAGATTGGAGATATATTCTGATATATATTAATTGCTAATATGCATCTGCAATTGGCTAATGGCTTAATCAATAATTGTGAACAAAGGTTTAATCAATCTGGCTTGGATAAGATTCTTGCTTCAGTAGTCTTTGTTCTCCAGCCTGTACTCATTTATCCGTGCCCTATATTCCGCGACACGCTTCTCAATGATAGATAGAATGAAATCCCTATCGGGGCAGTTTCGCTTCGGGGTGTTCTTCTTGAAATCCCAATGTTCTTCCTTTACAGCCACTCCGAGAGAGACATATTTCCGCTTTCCAGACTTGGTTAAACGGAGCATAATTGGATAAGTGTTGTCCTTTTTCGGACGATAATTGAAGCAAATGGCTTCTACTGAGGTAGTTAACATAATGATTTTGCTAACATATCTGCTAACATAGTATGTAAACAACCTGTCAAAATAGGGGCAAATTTGTGTTCCTCACAAACAAAAAAGCACTCACGAAAGAATCGTAAGTGCTTGATTTTCAAGTAGCGGGACGCAGGATGTTTCAGTCGCCCGGTGGGCTCCTTCTAATCCTTTATGTCCGTTCGCATTGTACCCAAGAAAGCTTTTGAGGGAATCACTGTTAGATTTTTATTTTAGGTACATCAGGCCACCGGTCGCTGCGCTCCCGGTCTGTCCATCGCCATTTCTGGCGCTTTGAAAGCAAGCTTTCAGCGCCAGAAACGTCAATGTCCAGGCCCCTGCGGGCTGGCCTGATGCCCATAAACGAAAAAAAACACAGCGGTTTGCTGTGCTTTCTTGTAGCGGGACGCAGGATTGAACTGCGGACCTCATGATTATGAATCATGCGCTCTAACCAGCTGAGCTATCCCGCCGTGACCGTTAGTCAAAATGTTGTTGAGATAGAAGGACTCGAACCCTCACTGACAGAGCCAGAATCTGTAGTGCTACCATTACACCATATCTCAATTTGGCTTCCCGTTTTTAATTTGGGATTGCAAAGGTATGAATGTTTTGTTAAAATGCAAAATTTTTGTTTAAATATTTTGAAAAAATCAGATAGTCAGACATAAATGGGGCTTTTGGGGGCAGTTGCTCGATTATCGGGGGTGTGTTGCGTAAGTGCCTGAAGATCAATGTTTTGCTCGGCTGTTGGTGGGTGAAAATGCTGACCAATAGGCGGTTAATTTCTTGACTGTCAGCTGTTTGTGATTTACGCGTAGTCTCCGTCGTCGCTCAATCACCTCACAGCAGAACCTCACAGCAGAACCTCACAGCAGAACCTCGCCGAGAACTTCACCGCAGACCCTCACCTCTTCCACCCAGACCTACAGCCTGTCGGTGTAGAGAATTCCGTCAAGATGATCGACTTCATGCTGGAAGATGACGGCCGTGTATCCGCGGACGGTGTCGCGCACAGACCATTTCGGATGCTGGGTCAGGGCGTACTCCACTATGATCTCCTGTGAACGTAAGACCTCCTCGCGTCTGTCAGGAACAGAGAGGCAGCCCTCGGGTCCGTATGCCAGCGAGTCCGAGGCCCAGACGATCTTGATGTTCGGATAGACTTCGAACGGTTCTCCCGGCTTGTCGAAGCGCTGGACTGCGATCACCCTGCGGTTGATTCCTATCTGAGGTGCAGCCAGGCCGACTCCGTCCTGCGACGGGTGGGTGACAGTCCTGAGCATGAGCCGGCAGAGTGTCATGAAGTCGTTTGACCTGATGGTCCTCGGTGAAAGATCGGTGCTGGGTGCACGGAGCACGGCATAGTCAAGGCTGTCCTCTATGGTCAGGACTCTGAATATGCTGTCTGTGCCGTTGATCAACGAGCGTTCTTCGGGGGTGAACCCTCCCGGGCCTTTGTCCGGCATATAACCTCTCACGATGATGAATAGTGCTATCGCCAGTATCAGGAACAATGTGCTTCTTTTCATGATGGTCTATTCAAAGGTTTCGTCATATCTGCCGAGAAGCACGACTGCATATACCTCGCAGCCCTCGCTTCGTCCGACAAATCCGAGCTTTTCGGTTGTTGTGGCCTTTACGGATACCTGTCCGACAGAGCATCCCATCACAGAGGCGAGACACTCGCGCATAGGTACGATGTAAGGAGCCAGCTTCGGCTTCTGCATGGCTATGGTGATGTCGGCATTGACCACATGCCAGCCATCCTTCGTTATCAGCTCCATGACTCTCCGCAGCAGAATCTTGCTGTCGATGCCTTTGAATTCGTCTGATGTGTCGGGGAAATGCTTGCCTATGTCTCCAAGTGCGAGAGATCCTAAAATCGCGTCGCACAATGCATGAATCGCGACATCGCCGTCAGAATGAGCGATGCATCCTATAGGGCTTTCCACCTGTATCCCACCAAGCCAGAGTGGCAGCCCCGGTGCCAGGGCATGTACGTCATATCCGTTTCCTATCCTTAAATCCATAGCGGTAAATTTAAATCCATATAGAGCAAACCTGTCTCCATATGGCTCATCAATTCAAATAATTTCCACAAATGTAAATAAAAAACCTTAAATTTGCTTTTTATACCACGTGAATGGGTTGATAAGAAACTAAAGACATTATATTATGGGATTCAGCTTCAATTTTTTCGGAACGCAGGAGGTGCGCAAGTTCAACTACAGGCCGCGCTTCTATGATCCGGAGGCAGAAGAGAGAAGAAAGAAGTACGGAGACTTCACAAAGCCGAAGGAAGAAGGAAAATATGTTCCGGGACAGCATGTGAAGGGTAGCTTCCGTGATGGAAACTATCAGAGAACCAAGGAGATAGGACGTAATCAGAAGGTCATAGGCATCGTTACCATGATCCTTCTTTTTGCGGTTGTATATCTGGTTTACAGATATTTTCCTCTCCTGATCGATTCCATGACCAAGTGATATGGATATAAGGATTTTACCAAGCAATATAGCTAACATGATCGCCGCGGGAGAGGTCGTGCAGAGACCTGCGTCCGTGGTGAAGGAGCTTATGGAGAATGCCGTCGATGCCGGTGCCGATCAGATCACAGTGGTGATCCAGGATGCCGGAAGGACGCTTATCCAGGTCATTGACAACGGATGCGGAATGTCTCCTGATCAGGCAGTGCTCTGCTTCGAGAGACATGCGACGTCGAAGCTCAGAAGTGCGGAGGATCTGCAGAATATTATGACCTACGGCTTCCGAGGCGAAGCGCTGGCTTCCATAGCCGCTGTAGCGGAAGTCACTCTCAAGACCCGTCGTGAGGATGATGAGGTGGGGTGTCAGGTGGATTTCGCTGATTCTCAGCATCTTTCCACAATCGAGACCGCTGCACCGCGAGGCGCGAACTTCAGCGTAAGGAACCTTTTCTACAATGTTCCCGCAAGACGGAAGTTCCTTAAATCGGACAATGTGGAATTCAAGCATATCGTGACCGAATTCATACATGTCGCCCTGACAGTACCGCAGATCGGCCTCACGCTTACCCACAACGGCAAGGACATATATGTGCTCAGACCGGCCAAGTCCCTGAAATTCAGGATCCAGGATATCCTTGGACCGAATGTGGCGAAGGAGGTGGTCGATATAAGCGCAGACACTTCGGTGACGCAGATATACGGATTTGTGGGCCGTCCCGATTCAGCGAAGAAAGGTCTCGGCAACCAGTATTTCTTCGTCAACGGACGCTATTTCCGCAGCCCGTATCTCCACAAGGCAGTGATGAAGGCCTATGAGAACCTTATCCCGGAGGGTCTGACTCCGACATATTTCATATATCTGAATGTGGATCCTCAGTCGATGGATGTGAATATCCATCCTACCAAGACAGAGATAAAGTTCGAGGATGACAGTGTCATATTCCAGGTGCTGTACGCCTGCATAAGGGAGACCCTCGGAAAGAATTCCTTCGGGGAAAGCATAGACTTCGACCGTGAGGGAGTTCCGGACATACCGGCGTTCGGAAAGAATTTCGACGAATTCCGTCCTGTCAGCGAACCGCAGCCGGGGCTTGACAGTTCATATAATCCGTTCGACAACGACGGCTTTCCGTCAGAATCATCGCCGTTCGACAATTCATTCGTACCAGGGGCTGGAAGTGCGCCTGGAAGGGAGCTCTTCAGTAATGACTGGACCCGTTCCGGTCAGGGCTTTGACGAAGAGCCTGCAAGGCATGGCAGCGGATATGGAGCCGGCCGTTTCATCGAGAAGAGAGATGACTACGGAAAGCTTTTCGAGGACAAGCTCATGCCGGGCAGATCGATACTGACGCTTCAGGGCAAATATATCGTCACCACCGGCCGTTCAGGCCTGATGGTCATCAATGTAAGCCGTGCGATGGAACGTATCCTCTACGACCGTTTCCTCAAGGCAATGTCCGGAAACGAGCATGTCACCCAGACGGCACTCTTCCCTGTGACCGTGCAGGTGGGAGTGGAGAACATGTGCCTGATAAGCGAACATTCGCAGATGCTTGCGGATCTCGGATTCGACATCGCCCCGTTCGGAACTGACACCCTTGTCGTGAACGGAGTGCCTGAAGGCTACAGTGCGGAGGCGGGAAAGGTCCAGACCATGATAGGGGATCTTCTGCTGATTCTTGCGGAGGATCATGCATCCCTTCCGGAAATGATGGCTGCCAATATGGCATCACGTTTTGCCAGACTTGGCGCTCTGAGCGGCGATACTGTCACTGATCCGGCAGAGGCACAGAGATTGATTGACAGTCTTTTTGAATGCGAAAACGCAGAATACACCAGTACGGGACGCAGGATAATGTCCCTGATTCCTGTTGAGGAAATTGACAAGAAATTCTGATATAGACATGAGCTATTATTCATATGACAACCGAGGCGGCAGAGGCTTCATGGCCAATGTACCGACAGCGATAAAGAACATCATCATCATCAATGTGCTCATCATGATAATGACTTCTCTGAACGAGAACTTCATGTATGAGACATTCGCACTCTTTTACCCGACTTCACCTTTCTTCCATTGGTGGCAGCCGGTGACGCACATGTTCATGCATGGCGGATTCTGGCATCTTTTCTTCAATATGTACACCCTGTACATATTCGGAAGCGTGCTTGAAAGAGTCTGGGGCACGAAGAAGTTCCTCATATTCTATTTCGTGACCGGCATAGGCGCAGCCCTCATCCATACAGGTGTCGAATGGATACAGATGCAGTCGTACATGAGTCAGGCTGCGGAAGGTTCCGGAGCAGCCCTTTCTGCCATCCATGCCGTGAAGATGACCCCTACTGTAGGTGCTTCGGGAGCCATTTACGGAGTGCTCATGGGATATGCGATGCTTTATCCTGACTCTGTCCTCACTCTCATATTCCCGCCTATATCGATGAAGGCCAAGTGGTTCGTCCTCATATTCGCCGGCATCGAACTCCTTACCGGAGTGACAGGAACAGGCGGTGGAATCGCCCATTTCGCACACCTCGGAGGACTGATCTTCGGATTCCTCCTCATATGGTACTGGAAGAAGAAAAGAACCCTCTACAGCAGGATGGACTGACGGATATATGGCGAAGAAAAGGAACAGGTTTTTCGGCATCACGTCACGTTTCCTGATGCTGATCGTGGCGGCGCTTCTCGCGCTGTCGTACCTGTCCATTGTCATAAATCCTGCGAAGATATGGCTGGTTTCGCTTTCCGGCATATTCTTCGTGCCCCTCATGACGCTGAACCTGCTTCTACTGCTCTGGGCGGTCAAGAGGAAGTCACGCTCGTTCGTGATTCCGCTTCTGGCCCTCCTGCCTTCATTCTTCTTCATAGGACGCTATCTTCAATTCAATTCTGATGAAGCCATCGACCAGCCTGTTTCGGAAAGGATGGTCAAGGTCATGACATGGAACGTGGGCCGTTTCGCCATGCAGGACAAGGATGCCGGGATAGACAGCCGCAAGGACTGCATCGATTCGGTATTCCGTTTCATCAGGGAACAGGAGGCCGACATTATCTGCCTGCAGGAATTCCATGTCAGGGATGCGGCCAGGATAAGAGACTATCTTGCAAGGCATTTCCGCGACTATAATGCCGAATATTACCTCTTCACCGAACACGGAGGTTCGAGCGGAAACGTGACATTGAGCCGTTTCCCGGTGAAAGGAAAAGGAAAGATAAAGTTTGACGAAAGCGCGAACCTTGCGATATATACCGATTATGAGGTGCATGACCGCAGATTCAGGATGTACAATTGCCATTTCGAGAGCTACAACATCTCTCTCACCGGTCTTGTCAGGGCCCTGGCGGATCATGACAGCACGTTTGTGGCGGAAACGGGAACCAAGATGAAACGTTCCATCACCCGTCGTCCGAAGCAGGTGGACAAGGTTTTCGAAGATATCGAGAACTGCCCGGTCGAGTCATTCGTCTGCGGCGATTTCAATGACAATCCGATGTCATACACATATTATCGCATGACACGCGGCAGGAAGGATGCCTTCGTCGAAGCCGGTGACGGCATGGGTGCTACATACGCCCTTCTGTGGCCTATGCTCAGGATCGACTATGTCCTTTTCCCTGACCATTACCGGGCCGTGTCGCATGACATTCCTCGTGTGCCGTTCTCCGACCATTATCCTGTAATAACTGAAATCGAAATATGACGGAAGCAATAAACAAAGCCCTGGAAGTACTCCGCTCCGGAGGAATCATACTCTATCCTACAGACACCGTGTGGGGAATCGGCTGCGATGCGACAAACGAGTCAGCTGTGGCGAAGGTATATGAAATCAAGCGTCGTGCGGACAGCAAGTCCCTTGTCCTTCTTGCAAGCGATATGGATATGATATGCCGATATGTAAAGGAAGTTCCCGAAATGGCCGTACAGCTGGTCGAGGTCAATGACAAGCCTATGACCATCATATATCCAGGTGCGGTCGGCCTTGCGCCCAACACAGTGGCCGAGGACGGTTCTGTCGGCATCCGCATCCCGATGATGGACTTTTGTCAGAAGCTTGTTTACAAGCTCGGCCGTCCGCTGGTGTCAACATCGGCGAACATATCGGGAGAGCCTGCTCCAAAAAAATTCGGCGAAATATCCGAGGAGATCAGATCCTCAGTTGACCATATCGTCGATCCTTCCCTGGAACGTGGTTCCACCGGCCGTGCCTCTTCGATCATAAAGGTCGGCCTGGACTATTCCATCGAAATAATCCGAAAGTAATTACATATTCTGGAAATATACGGCTGAGACAGCGGTGAGGGCTGCGGTCTCGGTGCGGAGACGTGATGCCCCGAGGTGAACAGGAATGAATCCGTGAGCAAGGGCCATCTCAGCTTCTGCGTGCGAGAAATCACCTTCCGGTCCTATCAGGATGATGATCTCACCGGTACCGTTGTTGCGGGCATGTTCCTCAAGTACCTCCCGGATGCTTCTGCGCGGAATCCTCTCATCTTCAAAGCAATATGCAATCATTTTCAGCGGCTCTCCGCTCCGGTCAGAAGCGGGCTCGGAGCAGCCGTATGTGGAGATGAATTCCTTTACGGACATCGGTTCATGTACGGCAGGTATGGCGGCCTTCAGCGACTGCTTTGCCGCACTGATAAGGATCTTCTCGAGTCGTGCTGTCTTGAACACGCGCCTTTCCGAATGCTCGCCTATGACAGGGGTGATCTCGTCTATACCCGTCTCGCAGGCCTTTTCAGCAAACCATTCGTATCTGTCGTTGTTCTTGGTCGGGCATACGGCCATATGGAGGCGGTAAGGATGCGAGCCCCAGCCTTCTTCCGAAGAAAGTACCATGGCCTCGACTCCTTTCGGACTGTCCGAAGTGATGCGGCATCTGAAGAGAGTGCCGCAGCCGTCGATCACCGATATCTCATCACCGCAGCGATGTCTCAGTACCTTCACGCAGTGTCCTGATTCATCCTGATTCAGGCGGCATATGCTGCCGTTTATGTCGTTAGAGTAGAAAAGTTCCATGCCTGTACATTTGAACGGCAAAGATAGAAATTGTTTCGGGCAAAACGTTATATTTGCAGAAGTGTTTGACAAAACCTGCGCTTATGAAAAATCGATACGTTTCTCTGGATGTCCTCAGGGGACTTACTGTCGCTCTGATGGTCATCGTCAATAATCCCGGATCATGGAGCTGCATCTTCCCGCCTCTGCGTCATGCCGCATGGGACGGCTGCACCCCGACCGACCTTGTCTTTCCGTTCTTCCTCTTCTGTGTGGGAACGTCCATGGCATTCTCGCTTTCGAAATATAAGTCGGTCAATGCGGATGCCTCGAAGAAGATCCTCAAGAGGGGAGCGCTGATATTCCTTATAGGAGTCCTTCTCAATGCCTTCCCGTTCTATCCTGCCGGCTGGCTGGAGCATCTGAGGATATTCGGCGTGCTTCAGAGAATCGCTCTCTGTTATGTAGCCGCTTCCTTCCTTGCCCTGTGGCTCAAGACCCCTGCGCGCATCATTGCAGCGATGATATGCCTTGCTGCTGCTCATGTCGGCCTGCTTCTGGCCTTTGCCGGACCTGAGGGAGCATTCACCCTCGAGGGATGCTTCGCCCGCAGGCTTGATGTAGCCCTGATAGGAGAGAATCATGTTTACCACGGTTATTCATTCGCAGACGGCACGAGGGCTCCTTTCGATCCTGAAGGCCTTCTGGGAGTGCTTACAGGCACATGTACCGCCCTTCTCGGCTTCTTGACAGGACATATCGTCCGTAATCAGAGTTCTTCCAAGGTGTCTGTCGAAGTCCGTCTCGCGACTTTTGCAGCCGTCCTTCTCGTCCTGTCTCAGATACTGAAGATCTGGATTCCTGTAAACAAGCCTCTGTGGTCCGTTTCATATGTATGCCTCACAGCCGGCTGGGCATATCTGGTCCTGTCGGTTCTTTCTTACCTGATAGACAGGAGGGGATGGGAAAAGCCGTTCATGCCGTTCAGGGCGATGGGAATGAACCCTCTCCCTCTGTATGTCATGTCCATTATCCTCTCCATTACCATATCTTCGATCATCGGATGGAACTATTCCGCCATATTCGGCGTGAATGAGTGGATGTCGCTGCTCTATGCCGTGCTGTTCATGCTTCTGCATATGGCCGTCGGCATCATACTCTATAAGAAGAAGATCGTAATCAGCTTGTAATCATGTATATAGGTCTCATATCCGATACGCACGGGGTCTTCGACGAGCCTTTCAGGGAATTCCTCCAGCCGGTGGATGAAATATGGCACGCGGGAGACTTCGGGGGAGGGCTTGACCTGGCTGCCGCCATCGCCGCCTTCAAGCCTCTCAAAGGCGTGGCGGGAAACTGCGACAACCACGATCTCCGCTTCACTCATCCTCTCCACCGCTTCTTCGAATGTGAAGGAATGAAGGTGCTTATGACCCATATCGGCGGATATCCCGGAAGATATGACCCGAGGGCGCGCAGGCTCATCGACGAATACAGGCCGGACATATTCGTATGCGGCCATTCCCATATCCTGAAGGTCGTACGTGATCCGAAAAGGGATATGCTGGTGATAAATCCGGGTGCTGCCGGAATCCAGGGATTCCATGTCGTCAGGACTGCCTTGCGGTTCCATATCGATGACGGAAGAATCCATGATATGGAGGTGTTCGAGCTTGACCGTTAGATATTTTGCCGCCTCTTTCTTGTGATTTTGCTGACAAGTTTCTATATTTGTCAGATAGTGTTTAAGTCAAACGATTAAAAATGTAGTGATTATGAAGAAGTTCCTTATGACTCTGGCTATGGCGGCTGCAATGGTGGCTGCTGTTTCATGTGCATGCAACAATGGTTCTGACAAGGCTGCATGCGATAAGACCGAATGTGCTGACTGCGCTGATTGCGACGGATGCACTAAGGCTGCTGATGATTGCTGTGACGCTGCTGGAACATGCGATGAGGCATGTGACAAGGCATGCGATAAATCTTGCGACAATGCTTGCGACAAGAAGTGCGAGAAGGCAGAGGGCTGCGACAAGAAGTGCGAGAAGCATGGTGACAAGCAGTGCTGCGAGAAGAAGGCAGGTTGCGACAGCACATGCGTTGACTGCAAGAAGGCCGAATAACGGAAGGTTCTTTCCTTCGGATATTTTATAGGATATTGTCTCAGGACAATATCTTTTTTTTGTTAAATTTGTGGGGTAAACGGAAAGATATGGCGACATCAAAGACAAAGACAGTATGGTTCTGCAAGGCATGCGGAAATGAAAGCCCTAAGTGGATGGGCAGGTGCCCGGCATGTGGCGAATGGAACACCATGGTCGAAGAGACCGTGGCTACGGGAAAGAAAAATGCCTCTGCAGCTGTCTCTGTGCCGGGTTCAGGCCATAAGCCGATGCCTTTGTCCCATATCGATTCATCGGTTGAGAACCGCATTTCATTGAATAACGGGGAGGTTGACAGGATATTGGGCGGCGGTCTTGTGGAAGGTTCGCTCGTGCTGATCGGAGGCGAGCCGGGCATAGGAAAGTCAACATTGTCGCTTCAGATCCCTCTTCATTGTCCGCAGCTCAAGACCCTTTATGTGACGGGTGAGGAGAGCGCGAAACAGGTCAAGCTGCGTGCCGCCCGAATTGGTGGAGACGATTCCAACTGCATGATATACAGCGAGACATTGATGGAGAACATAATCGCCGAGGCCCGCGCAATGATGCCGGATCTGATGGTCGTGGATTCCGTGCAGACCATGTTCTCGCAGAATGTGGAGTCGTCGCCCGGATCGGTAACGCAGATCAAGGAAACAGCCGCCATGCTCCTGAGATTTGCAAAGGAGACAGGTGTGCCGGTCATCCTCATAGGCCATATCACCAAGGAAGGAAGCATCGCCGGTCCTAAGATCCTGGAACATATCGTTGACGTGGTGCTTCAGTTCGAGGGAGACAACAGGGGTACATACCGTCTGCTCAGAAGCATAAAGAACCGTTTCGGCTCCACTTCCGAACTGGCCGTTTTCGAAATGACAGGCAAGGGTCTCAGGGAGGTCAGCAATCCGTCGGAAATGCTGATCCCGATGCATGAGGAAGGTCTCAGCGGAGTGGCTGTAAGCGCCATGCTGGACGGAACCAGGCCTTTCCTGATAGAAGTGCAGTCGTTAGTGAGCTCTGCCGCCTACGGTACGCCTCAGCGCAGTGCTACAGGCTTTGACGTGAGACGCCTCAACATGCTCCTTGCCGTTCTGGAGAAACGTGCCGGATTCAAGCTCGGGGTCAAGGACGTGTTCCTGAATATGGCCGGTGGCCTCAAGGTCAGCGATCCCGCATGTGACCTTGCCGTCGTGTCAGCCGTGCTTTCGTCCAACTTCGACTTCGCCATCCCGGCCGATGTGTGTTTTGCAGGCGAGATAGGCCTCAGCGGGGAGATACGTCCGGTAGCTCAGACAGAGAGAAGGATAATAGAGGCGGCGCGCCTTGGATTCAGGAAGGTGTTCGTATCGGGCTTCAGCAGTCTCGAGGGGCTTTCGGACATGGATATGGGCAACATCGAGGTGGTGAAGGTGGGAGACGTACCTGCCTTGTGCAGAACACTTTTCAAGCCTGAAGACTGATGAAGCATGAGATTTCAGTGGAGGGATATTTTCTTCTTGTAATCTTGTATTTTTTATTTTACCTTTGTCAAAACTAAACTATTCACATATGGTAAGATTTAGACTGTCTGGAGTGATGGCCTTGTCATCGCTTCTTCTTTTGTCATTTTTGACAGCTTCATGTGTAAATGAAGAGTATGACATGTCGGAGGATAACCTGAATCTTGAGGTCACTCCTTTCGAGGACGGATTGACCCTTCCGCTCGGAAGCACAGCCCCGATCAAACTGAAAGAACTTCTCAAGGACGTTGATGCCGATATTCTCGGCGTCGGCGAGAACGGAGCGTATTCCATCAGTTTCAATGATTCATTCGACATGACTGATCAGCTTTCTTCCCTTACAGATCTCATCGAGATTCCTGATGTAGATTTTTCACAGAAGGTAAGCTTTCAGCTGAATGACGTTGACGTTTCTGACGTCAAGGTGGATGCTCAGGACTATGCTTTCGATCATGAACTCTCGGCTTCTGTCGAGGCTCCGGAAGTATCTGTTCCTTCCGTTTCGGAAAAATTTGAAATCGCAGCCGGCCTGAACGGATATGTTCCTGACGCGTCTGAGCTCAAGCTTGACTTCGAGCCTATCAGACATGAGGATCATTTCATGTCCATTTCGGAAGATCTTCATATTCCTGCAGACCAGATCAACGACATTCCTATCCCTGTTGAGGGTGACCTTCTCGGTGATCACCTGACCACTGATTCGGCATTCGAGCTTCACGAGATGGTTCCGTTGAAGATATCTCTTCCAAAGGGTATCAATTCAGTCGAGGACATCGTTCTCCACGAAGGTGCTGGCATGAAGGTTACGCTTGCTCTCAAGGGCAATTTCCTCCATTCCGGAAAGCTCATCCCTAAGATCGACGTGGATCTCCATAATATCTTCCATCTTGAGGAAAGCTACGGCGGAGATGTCGCTCATCTTGCACAGGATTTCATCCTTTCCGAGGAAAACGGTTATAGCCAGACAAAGACATACGGCATTGCATCCATGGCGGTGACAGACAATGACTGGGTACGCAAGAATGCTGACAGCGAACTTGTTCTTGACAAGGAGTTCGAGGTTCCAGCAACAGGTGAAATCATTTTCGAGGACCTCATGACCACTACAAGACATATCGAATATGACAGAAGCATCGATATGGAGTTTACAGTGGAATTCATCAATCTCCAGATCGACGACATCGTGATGGGTGTTGATCCTATCGAGATCTCTCAGAACAACAATGTGGCCATGTCTATCGACAATCTTGAGGTTCCTGAGGAAATCAAGGAAATCACAGATGTGACTTTCACAGCAGAGTCCGGTCTTGACATCGTCGTGAAGGCACAGAACATTGATAAGGTGAAGGGCCTTGAGGCAGAGCTCGAGACACTCGAGATAAGCTTCCCTAAGGAGCTCAAGGTGGAAGGTGCTGATTCTGACAACAAGGTGGTCGTACGCGATGTGGATCTCGCAAAGGGTGTGACCAGACATGTGAAGATCAGCGGCATCGCTCTTCCTGATCCTGTAAACGGAAAGATTTCATTCAACAAGGATATCGAGGTGAAGGCTCTTGCAAATGCCGGTGGAAAGGTTCACAGTGCTGACCTTCCTGCAAAGGCTGCTGATGATGTAAAGGTGCTTGTTGATGTGGTTTCTTCCCTTGAGGTTGCTGATTATAAGGTGGCTATGAGCGGATATGACTACGATCTCGACATCGAGCCTAACTCTATAAAGGTGGAGATTCCTGAGGCTATCGCTGATCTTGACGAGATCGTCGTATATCCTGAGGGAACACCTGTGGTTACCATCAGCTTCGATATTCCTGAACTTGCACTCGATGTGGCTCCATCTGCCGAGGGACTTAATATCTCATTCCCTCAGATCCTCAGATTCAAGGAGCTTCCTGCATCATATAACTATGACCTTGCAACCAATTCCATCACTCTTCGCGGAACATTCCCTGCAGAAGTGGAGCTTCCTGTAGAGAAACTCGTTCTCGTACCTGTTCAGGATCCTGCTGACGGCAAGTGGTATGCAGAAGGTGATGTATGTGTAAACGGCGGCGTATCTATGGTAGCCGGCGTGCTCAGCAAGGCTGAAGTCGAGTCTCTGACTGCACCGGGCAAGAAGATCTCCGTTGTGGCTCATGTTCCTGAAATCGTTCCTTCAACCATCGCTCTCGACAGCTTCGAGACCAGCATCAGGGAGGAGGTTGTCCTTGACATCCTTTCTGCCGAGGATATGCCGGCCGAGCTTGTAGCTCTTGGCAGGATCGAGCTTGACAATGCGCTCATCAACATATCTCTCGATGCATCCGCTCTTCCTGAGCTCGGTTCTGCATCGCTTTCTGTGGATCTCGCAGTGGATCTTCCTGACATGATCAAGGTGACTGGTGCTGATGCATCCGGAAATCTCCAGCTTTCAGGTAAGATCGATGACAAGGGAATGATCGTCATCGACCCTGTCAAGGTCGAGGCTCTTGACCTCACAGGCATGGATCTCAAGAACGGTATCAAGGACGTTGTCATCATCGATGGTACAGTGAAGCTTTCCGATGCTTCTCTTGACATCGACGAGTGGCTCAAGAAGGATCTTGAAATCGATTTCAAGGCCGGCCTCAAGGATATCGAGATTGCCAAGCTTTCCGGAAAGGTTGACTATAAGGTGGATCCTGTCGTAGAGTCAGTTGACCTGAGCGACTTCTCATCGGCTCTCGGAGACATGGGTGCTGAGGCTAACTTCGATTTCTATCATGCACACCTCGCTCTCGAAGTAACTACAAACCTCGGCGTTCCGGTTGAGGCTGAAGTGGAGCTTGTTCCATATTACAACGGCAAGGCAGATGCTTCAAAGACAGTTCCTGCAACCCTCGTTCTCCAGCCTGCCGAGTCTGCAGATCAGATCGTGGTGTCTAAGTTCTGGCTTGCAAACAATGATGAAAGAATGCCTGCAGGCTATACATTCGTGAAGGCTGACATCCTCAGCATTCTCAACGATATGCCTGAAAAGCTTGAGTTCAGACTCAATGCTGGAACAGATCCAGAGCGTGAGAGCGTTCTCGAGCCATCTGCTGACTATATTCTTTCAGCTGTATATCTCTTCGAGCTCCCTCTTGAGTTCGGTGAAGATTTCGAGATCACTTACAAGACTGAAATCCCTGAGCTTCCTGCTATCATCGGATCCCTCCTTTCAAAGGGCAGCAAGGTCAAGCTTGCAGGTGAGATCGTGAACTCACTTCCTCTCTGCCTTGATCTCAGACTCAACTTCCTCGATTCGAACGGAAACGTCGTTCCTCTCGCAGAGGGTTGCGGAGTACAGAGCATCGCTGCATGTAACCTCGATGCATCGGCATCAAAGACTCCTCTCGATATCGTGATCGGTCTCAAGGAAGGTGTTTCAGCACCGGATATCGCATCCCTCCAGCTCGAGTTCAATGCGAACGCTGCCGGAGTTGCCGGAATCCCTGTGACAGAGGACGCATATCTCCAGGCAGTGCTTCAGCTCGTGCTTCCTGAGGGTCTTACAGTGGATCTCAGTGAAATTATGAATAATGATGACAAGTAAATTCAGAGAAATATGAACAGAAAGTTTTTTGCAGTTGCAGCAATGATGCTCCTGATGCCTCTCATGATGGGAGCGCAGACATTGAAGGGAAGTTATTTTCTGGATAACTCTCTGAACAGAAACAAGCTCAATCCTGCTTTCGCGCCGCAGTCGTCTTATTTCCAGATTCCTGTAGTGGGAAATACATCGGTAGGACTGATGAGTAACCTTGATCTCCAGACCTTCATGTATCCTATGAACGGTCAGCTTTATACATTCCTCAACAAGAATGTCACTTTGGAGCAGTTTGATGCGGCATTGGCGGACAAGCCACATTTCGATATGGCTGCTGATGTGAACCTCATCAACCTCGGATGGAAAGGCGGTGAAAAGGGATTCTGGACTGTTGACCTCGGAGTGAGGATCAATGTCGATACAGATCTTCCAAGGGACCTCTTCACATTCATGAAGAAGGGAACCGGAACAGCCGGCACATATAATATCGGCGCGGTAAAGGCAAATGCAGCCGCTTCGGTTCAGGCAGCTGTCGGATATTCAAGGGATCTTTCAGACCTTGTTCCAGGCCTCAGGGCCGGTGCTAAGGTACGTGCCATCCTTCCTGTGGCATATGCAGGCCTCGACCTTACTGAGGTGAGCCTCAGCACAAGTCCTGAGAAGTGGATTGTTGCGACAGACGGAAACCTCAATACAGCAGTCAAGGGTCTTGAAATGACAGGCGCTGACGGCAAGCTGAGGCCGACGATGAACGGTCCTATGGGCCTTGCAGGCTTCGGATTCTCATTCGACCTCGGAGCAGAGTATACATATGAACTTGACGGCTTCATCAACGGAGTTTCAGTTTCTGCAGCCCTTACTGACCTCGGAATAGTAAGCTACAGTGCAGGTGTGCAGTACCGTACCAACGGCCAGATGGACTGGACAGGTCTCAGCATATCTCTTCAGGAAGGTGCCATGGACGGTGCAATGGATGAGCTCAAGAATGAATTCGGCAACCTTCTGTCTCTCAACAAGCATGCTGATGCATCATTCTCACGTTCTACTCTTCCTAGCTTCTACATAGGTGCGGAGATGCCTTTCATGGACAACAAGATGAGCGTAGGAGCTCTCTTCTCGTCAAGAAAGAGCTATTTCGCAAGCAGAAACGAGCTCACGCTTTCTTACAACGCAAGTCCTTTCAACTGGCTTTCGGCAGGACTCAACTATTCGTTCCTGAACACGACAAAGACAATAGGATGGATTGTAGAGCTGACACCGAAGAGCGGCCCATGCTTCTTTATCGGAAGCGACCACTTCTTCCTGTCAAGGGCTAAGGCTCCGGAGAACTTCCCGCTTGAGTATATTCCGATGTCATGGCGATTCAACCTCCATTTCGGACTTGCAGTCGCACTCGGAAAGAAATAGAACCTTTAATTGGCAGCCGCAAAGGCTGCCATTATTTTATCCAGCAGCTGGCGCATCTTCCAGGATGGGGAAGTGCAGTTGTTGATCATGATGGAAAAGATTATGGTGTCATCCTTGCAGCCTTCTGTAGGGATGACATATCCGCTATAGCAGCGTACTCCGCTCATGGAACCGCTCTTGACCTTGATCCTTTCCTTTACCTCGGAAGGACTTTGGGACATGTTTCCAGCAAGGGTTCCTTTCGAGCCGGGAGAAGGGAGAGTCGAGACATAATCTTCGAAGCATGGAGATGACATCATGGCTTCCAGGAAACGGCAGAAGAAATCAGCTGAAATATTGTTCTGTCTCGAAAGACCGCTTCCGTCTGCTATGCTGGCTCCCTTAGGATCCACCGTCATCTTCTTGAGTACATCGCTGAGGGCAACATAGCTCGAATCATAGCATGCACTGCCCTTGAAAGACCTTCCAAGATGCCTGAGAAGCGTTTCCGCATACAGATTGTTGCTTGCATGATTGGTCTCGAATATGATCCTTCCGAGGGAAGGGGACCGGGTAGTACCGATTGTGGTCAGACTGTCGGCCGGGGTGTGGCCTGTGCAAAGACGGAAATCGGCAGGGCCTCCGGAACAAGGGATTCCATGAGATCTGAGATAGTCCGTGAAATAGCTTGCACAGGTATATTCCGGAAACTTGTTGCTGCAGTCGATCCTCTTTGCAGCCCTATCGACAGCGAATGTACCTCTGACCTCGGCTACAGGAGCAAGGTCGCTGGCATACAGGTAAAGCTGATCTCCAGTGCCGGCTTTCCCGGTTTCGCAGGCATATCTGAATTCCATCCACGGCGCTTCCGGGAAAGACGGTTTTATGTTCACGGGTGCTCCGACAGCCGCCCCGGCACTTACCGAGAAAGACTGCATGTTCTCGTAAAACATAAGCCCGGTAGCTCCAGCACCGTAATATGTTCCTATATCCTCCCACATCCATGAAGGATGCTCCGCCATTCCGTCGAAATATCTTCCGTCACCGATGATCCTGCCGTTGACGCGCCTGATTCCGGCATTACGGATGAATTCCTCCCATTGTCCGAAAACCGTCTCCAGTGCCGTTGCAATCGAATCCTTCGAACCTATGGTAGGGTCTCCACCTCCGATGATATATATGTCTCCGTCGAGAACACCGTCCTTTATCTCACCGTCATAGCCTATCGATGTCTCGAATCTGTGATCCGGCCCGAATGCATACATGGCGGCTCCTGTCGTGATCAGCTTCATGTTTGAAGCGGGGATGACCATGTCTTCGGCATTGATGTCAACGAGTACGGTTCCGTCACCCTTCCTGGCGGATATGCTTATGACGGCTTCCTTGAGGGCGGGGTCGGAAATAATGCCTTCAGTGGCCTTCTGGAGGCTTTCTGTTGGTGATGACGTCTGGGCGGATGCCGATATTCCGGGGAATGAGACCGCAGCTGCGGCAAGTATTGAGAGGAGTATTCTTTTCATGATGTTTTGTCTGACTCCGGCAAAATTAATATATTTTCATGTAATCGGATTGAGGAAATATGCCTATATTTGTATGATATGATTTAAAAATTCGTCAAAATGGCAAAGAGAGTTCTTGTTTCCGGCGGTGCCGGCTATATCGGCAGCCATGTTACAGTCGAGCTTATAGGGGCAGGCTATGAAGTGGTTGTTGCGGACAATATGTCCAACTGCGATATGACATGTTTTGAGGGTGTCAAGAAGATCACCGGTCGTGATGATATACCTTTTTATCAGATAGATTGCTGTGATTATGAGGCTGTTACACGGTTGTTCGATGAGCAGGGCATAGATGCTGTCATTCATTTCGCGGCCTTCAAGGCAGTCGGTGAATCGGTTGCCGAGCCTATCATGTACTACAGGAACAACCTCGTCTCTTTCCTCAATATTCTCGAGGCGGCAAAGAATCATGGAGGATGCAATGTCCTCTTCTCATCATCGGCTACTGTTTATGGCGAGGCGGAGGATCTTCCTGTGACTGAACAGACTCCTCGTCTGCCGGCTACCTCTCCATACGGAAACACAAAGCAGATGTGCGAGGATATCCTCAGGGATGTGGTGCTGGCTACAGCGGGCTTTGGCGGTGCCGGTGATTCCGATGCCGGAGTTGCTGCCGGCGGTCAGGGCCCGGTGAAGGGAATCGCCCTCCGCTATTTCAACCCTATAGGAGCCCATCCGTCAGCACTGATCGGAGAGCTTCCGCGCGGTGTGCCTAATAATCTCGTACCGTTCATAACTCAGACAGCCATAGGTAAGCGCGAGTGCCTCAGCATCTTCGGCAACGACTATCCGACCGAGGACGGAACATGTCTCCGTGACTATATCGACATCGTGGATCTTGCCAAGGCTCATGTGGCGGCTGTCTCAAGAATGATAGACGGCAGGATGAAGGAAGGCTATGAGATCTTCAATGTCGGAACAGGTCGTCCTGTTTCGGTACACGAGCTCGTGACTGCCTTCGAGAAGGTCAACGGCCTGAAACTGAACTATAAGTTCGCTCCACGCCGTCCGGGTGATGTCGTGGCCATCTGGGCTGACACCAGTCTCGCAAACGAGGAACTCGGCTGGAAGGCGGAACGTTCTGTGGAGGACACATTGGCTTCGGCCTGGGCCTGGGAGAAATACCTGGCGGGGAAATAGGCTCGGAACAGGATCGGATCCCGGTAGCGTGGGGCTTGCCTGGATCCGGGTTATGATTCAGATTGGGTGGCGGAATGGTCTTGCACGCGTTGTGCGGGCTGTCTGCCGCCTGTTTTTTTTGGGGGCACCTGGACGATTTCGGGCAACAGTCAAGCGCGAGGACGGCCCTTTGGTCGAGCCGCCCGCAGCGCTTGATCTGTAGCAGCCGGATTGCGTATATTCCGGCTGCGGTGTCCGTCCGGAACACCAGTTTCCGGACTAATCACCTATGCCATTGAGCGGCTCGGGGGCTCGATTGATGGATTCTCCGCTCAACGGGTGATAGCTTTGCACCATTGAGCGGGTGCAAGTCCCTGCTGGCAAGATCTCCGCTCAACGTTTCCAGGTTTGTCCCGTTGGCCGCAAAATTCAGTGCGAGATCCTTCCCTCCGCTCAACGGGTGGGAACTTTGCGCCATTGAGCGTGTGCAAGTCCCTGCTGGCAAGATCTCCGCTCAACGTTTCCAGGTTTGTCCCGTTGGCCGCAAAATTCAGTGCGAGATCCTTCCCTCCGCTCAACTGGTGGGAACTTTGCGCCATTGAGCGGGTGCAAGTCCCTGCTGGCAAGATCTCCGCTCAACGTTTCCAGGTTTGTCCCGTTGGCCGCAAAATTCAGTGCGAGGTCCTTCCCTCCGCTCAACGGGTTGGATCTTTGCGCCATTGAGCGGGTGCAAGTCCCTGCTGGCAAGATCTCCGCTCAACGTTTTCAGGTTTGTCCCGTTGGCCGCAAAAATTAGTGCGAGATCCTTCCCTCCGCTCAACGGGTGAGAGCTTTGCACCATTGAGCGGGTGCAAATCCCTGCTGGCAAGATCTCCGCTCAACGGACAAACGGTAACCTGATAGATTCAGCTCTGTGGATATAAATCAGGCTTCCTTAAATGAAATCTTTCAAGATTGAAGCATCGAGATTCAACACCCTGGATAATTGTTTGGTCGAAGAAGCATAATCATTTTTAAGCTTTCTGGCAATTATCAGACGAGACTTGACATTCAAGGTTCTGATGTCTTTTGATCCATAGGTCTGAACAGCCATATCTGAGGCGATATCCCTAAGATCCTTGTCGGAAACAAATGGCCTATCATGCTCCTCTAACGTCTGATTGATCTTTCCTTCCAGTTTCTTTACAAGGTAAAACAGGTATCTGGCCGGACTCTTGAAAATCCGTTCAATTCTGTTTATGTCAGTAAAACACAGAGGATTCAACATTCCATTATCATCGAATGACCAGTCTTCCGGAAACTTGACTCTACTTTTGAGAAGTCCTCGAAGCTCATTTCTTGTGAAGTCCTTGATTATATTCCATCTGCAAGACTTGTCTGCTGATTTCCTGAACATCAGACTGCAAGAACTCCATGGATATTCATAAGGCATTCCGGTAAAACCAGCCATGATTGCATTCCTGTCAATGTAAACCGCAGCCTCAAGAATATCTTCTTCTGTCTTTAACGGTATGATTGACACAGGAAGTCGTTTCAGATATTTGGATATTCCATATTTGTGTGACACCCACTTGCCGGTCAGAAGTTTATATTTATTGATGAATTTCCGGCAGTTCTTTTTTGTTCCATAAAGAAGAAAATGGGCATGATTGTCCATTAACGTATAAACCAATACGGATATGTCTGTCAGCAAGCAGCATATACCGATACGGGTGATGCCGAAGATGAAATCTTCATTGTCTTTAAACATCCATGGCAGAACTGTACCGTTTGTACATACATGGAAGAATCCATTTTGATCTTCTGTCCTCATCCTTCTCCTCAATCTTTAGACACTCGGGTCTGCAACTCAAACTCACTCCTCACCCTCCACCCAGACCCTCAAGTGGAATCAGAAGTCTGTTGCAAAGGTTATAAATCAGATGCTTATATCCAAATCTTTATACCCGTTGAGCGGAAAAAATTGTGCTAAATCCTTTCCCGCCGCTCAAAGGGTGAGTTTTGGTTCCGTTGAGCGGATGAGCGTCTTGAATGCGGAATTCTTCGCTCAACGAGTATGAAATTGACACCGTTGAGTGGCTGGAAGTCTTGAATGAATAGATTTCCGCTCAAAGGGTGGGGATGGGGACTTGGTCCTGATGAGCGGTTAGAAGTTTGGGCTGGGGAATTCTTCGCTCAACGGGTGGACTTTTGGTGCCATTGAGCGGGTGAGCGTCTCGAATGCGGAATTCCCCGCTCAACGGGTATGAAATGGACACCGATGAGCGGGTGAGCGTCTCGAATGCGGAATTCCCCGCTCAACGGGACATGAACCATCGAGGCATGAACCATTACGAACAACGGAGCGTCAGGAAACTCCTCAAAAATCTCTCAATCTCAGCCCCGTCTGAAAACAAAAACCGGCCTCAGGTAGTCTGAAACCGGTTCTGAATCTGTTTCTAAATGACATCCCGAAAATTCGAGACATCGAATCTTGAGACGATTACGCCTGCTTTGAAACCACTGCGCTGAGCTTCTCGCAGAGAGTGTCGAGCTTCTCGAACATCTCCTTTGTAAGACCATTGTAGAAAGCCCTCTTGTTTCCCTCAGGATGGTTTGAGCGCTGCTTGAGGTCGTTGTAAAGGTCCACAGCCTCGTCGATTATCTGTGCAATCTCGTCAGCATCCTTGTGTGGGTTGAGCGCAACGAAAAGAGCGCAATCATCAATGAATTCACCAACGAAATACTCGATGTCTTTCTTAAAAACTCTAAGGTTCATAGTAAATACGTATTTAATTTGTTATAACGTAGGCAAAGGTAGTAAAATATATTTAAACAATGCAACTTTCTTATTCCACTCGGATATCACGTACGCAGCGGACTGAATATGCTCCATCTGCACCTACTGTCATATTACCATTGTCAAGCAGAGAAAAACCAGCATTACTCTGTTTGTTTGTTCCAAGGCTTCCGAATGACCAATATGTTCTTGTATGCTGCGTGAAATTACCATCAGCATTGTACAGATTCATCATGGTCATTTCAATCTGACTAGGCACTCTATATCCTGGCGGGCATATTCCGGCCTGGACAGATGATTTGTTATTGCTTTCGATTTTTTCATTGAATTCTGTAAATGTCAGGTATCCATGATTGATTTGTGTAGGACATGTCTCAAATTTCTTGTACAACTGATTCTGCGGGGATCTTTCATCACCATATGTCAGTTCTCCGGAATTATAATCCCGAAGTGATGAATAATTCAAATGTGTACATGTAAATACATGGTATGTATTACCGGAAACCGGATCTTCCAGTTCTTCATGTTCAATGAAATTCTGAGGAATTTTGCTGATAGGTGCATCCTTATCTATACCCAGATTCCTGACGCACCTTACGCTGTATTTGGGAAGTTCACTCCATTCTACGGCTTCTTTGTAAGTTGAGGTCGACAGACCTTCATGAGCCCATAAAGATACAGGACCGGTCCCTGATTCGTTTTTATGGTTATGAGTGCTGGATACCACAATCTGTTTCCATAGCAGAATATCGGTCTGGTCTGCAGCACTTCTGTTGTAAAGTCTTGAAGTCGGATCCAACAGGCCGTTACCCACAAAAAGACCATTAAGTTGTCTGATGGATGCAGTATACCATCTCACTTCATCTTTCGTTATTTTTCCATCTCCATTGTTATCCCTGTTACGAGACATGCATATATATCTCAATGCCTTGTATTCATCTGCCATCTCAGGAGTTTCATTATCGACCTCAAAATCAAGATAAGTACTCCATTCTTGATCGGCTTTGATATCGTCAATTGTATTCACATCAACGCCGTCAGGAGCGATGCCCCATTCAAAGACCGAATTTGCCCTTCCATTCTCCTGGTCTGTATTTTTATTACTGTCATAATAGTTGTTTGTTGTTTTATTATAATGAGTAATTCCATTCTCATACTCCTGCACCGACTCTGTACCCCAAGCAGTCTGCAATACATCATAATCAAGACTTGTATTATATATGGTCTTGATGGCCTTCTGCTGGATAGTAATCACAGAACCTGTCGCGGTTGACTCCATATCCGTGCTGGAATTGGAATCACATAGAATGTGCATTGTCCTGTCGTTCTGATTTACGAATCTCTTCCAGAGAACAGGGTCTTTCTGATGAGTTATCGGATGCTCTTCGTAATAATATTCATTGACAAACACCGTCATACATATCTTTGGCCCGAGAGGATCATCTTCTCCATCAATCTTACCATTATCAAAGTCACTTCTGTTGACAGCTCCAGAATTTGTTCTCAGTTCATTCTGATAATCGACATATAGCTGTGCCTGTTCTTTGATATACTTGACAAGAGCGATGATATCCATGCAACCGTCATTGTGAAAGCCGCGTAAACCATCGGAGCCGTCATCTTCCTTGTTGTCCTGTATGACGACCTTGGACTCGAATACTCGCTCAGTGAATTTCCTTCGTTTGTCTGAATAATATGAGCCACCTACATCCTGCTTGTTCAAACGGAATACCGCCCATTTGTAATCAAGGTGGTCGGCAATATCCACTCCATTTTCTATGATTGGAGCACCCTCGCCGAATGGCGTCTTCACCTTCCAGGTAAGTCTGTCAGCAGTTGAAATAAAAGAACCGTCGTTTTGCTGCATGATGAAGTTGCCGGCATGAAAGGTCATTGTTTTCGACACATAGTGGGCATCACAAAGAGCGATCTCCTCCTTTGCAATCACAACCTCACCGGAAGCCCCCGGCTGGTTTTCTATATCTCCCGGTGCTGAATCTCTGCTGGACTCCACTTCTACGCGGATATTGTTGACAGAATTGATGGTGACGGTATAAGTGTAGCTGTGATTTCTTTCGGTGTCATAATTAGCAATATTCGAATACACATCATCATCCCAATGTGTGCCAGATGCATCCATGCTCCAATTACCAAGATGAATCAGATACTGTACGTCAGCACCCAATGTCTGTCCTGCGTCATCATTGATAAGATCCATATCTACTCGTCCGGATACAAGAACATAAGTGGAGAAATCATTTGCGTTCTTAAACTTTCTGAAATTCTTTTCAATAGTCTTTCCAAGGGAATTGACATATTCTACAGTAACGTTTTCATTAAGTCCGGAACTGTTCTTTACCTGACGGCTTCTATCATTATATGAAGTGAATGATGAATTCTTCGGAGTAAGTCTGTTTTCCAGCATATAGAACGAAAATCCAGATTGTGTCTCATCCGGAAAATCCTCGAAATTTCGCCATGGAGTATCGAAGAAGAACGGTGCATTCGCAAGATAATCAACATCTTCAGGATCAACTTCCCTCGAATCATCAGTTCTCGGAACAGCAAAAGAGGTAGTCGGTACATTGATTACACGCCACTGCTTTGCAGTAAATGACTTGATCACCTGTCCATTTTCATCCTCACGGTTTCCTGTCTTGAACACGAAGCGGATCTTTGCATCCAATCTTTCCAGTTTCAGTACCTTGGCGTCAGATGTATCATTCATATTCGCTGTACTTCCTTCCTCAATGGTAACATTGCCAATCATTCCGATCATAGGGAACTGACCGTTACGGTTTACACTCTCCACATTCATATATACCTTGAAATCCTTCAGGTCCTGCTCATTACTGATGTTGTGGGCAAGAAGATCCGATGAAAGCTTTACCATGTCGGCATCAAGATTTGTCATAAGATAAACCTTGAAACCAGTTCCTGCAGAGCCCTTGACCTTCAGTCCTCCTTTAGTTTTTTCTCCGTCTGTTGAACTGTTGACCACCCACCAGCTGTCTTCTGAAGATGCTCGTACAGCATCTTCATCAGGAAGCAGATCATCCACTGTCAGCCAGTTGCCGTAAATCTTGTTGCCGCTGGCGTCAAATATGAATACATATATGTTGCGGATCGTATTTTCGTAACTGTAATCGAGAGTTGCCTTAGTATGGACTTCAATATTTTCAGATGCATTGAAAGGAATATACAGCCATCCTTCACCTTCAGACAGACCATCTCCCTTCGGAACATCTTCTCTCATGCACGAAGACAATCCGATTGCAAGACTGCATACAAGCAGAATGAGATTAAATATATGTTGTTTCATACCGTTTTTCTTTAATCGAATGTTGTATTATTGCTGACATCCGTCCAATCTTCGACTCTGAAGTAAAGAACTCCTGACTCAGGACTGTAGAATACGTTTATCACTACATTGATGTCATCATTTCTGCAGATGTGCTCCAATGTGACCGGTAGTCCATATTGGTCGATGTATGTGATAGATTCATTAGTCTTGCTGAAGTTATTTAAAGCACCATCAAGCTGTTTCTCGGTTACCTTTGTTTCTGTCACAGGTATTAATTTCCAATAACGGTTGCTTTGGGTGTTATCCTTCTTGCTTTGACCCAGAGTTCCACTATCTGAATACATGTAATAATCCCCCGAAAAGAATCTGAAACCGGAAGTAGCATTTACATCAACATTAAATGTATTTGAAACTGCAGAGAGAGTTACACTGTTATTGTTTATTACAATGTAACTTCCGTCTGATACGTTCCTGAGTCCACTTGTATTGCCTGTTGAGGTAAATGTCCATAGATACTTGTTTATGTTTACTCCATTATTATTTCCTGAACTAATCAAAACTGACTTAGTTGCATCTGACATAAATTCAAGTTTCGGGGTTGTACCATCTTCATAGAGGTAATATAAACCACCGCCGTTCACTATCAGATATTGTGTCTCCGTATCATGCCCTGTAGTAATTATAGAACCTTCTGAGTATGTTGTAGAAACAACAACTTCTGTCAGATTGGCTTCAGTAACTTCATCTTCATATATTCCCCCCACAATCTCAAATCCAAGCTTGCCCATTCCGGTAAGTCCGGTCTCATAAAGATACTGGTCGATATATGTATCCTCTCCTCCCGGTGCGATATAACGTGTGGCCTGCGAACCGGTAAGTTCATAACTGTCGAATGCGCCGAAAGTAATTCCGGCGGGTGTTCCATGATCATCCTTATGGAATATATATCCTGTGGACGGATTCTTGTCAGTAAGCTGGAATGACTGGATAAAGATGTTTTTATCTGTAGTCATATTCCTGACGGTTACCCTGATCCTTCCGCACACTCTCACAAGGTGCGTCTCCACGGTATTCATTCCTGGTCCGACATGTATGGACTGTCGCATCGAGAGTGGCATTCCATCGGCATCTGTAAAAGGAGGTTTATTGGCAACCAGATCGGGAAGAACAGCATTCTTGAACTCGTTATCTGCTGTTGTTTTTGAAGTCAGTTTCGACAAGGAGGCCGGAGGAAGGTTGGCTATGACATATAAAGTATAATCACCACGTTCCACATTTGTGAACGTAGCAGTCGCGGTCTTTCCGTCATCAGCAAGTTCAAAACTGCATCCCTCCGAGCTGCCATCAGCATAACTGCCTGAATATTTTATATTGTCCGAACCATCTGCAATCCATATGTAGATATTGTTCATTACATCTCCATCTTTAGCTGTACCTGCCTTTGTCTCCGCTATATTTGAAGTGTTCAATGAAATGCATATCGATTCCTTGCCATTTCCCTTCTGAGGATCGTCGAATGGCAGCTCGCGTCCGCAACCGCAGGTCAGCAGTACAGAAACAATCAATGAAAATATGGTTTGAATAGACTTCATCTTATATGTATATGTTCTCGTTGGACTGAATTTCATTCCAATCCTTGATACTTAACCACACCTCTATATCAGACTTCTTAATCAAGAATGTATATGTATATATCTTTCCTGGCTCCCAAGTCGTTGACGGGAGAATCGCTTGGTGATCAGCTGCACCTCCTCTGCTTGTCTTGAAATGAACCGATGTTAACTTTTCCGGAGTGCTGCTGATCGTCTGAGGTATGGCGAATACAATACCTTCCGCTCCGTCGAATATTGTGACGGCATTGCTTTCGTCATATTTTCCGAAAGTCTTCAAACCGCTCCACTCATAATAATCCGCAGCATCATAGTAAGTAGCAATCCACTTCAATTCTTCGCTATGATAATCACCCTCCTCATGACCGTAAACAAGTGTTCCTGTCGGTATGATTCCATGAAGATGGAAATTAGTTATATCATCCGTATAATCATCCGGAATATCATTTGAATTTTCGAACGCAATCTTGAACTGAAGTGCGCAAAGGGCATGTCTGAAAGTGATAGGAACCTTTGTACGGATATTGGTCACGTTCGCCTCTACTGATTTAAATCCCACAAGAAGATCTTCCTGTCCTGAAGCAATCTTATATTCTATCATCAGCCTATGTGTATTCGAAGACGGATTTACGATAAATGCATCCCCCGAATAAGGATGATATGCCCTGAAACGATAGAACTGATTTATATTCCAGTATGCGGTTGGTGAATAAGTCCACTGAGTTCCGTCATGTCTTACTTCCATGGCCGATGACGAAAGAAATACATTCGTTCCTTCATCTTCATTTTCTGTCGCTGTATATATTCCATAAATGCCGAACGGCTTGTCGGTCAGATTCGAATTATTGGTCACTTCCGAGCCTGCTCCAGCTTTGGCAGCCACGGCATCCTCTGCACTAACAGAGAACGACAATGGTACTGCAGTTTCATTCTGATCCGGACCATCAGGCTTCTGACATGATGCCATTGTCAGCAATGAAATCAATAATATATGTATATATCTTCCTGTCATATCATTCTTTATCCTTATCTACAGCAATATCCAGATTTCCGTCGATCTTCACAATATATGACGAAATCCTGCCTGGTTTCCAGCTCACATAGAAATCCTGACTCAACACCTGATCCCTCAACACATACTCACCTGATCCTATATCACACAACAGATTGATCTTGAGGTCCGACGCCTGAGGCAGCATATACAGATCCTCGCAAGCCAGCATGATATCCCCGCTCAACTCCTCGTGCCCTTCAAAGAAGCATATACTGCGGCCATCCGATAAATTATTCCATTCCGGTTCTGGCAAGGAATGGAAATCACCTTTCCCCATAATGCCGTCGATACATACATTCTTCACCACAATCCTGACATAATCAGGTACAGCCACTCTTACTCTTAGCTTTACCAAGGCAAGAGCCCTGTCAAGACTTATATGTATGATTTCCTGTGAACTGTCCTTTTTCTGATGCAGCAGCGGATGGCTGTACATCAAGTCATAGTCTTCTTCTATGTCATATGACTGAATGCATATGCCGCGTTCTTTATCATAACAGGCTCTTCCATAAGGCGAGTAAGCCAGAAAACTCATTTCATCTACGTCTGCATCCCATATCCTGTTTACCAAAGGCACCCAATTGTCTTCTCCGGCACATATGACCTTCTCATTGTCCAGATAGATGGATCCTCCCTCCTCTAACGACCATACTCCGAATGGAACATCGGCCGGATGCATCAATATATCATCTTCCTGCACCGCTTTAGTGCAAGGGTTGACTGCAACCTTGAAATGAAATTCTCGTGGAAGTTTTACTTCATTCAGATGATTGGATGCACATCCGATCGACAGGATGCCTGCCGCAACTATCATCAATATATGTGTAGCAATCCTTTTCATTAATCCACCGTTACCGATCCCAGATCGCTTGACTCCCACTCGGATACTCCACCATCAAACTCTATCGGATACTGTCCAACGCCTATATATATAGTATAAGTATAATGCTGTCCCTTTGCCCACTGTCCGGAACGGAAATTTTCTACGAAAAAGCATTCTGCTGATTTTATTGTTCCATCAGTAGTATATTCCACAAGGACTCTCGGATGACGGTCTCCCTCTGCACTCAACATCTGAGGGATCATGATCATGTCCGTTCCTTTCTGTACGGGAGTCTTGTCAAGCATTTCTCCTGCACTGTCATAGACCACGTATGGATCATCCTCGTCCCTTAATCCGCTCCAGTCGGACCACGCATCATTACTGTATCCGCCCCTTGAATAGTTGCCTTGTACATAGATGTCAACAATCTTTATGGACTTTATACTTACATCTACCCCTTCCTCTGCAAATGAAGACTTTGCTACCCGGAACGATACCTTTGAAAGTTTATGTCTGAAGAGTGTAGGAACACCTGAAAAACCTGCATAACTTTCATTCTTGGTCTTGTCCTTAGCTATATCTGCAACAAGAATGACCTTGCCAGGTTCCGAGACCACATTCCATCCTGTTACGCTGACTCCGTCTGTGGATATTGTTGCCCCGACAGATGTAGGCGTATATGAAAAGAATGTAAGTGACCCGCCATCATACGGCCAATAATATTCTTTACCGGTCTTCCAGTAAAGATCTTCGTAACTGACTTCCTCTTGAAGATAGTCAAAATATTGTGTGGCGTACGCTTTGTCCGCATCCCAAGACAGACCGCTTCCAAGTTTGTAAGCAGTTGACATGAATTTTTCAGTAGTAGGGAATGCCGCTTTCGACGCAGGTTTGTCTTCAATCACCTCATAACCGATCAGATGCTGAGAAGAGGGAGTCGGACTATGCTCTATCTTAGCACAGCCGATTGTCAGCACACCTAAGGTCATAACTGATAAAATATGAAGGTTTATCCTCATTCAGGCCTGTTTCTTAAATACTTATATTGAAATCGTCATCAGTCCAATCATTCTGATCCGGAGCCCAGATTATAAGATTGGAATTAAGGTTTATCGTGATATTGAAGGTTATCTTCTTGTTCATGTCAAGTCTGTTTCCAACACTTGCCAGAATACTGTAAAGTGATGCCCGAGCCGTAGTTTCGTAAGATTTATATGCCCCGGAATCATTGGTGTACTCCCATGTTACGTAAGTGATCTCTATATTAGGCTCATACTCCAGATCTGCATCATCCGGATTCGTGAAGGTCTGAGGCAGCACGAGGATAGAAGTTTTTCCTCCGAGATTGTTTGCTGGTATTGGCTCTGATCCGGAAGAATTATATACGACTTCCTCGAATTCTGAAAACCATGTATAATCTGTCTCAGCAGATGTTCCTGAAACCTGCCATTGTCCGATGCTGGTAGAGCTGGGAGCATTACCGCTCACGAATTGTCCTTCCTGCTTCAGATTGTTGACCTTGATGCTCTGGATAAAGAATCTCTTGTCGTCGTCTTTATATGTATCTCCTGATTTTCCCGGAGCATAGTCCTTGAATGTATTGAACGTGAAGCCCTCAATCATGGCGAGTTTATGGCGGAAAATGGTCGGCACTCCCGTAAATGATCCCACCGTTTCGTTAGCATTCTTGTCTGTCTGGATATCTGCTACCATTATGTCTTTATCCTGATTGGCAGCGACATCCCATGAAGAAATCAAGAATCCGTCGTCTTTGGTAAGTTCAGCCGACTCGGCTACGCTTGCCGGGCTTATTGAGAAGAATGTCAATGAACCTGTGTTAGGCCAGTAGTATGTCCTTGTCTGGTCGTACCAGCTGTTCCTTGAACTGTTATATGAAATCTCAGCCTTGTCTATATACAGTTCTGCATAAGCCCTATAGCTGTTCCAATCCATGCCGTCAGGAAGATACCATGCATATGATGCAAAGCTCTCTCCTGTCGGATAGACACCCGCCGCCTTTGTAACGGCAGACCTGTCCTGGATCACATCATAGCATATCTGCATGTCTTCAACACCGTCGTCTTTCCGCTCGATCTTTGCGCAAGACGGCATCAGAGACAGCATCGCAACGACTCCCAGTATGTATGACAGATGTTTCATGTTGGTTTTGTTTGGAACCCCTCAGAGCGGTCAGGCTCTGAGAAGTTGTAAGTTACTAGAGCGAAGCTGTTGGAGTATTATATTCTACCCAATCAACAGTAGCAGGATCCCAAAGAATCTCGTCCATCGCCAAAGTGATTGTAAGCACGTGAGTCTTTCCTGGTATCCAAGCGTCATAAACTGTCTGAAGTTTTACCTCTTCTGTTACCGTCTCAACCACTTCTAGTCCAGTATAATTTGTTGTAATTGTATACACAATCTCCAGCTTAGGAGTATCGTCTGTGAATTCCTGAGGAAGCATGATATAGTAGTCGTTGGCAGCTGGAGTCAGTGCATTAGCATCTGAAGTATTAGTAACAGGAAAACCGGCATTTGTATAAACCGAAAGATCTGTTGTTTTAGCATATCCGTCCCAGATATTTGCAACATCAAAGGCTGTAGGAGAACCCTGAGTATAGTCTCCTTCTGCATATACATTCTTCATAGTAAGAGACTTAAGAGCAAATGTTGCTGAAGCTGAATAGTCTTCCTTTGTCTTTATCTTGAACTGTATCTGTGAAAGAACGTGGTTGAAAAGAGTTGGAACACCTGTTTTCAAATAAGTGTCCTGGTTCTCGATCATATTTTCCGCCATTTCTGCAACCATCATATCCTTGTTAGGGTTTGAAGTGACGTCATAGTTAAGGAACTGCATACCTTTGTCTGCTTCGCAAATAATAGCTGCAGTAGAACCTGCTACTAAAGGGGCATTGGTATTGTCTGTCCAAGCAAAGAATGTAAGGCTACCTTGCTTTGGCCAATAGTAGGTCTGCGAAGCCTTCCACTCATTATCAGTATATCCAACGAGGGAATTGTTGATATATTTTTCTGAAGAATTATAATTCGTTGCCCATGTATTGCCCTTTGGAAGGAAGAATGCATAAGCATAGAATTTATTACCTGTGCTAAATTGTACTTCTCCGGTTCCTAACGCCTTGGTCGCTGGTCAGACAACTGTCTGGAATGTGATTTCTGACTGCTCCGGTACAGAAACCACCTCATTCTTTGCGCAGGATGCAATCGCTGCGATTGCTAAAGCTGCAAGAAAAAATCTTTTCATAATAAAAAGGTTAATTGTTTTATATTTAAGTTGTTTACATTTCTATTTCATGTTCTTCCTTTTCCCAGTCGCTTACGCTTGGGTCAAAACCACCGCTTCCGCTGCCCGGTCCCGGATCAGGGGGAGGAACCACAATGGTCTCCTCGACAAGAAGCCAATGATGCTCAATGCATTCCTGACTCAGGAAAAGATCCGATATCTCGAATTCTTTCGTAATCGTCCTGCCGTCAACAGTCTTGATGTCGAATGTGACTTCCAGTCTGTTGCTGCTGTCTGGAATCCTTCCGAAAGTATTGAACACGTTGCATACGACCGGCACTCCCTTGTCGTCACTTTTTTCCAGAGGTATGTAGATCGAGACAGGATTGTCCATGCCCGGTTCAGCAGTTACCATTGCGACATTCGGGCTCATTGATGAAAGAACCGCTCTTGCCGAAGAAACATATTCCAGACCTTCCACCATTACCTGAAGATAGTACGATTCCACTACCGACTTTGCTTCTGCATGAATCACGTGTGATCCGGAATGCCATGGGATGTTCTCATGTTCACTTCGCGCTACAATCATATGATCGGGCTGATAATGAATGGCCTGCGATCCTGCAGGAGCCTTCAGTGACAGTGCTTTCAGCGCCTCTTCTGAAATGGAGTTTGTGTAAACCTTGCTGTTGTTCCATGAATCATAAGAATCTACCAAGGATGTTTCTGTGCCGAATCCATATATCAGGATGCGGTAGTCGCCAGGCAGGATGGAAAGGCTTCCTGAAATCACTGTTGTCATCGAATCGACCGTAGCCCTGTTGGAAATGAACGATTCTCCAAGCATCTTGTCATCCTCCATGCCGAAGAACATCACGCGCAGAACTTCCGGTTCGATCTTCTGAGGCGGAATCTTGTCATTATAGACATCGCAGGTCACATTGGCGATGGCTTCGATAGTCACCTCTACATCTATGCGGGTCTTGAAGTCAGGACTCACCAAAGGCCTCCTCTCGCAGGCAAAAGCCAACGGAAGGACAACCAATAACAATATGAGTCTCAAATGCTTCATTTGAACCAACTTTTTACCTAATGCATAACTTTCTGTGTGTCAAACTTCAAAGGAATTACCATCGACACGTTGACCTTTGTAGGCCCGAAATAGCTCAGCACACCGACCTGATATTCATCCAGATACAGGTTTTCGTATTCTGGAGAAGGCTGGTAATGGCGGTAATTGCTACGCATGAAGCCGACTGATGCCGAGAACTCCAATTTGAGCCATTCCTTGACGGGAAGGCTATATCCGTAAGTCACACCAGTTGACCAGTATTCACCTTGATAGCAGAGGCTTCTGTCCCATTGGAAATCATACTTGGCTGACATTCCATAGACACCTACAAAATGTCCTTCCAACACATCGGCATCTTCTTTTTTATAGAACCAATACCTCGGCTCTATGCCGATTTCAATCATCTGGAATGCATATTTGTTGCGGTTCGGTCCCCATGACCACCATGGAAATACATCTTCTGCAACAATCGACCAACGTTCGCCTATCGGCACCTCAACAGCAAAATTGACAGCAGTCACCGCGTCATAAAGAAGATTGGTCTTGACGGCCGCGATCGTACGCGATTCTTCCTGAGGAAGCACCGGCTTGTAGTCATATGGAGGCAGGGGAGCCAGGCCGATGTACGGCTGTTCCAGACTGTCCTGCATGACTGCCGCCACTTCCGGCATGCCCTGAATCACTTCTGCCCAAACGCATACCCATGTAGCTGCTCGTAGCTGAGGCAGATAATTGTCTGCCAGATACTTCCATGTGCGGCCTTTGTCTAATTTCTTGAGCTCGCGTTTCTTGTTGTCGCTTCCCATAGTGTCGTCACCGAGAATTGCCAATACCTTTTCACGGTCTTTTCGGCTATAGCCTTCTTTGACAAGTGTGGTGAGTCCCTCCCAGTTTTCCGCGATAGGGCTTATCTTGATCTTTCCTGAATTCAGCTTGGCGCTGTCTGGAGAATGCTGAAGGAGAAGTCTCTTAGCCGAGCTTGCCCTCTTGCGTGATAAAGACCTGTTCTTGTTGTAAAGCCCGTCGGGAGATGACCATGCATAGATTGTTATGCTGTCAACGCGCGGAGAATTGACCAGATAGTGCTTTATCTTGTGGATCTGCTCTTTGTTGCCCATATAGTCCTCGTCAACAACGGTCTCATTGACGCGCAAATGTATGGCGAAGTTTTCCTTAAGAGGCTCTTCAGACTTTACGTGGGATTTTGCGGAATCTGCAATGTGACGACCGGGTTCACCTTCTGCATTAGCAGAAAGAGCACATACAATCGTAAATACACACATTAATAACCGTTTCATCCCGTATTTCGCCTTTTTTAACGGACAATTTTTTCAATGTGGATGCACAACAATTCCGGCAGGTATAACCAGGGAAGATCGATAAAAACATATTTACACACACATCAAGTTCCGTCGTCCGAACCTTCGAATAATGCTGTCTTCACGAAAGAGTATAGCTCTCAATTAAAGACAGCAAATACAAAGGTAAAACCAATTTGTTAAAAAACAATTGGTGGGGGGGGTAAAATCAGCACTAAAACCGACGATTTCATGCAAATGAACCAGTTTCGGGGTGGTATGAACCATTTGCTGTAAAAATCAACATTGTTACTGCAGGAGGATCTCAGGTGTTCCCAAGTACAGCAGGTGAGTATGCTTGGGTGGCTTATCCTATGGGATTCGTCTGGGAGCCAGGTGATAAAGTTCTTGGTGGAATGATGACATTTGTTTCCGATATTAATTATTGGACAACATCGCATTCCAATACTATAAACCAATAATTCAATATACTTCCGATAAATTATCCGGCAGCGAAACGAGCCGGGAGTTGATCCCATCAGGGGTTGTACTCCGCGAGACACCGTTTGCTGCCGGATAATCTATATGTCCTGACTTATAAGGCCGATGACAGAAGACACCGGTTACCTGCCTTCATTCCCGATAATCCTCTCGATCTCAGCACTGTCGGTTTCGAGCAGTTCGCTGATCTGCTCTGCGCTCATGCCTTTTGAATGCATCAGTCTGATAATCTCGGCCCTTACTTCGGCTCTTCCTTCGGCTTTTCCTTCCGCTCTGCCCTCTGCCAGTCCTTCAGCTATTCCGATTTTCTTGGCTTCAGCTCTTGCATCTGCCACCTGTTCTGCGATACTGTTAAGAATGTCATTACGTGTCATAATCCCTTCCTCGTATGTTTTACGTTGTTCGACTGTCATTTTTGCAAGCTCAGACTTGAGATATAATTCTTCAATCTCTGTACCTCTGACATTTTCCGGGCAAACAAGAAGTTTGTGCATGTTCTTTATGCTGTACATCCATATGTCTTCAAGACTCTTGCACTCTTCTTCCTTCTTCTTGAAGCTGTGAAGGTCAATGAATACCAGATTTGTACTGTTCCCCAGTTCTTCTTTTGTCTCTATATCCATATATCGGTATGTCGATATGTATGGATTCCTTCTTTTAGACTGTTCGGTGTTTGATGTCCAGTTGCTGAAATTCAGGAAGCTTACGACATATAGGGGCTGGAAATTATAGTCCCACCCGTTTCCGCTTACTTTGCCGACAGTTTCTCTGAACTCTTTCTGAGCCTTTGCTGCCTGATCCATCAGTACCAGTGAAGAATAGTAAACCGCCCTTTTGTAAAAATGTTTCTGGCTCCAGTTCTGCATCTCCACTTGAAAACACCTTCCAGTCTCATCCTCACAATAGACATCGAACCGTGATGAACGCTCTTCTTCTGTCATGCCCGGATGCTCGGTGTTTCTGTATTCCAGATGAACAATGCATGTTCCTAACAACCTGTTCAGGAGATGCCTCAGTACATCCTCGCTTCCGATACGTCCGAGAACGATCTTGAATCCTTTGTCAAATGTCAGGTCTGCATACCTGTACAACTTTCCATCAATCAGATGGTAAGTGATGCCGTCAATTTCGACGAGCTTGCCCGCAGGGGTCTTTTTAGATTTTTCACTCATGATCTAATTTTGTTGAATGGTTGATAATAAGGCATTATGCCCCCTAAAAAACTATTCAACTCCCCCTGTCATTCCCCGCCAATATACGGATTTTCTGATGGAAACAATTTAAAAAAGAGAAAAATCTAAAGGAATTTCGTCACATTTTTCTCTTTTTTATAAGTTTTTCTTTTTTTTAAAACGTCAGCGTCTTATAATCTTACAGCAGCCAGCAGTTTCCATGCATTTTCATAGTAGTCTGCATCGCCCGGGATCAGCGAGTTGACGCGTACCATATGTGATGAATGTATCATGTGACCGTTACCTATATATATGCCGACGTGCGATACCCGCGGTTTTCCGCCCTGCCGGGTTGCCGGTGTCCCGAAGAACACCAGATCGCCGCGTTCCAGGTTCTCGATTCTTCGTGACATCTCCCTGATGAAATCATCGTAAAATCTTCCTTCTGCATCGGCGCGGTTTGCCTCATCCCAATACCTGATGTCCGGATCCATATCCACCCTGTCTCCGCAGTTTATCTGCTGGGATGCGTTTCGAGGCAGCAGGATGCCGTTCATTATGTGGCTTATGCGTACGAGGCCGCTGCAGTCCACCCCTTTTGCCGACATGCCTCCCCATAGATACGGCACTCCGAGCAGTTTTTCAGCTTCAGCGATTATAGCCTCCATGGTCTCGTCAGATATGCTTTCAGCCGAGCCCTCGCCCTGCGCTATGGAAATGAATCCCTTATGCGGCTTCAGTTCCTTTGTCGGCACATATCCCGTGCGCCCCGACGGAAGCATGACCTCTGTCCATCTGCCTCTGAGCCTGATTTCATGCATCCTGCCATCTCCTTCTTCAAGTGCTGATGTCCTCTCCCGCTGTTGTGCTGCCGGCCTTAGAATGTCACCACCCACCAGGTCGCACAACGTTGCAGCCTTGTACGACGGCTCCATATATATATGTCCGTATAGCCCGGTGAAGATCACCTTCGGAGCCTCCATATATGCCTTCAGCTCCTTCTCGCTCATCTCCACGAGTCCTTTCTCGGTCGCCCATGCGCGATATGGCTGCGGAGAGATGATCTCCCTCCAGTATCCCTCTTCGCCGACAATCTCCACGACGGTTCCCATCAGCTCCTGCGTCTCGAGCGCCGACTCATAATCCGGCTTCTGCCTCATATATATCGTTGACAGCTCCACCACCGCCATCCTTCTGCCGTTTTCCGCTTCTGCTCCGATTGGTGCAGCCAGAAACAATGCTGTTAAAATGTAAATAAACCTTCTCATGCCAGAGTGCAATATATGTTCCTTATAATCAATGACTTACCGTATAACCCTGCTGTCCCCGCCATGCGGGGTTTGGGTGTATTCCTTTGAGTCTCAGCGACTTGCGTTGCTCCCTTGCTACCTCTCCCCGCTAAGCTCATGAACAGCCAGCCGCTCAACACCGTTTTCGGAATCTTTCTTTCTGACAAAAATAGATAATTTCTTTCATCATATCATGAAAAACATCCGCGGTTTCTGGAATATTTACATCTTGACTGTCTGGTCAGAGCAATTTAATGTCCTGATAATCAGATGGTTGTTGCCAAACCCTGCTGTCCCAGCCATGCAGGGTTAGTGTTTAATCGCCTGAACATCAATAAAATACGTTGCACTCGTCAAGCTGAATGATTTTTGCTATCTTTGCATACAAAGAACATCAACATGAATTTCGAAGAGCTTATTTTGAAAAGGCAGAGCGACAGGAAATATCTTCCGGATCCGGTTGCGAAAGAGGATGTCATCAAATGTCTGGAGGCGGCGAGATTGTCTCCTTCGGCATGCAATGCGCAGCCGTGGAAGTTTGTGGTTGTGGATGATAAGGAGAAGTTGGCAGAGATGGCAGATGCGGCTGAAGGTCTGGGAATGAACAAGTTCACCCACGGTGTGCCGGTGATTGTTGCGGTGGTTCTGGAGAAGATGAATGCGAGTGCAAAACTGGGAAGTCTTGTGAAGAACAAGGATTATTGCATGCTGGACATGGGTATGGCGGTTGAGCATTTCTGCCTTCAGGCTGCGGAACTCGGGCTCGGTACATGCATCATGGGCTGGTTCGACGAGAAACGTATCGCGAAGCTACTGAATGTGCCGCGTGGGAAGCGTATTCCGCTGATAATCTCATTGGGTTACCCTGCGGCTCCGACACGAAACAAGGTACGCAAGCCTATGGAGGAAATATCTTCGTGGAATGAATATTGACTTTCGCATCCATGCAGGAACAGTTTGAATCATACGGTTTCCCCGACGGGAAAAGATACAATTCGTTTGTCGGATATTTCAAGCGGAAATACGGCGAGCGCCTTCAGAAGATCGTGCTTGACGCGGGCTTCACATGTCCGAACCGTGACGGAAAAGTCGGTCGCGGAGGGTGTACATATTGCGATAATGCGGCCTTTCATCCGTCGTACAGTACGGCCGGAAAGAGCCTTCATCAGCAGATGGACGAGGGCATTGAGTTCCATAAGGTACGCTATCGCACTACCGAACACTATCTCGCTTATTTCCAGTCATTTTCAAATACATATGCGCCGTTGGAGCGTCTGCGTCAGCTGTACGAAGAAGCGCTGATGCATCCGTCTGTCGTGGGCATAGTCATAGGTACACGTCCCGATTGCGTGGATGAGGAAAAGCTTGATTATCTGGCTGATCTGGCAGCAGGGAAAGTGCTTCCGGGATGGAGTCGTCAGCTGGCAGGATCGTCCTCTGAATGTCGGACTGCTGAAGGGAATGGCATGGTGGATTCATCGGAGTCTCTCCGCACCGCTCCGATAGTGATTGTCGAATATGGTATTGAATCATGCTTCGACGCGACCCTCCTCCGCATCAACCGCGGCCATGATTATGAAACCGCCCGTCGCGCCATCCATATGACCGCGTCACGCGGCATAGACGTCGGTGCCCATTTCATTCTCGGTCTTCCAGGGGAAACGCGTCAGATGATGCTGGATTCGTGTGCTCTCATCAACGATCTTCCGTTGAGGTCGGTGAAGTTCCATCAGCTGCAGATCGTCAAAGGCACGCGCATGGAGCAGGAATATGCCGAAAAGCCGCAGGATTTCGAACGATTTTCTCTTGAAGGATATCTGGATTTCTTCGTCGATATGCTGGAGCGCCTGCGTCCGAATCTCTTCATCGAGCGTTTTGTCGGTGAAGTTCCGCCGCGCTTCGTGAACGAAACCCCGTGGGGCCTCATCCGCAACGTCGAGCTCCTCCGTCTCCTCGAAAAGCGCCTTGAGGAACGCCAGACCTGGCAGGGACGGCTCTGCTGATTCTTCTGTCAATAACTCTCAAGTGAAAATCCCGGTTGTTTAGAGCAATGTAATTCTCTGATTTTTAGTGACTTTTGATGAAACCCTGCTGTTCTCGCCATGCAGGGTTTTCCGTTAAGTTACTGTCTGTCAATAGATTGCGCTGCTTTGAGGAAGGGGCTGTATCAAGTGTTCTTTGCAACAATCGATTCGGGAACTTATAAAATAGAGTATTTTTTCAATTCATCCTCAATTTTAAAAATAAATTCGTCACATTTTTCTTTTTCTTAAACACGTTGTCACTTATGTGCTCTACATTCGCCATGTGAGCAGAATACCAAACTGTGCAACGTATTCTGCTTATTTTCAAACAGTTATCGTATAACCCTGCATGGCTGGGACAGCAGGGTTGTGAGCTAACTGCTTGAGGGGTAGTAAGTTGTGTTGCACTGCAAAAAGAAGAGTTGTATGAAGTATAGAAAAAGGAAGTTCTTTTCAGGCGAATGTATGCACATCTATCAGAGAACGGTGTCTGGATTCAATATTTTTTATGATCGTGAAGATTTCATAGTCTTCTTTACAATCTTTTCTGTAATATCCCGGCTATACGATGTGTGCGTACTGGAGCTATGCCTGATGATTGATCACATTCATGTTTTGCTGTCGGCTGAATCATTGGAGCAGATAAGCTCATTTGTCCGGCATTATTCTTCTCAATATGCTCTGGAATATAATCATAGTCTGGGCAGACATGGACCTTTGTTCCACAAGAGCTTTGGAAGTGCACCAAAGAAAGGCGGCAAGAAGATACGCTCGACAATAGTCTATATCGGCAACAACCCGGTCGAAAAGCAGTTATGCGGCAATGCACCGGAGTACAGATGGGATTTCCTGGCTTATATATGCAATGCAAATCCCTTTTCCAAAGCCGTCCCTATGAATCTGTGCAGCAACAGGTTAAGAAAAGTCATGCAGGAAGTCAGAAGCAGCAGGAGAAAGAATGAATATCTGACATATGCTCAGCTTGGACGTATGTTTGCGCGTCTGGACAATGATGAAAAGGACTATCTTACGGATTATATCATCAGACAGTATTGGCCATTTGACACCAAGACTCTTTTGTCGTTTTATGAAAGCTGTGAGGATATGTTCCATGCCATGAAGTCAACATCCGGTGCAGATCATGATATCCGTGAGATGTATCATCCGGAACCAGACAGTGTTTATCGTGATATGATCAGAGTTGTAAGAAATGAGTGTCAGATAGTGCCGGTCAGGAGAGTCACCATCCTTCCACCAGCGATGAAGCTGGAAATCGCCCAGCAGTTGCGTCAAAAGACGTCCGCTTCCATGAGACAGATCGAGAAGTTTCTATGCTTGAGAGCAATGCAACCGCCTGACAATTAGTGATATACGCTATAACCCTGCATGGCGGGGACAGCAGGGTTATGCAGCAATCGGTTGATTATAAATGATTTACGTTGCTAATCGAAACGCCGGCGTTCGGTCAATGAACGATTTCAGATAATCCTGCTGCAAGGAAACTGACTTGAAGTCAGCGCGGAAAATAAATATATCCAGACCATAGGACTGATTATGTCAGAAAAAATTATTACATTTGCCAAATTTTATTTAGCGATGCAGACATTTACTAACTCACCTATCATTGAAGGATTGACCTTCGACGACGTTTTGCTGATTCCTGCACATTCTGAGGTTTTGCCCAGAACTGTAGATGTATCGACAAAGTTTTCGAGAGACATCACTCTCCAGACTCCTATCGTTTCCGCTGCTATGGATACTGTTACCGAGGCTGAACTTGCCATCGCAATGGCTCGTGCCGGCGGTATCGGTGTGATTCACAAGAACATGACCATCGAGGAGCAGATGAACCAGGTGCGTCGAGTGAAGAGGGCGGAGAACGGAATGATCTATGATCCTGTGACCATCCATCCTGATGCTACTGTAGGCCAGGTTCTCGGAATGATGGCACAGCACCATATCGGAGGTATTCCAGTGGTTGATGACAATGGTTTCCTTGTGGGAATCGTTACTAACCGTGACCTCCGTTTCCAGAGGGATCCTAAGATGCCTGTATCGGAAATCATGACAAAGGAGAATCTCGTGACTGCCACAAAGGGCATCAGCCTTCCGGACGCTACGGACATCCTTCGTCAGTACAAGATCGAGAAGCTTCCTGTTGTGGATGCTGACGGCAAGCTCGTCGGCCTCATCACATACAAGGACCTCATGAAGATAAAGGATAATCCTATCGCATCAAAGGACAGCAAGGGCCGCCTTCTCGTGGCAGCTGCCGTAGGTGTGAAGTCAGATACCATCGAGCGTATCGAGATGCTTGTCAGCGCAGGTGCTGATGCTGTCGTTGTTGATACTGCCCACGGACATTCTCAGGGCGTTCTCGAGGTCATCAAGAAGGCTTGCGATGCTCTTCCTGATGTTCAGATCGTTGCCGGAAACGTTGCTACGGCTGAAGGAGCAAAGGCTCTTGCAGATGCCGGTGTAAGCGCTGTGAAGGTAGGTATCGGACCTGGTTCTATCTGTACTACACGTGTGATCGCCGGTGTGGGAATGCCTCAGCTTTCAGCTGTAATGATGGCTTCTGAAGCACTCAAGGGCACTGGTATCCCTGTAATCGCTGACGGTGGTATCCGTTACTCCGGCGACGTGGTCAAGGCTCTTGCGGCAGGTGCAAGCACAATCATGGCAGGTTCGCTCTTCGCCGGTGTAGAGGAATCACCAGGAGAGACAATCATCCTCAATGGACGTAAGTACAAGTCATACCGCGGAATGGGCTCGCTCGAGGCAATGCAGCAGGGCTCGAAGGACCGTTACTTCCAGGATATGGAAGAGGATATCAAGAAGCTCGTTCCGGAGGGAATCGTAGCTCAGGTACCTTACAAGGGAACTCTCAACGAGGTTGTATATCAGCTCGTAGGTGGTCTTCGCGCAGGTATGGGATATGTTGGCGCTGCCAATATCGAGAAGCTCCGCGACGCGAAGTTCGTACGCATCACGAATGCCGGATATCTTGAGGGACATCCGCATGATGTGACAATCACCCGCGAAGCTCCTAACTATTCAAGGTAGTCTGCTCATGAAGCGGATTATCCATACGATCGCAATCTTAGGGATCGTCCTGTCGGCGTTGACGTCGTGCAGGGCGATTTCATCCTTTTTGAATGATGACGATGCGGTTGCCGAAGTCGGAACGGCCAGATTGTATAGAAGCGAACTTAATCGATTGATTCCTAAGGGGGTATCCTATGAGGACAGTGTTCGTCTTGCCAGACAGTATATAAATACATGGGCATTGGATGAGGTTTTCCTCAATATTGCTGAGGAACAGCTCTCCAAGGCCGAAAAGGATGTGACCCGCGAGCTGGAGGACTACAGGAGGTCTCTTCTGAAATACAGATACGAGCAGCTGTATGTCAACGAAAGGCTTGATACTGCGGTTTCGGATGAGATGGTTGAGGAATATTTCGCCTTGCATGGGGAGAAATTCGTGCTTCAGCGCCCGGTGGTGAAGGCGAGATATCTGAGGATAGCTTCGGATTCTCCGAGCCTCGCGAAGATACGCAAGAAGATGTCGTCCGAGGAGGTACAGGATCTTGTGGATGCGGACAGTCTGGCATATTCATCAGCCCTGAAGTTCTCGACATGGGGGAATGAATGGATCGACATATCGACATTGGCCCGTGAATTCATGACTGACCATGCTTCGGTGATGTCGATGATGAGGGGAGGATGGGTAGAAAGCACAGACACGACGGGCACTACCAGCCTTGCCTATATATCCGAAATCATCAGGGAGGGGAATATAGCACCGATCGAATATTGTTCTCCGGCCATCAAGGATATGATAATAAGTGCCCGCAAGCAGACTCTGATCACGACTTTGGAACAGGATTTGCTCAATGACGCGCGCAAAACCGGACAACTGGTAATAATTGACTAACATGAGCCACGCGTTTGTGGCGATAATTTAAGAATATATGAAGGATCTCCGAATAATGAGGTTTTTAACTGCTGCTGTGGCCGTTCTGGCTTTTTCGGCAGCGGCTTCGGCACAGAAATATCAGAACGGTCTTATCGACAAGACCGTGGCTGTGGTAGGAAATGAAGTCATCATGCTTTCAGACATCGAGGATGAAATGAAGGCTCAGAGCTTCGGCTATATGTCAGACAAGACAAGCCGTTGCGAGCTTCTCGAGACAATGATGGAGACCAAGCTTTTCCTTATGCAGTCGCGCGTTGACTCGCTTGTCGTTGACGATGCCATGGTTGAGAGCAATCTCGATGACTATATGGCTAACCTCATGACATATTATGGTGGTGAGGACGGTCTTGTGAAGCAGTACGGAAAGCCTCTTTATAAGCTTCGTCAGGAGCTCAGGAACGATCTCGTTGACAAGACTCTCGCTCAGCAGATGCAGGCAGAGGTGATGAGGAAGATACCGGAGCTTACTCCATATGATGTGCAGAAATATGTGGATTCGGTCGATCCTGCTGATCTTCCGGTAGTGCCTCAGATGTATCAGCTCAGCCAGATATGCATATATCCGGATCGTGAGGCTGCGAACATTGCCGTGAAGGAGCGTCTTCTCGCAATCCGCGAGCGTATCATCAACGGTGAGAAATTCTCTACATTGGCACGAATATATTCACAGGATCCGGGCAGTGCGCGTAAGGGTGGCGAGCTCGGAATGGCCTCTAAGTCAATCTTCTGGCCTGCATTCTCCGATGCTGCTATGGCACTCAAGCCAGGTGTGGTTTCACAGATCGTGGAGACACCTGACGGCTTCCATATCATCGAGGTACTGGAGAAGAAGGGCGATATGTTCAATGCACGTCATATCCTTCTCAAACCGGAATATACATCTGAGGATATGGAGAACGGTTTCCGCGTGCTCGACAGCCTCAGGACAGAGCTCGCGAATGAGGCCGTGACATTCGAACTTGCGGCAAGATTCTATTCGGAGGACCCTGCAACAAGGACAAACGGCGGCCAGATGGCCGATCCGTATTCGGGATCTACATATTTTGAGATCGACCAGCTCAAGCCACAGGATTATACGGCTATCAAGGATCTCCAGCCAGGTGAGATCTCTGAACCTTTCGAGTCTCTTGACAATGAAGGAAACAACGGAAATACGGTTTACAAGATCATTAAGGTTGACAAGATTCTTCCTGCTCATCCGGCTGCATTCTCCAATGACTATACCCTTCTTCTGCAGGATGCCAGAACGGCAAAGCAGAACGAGGCTATCGATGAATTCATAAATTCGAAGATCAAATCCACACTCATCATCATTGATCCTCTATTCAAGGACTGCGAATTCCAGCGCGAGGGATGGTATGAGAAGTTCCGCAAGTAATCCTCCAGGCCTATGCACCTTTTGAAGAAACTTGTTTTTCTGGCGGCTGCTTTGCTGTCATGTCTTTCGCTTCATGCACAGAAGCAGGAGGACAGGGACAGTCTTGTCGTCTTGCTCAGTTCCAAGTCTGCCCAGATGGTGGATCTGGAAGGTGCACGCTACAGAAAGGTGGTAGGACCGGCACGATTTCTACATAACAATACATATCTCATATGTGATACCGCATTGTGGAATGTGGAGACACAGATCATTGATGCGTGGGGAAAGGTGAGCATCCTTCAGGATGAGACGGTACTCACGAGTGACAATCTTACATATCTGATCAATGAGGATCTCGCTCAGTTCAGAGGTTCTGTGGTTCAGCTTACCGACAAGGATCATAATACGCTGAGGACCAGGCATCTGGATTATAACACCAAGGACTCTGTGGCTGTATTTATGAATGGCGGATCCATGCGTGACAAGGACGGACAGATCATTGAGAGCCGCAACGGAACATATGATTCGAAGATCAAGAAGTTCACTTTCGAGAATGACGTGAACATGTTCACGGATTCCATATTTGTCAAGACGAGGGAACTTGTTTATGAGTCCGAACTCAATCTGGCTACATTCGGTTTTGCGACCGATGCCTGGCAGGATGACAATATGCTTTCTTCCAACAGAGGATGGTATGACAGAGGCAGGGAGCTTTTCTTCTTTGCCGATGATGTGCATGTCATGTCTGTCGATCAGGAAGGATGGTGCGACAGTCTCTTCTTCTACAGGAATACGACTGATGTGGAGATGCTCGGTAATGCCCAGATCACCGATACTACCCGTAATGTATTTGCCCTTGCCGGAAGACTTGAATATATCGATTCTCTGTCAAAGGTGACCATGACACGCAAGCCTGCGGTGATTTCCCAGGCGGAAGAGCAGGACGGTTCCATCGATACCGTATATCTCGGTGCCGAAAAGCTCGTGTATTATACTCTCAAGAAATGCGATATACCGCCGGCTGTTGTCGAGGATGCAGGAAAGAGGCTGAGCTCGCTTGAGGTGGATCCTGTCGGTACATTCAGGAAGAAGGCGGCGGAAGAAGCGGCGAAGGCGGCAGAGGAAGCAAGAAAGAATGATCCGAACTATCGTCCTAAGGGTGCTGAGGCCGGTGCGGTGGGAAGAGGAAAGCTTTCGGCAGCACCTCCTGATGCCCTTGCAATGAGACATCGTGTCGATACGACGGATGCGGCTCCTGTTGTTGACAGTCTGGCTAACCTGATGCTTGCGCCTGAGACTCTTGCTCCAGCCGGACCGGTACCGCCGATGGTATCTCAGGAACTGAAGGAACCAGCTGACTCTCTGATGACACCGGATTCTCTTATGATCAGGGATTCATTGATGCTTCCGGATTCACTCATGGCTGCGGATTCGCTGATGCTTTCCGATTCGTTGGAAGTGACAGACAGTCTGGCTGATGTGCCTCTGGACACCACCAAGATAGGTTTTCTCGAGGCAATAGGAAAGGTCAAGCTGTATAAGAAGAATATGCAGGTCGTATGTGATTCTCTTCTTTACAGCGATCTGGATTCGCTCGCGCGTCTCTTCAAGGAACCTTTCGTATGGCAGGAGATAACCCGTCAATATACGGCTGACAGCATTTCCCTTGTGGTGAGGAACAATGCGATGGAGAAGGCCAGCCTTATGTCGAATGCATTCATTACCATTGAGGAAGATACGACCCATTACGATCAGATCAAGGGTGCGGAAATGCTGGCATATTTCGATGACAAGGGTGGTCTTGAGCGTTTTGATGTGCTTGGAGGTGCTACTGCGCTCTTCTATCTTGAGGAGAACGGAACTCTTGCGACTGTGAACAAAACCGAGTCAAAGATGCTTTCGGCTGTATTCAAGGATGGAGAAATCCAGAGGATATATTATTTTGACACGGCGAAGAATGACGGTTATCCGGTAGTACAGCTCCGTAAAGACGAACGTAGTCTCAAAGGCTTCAACTGGCAGCCAGAGAGACGTCCGGCCGATCGCAATGCAGTTACTCCTTTGGCTCTGCGTCCGAGCGAGAGACTCCGTTATGCAGCTCGTCCGAGGGCGAAGTTTGCCAATACCGACAAATATTTCCCTGGATATATGAATGATGTCTATCGTCAGATAGAGGTAAGGGATTCGCTTCGTGCGGTGCGTGAGCGTGAAAGGGCCATTGCCGAAAGGGAGGCAGCTGAAAGGGCCCGTCTTGATTCGCTTGCACTGGCTGACAGTCTGGCAATGGCGGATTCGCTTGCAGTCAGGGACAGTCTTGCTTTGGCTGATTCTCTTTCAATGGCTCTTGACAGTCTGGCTGCAGCTGATTCTTTGGCCGTGAATGACAGTCTTGCGGTCAAGGATTCCGTTTCGACAGGTGAGGTCAAGGCAGAAAAGATCCTGACTCCTGAGGAAATAAAGGCTCAGAAGGCTGCTGAAAAGGCTAAGAAGAAGGAGGCTCTGGAGGAGAAACGCAAGAAGCGTAAGGAGGATAAGGAGGCCCGTTGGGCGGAACTGGACAAGCGTGATGCCGAAAAGGCTGCTGCCAAGGAGGAGAAACGCAAGGAAAAGGAACGCAAACGTAAGATCAAGTCCCTCGAAAAAGCCGCAAAGGAGGCTGAAAAAGACAGCAGGACCCTTGATAAATACGTAAGGCAATATAAGAAGCAGAAAGCCAAAGAGGCTGCCAAGGCCGCTAAAAAGGCCACGAAAGCCCGAAAGTAATAAAAATAAGCGGTGCAACCATTATCCGGTTGCACCGCTGTTTTGTTGAACTTATGGTTCCTACCTGAGCTTGAAGATCACCGGGAAGGTATAGGTTACAGGGACAGCGCGGTCTCTCTGTCTGCCTGGTTCCCATTTCGGTGACATGGATACGACACGTACTGCTTCTTTGTCAAGCGAAGGATCAACTCCGCGTACGACCTTCACTTTGGTGAGCGAACCGTCCTTGTCGATGGTGAACTGGAGTGTGACGCGTCCCTGCACGCCGTTTTCCTTGGCGATTTCCGGATATATAAGCCTCTGATTCACCCACTTCGAGAACTGGTTTGCGTCTCCTTTCTGGAATGTCGGCTTCTCTTCTACCAGCATGAACGGAATCTCTTCCTCCTCGACAACCTCGTCGATTACCTCGATGTAATCCATGATCTCCACTCCCGATCCGGGATCGTCTTCGAGCTTGAGGAACATGTTGTCATCGATTTCTATATCGTCATCCACGATATCGATCTGGTCTGACAGCACCGGGATCTTCGGCGCGGCAGGAGGTGGCGGGGGTGTCTCGAATGTGATAGGAATCAGATCTTCGATCTCAGTGATGACGCTGTTGTCGTCGAGAACGACAGTCCTGACTTCCTCGCTGGTGTATTCGAATCCGAAATATACGAGTGCCAATGCAATGATGCATCCGATTTCCATGAAGAGGACCTTCTTGTTCTGGAGGTCTGCTCTTTCGCTTTTCTTCTTTTCCATGATGAGAGAATTTTACGTTTGACTTTGTCCAGGCAGTCCTTCCGGCTGCTGGTGCAAAGTTACGGCCTCGTAAGCCCGGAAACCAAATTTTCAGGCCTGCAAAATCTCTCCCACAGTAAGTGTAATGTGTTGAAAATCAGTAAATTGTATGCTTGGGATACTGTGTTTTCTCTCCGTTTTCGCAACGTGCTGGAAATCAACCGTTTATAGAATCAAGAAAATCCTCCTTGTCAGGTGCGTCCGATGCGGATATCTTGCCTTTCAGACGCCATATGCGGTTATAGACGATGCCTTTGTCCTTCTCAAGGATGGTGGATATGGTCGTGCTGGAGAATCCGCATGCGGCAAAAATGAACAGTCTGATATCTTCCGGCTTCAGTTTCGGCATCTGTTCGCGAAGCCTTGCCACGAGGTTTCCGCAGTTTCTGTCCAGCATCATCTCAAGTCCTTTCATAGCCTTCGGATCTTCGCGCAGGCCTTCGATAACAGACTTCACTTCCTTCAGGATCTTTCCCTGAAGATTGTCCGTCCCTTCATAAACGTAATACTGTTCGCAGAGTCTTTCCAGAAGATCGAATCGCGCTATGGACATATGCTTTTCTGAAGGAAGTCTTTTTGACGCAGCCTTCAGCCTGGCCTGAAGTTCTTCCGCAATGGTCATGTACCTTTCGGTTTCAGCCTTCTCTTCCGCAAGCCTCTTCGCTGTTTCCAGTTTCTGATATCTGATGTAGCTGACCATAGCGAATATGACCGAAAGGCAGGCGAGTGCGATGAGAAGTACCGTCGTTCTTGTAGCCCTCAGCTTATGTCTTGTGAGCTCATGCTGGTGTTCGCGGCTTTCGTCACGCGCAGAAGAAACTGAACGCTTGAGAGATTCCAGGGTCACGGAATTACTATGTTCCATGACTGCCTCCAGAGCTTCCAGAGCCTTGCGGTAATTGCCGGCTCTGACTTCTACCTGATATTCCCGGAATCTGGCCTGAGCTGTTTCTGAAGGGGTTCCTGCAGTCTGCATGGCCTTGACGACCCATTCGGATGCTGCGTCATGGTCTCCTGTAAGGGCATATGCATATGCAAGCCTTCCCCTGTCTTCGCTTGTAAGAGGGCATTTGAGCTCGTTCGCCACCCTTGCCAGCATGTTTATGGCCAGAACAGGATCCTGCTCCGTCTTTTCAAGGCAGAGGGCGGCATATGCCTCAAGTCCGGCCGCCTCAAGGAGGGTATCAGCAGCCTGATGGGCATGAAAAATGGTGTTGCGGAACATCTTTTCCGCAGATGCGTAGTCCTGGGTGTTGTACCTCGCGACTCCGCTTTCGAAATATACATGGAGAGTGTTGTATGGTTTTCCTGCCGCTTCGAACGCTTCTATCGCCTTGTCAAGGTAAGCTATTTCATCGGCATTGTTTCCTGTCGCATTATATATCCGGGCCATTTGACGGTATATTGTTCCCAGACTGTGCTGATCTCCTTTCTTCAAGGCTTTGGCTTCGGCATCGGAATATACTTCCATCGCTTCGCTGAAGAGCCTTTCCGCCTGAAGTTCCTCTCCATATCTGACAGCATCCGCAATCTCCTTCCCGGTCCTGTCTGAGCATGACACGAGAAGGAGAGTCAGAAATGCCGTTATGAGGGCTCTGCCCATTATTCGGCGTAGAGCTGGATGATGTTCAGGATGACCTTGCTGGCCTTTTCCATGCTTTCGAGAGGTACATATTCCATCTTTCCATGGAAATTGTGGCCTCCGGCGAATATGTTCGGACATGGAAGTCCCATGAACGAGAGGTTCGCTCCGTCCGTGCCACCGCGGATCGGCTGGATTCTTGGGGTTATTCCTTCCATTTCCATTGCTTTCATTGCCTTCTCAACGATATGGTAATGCGGCTCTACTTCCTTACGCATGTTGTAGTACTGGTGCTTCATTTCGAGGAGGGCAGTGCCTTCGCCGTATTTCGCATTGATGAAATCAACGCATCTGCGCATATATTCCTTCTTCTGCTCATAAAGATCCATGTCGTGGTCGCGGATGATGTATGAGAATGTAGCAGTCTCGACCTCGCCCTTGAAGCTGATGAGGTGGAAGAAGCCTTCGTAGCCTTCTGTATATTCCGGACGCTGTTCCACAGGAAGCAGGCTGTTGAGCTCCATTCCGATGAGGATGGCGTTCTTCATCTTGCCCTTTGCCGTACCTGGATGGACGTTGCGGCCCTGGATGCGGATTGTTGCTCCTGCTGCGTTGAAATTCTCATATTCGAGCTCGCCGAGGCGTCCTCCGTCGAGGGTATATGCATATTTCGCTCCGAATTTCTGTACGTCGAACTTCACGACTCCGCGTCCGATCTCCTCGTCAGGGGTGAAGCTGATCTTGATGTCTCCATGCTTGAATTCAGGGTGCTCGACAATGTACTGGACTGCGTTCATGATCTCTGCGATTCCGGCCTTGTCGTCTGCGCCGAGGAGTGTGGTTCCGTCGGTGGTGATGAGGGTCTGGCCCTTGTAAAGCTCGAGTTCAGGGAATTCGCTTGGTTTCAGGCTGAGACCAGGAACGCCTTTGAGTGCGATTTCTCCGCCGTCGTAATTCTCTATGATCTGAGGCTTGATATTGTCTCCCGATGCGTCAGGTGCCGTGTCTGCGTGTGCTATGAAGCCGATTGCAGGTACATCCTTGCCGCAGTTGGACGGTATTGAAGCCATGACATAGCCGTATTCGTCGAGTGTAGCTTCCACTCCCATTTCGATGAGCTCGTCGCGGAGCATCTTGAGGAGGTTGAGTTCCTTCGCTGCGCTTGGCTGCGAGTCTGATTCAGGGTCGGACTGCGTGTCAACAGCCACGTATCTGAGAAATCTGTCTAAAATCTTTTCCATATTGTGTTCTTTTTGTTGTCGTTACATTATCAGCAGGCTGATGCCCATTATGGCCATGCCGCCTACGACGCCGGCGATGGCGATGTGATGCTTTCCGTATTTCTCCGCTGTCGGAAGGAGTTCGTCGAGGGATATGTATATCATGATGCCGGCTACGGCCGCGAGGACGAGAGGGAAAGCCGGGCTTCCTCCTGTCAGTTCTATGCCGGATACGGATGCTATGGCGTAACAGAGCAATGCTCCGACCGGCTCGCTCATTCCGGAAAGCGTTGCATAAAGCAGGGCCTTGCCTTTGCTCTTTGTCGCATAATATATAGGTATGGCTACTGCAATGCCCTCAGGTATGTTATGGATCGCGATGGCGAATGTGATGCCGGCTCCCATTTCCGGGTCGTTCAATGCGCCGATGAATGTCGCGATTCCTTCCGGGAAGTTATGGACGGCGATTGCCAGGGCCGACATAAGTCCGAGACGGTGCAATGCCTTCTCGCTTCCTGTCTGTTCAAGCACGCCGACTGCGGCTGTCCTTGCATCGAGCGACAGGCCTGATGCTTCATGAGGGTTCTCATATTCAGGAATCGCAAAGTCAATGAGGGTTATGAGTCCCATTCCGACGAAGAATGCGACAAGCACGAATACCTTTCCATGGGGCATGCCGGTCCCGGCAATCATGGCCTGTGCCTCCGGGAACAGTTCTGCCAGCGATATGAATATCATCACTCCTGCGCTGAGTCCGAGGGCTCCTGCCAGGAAATTGCTGCTGATCTTCTTCTTGAAGAGCACAAGAGCACCGCCGATGCCGGTCGCGGAACCGGCAATCAACGTCAATATCAATGCTCCTGTAATTCCGTTCATGTTATGCCTCCTTCTTTGCCTTCAGAGCTGCATAGATCATATATACTATGATAGCTGTGTATGGGATGATCGCAACAGGCTCTGTCCAAGGCGACGGCTTCATGTACATGTCAACCTCTGCAAATCTGAGGATTGCGCTGACTACACCCATGAGGGCTCCGCCGGCGATGAATCCGGAAGCAATGAGCGTGCCTTTTTCATTGCGTGCGGCATTGAGTTCCTTGTCCTTGCTGCGGCTGCTTACGAACCATGAGATGGCTCCGCCGATGAGCATAGGCATATTCAGGTCGATAGGGATGAACATACCAAGTGCGAAAGGAAGTGCAGGGACCTTGAAGAATGTGAGGACGAGGGCGATGACTGCTCCTATTCCGTAGAGGAGCCAAGGTGCGCTTCCTCCGTTCATCATAGGCTCGATGACTGCAGCCATGGCGTTTGCCTGAGGTGCGACGAGTGCGCCTTCACCTGTGAAGCCGTATGTCTTGTTGAGCACGAGCATGACTCCTCCGACAGTAGCTGCAGCCACGAGTGTGCCGAGGAATTTCCATGTCTCCTGCTTCTTAGGTGTCGAACCGATCCAGTATCCGATCTTCAGGTCGGTGATGAATGCTCCTGCCACCGAGAGTGCTGTACATACGACACCTCCGATGATCAGTGCGGCTGTCATTCCGGCTGTGCCGTTGAGACCTACAGCAACCATGATGAGGGATGCAAGGATGAGTGTCATGAGGGTCATTCCGCTGACAGGGTTGGAACCCACGATGGCGATGGCATTAGCAGCAACGGTTGTGAAGAGGAATGCTATTATACCTACTATAAGAAGGCCTACCACTGCGTGCCAGATGTTGTCAACCACACCGAATGCGAAGAATGCGAATACTGCCAGAAGTGCAACGGCGATACCGATCACGATGATCTTCATCGAAATGTCCCTCTGGGTTCTGATCACCTCAGCTTCTGCTCCGGTCTTCTTTCTCTTGAATTCGTTGGCTGCGAGACCTACTGCCGACTTGATCACGCCGAAGGATTTCACGATGCCGACTATTCCGGCTGTAGCGATACCTCCGATTCCGATATGCCTTGCGTAATCCTTGAATATCTGATCAGGCGACATTTCGCCGATGGTCATTGTCACTCCTGTATTCATGAGGTCGATGACCTGACCGCCCCAGATGAGGTTCATGAGCGGAATTATCACGAGCCATACGAGGAAGCTTCCGCAGCATATTATGAATGCATATTTGAGTCCTACTATATATCCGAGTCCGAGTACGGCTGCGCCTGTGTTCACCTTGAGAAGGACTTTCGCCTTGTCTGCGATCGCTGCTCCCCAAGGGAGAACCTTTGTGGTAAGGGTCTCGCCCCAGAGTCCGAATGTGGAAACGATGAAGTCGTAGAGACCTCCAATGAGTCCGCTTATGAGAAGGGTCTTTGCTCCCTTTCCTCCGCTTTCACCGCTAACCAGCACCTGGGTCGTGGCTGTCGCTTCAGGGAACGGATATTTTCCGTGCTGCTCCTTTACGAAATATTTACGGAACGGAATGAGGAAAAGGATTCCGAGGATACCTCCGAGAAGTGATGAGAAGAATACCTTCGTGAAGTTCACGGTAAGCTCCGGATACTTGTCCTGAAGTATGAAGAGGGCCGGAAGGGTGAATATGGCTCCAGCCACGATGGCTCCCGAGCATGATCCTATTGACTGGACCATCACATTTTCTCCGAGGGCGTTCTTCCTTCCGAGGGCGCTTGAAAGGCCGACAGCGATGATGGCGATCGGAATGGCTGCCTCGAAAACCTGTCCTACCTTCAGTCCGAGATATGCGGCAGCTGCCGAGAATACCACGGTCATTATGAGTCCGAGGGTCACAGACCATGGTGTGACCTCAGGATAGTTCTTCTGTGGAGACAGCAGCGGCTGATACTCCTCGCCCGGCTTCAGCTCTCTGTGGGCGTTCTCCGGCAATTGTGTCTTCTTCTGTTCCATATATTATATAGTATTATATTTTCCCGTTTGTGTGGAATCACAAAAATAATAAATATATCCGAGAAAATTTAATAAAATGTGCTTGTGCAACGTATTGGACTGATTATTAGTGAGTTGATGGAAAACCCTGCATGGTTTGGACGGCAGGGTTTGGTTGTAATCGATTGATTATTAGTGTTTTGTGCTGCTCTATGATTGTTATATTGTTGAATATTAACACATTAGATGGTATGGTGAAAGAAAAAGAGAAATTTTTTGAAAAATTTTTGCAGAAAAATTTGGAGGTTAAAAAAAAGTCCGTATCTTTGCAGCCCATTTGAGAAACAACGGTGGCTCGGATGGAAGTTCATTGACAAGTTTGAGAGAGATAACGAGGTAAAGTTAAAATAAGAAAGTAAGTCTGTAACAAAGAGAGATTTAAAAAGAGAGTCAATCGTAGTTGTGGACTGCAATTTCAAGGCAACGAGTGAAACAAGACAGATGTTAGTAAACATTTGGCATGTGATTCAAAGAAATTCATTCAGAGAGAAGGTTACAAGAGCGAACGGCGGATGCCTAGGCTTCTGGAGGCGATGAAGGACGTGGTAAGCTGCGAAAAGCACCGGGGAACTGCAAACAGGTATTGATCCGGTGATATCCGAATGGGGCAACCC
>JAFSBV010000004.1 GCA_017437125.1 Bacteroidales bacterium | reverse complement strand
TTTTTTTCTGCTTCTTGAACGAAGGGCGGGGTATTGTTTTTTGACAGAGAGGTCTGGACGGTCTTTCTTCGGAAGCCTGTGGGAAGCTTGTGGCACCACGCCTCAGAGGAGTTCCTTACACCCCGTTGAGCGGAAAATCTCCGGCAGGACCGACCCATGTCGCTCAGCGGGAGGGGTTTCAGTACCGTTGAGCGGATGGTGGACGTGGGCTGTACTTTTGTCGCTCGACGGGAGAGGAAAACCCCGATTCATGTTTTAAAGCTCAATGAACTAATACGAGGAACAGGATGAGATATAATCCTTCCAATAGTATATCTCATGTTATGGCTCTGGTCAGAAAGATATATCAATTTATAAAAAAATAGAGGATCAGGTTCAGTAGAACTGATTCAGACCAGCGAAAAAATCCCCGCCCTGCGGCTCGAGAAGCATTTCCTTTTTTTCTGCTTCTGGCACCACAGTGCGGGAATTCTTATTTGAAATACTCTCTTGCCTGTTTAATGGGCGGAGGCATTTCCGGCTATGATTTTCTTTATATCTTCTAACGGCATTTCCATGATCGAACTGATCTGCTCTGCCGTCAGACCGCTGTCAGCCATCTTTCTGATGGCTTCAATTCTTCCCTCAATTCTTCCTTCAGCTCTTCCCTCAGCTCTTCCCTCAGCTCTTCCTTCAGCTCTTCCTTCAGCTCTTCCCTCGACTCTACCTTCCGCTTTGCCGATAATGGTTGCAGCTTCTCGGGCGTCTTCAAGCTGCTCGGCGATACTGTTACGAATGTCATTTTCCGTCATAATGTCTTCCTCGTATTTTAAGCGTTGTTCAACTGTCATTTTCGCAAGCTCAGATCGGATGAACAGATCCTCCACTTCGGTTCCCTGCACCTGATCGGGACACGTCTCCAGATCAAACATGTTCTTGATGGAGTATAGCCACAACTCATCCAGACTGATGCACTCATTAAGTTTTTTCTTGAAACTGTAAAGATCAACGAATACCAGATTTGTACCGTCACCTAACTCATCCTTGGTCTCCACTTCCGTATATCGGTATGTCGAAACGAACGGACTGAGCTTTGATTCGATGTTCTCAGAGGTCCAGTTCCTGAAGTTCAGGAAGCTCACTACATATAACGGCTTGAAATCATAGTTCCAGGTTTTGCTTAAACCGAACTTTTCCTTGAACGCGCGCTGTGCTTTTGCTGCCTGGTCCTGCAGAACCAGCGAGGAATAATAAACTGCTCTTTTGTGAAAATGCTTCTGGCTCCAGTTCTGCATTTCCACCTGAAAACAATTCCCGGTTTCATCCTCGCAATATACATCGAAACGTGATGACCGTTCTTCTTCTGTCATTCCGGGATGCTCTGTGTTCCTGTACTCCAGATGTGTGATCTTCGTGCCAAGCAGTCTGTTCAGAAGATGCATCAGCACATCTTCACTTCCGATGCGTCCAAGAACGATCTTGAATCCTTTGTCCAACGTCAGGTTTGCGTACCTGCACAGTTTACCGTTAATGATCTGATACTGGATACCGTCAATCTCTACCAGCCTTCCTTTGGGAGTTCTCTTAGATTCTGTACTCATGATTCTAAATAAAATGAACATTAAACATATAAGGGCATATTGCCCCCTGAAAAAATGCTCATACCCCCTTCTTCCCCGGCAAGATACGAAAAAAACAAAAAACAAATGAGAATTAAGGGATTAAAGGCAGGTTTTTTCGTCACATTTTTCTCTTTTTTATAAGTTTTTCTTTTTTTTAATACAGAATCGTAGATCCTGAAACCTTTAGGAGAGACAGTTCCGGCAAAATTTTGATAAGGATTTTCATTGGTTTTTGCTTTTAAAATTATAAATTTGCATGTTACGGATACAAGACGATTTCTAATATTAACTAAAATAAAGCTTTATGGTAAAAATGGACATTAATCTTTGCTGTAGGGAGAATTATATCTCTCCTGCAGTCAGGGTTCTCGACGTTCAGAGTGAAGGCGTGCTTTGCTCAAGCGGTGAGGGCTTCGAAATCAATGATTGGGAAAGAGACGACGAATCTCTGGATTTTTAATTGACATTCTCCTAAATGAAAAGTAACATGAAAAAGATTTTTAAGACTTTGGGAGTAATGTTGGCAGCCACATTATCCCTTACAAACTGTACTGAGGAGCTTAAGAACGCTCCGGTAGCAGAGCAGGACAGATCTTACTCCATCTATGCAGAACAGGTCGAGACAAGAACAACCAATGACGGTCTCAGCACAAAGTGGGCAAAGGGTGATTCTGTCAATGTATTCTATGCCGACGCAGGTTATCTGAATTACAGCGAAAACTCGAAATTCGTTCTTGCAGATGCCGAGACCGGACTCTTCGAGACAGACTATCTCAAGGGCAACCTGTCTGCCGTGAACGACTGGTTCGTGCTTTATCCTTATAATGAGCACATCTATACTCCGGCAAATACATCTTCAGGATATCTTCCTGTCGGTGCAAAGGCTGCTGACGTTCAGATTCAGATCTATAAGGACAATATGAAGCATATTGCAGGAGGAAACTATCCGATGTGGGGTACTGCTCTTGCTGTTCCTTATGAAGAGGCTCCTCATGTGGTCATGAGTCATCTCAGCTCGCTCCTCGAAATCAATGTGACAAACAGCACAGAGGAAGCTATCGCAGTGAATTCGGTTTCATTCATAGCACCGGAGGACATTACAGGTACTTATTATATCGATATTACCGGTGATGAACCATATTATACATCTTCCGGAGCCAACTATGTATCCGGCGTGGCAAGACTTGCTGTAGGTGGCGCAGATCAGATCGCTCCAGGTGAGTCGGGAAAGTTCTACCTTGCAATCAAGCCGTTCACAGCACAGGCAAATACCGAGCTCATACTTGATGTCAATGGACAGACCAAGTATATTTACCTTGACAACGATGTGACATTCAGCGCAGGAAAGATCAAGACCCTGAACTTTGACTATACCCAGGCTGTAGAGGTTGAAGCTGGTCCATATACAAGCAATATGATCTGGGAACTTGGATCCAAGGCTTATGATCATGCTGCAACTATCAACGGAACACCTGATGTACCTGTTCTCAAGCTTGGAACATCAGAAGTCCCAGGTACGGCATCGATTTATGTGCCAGGAGATGCTGTCAAGATCGGTTTCTATGCAGTGTCGTGGAATGAGAAACCTGCTGTTGTGGCATTGAAGAAGGGCTCATCACTCAAGAGTTATTTCGGTGCACCTGTCAATGAAAATGCATCTGGCAACTCTCCATATGAACTCACAGTCAACGATAAGGTGAGCTATTATGAAATGGTGCTTCCTGAGAGTGTATCTGCTGATTGCGTGCTGACAACAATAGGTGACAATACACGCGTTATCATCTGGGGACTCAACTATTATACAGAGGACGGTATCGGTGAGGATCAGGTTATCGCGGATCCGGAAAAGGTTACAGTTGCCGAGTTCCTTGAAGCTGAGGAGGATGCAACGCTTTATGAACTTACTGGTACTATTGAGCGTGTATCGAGTACCAAGTATGGTAATTTCTATCTTACTGACGACAGCGGTTCAGTATATATTTATGGTCTTGTAGATGAAGCCGGTGCTTATATATTTAGTAGCCTTGAGCTTAAAGAGGGTGATGTCCTGACAGTTGTGGGCCGCAGAGCTTCATATAAAGGAAATCCTCAGATGGTTGATGCGCTTTATGTAAAGCATGAAATAGGAGAGAGTTCTGACCCTGATGCAGAAGCAGCTCCATATACCAGCAATCTGGAATGGGAGTTGGGCTCAAATGCTTATGATCAGAAAGCTGTTGTAAATAGTGAAGACGTAGAACATGTTCTTAAGCTTGGAACATCTAAAGCAGCTGGTTCTGCAACAGTTACTGTTCCTGCAGATGCTGTAAAGATCGGCTTCTATGCTGTCGCATGGAAGGGAAGCACTGCTACAGTTGAACTGAGACTTGATGATCAGGTTGTCGGATCATCAAATGTATCCGGCAATGATGGAGCTACAAGTAACTCTCCATATACGATCAATGTAGGCAATACCTCAGCTTACCATGAAATAGAAGTAAGTCAGGATACTGACACAGAATACACAATTACTACAAGTGGAAAGCAGAGAGTAATCATCTGGGGACTGAATTATTACACTGCTGACGGTATCGGTGGAGAGCAGGGAGGAACAACAGAGCCAGAGCAGCCATCTGATCCGGTACTTCCTTCAGAACCAGCAGATATTGCTGATGGAGATTATTGGATAATTGCAGACGGTAATGTCGCTATGCCTTTGCTTGAGACTCAGAAATATGGCTATCTTCAGGCTACAGCTGCTGTTGATGGAGCAAGTACAGCTGAAAATGCCTTTACTTTCAAATCAGTAGGTAATGGCCTTTATACTATCCAGGATAGCTACGGAAGATATCTGTACCAGACAGGTACTTACAATAATTATAATGTTTCAGCAGATCTCGTTGATAATAATGAGTATTATTGGTCAATAGCTGTATCTGGAACAGAATATCTTATCATGAATGCTGGAGTAGAGAAGTTCATTCAGTATGATACTGATCACGGAAGCTATGGCTCATATGCTACCTATACAGGAGTGCTTCCAACTCTTGTTTCTGCTGATAATCCTATTTCACCGGAAGATCCTGCACCAGAAGAACCAGAGCAGGGAGGAGAAGCTGGAAGTTATGAACCTAATAACATTACTTGGACTCTTGGAAACAAAGCCTATGATAATACATCAGGTACTAACGCTCAGTATGGTACAGTTAATGGTGTAGAGGTTGCCAATATGCTCAAGCTCGGTACTGGTTCGCTTGTTGGTGATGCTACTCTTCATGTTCCGGAAGGAACTACAAAACTTGGCTTCTATTGCGTTGCATGGAAAGGCAAGACTGCACAGGTCAAGTTCTCTGTTGGAGGAGAAGATATAAAAACTATAACACCTGCTGCCAATGTTGGAGCGACTGGTAACCCTCCTTATACCATCACATTGTCTGACAGTGATTATTTTGAGGTTGAACTGCCTTCTACAAGCGCCGCTGATGTAAAGGTTGAAACAATAAACAATACTGGAGGACGCGCTATCTTTATCGCTCTTACAGCCATTACTGACTGAAACCAATCCGGCGGAGGCGCCGGGGGTGATGAGCCTACGGAACAGCCAAGCGAGGTAACTCCGGCAGTCGATCAGGACTGGCTGGAGTTGCCGACAGGCTTGGAAGGAAGCCAGTATAAGGTCAATACCTTGTATGTTGGCGATGAAAGAAACTATACGCATCTGTATGATACGGAGAATTATGTCTCGCTTTGGACAGCTTATCCGCTGAATTCCGACCATATGGGATCGCTTTCGCGTCCCGGTAACTGGGAATTCAATCCGGAACTCAGCTCAAGTCTTCAGCCGGATCTCTGCAGCAACAGCTACAGCGGAGGTACATATTCTCGTGGTCATATGATTCCGAATGCCGCAAGAAACGGCATAAAGGAAATGCAGCTTCAGACTTTCTATGTTACGAATGCTGTCCCTCAGAGACAGGATAAGTTCAACGGAAGCATCTGGAATGCGATGGAGCAGGCTATACAGGGACTTGTCAAAGGAAGTGCAGAGGAAATTTACATTGTTACCGGAGTAGCTTTCAACAAGGTGGGTGAGACCAAGACAGTGGATTATGTGACTCCTAAGAATGACACCAAGGAATGCGCGGTACCGAACTATTTCTACACTGTGGTTCTGAGAGTGGATCAGTCTGGAAACTCTGTCAGCGATGCAGGCTCTGTGGGATTCTGGTTCGAGCATAAGGATTATGACAATTCGTCGTATGCAGATTACGCGGTTTCTGTCGATCAGATAGAAGAATGGACAGGCTTTGATTTCTTCGTGAATCTCCCGGACGATCTGGAGAAAAAAGCTGAAAGCAACAGCAGCTGGACATCTTTCAAGAATTTCTAAAACGAATAACGGCGACCATCTCATCTGATGGCCGCCGTTATTGTTTGAAAGAGCTTTTGTTGAACTTATCTTATTTCCATTGAAGATTTGCTTGCCATAGCTGTTGACGGCACATGCTCGAAGCTGCCCTTTACATATGCACGGTCTGCAGTGTATTCCTCAGACTTCGCAGAAACTATGCCCTGTCCTGCTACCATGTAGCTCTGCCACTTGATGCGGATCTTTGCAGTATCTTCCTTGATGATAGATGACACCGGGAAGCTGGCATATGCGCCTGCGAGCACCATTCCGCTGTTGTCTGCATTCTCCTTGAGGACTTCTCCTGATGCATTGTGACGGATGAGGAATGTATAAAGTCCTTCAGTCTGATCCTTCTGATCGAGAACGAAAGTGATCTCATGAGGCTTGTTGCTGCTTCTGGCAACAGGAATGGTCATGTAGAGATTTACATATCCTCCTGATATCCACATGTCTGTGAGCAGGATAGGATCATTCTTCAATGTCGAAAGATCATTTATCTCTGATGATGGTACAGCGTCCTTTGTGAGAACAGGTGAAACGTAGCTGAGCCTTACGTCGAATTCCTCGTTGCCTTCTGCTGCATTCAGTACGTCACAGATTATGAATGCTCTTTTCATTGTGTCAAGCTTGCCGGCGCAGATCTGCTCCACTACATTGAAGCGGTTTCCCTGATCGGATATGAACTGTCCGTTGACCACATTTCCCATAGTCGCGTTGTTGTAGCGGAGGGTTTCGTCTTTCTGGCATGAAGCCAATGCTGCAATGCCCGCCACCATTGCAATGATGATTCTGTTGATTTTCTTCATTCTTTTCTTTTTACTCGTTTTGTTCGGATATATAAGATGCAACTTTTCCCTGTTTCGTTGCATTTGCATCGGAAACTTGATAAATTTGTTCGGTTTTTATCAAAAATTACCCGGAAATGATCACTTTTCTTGTTTCTATCCTGCTCCTCGTGGCAGGTTATGCCATATATGGCAAGTTTGTCGCCGGATATCTTGACGTCGATCCGCAGAGAAAGACACCTGCATATGAACTGCAGGACGGAATAGACTTCAGCCCGATGCCTACGTGGAAGGTCTTTGTAATCCAGTTTCTGAACATAGCCGGCCTTGGCCCTATCTTCGGAGCAATCATGGGCGCGGCATATGGCCCGGCTGCGTATCTCTGGATCGTCATCGGCTGTATATTCATGGGAGCAGTGCATGATTTCTTCGCAGGCATGATGTCTCTCAGGAACGGAGGCGCGAACATGCCGGACATTACCGGAAAATATCTCGGCAAGGGAATGAAGGCCGTCATGAATGTTATCGTTGCCTTCCTGCTTCTTGCCGTCGGAGTGTCTTTTGTTACCGGTCCGTCCGACCTTATCGCGTCGCTTACAGGCGTGAACAAGGAGGTATGGCTTTACGTGATATTCGCATATTATATCCTCGCGACCCTTCTTCCGATTGACAAGATCATAGGAAGCGTATATCCATATATGGGTGCCGCCTTGCTTTTCATGGCCTTAGGAGTCGGTGTGATGCTGGTTGCGGGCGACCTGAAAGGCACGCATGAGATGATGGAGCTTACTCCTGCGACATTGAAGAACTGGCACTTCAATCCGTCTGACAATATCATGATCCCGATGCTTTTCATCGTCGTGTCGTGCGGAGCCATTTCCGGATTCCACTCCACCCAGTCGCCTCTTATGGCAAGATGCCTCAAGAATGAGAAACATGCACGTCCGGTCTTTTACGGGGCTATGATAGCCGAGGGAATAGTTGCAATGATATGGGCAACTGCAGCCATGGCATATTTCGGTGGTCCTGAAGGACTTAACTCTGCGATGACTGACGGCGTGATGATAGACGGAGTCCTTACGAAGGTCACTCCGGCCATCGCCGTTGACATGATATGCAAGAGCTGGCTTGGAAAGGTCGGTGCGATAATAGCCGTCATCGGTGTGGTGGTATGCCCGATAACTTCAGGTGACACTGCATTCCGAAGCCTCAGGCTTACTATCGCTGATTTTCTGAAGAGCGATCAGAAGCCTGTAGGAAAGAGACTGGCGGTATGTCTTCCGATATTCGCCCTTGCATTCTTCTGTTGCAAGATGGATTTCTCTACGGTATGGAATTATGTGGGTATTGGCAATCAGCTGCTCGCAGCTCTTGTGCTCTGGACTTCAGCCGCTTACCTGATCACCAAGGGCAGACCGCACTGGATGTGCTCTATCCCGGCAGCCTTCCTTACATTCGTCTGTGTAAGCTACTTCCTTATGGCCCCATACAAGAACGGAGGACTGCATCTTTCACCTACACTCGGATATGTCGTCGGAATAGCGGTGGCTGTCGCGGTGCTGGCCTTCTGCATTGTCAAGGGCAGGAAAAGATAAAAAAATACAGTGTCATCAGACACTGTATTTTTTTCTGCTCGGACGTCCGACAAGCTGTATGTCGAAGCCTTCGATCTTGTATCCTCTCACGCGCTTCCGGCTCAGATGGGACTCTATCAGGGCTACCAGTTCATCATCGATGACATCTCTGAATACATGGTTGTCCTGATCGTAGAAGTGGATGTGCTTGAATGTGTTGACATCGAAGTACATCTTGTTGTTGGCACTCAGTCTGTAGTCATATACACCGAGCATGGCCATATGCGTCAGGATATTATAAACAGACGCTACAGTGACCTTTGTCGTACCTTTCTCCTTTATGGATTCGGTGACCATGTCTGCGCACGCATGTCCAAGCGACATCATCGCTTCATGAACGGCAAGTCTCTGCGGTGTCGCCTTCAGTGAGTGTTTCTTGAGAAGAAGCTTGTACTCCTCAAGGTTAGGGCATTTGTGTGTATTCATAAATTGTACTTATCGACGCAAAGATATGTATTTTAGGCGAAAACGCAAAATAAATTTGAATATCTCAAAATTAAGCGTCTTATAAATCCTTTTGGAATTGAATAAATCCGATAAAAAATGGTAATTTTGCGGCCGTTCAGGAATGGAATTGCATATGAATAGGATTTTCAAGGAATATAAGGCGTGGGCTCTTGTAACAGGGGCGGCGTCCGGAATGGGACGCATCTATGCCGTCAGACTTGCCAGGATGGGATATGATCTCGTTCTTGTGGATATAAACGGCAGGGGACTCGAAGAAACAGAGAATATGGTAAGAGCTGAGGTGGCGGCTTCTGACAAGGTTCCTGTGCTCTTCAAGGATGACTTCAGGATTATTACGATAGTTCAGGATCTTTCCCGGCAGAATGCTGCGGATATGATTTTCGACCGTACGCAAGAGGAAGGATGCGAGGTGGAAGTGCTGGTGAACAATGCCGGGGTAATGTACTGCCAGGGCATAGCCGAGACAAGCGAAAGGATGCTCAAGCTGATCATGATGCTGCATATGAACACGCCTCTGATGCTCTGCCGGAAATATGTGGTCGGAATGAAGGAAAGAGGATGCGGATATATTCTAAATATTTCCTCCTTGGCCGAGTGCATGAGCTGGCCGGGTATCGGAATGTACGGGGCAACAAAGAGATTCGTCAAGGATTACTCTCGGGAACTCCGTATTGAATGTCAGAAGACCGGAGTCAGTGTTACCAATGCTTATTTCGGAGCGGTTGATACTCCGCTGGTTCCTCTCAAGGAAAGCCTCAGGAAGCTGGCCAGGGGACTTGCCGTGATGATCTCTCCGGAAAGGGCTGTCGATTGTGCCCTCAGGGCGACATTCAGGAGGAGGAAAGGCGTGATGCCAGGAGTACTGAACCATATCTTCCGTCCTTTGTGCCGTATCCTGCCGGACTGTCTTTTAGGATGGATTTACAGGAAGGCTAAGCCATATCTGATGAAAGTATGACCAAAGGTCATGATAAGTCTGAAAAAAACACTATATTTGCAGTTTGCAAAGAGCTAAAAGTAAATGATATGGAAAGAGTAAAGTGTCTTATCGTCGGAGGTGGCCCAGCGGGTTACACTGCCGCTATCTATGCGTCCAGAGCTGATATCGCTCCTGTAGTGTATGAGGGTATCCAGCCAGGCGGCCAGCTTACCACAACAACAGATATCGAGAATTTCCCTGGTTTTGAGAACGGAATCTCAGGACAGCAGCTTGTGGATACAATGAGGGCTCAGGCTGTACGCCTTGGCGCTGATGTACGTACAGGTGCCATCACATCTGCAGACCTTTCTGAAAGACCTTTCAGGATCGTGGTTGATGGTGATAAGGAGATTGAGGCTGAGACACTTATCATCGCTACAGGTGCTACTGCAAAGTATCTTGGTCTTGAATCGGAAATCAAGTACAGAGGACTTGGAGTGTCTGCATGCGCTACTTGTGACGGCTTCTTCTACAGGAAGAAGACAGTTGCTGTCGTCGGTGGCGGTGACACAGCTTGCGAAGAAGCTACATATCTCGCAGGTCTCTGCAAGAAGGTATATATGATTGTCCGCAGGGATGTACTCAGGGCTTCCGAGGCCATGCAGGAGCGTGTGAGAAACACGGAGAACATCGAGATTCTCTGGAACTGCAACACTCAGGAGGTGCTTGGAGACGAGTACGGAGTTACCGGAGCAAGGCTCGTACGCAAGGATGGCGAGGTTTTTGATATAGCTGTTGACGGATTTTTCCTTGCTATCGGTCATCACCCTAATTCTGATCTTTTCAGAGAGTGGATCGAGGTGGACAAGGAAGGTTACATCGTGACGGACGGAAAGACTTCCAAGACAAATGTTCCGGGAGTGTTCGCTGCCGGTGATGTGCAGGATCCGCTTTACAGACAGGCGATTACGGCTGCGGCATCAGGTTGCCGTGCTGCGCTTGACGCTGAGAAATTCCTGAAAATGCTTTAATGTCATAATAAAAGATGAATATCCGAAATCTTATACTTGCGGCTGTTGCCATAGTCGCTTTCTCATCATGCAAGACCCAGTATGAGCTGCTCCTGCATAGTAATGATGCCGATGCAAAGTATGAAGCGGCATTTGATTATTATAACGAGGGCAAGTTCTCGAAGGCCGGTTCCCTTTTCGAATCGTTGTCGATGCTTACCAGCGGTACCGAACGTGATGATACAGTAAGGTTTTACTGGGGATTGAGCAACTATAAGTTCAGAGACTATTATACAGCCGAGACAAATTTCGAAAACTTCCTGGATACATATCCGAGAAGTCCTTTTGCGTCCGAGGCAAGATACCTCAGGCTCGACTGTCTGTATCGTTCTACCCTCAGATATGAACTTGATCAGGCTCCGACATATAAGGCTATAACTGAGATTTCGGAATATATCATTGAATTTCCGGACAATCCGCATATGCAGACATGCCACGACATGCTGGTGGATCTGAACGAGCGTCTGGACAAGAAGGCGTATGAGGGTGCCAGACTCTATTACAAGATGGAGAACTACAAGGCGTCGCGAGTAGCTTTCAGGAATGTCCTGAAGGATGATGCCGAGAACATATACAGGGAAGATATCCTTTATTATATTGCGATGTCTTCATACAAATATGCTCAGAACAGTATCCAGTCGAAGCAGAAGGAAAGATATCTGACCTTTGTTGACGACTATCTCAATTTCATCGGCGAGATTCCGGATTCGCATTACCGTAAGGAACTCGACAATGTCTATAGAAAGGTTCAGAAGGCTCTCGGAAGGGAAGTGGTCGTGGAGAATGAGGAGATGACCGAGAAGGATTTCGCGAAGGAGAGAAGAAAAATCCAGAAAGAGGCAAGAAAGGCTGAAAAAAATTGAAACCCTCGTCAAAAGCGGCGGTATAATTAAATGGAGGGACTTTGTTCCTGACCCTCCGGATGAATAAGGAATAACGAAAAAGTAATATAAGATGGCAAACAAGAAGACACCAGTTAACACGCTTACAAGGAATCTCTGCGATCTCGCAGCTCCTACCGGAAACATTTATGAGACAGTGGTAATTCTCTCAAAGAGGGCAAATCAGATAGCTATTGCTGAGAAGAAGGAGCTTACCAGAAAGCTTGAGGATTTCAAGAACGACCGCGATACAATGGAGGAAGTTTTCGAAAACCGCGAGCAGATCGAGATCTCAAAATACTACGAAAGACAGCCTAAGCCAAGCCTCGTCGCTATCGAGGAATTCCAGGAAGGTGAGGTCTTCTACAGAATGGCTAAGCAGGACGAGGAGTAGTCATGCTAAGCAGGCTTCAGGTTAGGAATTACGTATTGATAGACTCTCTGGAGATTGATTTTCCGGAGGGTCTGATCATTATTACGGGGCAGACCGGAGCCGGTAAATCCATTCTTCTCGGTGCCCTTTCTCTCCTGATGGGCGCCAAAGCGGATTCTTCCATGGTTTCTGAAGGAGCTGACAACTGTGTTGTCGAGGCTGAATTCAGGACGGAAGATCTGTCGCTGAAGGAGATTCTGGAAGAAAATGATGTTGAGTGGGAAGACGGGGCCCTCATTATCAGAAGGGTAGTCAACCGTTCCGGACGTTCAAGGGCATTTGTGAATGACAGTCCTGTGCCTTTGTCTGTCCTTCAGGACATTTCATCCAGACTTGTCGATATACATTCACAGCATCAGACAATGCTGCTTTCCGACAGGGCATTCCAGCTTGACATACTGGATCATTATGCCGGAAACATGGCTTTAAGGAGCGAATGTTCACGTCTGTGGCGCGAACTTGGTGCCTTGAAGTCGGAACTTTCCGGACTGGACTCTCAGATAGCCCGTCTGTCGGGAGAGCGGGATTACAATGAGGCACAGTATCGCCAGCTTGAGGCCGCATCTCTCAGGGATGGGGAACTCCCTGAGCTTGAAGAGGAACAGAAGCAGCTTGCCAATGCAGAAGAAATCAAGACAGGACTGTCATATGCCGAGGAGATCCTGACCTCCGCTTCATCAAATGGTGAAGTGATGTCTGTGGATGCTTCCCTCAAGGAAGTCGGCAAGATTCTCGGCAAACTGGGAAAGTTCATCCCTTCGGCTTCCGCATTGTCGGAAAGGATCGATTCATGTCGTAGAGAGATCGATGATGTCCTTTCGGAGATATCAGACATCAATTCCCGCACTGACATGTCTGAGACAAGACTTATGGAGGTGGAATCCCGCATGTCCATGATATATGGGCTTCTCCAGAAGCATTCATGCCAGGATGTCGCAGAGCTGATCGCTCTTCGTGACAGACTTTCTGACACTCTTTTCGATTCGACTCGTCTCGAGGAGAAGAGAAGGGAAGTCATGGAGTCAATCGCATCTGTGGAAAAGGAATATTCTTCCCTTGCCGGCAGACTTCATGAGTCCAGGAAAGTGGCGGCGCAGGGTTTTGCAGAAAGCATTACCGAGGCTGTCCGGGGCCTGGAGCTTCCATATGCCGTGTTTGAAGCGGATATCCTTGATGTTGCGGCTTCTTCGTCTGGCAGGGATTCGGTAATGTTCCGTTTCTCTTCGACAGGCCGTAACGCCGTTGATGTCGCAAAATGTGCATCCGGTGGTGAAAAGTCCCGTATCATGCTCTCGCTCAAGTCAATGATGGCCCGCTATACGAATATGCCTACCATGATCTTTGATGAGATCGATACCGGTGTTTCAGGAAGTGTTGCGGACAGAATGGGATCCATGATCTGTGAGATGGGATCATATATGCAGGTGTTCGCCATTACCCATCTTCCTCAGGTCGCGGCCAAGGGAAATGCACATTATCTCGTATCAAAGGAGATAGAGGCTTCTACCTTTACAGCAAAGTCAAACATATCCAGACTCTCTGATGATCAGAGAATCATGGAAGTGGCACGTATGTTAAGCGGATCTGTTCTTACAGACGCGGCGATAGCTAATGCAAAATCCCTTCTCGAAGAAAGGTGATTTCACTTATCTTACCTTCATGACGGTCCAGCCGTCATTATAGATTATTCTCCTGACACCCTTGTTTACATAGCCTCCGTCAGTAGTCTTTGTGAATCTGAATGTGCTCTGGAGCATTTCCTTTGTCTGGCCGTCAAGCTTGTCCATCCATCTGTTTCCATATTTCGAGCACATGGTGATGAAGAATTTCGCCACGTCATATCCCTGGAATGCGAACTGGGTAGGCTCTGTATTGAACAATGCCCTGTAGCGGAGAAGGAAGTCCTTGACCATGGCATCTTCATAATCAATATAATATGCGGTGCTGACATGGAGGTGAGCATTGTGGAAATTATCGACCTCGATTGTCTCAAAGCTTCTGATCTTCGATGGGGCATAGAGCACGACATCGTACTTCTTGTGGATCATCAGGTTGAGGTTACGTACCACGTCATTGACGAACGCCTCGCTTTCTGATGCGATATATACCCTGTTGGTCGCATTCTCAGCCATGAGATATTCGAGTGATTCGGTAACGTTCCTTCCCTCGAGGATGCTGTAAGAGAGCGGGCTGTATGTTATTCCGGATGAATCTATGGCTGCCATCATTCCTCTTACGGCATCAGTCTGTCTTGCGCCTTTTTCTGTTATCACAAGACATCTTTCCCCTGGTCTCATATCTTCCTTGATCCATGAAACGAGGTCGTCATACTGATCAGCGTGCGGTGTCGGAGCCTGAATCATTGCAGGTCTGCCTGCAATCAGTTCTCCAGCCCTCGGGTCGAGAGGAGATACCACAGCCCTTGCACCGGGAGCCATGGCGAAGAGTCTGCTGATGTCCGCTGATGCTACAGGTCCGATCACGATGTCGCTGTCCATTATCCTTTCCTCTGTGACAGGAAGCTGGCCGTCTGCAACATCATATACACTGAGATCTGTTTTGATTCCCTCTTTTGAGAGATCATATACGGCAAGCAGGACTCCGCTGTAGAAATCCATGTTCTGCCTGCTTGAAGTCGATCCGGTAGCCTTCAAAGGAAGGAGGAGACTTACATCCACGGTCTTCTTTGAGAAGGCTCCAGGGAACAAGCCTCTGTCATCATTGTCTGACACCAGTGTATCGGCTTCAGCCATTTCAGGAAGCTGGGGGATTGTGTCGTTTACGACAGTTTCCGTCTCTGTCTCATATTCGCCTGGCAAAGGAATTATCAGTTTCTGACGCTTTGAGAGCTTTCTTCCGGTGAGGCTGTTTGCCTTCATCAGGGCTTCCACGCTTACACCGTATTTTGCTGCAATGCCTTCAATGTCTTCAAACCACTTCACTGTATGGATCTTTCTTGTTTCCGTCCTTTGTGGCTCGGCCTTTACTTCAGGCTTTGGCTCGTTCTTTATCTCAGGCTGAACAGCTTCTTCTGCAACCTTTTCCTGAATTTCAGACACAGCAGGTATGAGGATTATGGAATTCTTCTTCAGACCATTCTCCTTGACTGACGGATTATATTTATAGACATCTTCAATCGACACGCCATATGCCTTGCAGATCGAGTAGAGTGTCTGTTTCTCAAGGACGATGTGCGAATAGCACACCTGTCCGTCCACCCTGACCTTCTCCCTTGAGACGGTCACAGGAGTATTCTCATATTCCTGAGCGTAAAGAACTGATGGTATGGCGAGCGACAAGGCCATGAATATGAAAGCCTTGGCTATCGGTGTCATGATGATTCCTCTTTTCATGCTGTGGTCATATTATAGTTGTCCGATGAAGTCAGTCAGTTTCGCTGCAAATGACTTCCAGGACAGTCTTTCTTTCTCAAGTCGGATATTGGCTATACACTTTTCCCTTATTTCAGGGTCTGCAAAATATTTCAGTATCTCTGCTCTGATCATTTCCGGAGTACCTTCTGATGCCACAAGTCCCGTGCCGCGGTCTCCGATCGTCTCCTTGAGTCCACCGACATCTGTGACAATCATAGGAACTTCGAAATGATAAGAAATTGAACTGATTCCGCTTTGTGTCGCACTCCTGTATGGGAGAACGGCCACGTCTGCTGCCGAGAAATAATCCTTGACCTCGGAGTCGCGGATATATTTCAGTTCGGTGATTATGCGTTCCTTGCCAGGGATCCTGTCTATGATCTCCTGGTACTTGTCGAATGAGCCGTATGGCTCTCCTGCGATGATGAGCTGATATTCTTCCGACAGTCCGGCAAATGCCTCCAGAAGTATGTCAAGCCCTTTGTATGTGCGTATCAGCCCGAAGAAGAGTATGTTCTTCTTTCCGCCGGCGAGTCCAAGCTTCGCTTCTGCCTCCTTTCTTTCCATCTTTTGTCCGAAGTGAGAATACAGAGGGTGTTGGATGACGATATTGCGGGCGTCAGGACTGATCTTCAGCAGATCCTTGGATACGGCATCGCATAGTGTCACGCATCCTGTACTGCCTTTCAGGAAATATTTCGTCAGAGGTGTGTCGAAGAAGTGCGGCTCATGAGGAATCACGTTGTCGAGTATGGAGATCACCTTGCAGTGCTTCTTTATCTTTCTTGTGATATATCCTAAAGACGGCGCGAAATACGACATCCAATATCTGACGATAAGCACATCAGGCTTCCAGTCACGTATGGCCTTGTATGTGCTGTGGTAGGTAAAAGGATTGGCCGTATCCAGCAGGGAAATGCTCTCTACCGGTACGGCCTCATCGTCAGCTGTCACTAATTGTGTCTTTCCCGGAAAGAGGAATTCAGGGTATTGTCTCTTGAAGTTGAACGCCTTGACAACATGCTCTTTGCTCAGTTCACCATAAAGGCATGCGTTAAACTGAGAGATTCCTCCTCGATAGGGGTAGAAACAGGACAGTATAGCTATTTTCAATTATTACTCCTCGCTTTTCTGGTTCTTTGTCTTGATGTACTCCTCGTTGAGTCCTGCAAGAACTGCATCAGTGATGTCAAGTGCAGGGTCAGCGGTGATTACAGGAGCTCCGCCTGAGTTTGTAAGGATCATTGCGTACTGCTTCTCCTCGTTGAACTTGTTGATGTAAGTCTGGATGGCATCGCCGAGCTGGTTCATCATTACCACCTGCTCCTCGTTGATCTCCTGCTGCTTCTGAGCTGCATAGTTGTTGAAGTCGATCTCCTGCTGCTGGAGCTTCTGGCCCTGAGCCTCAGCTACAGAACGGGTCATGAGTCCCTTCTGGATCTTCTCCTGATATGATGTAACCTCCTTCTCAAGCTTCTGACCTCTTCTGTTTACTTCAGCCTGGATGTTCTGAACCTTTGTCTCTACTACAGACCTGAGGTCGTTGGCCATGTCATATTCCATGAGGATCCTGTCAAGGTCAACAAATACGATGTCACCCTTCTGTGCGGCAGAAGCCTCTGTGTTCTCTCCCTCCTTTACAGTCTCTGACTTCTTTCCGTCGCTTGTGAGGGTGATGATTCCGAATGCTACAACAGCGATCAATGAGATGATGCTGAGGATAAGTGATGTGTTTTTCATTTCTGTTATCTGATTATTATTGTTTTATTTTCAATGCGATGTGCGTATTAACGCGCAAAGGTAATCAAAAAATCTTTATTTTCGAGAGATATGCCTTTATTGTTTGCTCAAGACCCATATAAAGGGCATCACTTATTATCGCATGTCCTATGGAAACCTCGTCAGTCCAAGGTATGGTTCTGATGAAGAACTCGAGATTGTCAAGGTTCAGGTCGTGACCGGCATTGAGTCCCAGACCGCAGGCTCTTGCAGCCTCTGCAGCCTTGATGAATGGAGCTATGGCCGCATCCCTGTCCCTGTGGTACATTTCCGCGTATGGTTCGGTGAAAAGCTCCACCCTGTCGCATCCGCATGCCGCTGCTCCTTCCACCATTGCAGGATCTGCCCCTACGAATATGGATGTCCTTATTCCGTGCCTGCGGAACTCGGAGCAGATTTCTGTAAGGAATCCCTTGTTCCTGACTGTGTCCCAGCCGGCATTCGAGGTTATCGCATCTTCGGCATCCGGCACGAGTGTGACCTGATCAGGCAGATTCTCTAAGACGAGATCAACGAATGAAGGAATCGGATTTCCCTCGATGTTGAACTCGGTGGTAATCAGAGGCTTGATCTCTCTTACATCCGAATATCTGATATGTCTCTCATCCGGTCTCGGATGCACTGTAATGCCTTCGGCTCCGAATCTTTCGCAGTCAGTTGCGGCTTTTGCCACGTCAGGCATATTGCCGCCTCTGGCATTCCTGATCGTAGCGATCTTGTTGATGTTGACGCTTAATCTGGTCATTTCACTGTTTTTGATTGATACAAAAGACAAAAATAAATAATAAACTTCAAATTTTGATATTTATGTGCTATTTTTGAGGCCTGTTTTGCGTTATTGACAACTCTTGAACATGAATATTTCTGTATATATAGGTAAGAAAGGTATCGATTCTGAAATCCGGGAGCTTCTGGGAGAACTGGAGGCAGGTGGATGCAGGATCTCAATGCCCGCGGATGGTTTTTCTCCTTCTGAAAATGCCGATATCCTTCTGAGTATAGGTGGAGACGGAACATTTCTTTCTTCTTCAAGGATGGCCTGTGAAATGGGTATTCCGGTTTTGGGAGTCAATTTCGGCAGATTGGGCTTTCTGTCAGAAAACCGTCCATCAGCTGTCGCTCACGCGATTCTTTCCGGAGAATATACTGTGGAAAGCAGAAGCATTCTCCATGCCGAGGTCTTGACGGGAGTGAGAGATATTGACGAATGGCCCTATGCCCTCAATGAGTTCACGGTTCACAGAAACGGGGCAGCCATGCTCGGAGTCGAGGTTACCATTGACGGAGTACGTCTCCCGACATATTGGTCGGACGGTCTCATCATATCTACCAGCTCGGGCTCGACAGCTTATTCTCTGAGCGCCGGAGGACCGATCGTTCTTCCTGAATCCCGTGTGCTTATCGTGACTCCGATAGCTCCGCACAATCTCAACGTACGCCCGCTTGTTGTGCCCGATTCTGCAGAAATCACTCTTAAGATGCAGTCCAGGGACGAAAACGTGATATTTACAGCGGACAACAGAACTGCTCTCATTCCGTCGGAAACTGAAGTCGCTATCCGTGTGGCACAGTTTTCGCTTAAACGAGTCCGGCTTAACAGATCCAATTTTATTGACGCCCTGACTGAGAAATTGTTCTGGGGCGAAGACGTCAGAAACATCAGATAGAATTATGTCATCGGAAACAATAACCAATATTCCCGTCCATGTATCGATGATCATGGATGGAAACGGCCGTTGGGCCAAGGAACGTGGAAAGGAAAGGGTATATGGCCATTTTGAAGGCGTGGAAAGCGTCAGGGCATGTGTCGAGGCTGCTCTTGAAACAGGGGTCAGGTACCTGTCTGTCTTTGCTTTCTCAGAAGAGAACTGGAACCGTCCGCAGGAAGAGGTGACCGCCCTTATGGGGCTGATGGTCAAGGCTATGGCTGCAGAGATGAAGGCCCTGGACAAGAACGGTGTCAGATTCATGGTGCTCGGCAACAGGGAGCGTCTCGGTGACGAACTGAATGCCGAAATCGATTCATGCATGGACATGACGGCTCATAATGATGCATTGACATTGATAGTGTTCCTCAGCTATAGCGGAAAATGGGATATACTTCAGGCGGCAAAGAAGATGACTGCTGAAATGGCCGCGCATCCTGAGCGTGCGGAAGAAATCATGAATATGGATGTCAATGGATTTGACAGATATCTCGTTACTGCCGGAATTCCGGATCCGGATCTCATCGTCAGGACCTCAGGAGAGAGCAGGATCAGCAATTATCTTCTCTGGCAGAGTGCGTACTCCGAGTTCCTGTTTGTCGATACCCTGTGGCCTGATTTCCGTAAGGAAGAGTTCCGCAAGGCGCTGGATTCGTACGCAAAACGAGACCGACGTTATGGAAAAGTCAAATAATTACGTATATTTGCAGTTTTGAATTTAAGAGTATCGAGATGAGATTTTGCAGAATGGTCTTTCTTTCGCTTCTGTTGGCGCTGTCGTGCCCCCTTTGGGCTCAGCAGGCCGACGGCGGTGTGGAGGTGGACTATAATAATCCTAAGAAATATGTTGTCGGAGGCGTAAGCCTGGAGGGAAACCAGTATCTTTCAAGAGATCAGATACTTCAGGTTTCGGGACTTCGTGAAGGAATGGAGGTCACTGTTCCTGGTGAAGACATATCCAATGTCATCACCAGACTTTGGCATCAGAGGTATTTTGAGGATGTTGCCGTAAGCATCGATTCATTGGTGCCTACACGTGACACTGCATATTTCAAGATCACCATTGTCGAGCGTCCGAGAGTGTCGCGCTGGCTTTTCAGCGGAGTGAAGAGCGGAGAGCAGAAGGAGCTCGAAGAACGTCTCAACCTCCGTCGAGGAGGTGAATTCTCCGAGTATGTTGCCAAGACATCTACCGACATCATCAAGAGATATTATAAGGAAAAGGGTTTCTATAATGTCAAGGTTGATGTGAACACGAAGCGTGATACCGTCATCAAGAGCGCAATCCGCGTTCAGTTCGCCGTTGACAAGGGAGAGAAGGTGAAGATCGAGAAGATCACATTCAACGGAGCAGACCATGTCAAGGAAAGCAAGCTCGTCAGGGCCATGAAGAAGACAAGGGACAAGCGTCTCCAGAACTTCTTCAGTTCCAAGAAGTTCCAGGAGAAGGAATATGACAATGACAAGCGTCAGCTCCTCACCGTATTCAATGAGGCCGGTTACAGGGATGCCAGGATCGTGAAGGATACAATGTACTATATCGAGCCTAACCGTCTGCAGATCGATTTCGAAATCGATGAAGGAAAGCAGTATTATTTCAGGGATATCGCATGGACCGGAAACTCGGTATTCAGCTCAGAAGGTCTTAATGAGATCCTGAAGATCGGCAAGGGTGACGTATATGATGTCGTGACTATGGAGAAGCGCCTTTTCGGTGGCGGAAAACAGAATGAGTATGACATCACCAAGCTTTATCGTGACAACGGCTATCTCTTCTTTCAGGTAAATCCTGTGGAAATGAACATCGAGGGTGACTCGGTCGATGTGGAGATGAGAATCGTGGAAGGTAAGCCTGCAACTCTGAACAATATCGTCATCAACGGTAATGACCTTACGAATGAAAGGGTAATCAGACGACAGGTATTCACATATCCGGGCTATCTTTTCAGCCAGACTGAATTTGAACGTTCGATCAGGGAAATCGCTTCAATGGGACAGTTTGATCCTGAGGCAATCATGGGAGAAGGCGGCTATTCGATCCTTCCTAACCCGATGGACAATACTGTTGACATCGTCTATAATGTGACGGAGAAGCCTTCCAGCCAGCTTGAACTTTCAGGAGGATGGGGAGGAAACACTTTCGTGGCTACAGTCGGAGTGAGCTTCAACAACTTCTCTACAAGAAGATTCTTCGACAAGACTGCATGGAGGCCTGTACCTCTCGGAGACGCACAGAATCTTGCCATCCGTTTCCAGACCAACGGTACATATTATACCAGCCTTTCTGCCAGCTTCTCCGAGCCATGGCTCTTCGGCAAGAAGCCTACATCGCTTAATACGTCGCTCTACTATACAAGACAGACGAACTCATACATATATTATAATATCCTCAATAATGATGAGTTCATGGAAGTCTATGGTTTTGCTGCGGGTATCGGAAAGCGTCTGAAATGGCCAGACAACTATTTCGTGCTCTACAACCAGCTCAGCTGGCAGACATACCGACTTCAGAACTGGATATATCAGTTCCTGTTCAATACAGGTATATCGCATAACCTGAGCTACACCTTGAGCCTGAACAGAACTTCTACCGACCAGCAGATATATCCTCGTGAAGGTTCAGACTTCAGCTTCTCCCTCCAGCTCACACCTCCATACTCTTTGATGAGAAAGAAGGACAGGGGAATTCTTGATGCTGAAGGCAATCCTACAAGGGTTGACAACTGGAAGGATATAAACTACGACTATCAGACTTCGCAGGACAGGTACAGATGGATCGAGTATCATAAATGGTCATTCAAGGGCGCTGTATATACCAAACTTATCGGTGACCTCGTGCTCATGGCCCGTGCCCAGTTCGGATATCTCGGATATTACAACAGAAACTGGGGCTACTCTCCATTCGAGGGATTCCGTGTCGGTGGTGACGGTATGTCCGGATATGATACATACGGATCGGAGATCATTTCGCTCCGCGGTTATGAGAACTACTCTCTTACACCTCAGGCGAGATCGTCATACAATTCGACAGGTAACTACTATGCCGGTAACGTATATGACAAGTTTACCGTTGAGCTAAGATATCCTGTCATCCTCCAGCCGCAGTCAACGATCTATGCCCTGCTCTTCCTCGAAGGAGGTAACTGCTGGGCGGACATCAGAGACTTCAATCCGTTCCAGATCAAGAGATCTGCCGGTGTCGGTGTGAGGGTGTTCCTCCCTATGATCGGTCTTCTCGGAGTTGACTGGGGATGGGGATTCGACGATCCTGTAAACGGAGGAAGCCAGTTCCACTTCGTGATCGGACAGCAGTTCTAACCTATGCCATCATGGGTTTGGTGCAGCAGCTGTCATCCCGAGCTTGACGTCTCCGTTGTCATCCCGAGCTTGACGAGGGATCTAAATATGAATAATTTTTAAACTGTAAGATAAAATCATGAAAAGAATCTTTTTGATCGCAGCAATGGCAGTCATTTCGGTTGCTGCAACAGCTCAGAACCTTAAGTTCGGCTATGTAAATTACACAGAACTTGTACAGCTCATGCCGGAAATGGACTCAGTAAGGGTTCAGCTTGAGGCTCAGGAGAAGGAGACCTATGAAACTCTCGGAGCAATGTATGAGGAATATCAGACAAAGGCACAGCAGTTCCAGCAGAAGGAAGCTACATGGACACCAGCTATCCGTGACAGCAAACTCAAGGAGCTTCAGGAAATAGAGGCACGTTTCCAGGAGAGCCAGCAGATCTTCAGCCAGGAGCTCCAGCAGATGCAGCAGATTCTTCAGGCTCCTGTTTATGAGAAGGCTGAAAAGACTGTAGCTGACCTCGCAAAGGCAAAGGGTCTTGCTTTCGTATTCGAGCAGACTCAGATGCTTTATATCGATGAGGCTCAGGGTGTTAACCTTACTCCGGAGGCACGCGCGGCCCTCAATATTCCTGAGGGAAGAACACTCGAGACTCTTCAGGCGGAACTTCAGGCAAAGGCTCAGGCAGCACAGGGCCAGATGTAATATATTTCAGACATTTACGAGGCAGGATTTCCAGTTTATGGGAATCCTGCTTTTCTTATTATAAAAACTTTGAAATTATCTTCCTTATTCATAAAAAATATATACATTTGTATCAAAATCTAACCAATTGATTTAAATCTATAACACTAGCTATGCAACATAAGGTCATTGATACTAAAGATGTTGTCATTAGGTTTGCTGGAGATTCGGGAGATGGTATGCAGCTCACCGGGTCTCTTTTTGCAGATATGTCAGCTATCTTCGGTAACGAACTTTCAACTTTCCCGGATTATCCGGCTGAAATCAGGGCTCCACATGGTACCGTATCCGGTGTTTCCGGCTTCCAGGTACATATTGGCAGCGAGCACATCACAACTCCTGGCGACTTCTGCGATCTTCTTGTCGCAATGAACCCGGCTGCCCTCAAGGCAAATGCCAAGTGGCTCAAGAGAACTGCCATGGTACTTATCGATTCAGATACATTCGACGAGGAAGGTCTCAAGAGAGCCGGCCTTAAGAATGATCCTATAGCGGAACTTTACATCGAGGACAGAACTATCATCATCGCTCCTATCACTACCTTGACCGAGGAAAGTCTCAAGGACAGCGGACTGGACAGAAAGACTGTGGCAAAGTGCAAGAACATGTTCACTCTCGGCATGGCGTGCTACATCTACAACCGTCCGATGGAGTATATATTCCAGTACCTCGAGCGCAAGTTCGGTAAGAAGAAGCCGGAACTTATCGAGCCTAACAAGAAGGTTCTCAAGGACGGATATAACTATGCGGCCAATATCCAGGCCATTCCTAATACGTATAATATCGAGCCGGCTCATCAGCCTAAGGGCCTCTATAGAAACATCACCGGTAACCAAGCAACTGCATGGGGACTTCTTGCGGCATCGGAGAAGGCAGGTCTTCCGCTTTTCTGCGGATCATATCCTATCACTCCTGCCACAGGTATCCTTGAGGAACTTGCCATCCACAAGAGTCTTGGTGCAAAGACACTCCAGGCCGAGGACGAGATTGCCGGAATATGTACGGCTATCGGTGCTGCATTTGCCGGAAACCTTGCTGTTACTACTACATCGGGACCTGGTCTTTCACTCAAGTCCGAGGCTCTTGGCCTTGCAGTGATGACAGAGCTTCCGCTTGTCGTTGTTGACGTCCAGCGTGCCGGCCCTTCTACAGGTATTCCTACCAAGACAGAGCAGACAGACCTCAATCAGGCACTTTACGGACGTAACGGCGAGTGTCCTATGGTTGTCATGGCGGCTCATTCTCCGGCAGGATGTTTCGATGCGGCATTCAATGCTGCGAAGATCGCCCTCGAGCATATGACTCCTGTGCTTCTCCTTACCGAGGGATTCCTCGGCAACGGTTCGGAGCCTTGGCTCATACCTTCGATGAAGGATTATCCTAAGATCGTTCCACCTTTCGTCCAGCCTAATTCTGAGTTCAAGCCGTTCAGAAGAGACCCTGAGACATTCGTCCGCAAGTGGGCTGTTCCTGGCATGGCAGGTTATGAGCATCGTGTAGGAGGTCTTGAGAAGAATCATGACGGAGTCCTTTCGTCTGATCCTGTAAATCATGCTACAATGGTGAGGGAACGTGAAATGAAGGTTCAGAAGGTTGCCGACTTCATCCCTGAGCTTGAAGTAAACGGTCCTGAAAGCGGCAAGCTCCTTGTCGTAGGCTGGGGCGGAACATACGGTCATCTTCTTTCTGCAGTTCAGGAAGTACGTGGGGCCGGTCATGATGTCAGCTTCGTTCACTTCGATTACATCATGCCTCTGCCAAGAAATACGGAAGAGGTGCTCTCGAAATTCGACAAGATTCTCGTGTGCGAACTCAACAGCGGTCAATTCGTGAACTATCTGCGCGGAAAGCTGCCTCAGTTTGACTACAAGCAGTTCAACAAGGTGCAGGGACAGCCATTCCTCGTACAGGAAGTTGTCGCAGCAATAAAGGAAAACCTATAATGTCATCCCGAGCTTGTCGAGGGATCCTAAACAAGAAACATTATGCCAAGATATACATTCAAGGAATTCAAGAGTGACCAGGAAGTCAGATGGTGCCCGGGCTGTGGTGACCATGGCGTTCTTGCCGCATTGCAGAGAGCTCTCCCTGACGTGACTGAAGCTTTAGGCTACAGCAAGGAAAGATATGTGATAGTTTCCGGTATCGGATGCTCGTCACGTCTTCCATATTATATGAATACTTACGGCTTCCACAGCATTCACGGCCGTGCTACCGCCATTTCGACCGGAATCAAGGTAGCCAATCCGGATCTTGCCGTATGGCAGGCCTGCGGTGACGGTGATGCCCTTGCTATCGGAGGTAACCACTTCATTCATGCCATCAGAAGGAATGTCGATATAAACATCATCCTTTTCAATAACCAGATCTATGGCCTTACAAAGGGACAGTATTCTCCTACTTCCAAGTTCGGAGCCATTTCAAAGACTTCTCCTTACGGAACTGTCGAGCATCCGTTCAATCCGGGAAGCCTCGTTCTGGGAGCAAAGGGAACCTTCTTTGCCAGAAGTCTCGATTCAGAGATGAAGCTTACATCTGAAATCATGCTTTCTGCTGCAAAACATGCCGGATGCTCTGTAGTGGAGATGCTTACCAACTGCGTCATCTTCAATGACGGTGCGCACAAGCTTATCGCGGACAGAGAAGTTCGTGCAGACAGGACGATCGTCCTTCGTCATGGCGAGAAGATGATATTCGGAAAGGACGGAAACAAGGGTCTCGTTCTTGACGGAATGGGTCTGAGAGTCGTTACTATAGGAGAAAATGGTGTGACAGAGGACGATATCCTCGTTCATGACGCTCATTCGGAGAATGTCGGTATCCATATGATGCTTGCCGACATGAAATATCCTGATTACCCTGTTGCTCTCGGAGTCATCCGTGATGTCAAGGACGTCACTTATGACGACGGCGTGAGGAATCAGGTTGCCGAAGTGAAGGCGAAGTCAAAGATCCAGTGCGTTGACGACCTGCTCCGCAGCGGAAGTACATGGGAAGTGAAATAAACCACAATTAATACACTAAATAATGAATACACAGGATTTGATGGCCAAACTCCAGGCCAAGTACCCTTATGAGAAGGAATATCTCCAGGCGGTACACGAAGTATTGGAGTCTATCGAGGAAGTTTATAACCAGCATCCTGAATTTGAGGACGCTAAGATCGTTGAGCGTATCGTTGAGCCTGAGCGTATCCTTACTTTCAAGGTTACATGGATCGATGATAACGGTGAGGTGCAGACCAACACCGGTTACAGAGTTCAGTTCAACTCTGCTATCGGACCTTACAAGGGCGGTATCCGTTTCCATCCTTCAGTAAACCTCTCTATCCTGAAGTTCCTCGGTTTCGAGCAGACATTCAAGAATGCCCTCACAACACTCCCTATGGGTGGTGGCAAGGGTGGATCAGATTTCAACCCAAGAGGAAAGTCAGATGCTGAGATCATGCGTTTCTGCCAGGCGTTCATGCTTGAGCTCTGGAAGGTGATCGGACCTGATCAGGATGTTCCTGCAGGTGATATCGGAGTAGGCGGACGCGAGATCGGTTTCATGTACGGTATGTACAAGAAGCTCGCTCAGCAGTACAACACAGGCGTTCTTACAGGAAAGGGTCTTACATGGGGAGGTTCAATCCTTCGTCCTGAGGCTACCGGTTTCGGTGCTGTTTACTTTGTACAGCATATGCTTCAGCTCGCTGGCAAGGACATCAAGGGCAAGACAGTTGCTCTCTCTGGCTTCGGTAACGTAGCATGGGGTGCTGCAACAAAGGCTACAGAGCTTGGTGCAAAGGTCATCGCTATCTCAGGTCCTGACGGAGCTATCTATGATCCGGAAGGAATGAATGCCGAGAAGATCGCTTACATGCTTGAGCTTCGCGCTTCAAACAACGACGTTGTAGCTCCATTCGCTGATAAGTTCCCTTCTGCTACATTCTATCCAGGCAAGAAGGCATGGAGCATCAAGTGTGACATCGCTATGCCATGTGCATTCCAGAACGAGCTCACAGGTGCTGATGCTGAGGAACTCCTCGCAAACGGTACATGGCTTGCTGCCGAGGTATCTAACATGGGATGTACTCCTGAGGCTATCGCTGCATTCCAGAAGGCAGGCATCATGTTCGCTCCTGGTAAGGCAGTAAACGCAGGTGGTGTTGCAACATCAGGACTTGAAATGACTCAGAACGCAATGCATATCAGCTGGAGTCCTGCAGAGGTTGACGAGAAGCTGCACGCTATCATGTCGAATATCCACGAGGCTTGCGTGAAGTACGGTACACAGCCTGACGGTTACATCAACTACGTGAAGGGTGCGAACATCGCCGGCTTCATGAAGGTTGCACAGGCAATGCTTGAGCAGGGAATCATCTAATATCCCTATATGTATATTGAAAGTGAGGCAGACACCTGCCTCACTTTTTAGCATATATTTGATTGATTTATTATAAAATAAAGACTATCTTTGCGCCCGTTTTTTACAAAACAGGATTTTTATTCTAACTAACAATATAATGGGTACTAAAAAACTTTCAGTAAAATATTGTGTGCTGCTCCCATTGGTGCTTCTGATCACAATATTTCTTCTTGCTGTCCCTACTTCATTCTTTGGAATCGAGGGACTTACTGTTCTTCAGCAGCGTACAATCGCTCTGTTTGTATTCGCTGCTCTCATGTGGATCTTCGAGATCATTCCAAGCTGGACAACTTCTGTGATGGTCATCGTGCTGGCTCTTCTGATGCTTTCCAACAAGGGACTTGGCTTCCTTATGGTAGATGCGTCTGGTGAGAAACTCGAGGGTATAATGAACTACACCAAGATCATGTCTGCTTTTGCCGATCCTGTAGTTATGCTCTTCCTTGGTGGATTCTCACTTGCAATCATGGCACAGAAATATGGCTTGGATGTTACTTTGGCAAGAGTTCTTCTGAAGCCATTCGGTACAAATCCTAAGATGGTTCTTCTTGGTTTTCTTGTGGTAATTGCGCTCTTCTCGATGTTCATGAGCAACACTGCAACAGCGGCTATGATGCTTGCGTTCCTTGCTCCGATACTTGCAACATTCCCTGAGGGAGACAAAGGTAAGATCGCACTGGCTCTTTCAATTCCGGTCTCTGCCAACATCGGTGGTATCGGAACCACTATCGGTACACCTCCTAACGGTACAGCGGTTTCCAACCTTGAGACTTATTTCGGTATGAGCATATCATTCGGTGAGTGGGCTATCCATATGATTCCGTTCGTACTCATCATGATCCTCGTAGCTTGGGTAGTGCTTCAGATCATGTTCCCATTCTCAACCAAGAAGCTTGAGGTCAATATCCCTAAGAATGACAAGCCGACTACATGGAGAACATACCTTGTGTGGATAACATTTGCTGTGACTATTCTTCTCTGGGCTACTGAGAGCCTGACAGGTATCAGCTCAAATATTGTCGCTCTCATCCCTCTTGCAGTATTTGTCTGCACAGGTACATTTGATAAGGAAGACATCAAGCAGATCGACTGGAGCGTACTCTGGCTCGTTGCCGGAGGTTTCGCCCTCGGTTATGCAATGCTTGATATCTCCAAGGGAGGAACAGGACTTGGCGCTACTCTCGTGAATGCCATTCCATTCGGTGAGATGTCAATCATCCTGGTGTTCGTTGTTGCAGGTCTTGTATGCTACCTGCTGTCCAACTTTATCAGCAACTCTGCTACTGCTGCTCTCCTTATTCCTATCCTTTGTGCTGTATCATCAGGACTTTCCTCAAATCCGTCGTTCGCAAGCTTCGGTGGAGAAAAGGCTATGATCTGTTTCGTCGCTACCTGTGCTTCTCTTGCGATGCTGATGCCTATCTCTACACCACCAAATGCAATTGCATTCTCTACCGGTCTTATCAAGACCAAGGATATGCTCAAGGCAGGTGCAGTAATTGGTGTCTTCGGTCTTGTATTCGCCTTCTTCTGGCTTACCAAGATTTTCCCATTTGCGGCATAGCTTATTCATAGCATCGGTTCTGATGCTGATATGAATCGGTATCTGATATCGAAAAATATACTATATTTGCGGGTCGCTTTACAGCGGCCCGTTAATATTTGAACTATAACCATATTTTATGAAACGTATATCTGTGATACTTTCAGCTGTGCTTCTTGCTTTTTGCACGCTGAATGCAGCTGCTGCCGAGAAAGAGCAGAAAGCTGAACCTAAGAACAATTTCAAGCTCTACGGCTTCATCCGTAACTATTTCATTTTTGATAGCCGCGAGAGCGTTTCCGGAACAGGTGACCTGTTCTATTATCTTCCGAAGGATGTGAACATGAAGGATGGCATCGATATCAATGACGAGTCGTCTTTCCGTTTTGTTGCACTTACTTCACGCCTTGGTGTGGACGTAAGCGGCTACAGCATAGGAAATGTTCATTTCGGAGCAAAGATCGAGGGAGACTTCTATTCGGGATTGTCTAATTCGTCAAATGCCAATGCAAGCACATATTTTCCAAGCAATACCAAGATTTCCGGAACTGCAACAGCACGTCTCCGTCAGGCCTTCGCTACAATTACCTGGAAGGAACTTGGCAAGGATCAGAATAATTCTGCTGCGCTCAAGGTAGGACAGGCATGGCATCCTATGGCTGCCGATCATCCGCATCTCTTCAGCCTTGAGGTCGGTGCTCCTTTCGGGCCATTCTCAAGAACACCTCTCGTTCAGATGGATGCGAACCTTGGAAGCAACTGGATCGTATCTGCAGCAGCAATCTGGCAGATGCAGTATCAGTCAACAGGTCCTGTAGGCGGTTCTGCTCTTTACATGAAGTATGGCAAGACTCCTGAACTGTATGCCGCTCTCGGTTACAAGACTAAGGATTTCCTCCTCAGAGCCGGAGTTGATATGGTAAGCATCAAGCCAAGAGTACTCGGAACTCTTGACGGCAGCACTGTAAAGGTTTCAGACCGCAAGACTTCTGTCCTCGGATATGTATATACTCAATATACACATAAGAAGTTTGCCGTGAAGGCCAAGACTACATTTGGTCAGGGTGGTGAGCATATGAACCTCATGAGCGGATATGCAAAGGTGGCTGAGAACTATGACGGAAGCTGGGAGTATGCCTCTCTCCGTAATTCATCATCTTGGGTATCCATGAGCTATGGTAAGAAGTGGCAGGGAGTTCTCTTCCTTGGTTATGTGAAGAACCTCGGACTTGCAGAGGCTGCATCTGATCCTCTCGCCAAGAGTGATGTGTATTTCTGCGGCAACGGATTCTCCAACATCAACCAGATGTATCGAATCAATCCACAGCTTATATATAATATAGGTAAGCTCAATGTAGGACTGGAGTACCAGTGGACTTCTGTTCAGTATGGAGAATATGTTGACGGCAAGCTTAACGAATACGGACTTGCAGACAAGAACCTCCATTGGGTTGGAAACAACCGCATCAATGTAATGGTTAAATACAATTTCTAATATTTTGTCATCCTGAGTTCATGTAGGGATCATTTAACAAAATTGTAACGCCCTCATACGGCCGTGAGAGTCAGCGTGTTGCGTTCTCATGGCCGTATTTTCGTATGATTTTGCGTTGTTTGCGTGCGAAAAAAATTTGGAGG
>JAFSBV010000080.1 GCA_017437125.1 Bacteroidales bacterium | reverse complement strand
TTCGGCAAGACGCGTAAGGTGAAGACCGACAGCAGACTCAATATATTCATAAAGCCGACCATCATACAATGAAGAAGGATGTGATATGGCCTTGTCGTGTGTCAGCGGTTGTTCTTACGGTTGACACTGATGGAAATCACTCCTTGGAACGGATTGATTCCGAAGGAGCAGTTTCTGTGGTTTTCGTGACCGGAGAAGCCGTCGGTTGCAAGGATTACGAGACATCCAATCCGATAGTCAGAAGGATTGAGTCAAACAAAGACCTTTATGTGTCTGTTCACGATGCCGCCACTATAGATTATGTGCGTAAGTCTGTTGTGGATTCCGCTGTGATGGATTCGGAGTGTAAGGTTATTGAGGTCGTAGTATGTAAGTTGATGGATTCGGTGGATATAGAAGCACATATCGGTGCTGCCCGTCAAAGAAGATTGTCGATATCTGCCCTGAAGCAGGATATGCCCCTTGTTGATCATCTGGCATCAAGACTTCTCAAGCGTTTCCTGCTTCCTGTGCTTATCGTTTACCTTGCAGTTCTCCTCGCAAATTTCATTGTGCACTCAGAACTGACGGAGAGACTCGGTGAGATGCGTTCCACATATGCGAGAGAGTCTGCAGAGGCTAAGAAACGCTCAGAGATAACACAGGCTCAAGAACGGCTGTTTGCTGATTATCGGGTAATTCAAGATGTGAATATGTCTGGTCTGGCAGACGATGTGGCATCATTGCTTCCTGATGACATGAGGTTGACTTCCCTTGTTTTCAACAATATGCTTGTAGAGATATGCGGAGATGCATTTTCGTCCGAAACTGTAATGTCTTTTGTGGATTCTCTGCGTGATAAAGTGGAATGTGAATCTGTAAATGTAATCAGCCTTGAAAAGGATAGGAAGGAAGATTTGTTTCGATTCGAGATACATATGATGCTATGATACGATATGCTTCGATAATAAAGCTTGCAGCATTGCTCGTGCTGGCTCCTATTGTGATTTATGTCTTGTCGGTTTCAGATACCATAGGTCTATATAAGGAATATCGTCAGGCAGGAGAATCTTCTGTAACGTCACCAATAATAGCGAGAACGGAGGATTTCTCCGCGTCAGCTCCTATGCTGAGCAGTGGAGTACTGATGAGAATAATCTCGGGCATATGTACAGAAAGCAAGGTTACTGTTGGAAGTTTTTCTCCGGAGGAAGTCGGCAGAGAAGGTGATCTGCGTCTTGTTTCTGCTCAGTTGTGTCTCACGGGGGATTTTGTCGGGCTGTTGAAAGTGCTTGCCCGAGTAGAGGAAATCAATGATGTAAAGATATCCGGAGCGGAGTTCAGTACGATGAAGGTCGGAAATAAAGATAAGACAATCCAGTTGGAATTGACAGTTGTTCAAGTGGAAGATCATAAGTTATGATGATTTTGGAAACACATAGACTTCGAGGCTTTGCACTTCCGGCAGTGCTGGTGGTGTCAGTCCTGATACTTCTGTTGATACTGTTTGCATATTCGGCGGTCACTATGAATATGTACAGGTATGACCTTTATCACGAGAAGAAGCAGCTGCGCGAAGATTTGAAATCGGCGCTGGTGCTGTATTGTGCTGACAGCACATTATGCGAAGTTAATGATTCTTCCGAGATGGACCTGTTTGCCGGCCACGACAAAGTAAAGGTGTCGGTGGAAAGGTGTGGCCTATATGAAAGGGTAAGGTTATCCAATGACTATCCGGATGAATATCACGTTCTTGTGGGAAGAAGAAATGAATCCGATTCGAAGGCTGCATTCTGGCTTTGTGATAGAAACAGGGCATTATCGCTTGCAGGAGATGCAAGAATAGAGGGATTAGTCTATATGCCTCTGAATGGAATAAACTATACCGAGGTGAATATGAGATACTATACTGGCGAGCCAATACAGGAAGAATGGCTAAGGATATCATCAAAAGATCTTCCACTTGTGGATTCAGTTCAGCTTGAACACGCAAGGACTTTGTGCAGGCGGGATGAACAAAAGGTGGAACTGTCATCTCTGGTACGTGATACTGTCATCTGTGGAAGCGTAGTGAGGATAAGGAAAGGCTTTAGGGGAAACCTCCAGATATTTGCATCAGACTCAGTGATTGTTGAAGAAGGGGCAATGCTGGAATATCCTTCAGGCATATATGTGGACTCGGGAGAGAGAAGACCATACGTGTCACTGGAGAAATGTTCGAGTGTCAGTGGCTATGTCATAGTCACCAGCGAGAATTCAGACAGTCAGTTGCGATATCCAAGTTATGTACAGAAGTCGGGGGCAACAGTTAATGGTCTATTGTATGTTGACGGCTCCTGCAATATTGAAGGAGATATCATTGGGGCGGCATATGTCAAGGACTGCTACTATTATTCAAACGGGAATGTATATGCCGGGACCCTGTATGATGCAAGGATCTTCAGAAGTGATTATTTGGCATTCCCGATATTCCTGGAAGGTCCTTATGAGCGAAAAATGATAAAGAAACTGCATTGAGTATGGAAAGGAAGAAGATTATGACAGGAGTTCTGCTGGTTGCAGTAGTCCTGATATGGGGCGTCATCATTCTGAAGGTTGTCAAAGGAAGCAGGCCTGCTGAAAAACCTCTTGTAGAAAACCGTATAAAGGAGCCGGTGATGAATGAATCGAAAGACTCCATGCAGTTGAATTATAGGGATCCTTTTCTCGGGGAGTTCGTCAGAATCAAAGAAGTTAAGAAGTCGTCACAATCGCAGGCCAAAGTCATCAGAAAGGAACCTGAACTGCCACCAGTGCCAGACTTTACATTCAAGGGTCTGATCGGCAACGGAGTAGAACAAAGAGCAATGGTTCTGAAAAACGGAAGCCTGCATATACTTGGTCTTGGGGAAATGATCGGTGAATTCAAGGTTATCGGAATTTCACCTGAACTGATGACTGTGCAGAATGGTAAACATAAAGTCGAAGTGAAAGTACGATGAAAACCACATTGAAAGGCGCCTCCCTAGTAGAGGCATTAGTAGCTTCGGTAATCTTCCTGACTGTATTCCTTATTGCAATGAGTTCTTTGATTAACATAGCCCGGATAAAAGTTTCCGGACCTTCTCCTGTGGAGATTGAAGATGCAGTCGAGGAATGCATTGCGAAGTTTAAAGATGAATCCGATGATTCTCGTTCTTACGATTTCGATTGGGGTGTGGTGGAGGTAAATGCTAAACCATACGAGACATCTGATGGAGTGTTGGATGTCACGGTTTCAGCAAAAGTAAAGTATGGAAGGACAGTGATTTACAGACATATTATCAAGAGAAATGAGGATTAGACTGAATGTATGGTTGAAGGCCAGCACTCTTGTCGAAGTGCTTGTCACAATGGCTTTGGCCGGTATTCTTCTGCTTGCCGTATATGACGGATTGGAGATTCTCAATAGTGGCATCAACAGGATTGATGATTCCGATGATTATGAACGTCTGGATTGGTTGGAACATTTTGAGATTCTGGAGTTCCGTTGTGACAGTGTAAAGAGAGTCGGGAATACAAATGTGTTTTATCTCTGTGGTGAACCGATAGATACGCTTGTGATTTATGGATTTTAAAAGAACATTCTTCTCTCAGTTGCAGACTCTGATCCGTTCAGGGCTGAGTTTCTCGCGTGCTTTTGAATTGATAATAGAAGGCGCAAAGACCAAGGAAAAGGCATTGTATGTCCGCATATTTGATGAAGTCGTTTCCGGCAAGGAACTGTGGCGTTCCCTGGAAGCGGACAAGGCTTTTACTGAATTGGATAGAAGTGTTGTACGTATCGGTGAGGAAATAGGCCGCCTTGTGGATGCCCTTGAGTTTCTTACGGACTATTATCAGAAACGTGAAGAACAGAAAAGGATGGTGACAAGTGCTCTCAGTTATCCGATAATAACCTTGTCGATTGCAGTTATTGTCCTTGTATTTATGCTTCTGGTTGTGGTCCCGATGTTTGAACAGGTATATGCAAGGATGGGAGGAGAATTGCCGGCAATAACACGACAGATAATCGGGATGTCTGAGTCAGCCCCTGCCGTACTTGGCATAATGGTTCTTTTGGGTCTGTCAATGTATGGAGTCAGGCATATGTTCGGATCTTCAGATAAGTATCAGAGCATTACTTCAGGGATTGTTATGAGGTTACCTTTGGTGTCGGGACTGATAAGAAAATATCAAGTGTCCCGTTTCAGCAGAATAATGCATCTTCTGGTCTCTTCGGATGTCCCTATTCTTCATGCTCTATATCTGATGCGTGGAATCATAACCTTTTACCCATATCGACAATCAATCGAAGAAGTCTGCCGGATGATAGAGAAGGGCCAGACATTGACAGGCGGTATGGACAAATATGAGAATCTGTACGGAAAGCGTTTCCTT
>JAFSBV010000079.1 GCA_017437125.1 Bacteroidales bacterium | reverse complement strand
TCCCGATCACGGTCACCCGAAGCCTCACCTTAAAAGAGTGAGCATAAGCTCAAGAAAGGATGGTCATGAAACTATGACAAGAACACAAATCATCATTTATGTAGCGGTAGGTCTTATCGTCGCAATTATCGCAGGATTCCTCATCCCCGGCTTCGGTGGAGATAAGCCCGTCGATGGCGGTGGCACCACTGATACCAACGTCAGCATCCAAATCCCGACCGACACCTCCGATCCGACAGAAACGACCGATGATCCGAGCATCACGCCTCCTGTGGTAACCGATCCCACCGACGATGAAACCGATACCGATGAAACCGACACAACCAAGCCTCCCAAGGAAGGCGATCCCAAGGTGGAAACCGGAACCGAAGAGGACGTGAAGGACAAAACGCCTACGGTCGACACGAGCAAAGACAAGGATAAGGTAGTAAGCGGTGAGAAGGATAAGAACACCGTAGAAACCGGACCTGCAAGCGGTGAGGACAGAAACGACGAGATCATCAAGGAAAAGGAAGAAAAGACTCCCGCAAAAGAAGAGGAAAAGGATAAGCCCGTCATCGTAGAAGACGAGAAAACAAGCACCGAAGGCGGTGAAAAGGGTGACGTCGAGGTCAGAGACGAAGAGGAAAACGTCGATGATGGCAACAAGAACGGCCCCGAGTACAAGCCCTCCATCGGTGGAGACAACCCCTTCGATGACGATACCGAAACCGAGATCGATGACAAGCCTGTCGATGACTATGTAGGCGAAGGCGAGGATCGTCCCGGCGAAGGCATCCACTTCTAAAGAATAAGACAATCACGGACGGCACCCAAAGCGGTGCCGTCAATTACTTTCAGAAAGGAGAAAAAGCTTGAAAAGAATACTGAGCATTATTCTGCTGATGGCAACCTTGCTGTCAGCTTTTTCTATTACTGCATTTGCCGACGATAATGCGCAAAGCGGTTCGGGCGACACGCATGGTGCTGCCTCGGGCTACGCTTGGTATAACACCTATCAGTATCTCTGGAAGGTGACGCTGTTTGTCGGCAAGTCCGATCAAGCCTCCAAGTCCTCCAACCTGCAAAACGACTTTCACAGAATCGGTACCGTTGTTATGAAAAAGACAGGGTGGAACGTATCCTCCTCTGTCAAGTTCGGTAGCGGAACCAAGGTCGACTATTACTCCGGTGCGGCGATGACGATGGATACGTCGCCTAAGATCATATCCGATGCAAACTGTCCCAAGGTTCCTATCGTCTGTGATGGTGATATCGGTACCGTCAAGGCATACTTCGGTTCGACCGGTACGGTGTCCACCATCCTCAATGCCATCGCAGAAGACAAAGGAACCACCAAGGAAAGTATGCTGAGAGCACTCCGCTTTACCATCGGTGGACGCAGTCAGACAAATTGGGACTACTCCTACCTTGATCCCAACGGAACGAGCAACCGAGTGCCGTGGGTAATCGTATATGAGCCTATGGTGATTCTGAACCTCAAGGACAAGGTGACAAAGCTTGCGTTTACTGCAACCGAGTTCGCTCTCTGTGAGCTGAACGGCTGGTACGACTGGAACAAAAGCGGAGGAAGCGGACAGAACTGTGCCATTCTTCCCGAAAGACACATGCCGACCTCTGTGCAGCTTGAGGAGTCTTGGTTCGGATATCCCGTGTATGCCGTCACCGATGACTCAAAGAAATGGGACTACAACGACGTTGTCAAGGGCGGCGGTTGGGGCATGAGATGGCTTCCCGTAGCCGTCCAGGAACCCGAGTACAAGGAAATTGACTACGGAACCTATTTCGGCACGGTGTCTACACCTACC
>JAFSBV010000046.1 GCA_017437125.1 Bacteroidales bacterium | reverse complement strand
GTAGTTGCAATGGTTGGTACGGTTTCAAAATGACCGGCGAAGAATACGATCAGATATCCGATACCGTCCACGACTATATGTCCATGTTCGCTCAGGAAAACATCGGATACGAGATGAGGACGCTGTGATGAAAACCGCAACAGACCTCAGAGAAATCAAAAAGCTTGCGAGGATGTTTGTGATGCTCGATATTCAGAATACCGAGTATTCTCCGCTGATCGTAAAGCACCCATTTACCGATAGCGGAATGGTCGCATACAGAACCGAAGACGGAGGTATTGCCCAAGCAGATATCACATCGGATCCCGCAGCTCTTGAACTGTGGCAACAGGAAAAGTTTCGACAGATCAAGGAAGCACGGACACCCCACGAGATATCCTTCATGATAACCAAATCTTACAGCCTTGCATTTCTGAAATATGCAGCCCCGCATCTTTCAAATCAAGACCTTTCGGAAATGCTCTCTGACGTATGGGTACGAACCGAGTCTCCCAACAATGATCCGAATATGAGCAAGAACAGACTCCTGTCTCTTTTCAAAAAAGCACAACCACAGTTCCTCATGGACAAGGATGAATACGAAGCGTTTCAAAACCTCGAGGATACCGTTACAGTCTACCGTGGTGTGACCTCGCACAATGCGAAAAATATAAAGGCGCTATCATGGACATTGAGCTATGATACCGCAGATTGGTTTGCACACCGATTCGGAGAGGACGGTACCGTTTACGAGGCACAAATCGACCGAGAGCACATCTACGCATATTTCAACCGCAGAAACGAACATGAGGTCATCGTGGATCCGAAGTATCTGATGGATATTACCGAAGCTGAAACAATGGAACAGACCGGTGCAATTACCCTGTAAGGAGTGGCTATGAGCGAAGAAAAAGTACGCCCCGTTGGTCGGATCGATTTTCTTGACACGAAGGGACAGACCGGTGAAAGCTGTTACTACTACAGCGAAGAGGACTTCCTCAAAACTGTCAAGGAGGAAAGCTATTACGGCGTCCCGATGGTAGTCAACGTCTTCCGTGATGAAGACGGACAGACAATACCTCTGGACTTCGTACAGGACTTCGATCCGCTACCGCAAGGATTCAAAATCTTAGATTACAAGGAAGGTGAAGACATGAACGATTTCAGAAGGCTTGAACAGCTTGCCAAGCAGTACAAAGCCTTGTATCCGAAAGGAACACGAATTGAACTACAGATGATGGGAAGCGATCCTCGTCCCATCGAACCCGGCACAAGAGGAACGGTGGATCACGTCGATGACCTCGGCACGATCCATTGTACCTTCGACAACGGCAGACGGCTCGGTATCATTCCCGAGGAAGACAGCTTCCGTAAGCTCACCCAGGACGAGATCCTCGATGAGCAGAGTGAGAAGCTCCAAATGGCGTATATCGATAAGGTCAATAAGGAGGTCATTCCCTGTATCGAATGGGTGGGTATGAAAAACGCCTATAAGACCGGAGATATGACCGTTCCCACCGACCTACTTCGAATGCTCCATGAAAAGTACCTCGAGGTATACGGTACCGATCACATCGACAGCTCCGTAGGTATGGTAACCGTCCCCGGTGTTGTTCAGGCAGCAGACGGCAATCTCTATCCCGCACTGCTTGATATCGACGCTTGCTCTTCGGGTGAGCATTGGGGAACAAACTTTTTCACACCCCGAGGCGTTCTCTCCGATCAGAGCGAGGACAAAGAAGTGCTCCACGAGATCCATAAGCTCGTCCCGTACAAGTATTGGTACACGACCGAGCTGGAAACGGATCACCATGTGGATTGGCTCTTCTGCCCCGAAAAGGTTGCGGATATGATTGACGCAGCTACCGAGCAAAGCCCTACCAATGAGGTGAAGCTCGAGTGAAGAAAATCAGATATTTGGATATGTTCGCCGGTGTTGGCGGGTTCAGATCAGGACTCACTAACGCCGGCGATTTTTTTGTGCCTGTAGGCTGGTGTGAGATCGATCCCTTTGCTCAAAAAGCCTACAGAGCTTTATACGAAACGGAAGGTGAATATTTTTGTGACGATGCAACCCGAATCAAATGCGAAGATCTCCCCGAAATTGATCTTATCACAGCCGGATTCCCTTGTCAGCCGTTTTCAGTCAGCGGCCGAAGACTCGGCTTTGCTGATACAAGAGGTACTCTCTTTCATGAGATCGTCCGAGTGGCTGAAGCCAGGCGACCTCCTTATCTTCTGCTCGAAAACGTCCCAGGGCTTCTCAATCACGAAGGGGGGAAAACTTTCGGAACTATCCTTGCCGCGATTCATGAGCTGGGGTATTCTCTTGAATGGTGTGTGCTTAACAGCACGAATTTCGGAGTCCCGCAGCAAAGAAGGCGGGTATATATTGTCGGATATCTTGATAGCCGACTGTCCGGAAAAATATTTCCTCTCGCCACGAGCAATGGAACGACTCTTAAGCAAGTTATACCCGGAGGACAAGGACAGCGAGTCTACTCACCGGAAGGAGCAAGCACATGTCTGACAAGTCAAGGCGGTGGATGGGGAGCGAAAACAGGACTCTATTTCGTCGACATGAATGCCGATCCCAAGGTTACGCACGAAGCCCGATGTATCACCGCAAGGCAGGATTCGGGTATAAGCAATCGGAAAGGCGAGCATTCAGGCGTCATAATCACAGGCGCAAGAGCCGTACTGACTCCCGAAAGAGAGAACGTAAGACAGCAAGGAAGACGAATGAAGGAACCCGACGAGCCGATGTTCACGCTGACAGCAATGGACAAACACGGTGTGGAATATAACGGACGTGTTCGAAGGCTGATGCCAAAGGAATGCTTCCGTCTGCAAGGCTACACCGACGAGCAATTTGACAAGCTGGTGGAGATCGGCATCCCCGAAGCACAGCTTTACAAAATGGCGGGTAACTCGGTTACAACCAACGTGGTAACGGCTATTGGTCTGAAGCTGATGCAAGAAGCCCAAAAGCTTGAACAGGAAGATAAAAAGGCGAACAACATCTTCCATCGCATAGCGGAGATAGCAAAACGCTTATTCTCCGGCTTTCAAAAATCAAAAGAAACAGGAGAAGAATCATGAGCGAAAGAATGCTAACCATCGCAG
>JAFSBV010000078.1 GCA_017437125.1 Bacteroidales bacterium | reverse complement strand
CATGATGCAAGTGCCACAAATACTTCCTTTTTTGCCTCGTCCTCTGCGGAGTTGCAGAAATGGTACGATCAGCTGTAAGGAGGAATACTATGGCTGCAAAAATTTATGTTTGTGATAATTGCGGATTTTTGTTTACACGAACAGGAGAGTGTGATCAATGTCCCGATTGCGGTAAAAAGATGGTGCGCGATGCATCGCCTGAGGAGAAAGAAGAGTTCGCCAAAAGGCAGGAAGAGTATAACTGCTAAGTAGGTGTAGAGGAATCTAAATGAGCAACCAGAACGAAATCAAACAATTGTATGAAATTGCGAATGCAATGAAAAAGGCCGGTTATGATCCATATGAGCAAATGTATGGGTATTGGAAGACCGGTCAGATTCTCTATGTAACTCGAACAGACGGTGCGAGAACTAAAATTCAATCCATTTCAATGGACTCTATACGTGAATTTCTCGATTTGATTAAAAAATAACTTCCACGTTAATGTTTTCTTGAAAGTCAAAAAAAGCCTTCCTTAAGTTTTTACAAAACTAAGGGAGGTTTTTTATTATGGCTGAATTATACGAAGTCGTAAACAAAATCATTGAAAATGACCTTAACGAAGAACCTGCAGAGCAGGAAGAAGTCGCTGAGGAAAGAGAAGCACAGGATACTCGCGAACAAGAGGATTCCAGTGAAGATACCGGATATGATAATCGCGGTATTGATGGCACCATGTCGAATAGCATTGGCAGAGGTGCTGTAGAAAACTTCATCAAAAACAGTGTGTACGAAAAATATAATATTGATCCGCAAAAGATGAAGGATTTCTCAAAGCTGTCGCCAACCGAGATGATATCTGATTTTGGCAGCAGTGTAAAAGAGCTTGGTCAGCTTCGAAGTGATTATGAAGCAGGAAAATATACGAAGTCTGAGTACAAGGTGCTCAGCAGCAAGGTTAAAGGTGAAATCAGCGGTAAAATGCTTGAAATGGGAAGCTGCCGCAAGAGCATTTTGGAGGATGTTCTTCTACGTTCTTTCGGCGTATCTCCCGCTGAGGTTTCCAATGTAAGATCCTTTAATGACCTTGTTGAAGTCTTCAAGCCTGACCAAGAACCGTCTCCTGATACCGAAAGGGATATGCGCATTGATAATGATTTGGAAAATCAAGTTGACGCAGATCCTACAGATGCAGAATCTATGGCAGAACGAGATGCTGAAAATCCTGATGCCCAGGAAATTGAGCAAGAAGCAGAAGAGGCGGCCGAGGCAGATAAGGAGGCTGCTGAACAGGATGAAAAGGAACTCGAAAACGATAATGAAGGCGAAAATGAAGCAGACAACGAGGATGCCAAAGAAGAAGCTGAGTCTGACGAAGAAACCGATTTGGAGAATGAGGAACCTGAAGAACTCGAAGATAATGAAGAGTTTGATACTGATCAGTTAACTGAGGTCGCCGAGGAAACTAAAGAAGCCGAGCCTGTTGATGAACCGGACGACACCGAAACGGATACTGAAGAAGAAATGGATACCGAGGATGAAAGCGATTCCGGAGATGAAGATGATTCGTCCGAAGAAGCTGAGGATGAACAGGTTGATAATGACGAATCTGACTCTCAGGAGGACGAGAAGGAAGGCAACGCTTCGGATGATCAGGATGAGGAAGAAGAGGAAGAACCCGAAGAAACGGAAGAACGGAAAGAAAACGATGGTGATGACGAATCTCAAATCGAGGAAATCCCCGATGAACCGGAAGACGTTGATTCAGATGAAACGGATACGGGCGATGAAGAGGAAAGTCAAGACCAAAAGGAAGATGACCGTTCGGATGCTGCCGAGCCTGAAGACGAGGATGAGGTGGACGATGAAGGCGATAATGAAACAGAAGCCGATTCCGGAGATGAAGGCGATGAGTTTGATGCCGAGGTAGAAGAAGGAGATATCGTAGAAGCTGACGATATT
>JAFSBV010000077.1 GCA_017437125.1 Bacteroidales bacterium | reverse complement strand
GAGGGAACCAGTATCTTTAAGCACGATCCCAAAGGCAAAGTTGCCGAAGCCTATAAAGTTCTGACGAAGGAGGTGTTACACAATGCAGAAAAAAGGCGCAAACATCAGCTTGAAGGGGTACGATGATATTTTCTCTACAGACCAGTCACGAGCTGAAGCCCAGCAGGAACGAGTGCAGGAAATTCCCCTTTCTGAGTTACACCCCTTCGAGGGACACCCGTTCCGAGTAGTAGACGATGAGGAAATGATGAAAACGGCTGAGAGTGTCCGAGACTTCGGTGTTCTCACTCCCGCTATTGTTCGTCCTGACCCTTATGGGGGTTATGAAATCATTTCAGGTCACAGGCGACATCGTGCATCCGAGCTTGCGGGTAAAGAGACCATGCCGGTCATCGTCCGTGAAATGGACGATGATGCCGCCATTATTTTGATGGTCGATGCCAACTTGCAGCGAGAAACAATTCTACCAAGTGAACGTGCGTATGCTTTTAAGATGAAGTTAGATGCCATTAAGCATCAAGGTAAGTCAACTTCGGCGCAACTTGCACCGAAGTTAAGTACCGAAGTCATTGGAGAAGCAGCAGGCATGAGCAAAGATACTGTTAAACGCTATATCCGTCTAACAGAACTCATTCCCGAACTGTTGGATATGGTGGATAACGGACAACTCAAATTCAATCCTGCGGTGGAGCTTTCCTATCTGGCAAAGCAGGAACAGCAGGATTTTCTTTCTGCCATGGACTATGCCCAGACAACCCCTTCTCTTTCTCAGGCACAGCGAATTAAAAAACTCGCACAGGAGGGCGAGTGTACTCTGGACGCTATGTGCGACATTATGAATGAAATCAAAAAGGAGGAACAGGGCAAGGTTACTTTCAAAACAGACGCCCTGAGAAAGTATTTCCCCAAATCCTATACCAACAAGCAGATGGAGGATAAAATCATTCAGCTGCTTGAACAATGGCAGAAGAAAAGAGAAAAGTCTATGGAAAGGTGAGGTAATATACAATGTTTACTGAAAGAAAAATGGAAGAAGCAATCGAGTGGCTGTTTGATCTGTTTGAACCTGAGGACTATGAAGCCTACGACGAGGAAGAAATGGGTCGCACCGGCGGATTGTATCTGCCAGAGGTTTGTATTGCCCTGAGAGATCGTGCAGAAAGCATCTACGAATACACCGTGGATAGTCTCAGAGAACAGGGCTTTGACTACCGTGGAAAAGAACTGTTCGATAAGCGTGGCTGTATGATTATGTCTCAGGTAGATCAGGCAGCAATCGGTGAAGAAGAAATCTTCTACAACACGGAACTGTGGTTGATGGAGGATATGACTTTTGTTATCGTCCGCTGTGTGAGTATGCTGACCCGTTCCGATTTCACGGGATATGCAACAGAGTATCGTTCCTTCAAGAAGAATGTGGAGGAACTGGCTGATTTGTTCTTTACGCCTGAGGAACTGATCGACGAACTGGAAGCCATGTGCGCTCCGCAGTGGGAGCATGAAGCGACTATTTATGAACTGTAAGAGGTTCATGGATGGTCGCTTTTCTTATATCTCAAAGAAATGGAGGTAACGACATTTGAAAGAGTATGACGTAAAAATCACCGAGACCTTGGAAAAGACGGTCACGGTGCAGGCTGAAAACCGTGATGCTGCGGAGGAACAGGTTAAGACAGCCTACTACAATTCCGAGCATATTCTGGATGCTGAAAACTTCACTGGTGTGGCGTTTGGCACTCAGGCAGAGCGTGAAATTCAGCAGGAACAGGTTTCCATGATGGATGTTCTCCTGATTCGTCCCAATATGTATCCCCAGCCTGTGCAGATCGGCTGTGAATTGGAGGACTTGCAGAAAGCCGTAGGCGGTGATGTTCAGGCGGTCTACCCTTATGAAGATCCCGTTGCACTTCTCATGGATGAGGAAGCAAAGATGTATGGAAAAGACCTGAATCGTGCCTTGCGTGATGAAGATGGCAATATGTACGACATCGTAGCCGGTGATTTTCTGGTGGTCGGTCTGGGCGAGGAAGATTTCAGTTCCCTTTCTCCTGAACTGATGAAGAAGTATGAAGAACACTTCCATCAGCCTGAAATGTTCGTCCGTATGGGACGCAGTATCATGGCTCTGCCTTTGCCTGATGACAAGGTGAAGAAAGCAGATGCACCTGAAAAAACGGCTCCTACCCCCCACAAGAGCAGTCCCGACAGGGATTCGCTGTAAGGAGGGATTATGGAAAAGCGAAGTTCCACTATCGGAGACCTTATGGAGCGCCGCCGCATTTTGGATGGTGCCAAGGAATACAAGGGTCACACCTATCTGGATTTGGCTCGTTTCGATGAAAACACCAAGCACATGATTATCTT
>JAFSBV010000076.1 GCA_017437125.1 Bacteroidales bacterium | reverse complement strand
TCCGGGGTGAGTCCTTGAAGTTCCCCCATTATATCCACCTGATTCCCAACTTTGAGCAGTTTAGAGTTGAACTCCATCTGACGGGCAAGAGGATATGTCTGAATATATCGGTCTGTCACAGTTCCGCTCATCACAGAATGCCCCATCGCTTCCTGTATATATTCCTTCGGCACTCCTCCGGCGTGGCTTAAATTAGTTGCGAAACTATGTCTGCACCATGTTCCGGACGGAGCGACTTCCCATCCCATTGTCTTGACAAGACGGCCCAAGCGTTTGCGGATATTCTGATTTTCCTGCGAAACTCTTGCCTTCATTCCTTCCGGATTCTGTTCGCCAGCATATATCTGAGGGAATACCAATGAACCTTTTATCGGTTCTGCGGCAATCTCGTCAAGTATTTTCTGCAACGGCTCTATAATCGGAATCACAATCTCCGTGTCCGATCTGTCCTCTGTCTTCTTTCTGATGAAACGGAAAGACTTTCTGCCGCTTTTGAAATAGTGATCATCATACACAAGTCTCGCTGCATCTGCCAGATTGAAGCCATTACATAGGTATTGCACGAGGAAAAGACCAAGAGATTCATGAGTGTGTTCTCGCCAATCCGTATCCCAATCTTCCGGATAACGCTTTTCAAGGAAACATTGATATAATTCCGTCATCTGATCCACATCCAGATAGCACTCTCGCCTTGTAGCACCTTTAGGAATAGTAACTTTGTCCTCATCCTTGCCGAAAGGGTAATCATCGCGAGAAACATACCCATATTTCTCACAGGCATTCCAGATCACACGGCAAGCCCTGAGATAGATACCGACTGTTGTCTTTTTCAAACCATCCTCAAGCAACTTATCGTGCCACTTTCTGATTTCTGCAACCGTGACATTGAACCCTGGAACCTGACCGAGATACTTTACAAATGAATTTCTGGCATTTAAATAATTATAACGAGTTCCTATCGATTTCTTCTGTGCTTCGGACTCCCATACGGAAAGGAAGTCCTGCCCATCACCTCCCGTACCACCGGTTACCATTGTCTTGATAGAGGAAATTGTCAGCCGTCCTCTTTTATGAAGCTGCTGCAACTTCGAAAGATACATCTCAAAGACCTCTTCGAGTCTGAGCTTTATATCATACGGGCGTTCGCCTTGAGCATTCATAGAGATACGGCCCTTTCCTGTCGCGTGGGAAACAAGATAAAACTCCTCACGGGTCATCCTGTCACCAAGAGGATAATACCATCTGGCACCATTCAAGAAGAAATAAAGCGACACCGGGCAGAACTCATCATTCTGCTCGTGACGAACATCCAACTTCAACTTTATCGTGCAGCTGGCGACCTTACCTACCCTCAGATCGAGATTTTGGGAACACAAATCATCTTTTGTCTTAGCCATATCAAAACAAAATCTAAATTTTACACGGCTAATTTAATGATTTTTCTTTAATTCTTGGGAACACTGAGGGAACACAAACTATTTTATTTGGACATTTTCAGCAATTTTCCCGAATTTCACAAAAACATTAAAGAACTGATAATCTGCACTTTAAC
>JAFSBV010000025.1 GCA_017437125.1 Bacteroidales bacterium | reverse complement strand
AGAAGGCAGGTATCAAGTATGTTGATTACAAGGACGCTGAGTTCCTCAAGAGATTCCTTAACGAGCAGGGTAAGATCCTTCCTCGTCGTCTCACAGGTACTTCACTCAAGTTCCAGAGAAAGGTGGCTCAGGCAGTGAAGAGAGCAAGACATCTTGCACTTCTCCCATACGTAACAGACCTTTTGAAATAATAAGGAGGACAGCAATATGGAGATTATTCTTAAGAAGGATGTGGCAAACCTTGGCCACGCAGACGATATCGTCAATGTAAAGACAGGATACGCTGTCAACTACCTTATCCCACAGGGCTTCGCTATCATGGCGACTCCTTCTGCAAAGAAGGTACACGCTGAGAACCTCCGTCAGAGGGCTCACAAGATCGCTAAGTTCGTAGGCGATGCAGAGGCTCTTGCAGCTAAGCTTGCTGAGACTACAGTACAGGTTGCTGTAAAGGTAAGCGAGTCAGGCAAGATCTATGGTTCTGTTACTACTGCACAGCTCGCAGAGGCTCTCGCAGCAGTTGGAATCGAGGTTGACAAGAAGGACATCACTGTTGAGGCAGCTAAGGAGCTCGGTACATACGAGGCTACTGTAAAGTGCTACCGCGACGTGAAGGGTACTTTCAAGTATGAGATCGTAGCTGAGTAATTTCAGTTCGGAATACAGACAAGAAAGAGCAGGTCATCGACCTGCTCTTTCTTGTCATATATATGGAGGAGAATTACTTCTCCTCCTTTTCTTTATGTTCAGACTCTACTGTCGGAGCTGATTCCTTGTACTTGAAGCGGCGGATCTTCTGGGTAGCCGTCTTCTCGAAAGGTTCCTTCATGACTTCGACAGAGCTTACTTGTGAGGCCTTGCTGACACTCTTGTTCGTGACTTTCAGAAGTTTGGACTTCCATGCGTCGAGCTTCTCATAAATCTTGTCCTCGCTGTCATTATCCCATTCTATGAAGTTTTCTGTCGGCTGGACAAGCGCAACGAGTTTGCCGTCTCGCTCTACGACGATCGACTCGCTTACACCCTCTACATTATTGATCACATTTTCGATTTCCTCAGGGTAGATGTTCTCTCCTGAAGGACCGAGGATCATATTGTTGTTACGTCCCTTGATGAAGAAGCGGCCCTTTTCATCCTGAACTGCAATGTCGCTTGTGCGGAACCATCCGTCTTCAGTGAATACGCTCTTTGTTCGTATAGGATCCTTGTAATAGCCGAGCATGACGTTAGGTCCTTTTGCAACAATTTCTCCTTCTCCGGTTTCAGGATTGACATTATGAAGCTTGAGCTTCACGTTATATACAGGGTAACCGAATGAACCTACTGTCCTCCAGTTGTTCATCGAGTAGCCGAGAAGAGGTGATGTTTCTGTAAGTCCATAACCGATAGCATATGGGAATCCGGCCTTCAGCAGGAATGTCTCCACTTCCGGATCAAGCTTCGCACCACCGATGCCGTAGAATGACATGTGTCCTCCGAATGTCGCTTTAAGCTTCATGCCGATGATCTTGCACATGAGTCCGTTCATATGTTCGTTCATCCATAGGAGGGTGCGGCTCTTCTGTATGGTAGGAAGCACGCTTCCCTTATATACCTTCTCTATGATGAGAGGTACTGTGAGCATGGTCGTAGGCTTCACCATCTTCAATGCCTTCATCAGAAGCGAAGCTACCGGAGGCTTAGGAAGATAATATACTGTCGCACCGCAATACATAGGGTAGAGCATGCACAATGTCATCTCAAGCGTATGGGCCATAGGCAGAACGGAAAGCCATCTGTCCTTGTCGGTCCTCTTGCATGAATGGTAGCATGTGATCACGTTTGAAGCAAGGTTCCTGTGGCTGAGCACCACTCCCTTTGCACTTCCTGTCGTACCTGAAGTATAGATGATCGTGGCGATGTCGTCAGGTGTCGGAACCGTAGTTCTTCCGTCGCAGGTGAATTTCTCGTCGTCAGATTTCAGGACTTCGAAAGTGTCCATGTCGATCACGAGGGTCATCTTGTCGCGGCATTCCTGGCTGAGCTTGCCTGAAAGCTTCTGAGAAACGAAGATCACCTTGCTCTCGGAGTGCTCCAGAATATTTGTAACCTCATTTTCCGAACTGTCGGGAAGGATAGGGATCGCGATTCTTCCGAAAGGTACTACGCTGAAGAAAGCGACAGACCAGTTCGGCATGCTCTGAGAAAGAATTGCAACCTTGTCTCCTGCTCCGATTCCGTATTGCGTCAGTTTCTTTGAGAGACTGTCACATTTTGCTTTGAATGAACTGTATGTGTAACCGCCTTCCTTGGTGTCATACCATTGTGTGTATTGCTTCTTTGAATACACGGTGGTCGCATACTCGTACAGCTTGGCGAGGGTGTCAACATACTTCTCCCTCATCCTCTGCATACGCTTGTACAATTGAATCATATTATATATAGGTTTTAGTGAGTAATGTACTTTTCAGGATGTTTCCCAACGAGGTGCATTTCCTCGTAGAGGGCCTGAATACGTGCCATGTCAGCCTTGGCATCGTCGGTAAGTTCGACCTTCTGACCACGGCTTACGCGCTTTGTGCCCCAATCGAAATATCCCATATATACCGGGCAGCCAATTTCACGCGCGATAGTATGGAAGCCTGTCTTCCAGCGCTTTACCGGCTTGCGTGTTCCCTCTGGAGCGAGAGCGAGATGCACGACCTTCTTTGTCTTCATCTCCTTGATGACGCTCAGCACGACATTGCTTCCCTTCTTCCTGTCAACAGGAATTCCTCCGAGCTTGCGGAGAAGCCATCCGAGCGGTCCCCAGAAAAGCTCTCCCTTCACCATGCAATATGGCTTTCCGCCTACAGACTCGTAATAAAGATAGGATATCACGAAATCCCAGAATGATGTATGAGGTACACCAAGGATTATACACTTGTCTTCCGGGGCTACAGGGTCAACAGCAGTCCAACCCATTGCGCGGAGCAGCCATCCGCAGAATTTTCTCCACATAATTATCTGTATTATATGTTTACGTCTTCCAATTCCTGTGCAGTACGGAGGTTCTGTACGATGAAATCCTGTCTTTCTGATGTATTTTTTCCCATATAGAACTCCATAAGCTCGGCGATAGGTTCTTCATCGGTGATTCTGACCTTGTCAAGCCTCATGTCCTTGCCGATGAAGCCGGTGAACTCGTCCCATGAAATCTCTCCGAGACCTTTGAATCGTGTTATCTCGGTCTTTCCCTTTGACTCCTTTATCACAGCCTCCTTTTCTTCCCTGCTGTAGCAGTAGCGCACAGCAGACTTGCTCTTGATCCTGAATAGAGGGGTCTGGAGGATATATACATGGCCTCTTCTGATGAGGTCAGGGTAGTATTTGAGGAAGAAGGTTATCACAAGCATACGGATATGCATTCCGTCGTCATCGGCATCGGTAGCGACGATGATCCTGTTGAATCTGAGGTCATCTATGTCCTCTTCAAGTCCGAGTGCGTTGATCAGGAGGTTGAGCTCCTCGTTCTCCGCAAACTTCTTGCGACCTTCCTTATGTGCGTTCATAGGTTTTCCTCTGAGCGAGAACACTGCCTGAGTCTCGGCGTTGCGGGCCTTTGTTATGGTTCCGCTCGCAGAGTCTCCCTCGGTGATGAATATGCTCGTGAGTTCCCTGAGCTCCTCCTTTGCTGCAGGAAGCTTGTCCTTGTAATGATATTTGCAGTCTCTGAGCTTCTTGTTGTAAACGCTCGAACGCTTGTTGCGCTCCTTTGTCTTTTTCTGGATGGATGATATCTCCTGACGCTCCTTCTCGGAAGAAATGATCTTCTCCTGAAGGGCCGGGATTATCTCCTTGTGCATATGGAGATAATTGTCCAGATTGGTCTTCACGAAGTCATTGACGAAGCTTCTGATGGTCGGGCCTATGTCATAACTGCGTGTGCCGTCCTCGTTTTCGGTTTCCGTGTTCCACATATATGTAGAACCTAGCTTCGTCTTTGCCTGATTCGCGAAGATAGGCTCCTGAATCTGGATGCTTATGGCTCCGATTATGCCCTGGCGGATGTCTTCAGGAGCAAAGTCCTTCTTTGAATATGTCTTGAAGAATTCCTTGAGCGTCTTTGAAACGGCTTCCCTGACGGCTGCAAGGTGAGTACCTCCGTCCCTGGTGTTCTGACCGTTGACGAACGAGGTGATGTTCTCTCCGTAGCTGCTTCCGTGTGTGATTACGATCTCGATGTCCTCTCCAGAAATATGTATAGGTGCGTAGAACGGCTCTTCCGACATCTTTTCGTTGATCAGGTCGAGAAGACCGTTTTCAGACTTGTATGGAGTGCCGTTGAGATTGAGGGTCAGTCCTTTCTTGAGGTAAGAATAGTTCTTGACCATCGACTCGACAAATTCGAGATTATAAGAGTATCCGACAAACAGGTTCTCGTCAGGAATGAACTTCACATATGTTCCGTTCTTCTCCTTTGTCTCCTTCATTCCGTCATTCAGCAGCTTGCCCGCACTGAACTCTGCGTACGAGCACATGCCGTCGCGATATGCCTCCACATAGAAATGAGAGGAAAGAGCATTCACGGCCTTGAGACCGACTCCGTTGAGTCCTACTGACTTCTTGTAACCCTTGGAGTCATATTTTCCTCCTGTATTGAGGATGCTGACCGCCTTGACAACGGAATTGAGAGGGATGCCTCGTCCGAAGTCCCTGACTGTAACCTCCTTGTCTGTAACGCTGATCTGTATCTGCTTTCCGAAGCCTGCAGAGAACTCATCGATGGAGTTGTCCACGACTTCCTTTAGAAGCACGTATATTCCGTCTGCCGGGTCATCTCCGTTTCCAAGTGTTCCGATATACATTCCCGGTCTGAGACGTATATGCTCGACACCTTCCAACGTTCTGATGTTCTCGTCACCGTAACTGTTCTGTATAATTTCGTTTGCCATATTCATTAAAGGACATAATCGTGCAAATATAGCGAAAATTTCCTATTTTTGTCTCGAATTAAAACATGAAAGTAATGAAAGGAAACATCTCAAGACGTTTGTCAATACTGTTTGTAGTGATGTTCGTGGCTGTTTGTCGTACGGCTTCAGCCCAGACATATTCTGGATATCTCAAGCTTGATGATATCTCTATCAAGGCTCCGGACAGCCTTCTGGTTACGATAACGGTACCGGAGAATGCTTATATACGTGACACTGTCATCCTCAGTCGCCGCGAGTATAAAGCGATGAGGAAGTCAGGTGAGTACAGCTCAAAGCCATATTATGCTACTCCTTGGATGCTGGGATTCAAGACCAATCTTCTTTCAGACGCCATAGTGATTCCGTATGGAGGACTGGAAATCCAGCTTGCAAGGAATCTCTCACTTGACCTGAACGGATGGTACAGCAGATGGAACATCTTCTATCCTAACAAGCAGACCAATATATATGGATTTGCTCCGGAGCTTCGTTGGTGGTTCGGCGGCCGGGCTATGACGAAAGGATATTTTGTCGGTCTCCATGCCAATGCAGCCTGGTACACCCTTGAGTGGCGCGACAAGGACGGAGCAACGATCATTTATCAGAACGGTATAGATGACCGCTATGATTCCGGTACGAAGTATCCGGCATTGAGCTTTGGTCTTACTTACGGATATTCGCATCCTCTGGACAGAAAGGGTCACTGGAATCTGGAGTATTATGTAGGCCTGGGATATTCTTCATATCAGCAGAAACGCATTTATCCGGCAGAAGACGGCAAGACCTACTTCAAGCATGAGGTCAATACCGACATCGGTATCACAAAGGTCGGAATCAACCTGTCTTACAGATTCTCGTTGAGAAGATACAGGACTACGGCTCCAATACGATGATTGTGAACTGTGTCTGAAGCTTCTGATATACGGATTCCGCGTGTATCGTGCTCTTTCCCGGCTTCAGACATCTGATGGTTCTTCCCTCGATTTCAATGGATTCAGTGTCGTCGGCATACAGGATGATGTCATCCGAGTATGCCTCTGGCGGATCCATGACTATGCTTGCCTTCAAGGATTCTCCGGGATATCTCACGGCTACAGGATTTATGCTCATGTCCTGATCGTTGAGAAATACCTTCATGGATGATGCCTTCAGCCTGATGTTCAGCTCGATTGAAGCTTTCACCCCGTGATATGCGTTGCTTGCCGTGATGACACATCTGCCGCTCCTGTATATATATATGATGCCATCGTCGTCAACAGATGCCGTTTCCGGTGAATCAGAGCTCCATCTCAGGCTGGTGTCAGTCATATCTTCGAATATCGGATGAAGCCGGATCGTCCCCTTTGAGGATATTTCCATATATGTTCCCTCCTCGATGCTCAGGGATGGATGGCTGATCCTTTCTCCTTGAGACACGGTGATTTCGCGGAAGATTTCAGGATATTCAATCAGGCTTACCTTTACCCTTCCTTCACGCGGGCCTGCGCTGTTCTTCAGTACTTCGAAAGCGATCATCTTGATGTTTGAACCCTTGCTGATGAGGCGTATCCAGTCGCATTCCGAAGTGATCTCCACATCATGATCGCTCATGTACAGAACCTGTACGACACCGCCGTCTCCGTCAATCTCGATCATGTCTTTCTCCACTCCAAGGACAGGCCCTTTCAGCTGGGTGACGCTGATTTCCGATGACAGACCGCCGGATGTAAATGATATGAAGCCGTTTCTGTCCTCTGTGCCGCTGTTTTCAGATATGCTTATGGTGATTGTGGCAGGGCCTTCGCCTGAATATGCATCTGCCGTCATCCAGTCATGGCTGCATTCCATGTTCCAGCTCCTGTAGCATTCCACATCAATGCTGAAAGTCCCTTCCCTGTAGTCTGCAGTTATCGTGTCAGTGCTTACAGCCAGCATATTGCTGCTTTCCTGGGATATTTCCAATGTGGCAGATGAATGAGCGTCAGCGAAGGTCAGAGTGCAGTTTCTTTCGAAGCCTTCGTTAGATTCTATGTCGATGACTGCCAGATCGCTTCCGCTTCTCACTTTCACCCAGTCCGGCATTCCGCTGGCACTCCATCCCTTATCAGCTTTTACATCTATAACGAATTCTCCTCCTTCATGGCTGCAGACAATTCCGGCAGGATTGATACTTATAGGCTCCTGAGGGTGCAGTATCTCGCAACCGGTCGTTATGACCGATAGAATCAGAAATATGATACAATGCAGGAAGTAGGAGCGTTTTTTCATGTCGGCAAAGATATGGAAAATTGAAATAAAGAATGAAATTAAGAAGAAAAAACACTATATTTGCATGATATATGCGGGTGTAAAGGCGATTTTACACCAATAAGAATAAGATTTTAACCAAAATAATAATTTAGAATGTTCCTGCACGCAGTGCGTCCGGTTACGCTGATCATATCGGCGTTGGCGATTGTTTTACTGTCGTCTTGCGACAGCTTGAAAGAAAGGCTTGAAGAGCCGGTTTCAGGCAAAGGCAAAGTGACTCTTTCACTCGCACCGGATATCGAGATAAAATCCCTTCAGAGCCAGTCGGAAGTTGACGATTACTATTTCCGTTTTGCCGGTCTGGACGGCTATGCCACATCTGAGAAATTCAGGTATGGTGATGTCTCGTGGCCTATGGATTGGTATTACGGAATATTCAGGATGGAAGCCGAGAGTTGCTCCGAGGAAGTGGCGGAAGCCGGATACGGATGCTTAAGGTATGCAGGTGTCAGCGAGGTCTTTTCCGTTGTTAACGGCCAGACGGCTTCTGTCTGGGTTCTCTGCCAGGTGGCGAATGCCAAGGTGTCGGTCTATTTCGACAATTCAATGTTCGAATCATTCGATGCATTCAGACTGGATGTCGATGAGGTTACATATCCTGAAGAGGAAGAATCTGAAGAAGAAAGCTCTCAGGCCTCATCTGAGGAGATCCTTCTCCGCAGTCTCTCTTTCGATTCTGTTGATAAATCCGGATATTACAATATGTATGAAACCCCGGTGTATCTCCGATATACGCTTTTCATCCGTGTTGACGGTGCGGAGGAATATGTTCCTGTGAAGACCGGATTCCTTGATGATGAGCAGACCGGTGAGCCAGTGGTTCTGAATGCAGGTGATGACGTGACGTTCAATGTACGATATACGGGTGATCCTGTGATCAGTCCGAACATAAAGTTCATAATTTCCGGGCAGAGGGTTTCTGTAGAAAACGGCTTGAAGGTACAGGACTATGTTTCCGGTTCAGTAATGGAGGATGAATGATGAGGGGAAAGGTTATCGGAATAAGGAGACTGGCTGGATTGCTGTATCTCGGAATCGCGTCGCTGATTACCGCTTGTTCGGTAACCGGCCCTGACGTGCCCGAGAGTACGCATACCAATGATTATCCGGTTTCCTTGTCGGCATCATTCTATCCTGATACCAGAATGACTGTCGAAGGAACGGCTCTTTCTTGGGATGATGATGATATGGTCAGGATCACTGCCGGAGCTTCAGACGGAAGTATCGGTGCGGCCGAGCTGACTTTATATTCTGTTGATGCTGATGATCCTGGAAGCGCATCGTTTACCGGTTTCGTTTCAATGAATTCCGAACCTCAGGAATGCATATTCACTTATCCTTCAAAGGAATCTGTCGTTACGACGGATCTGCAGGAAGGAAAGGTGGTCTTCTATTATGCCAACCAGAGCGGAAGACATGAGCCATTCCTTTATGCATCAGCTGCTTATGATCCGGACGGGATATATGCGGAGATGCATCATGTAGGTGCAGTGCTTGAACTTACGGTGGAAATGGATGGTCTGTCACAGATCTCTTTTGTGGGAAACGAGCTTGAACACCTTTCTCCTGTGACATTGGATCTTGATACGGAAGTCATAGAGGTTTCTACAGAGTTGGGACTTCAGATAACTGTTCCTGTCCAGACGGAAGGATACACTTATATTTCTGTCCCTCCTGTTAATCTTGAAAAAGGCTTTTCGCTGGTTCTTTCCAAGGATGACGGAACATATATGGTCAAGTCATACAGTTCGGACGGTTCTCTTTCAGGAGGATTCGATTTTTCTGACAAGGCCGGCTATATCATTCCGATAACGATCGATGGCGAATTTGAAAGCTTCAATGTCTCTTGTTCTGCGCCATCGGTCGAGCATTCCACTGTCAACGGACTTCTTTCCGGAACTCAGGTGTCCTTTATCATGAGCAAGTCCGGCTCTTCTGATAAACTGATAGAGGAGTGGGGCGCAAAACTCATTGATGCTCAGGGAAATATCGTGCGTTCCAAGGTGTTTGACAATGAGACTCCGATAACAGGAGGTACTATAAGCATGGATGTTCTGGATGAGTGGTATCTTCTCCCTGGTGGTACATATACATTCGCTCCTTATTATAAGATATATGGCAATAATGCATCACTTGGATCAGTCAGTGTTACTATTCCTGATCCGGGTGTAAGACTTGTTCTTGACGGCGAGACTTCGTATGACAAGTATGAGAGCGGTGATGTTGACGGTGCCAATTCCCATACCAATACCTTGATTGCAGGAGTAAAGGCAGAAATCAATGTCCATCCTGATATTCTGGACAGCTTTACCGCATCTGTCGAGGGAATTTCAACTGCAGATGAAAAGAGTGCTGATGGCAGCAATATACTCGATTTCGGTAATCTTACAAGAAGCACCTGGCGTAAGTATTCTATGACAGCATCAGCAACAGCCGGCAAGATGACGATAAGCGCATCAAGAGACTTCCATATTACCGGACTTCCGCTTACAGCTGACTTCACTACAGCAAATCCGTCGGACATGAGCCCGTCATGGGGTATGATAGGTACATCATACAGTGATAACAGAGTGGTTTTCCAGACAACGGATGCCATAAGAAGTCCTGGCTTCCATATACCTGGATCCGAGGGTATCAAGGTCATCACGGCATGTGCTTGCAGGCACAATGTCACATCTAATTCTTCAACTATGAACATGAATATCGCAGCTTGTACTTCAAATGCGACAAGTAGCGGTACAGGTGTTACTCTTGTAATAGGTAAAGATTATTATCAAGGTGCAGGAGCTTTCGGAGATGTAGGAAGCTTTGATAATATAGGATATCTGGTGTGCGGGCAGAGTCTGACTCTTACAACGTCAAATCCTTCATTGATATACAGCGTGTCATTAGGACGCTCGATTTTAGGAAGTAATACCATGGTGTCTTTCGGACATAAGATAGAATATTCGAAATAACAGTTAATATGTTTATAATGAAAAAATTAAGATTCTTACCGGTTCTGCTGGCAATCGTCATGACCTCGTGCATGAAGAACCAGTTCGATGACTTCCGAGACGGCGCGGATGAGATCGGACTGCTTCAGGTCGCAGTGGATGTCGATGACAAGGTGCAGATCGTTCCTGTCAAGGGAGATGACGGATCTCTCGGAATGGACGAATCTCTTGTACCTCCGGCAGACAGCCTGTATGTTGAACTGTACAGGTATTCGAAAAGGAAAGCGGATTCAAAGAAGGAAACCTGGAACCGAATCTATTTCGGCAGATATGATGAGGCTAAGGATTCCGTATTCAAGGTCGTGGCCGGAGATTGGAAGCTTCTTGCCTTCCATGGTGACTCTACCGCCTGCGGATTTGACAAGCCGTATTTTCTTGCAGAGGAAGAGTTCACGGTTGACGGAGGTCTCGATGAATCAGGCAACCCTGTGAGGAATATGGTGTCTGCTGTGGCGAAGGTCTCGAATGTCAGGATCACAGTGGATTACGACAGAACGGTTCCAGGATCGTTCTATGACTTCTTTGTGCGTTTCACAAATCTGGATCAGGTGAAGAAGAAGCAGATTCTCCGTTATAAGAAGGATCAGGAGAAGGATGCATATATGATGGCGTCGGACAGCGTGCAGATCGAGTTCATGGGTCAGACTGAACTCAATGATGAATCTTCTTGGAAATTCGTTGTGCTCGACACGATCGCGACTAAGCCGAATGACCATCTCACGCTTGCGATTTCTGCAGAACCGAGATATGGTACTCTTAAGGTGAACATTACTACAGATGACAATATCATCGAGAAGAATATTGATGCGGTGATTCAGGAGGCTTGGGCTCCTCAGGATCCTCCACAGATCGTCGCTGCTGGATTCGTCGAAGGGGATCACGCCATAATCGAGGGTGATGAAAACGGAAACGGAGCAACGATATCGGCTGTGGCAAGAGCCGGTCTGAAGAACTTCTTCTTCAGGATAGATTCCGATTACAAATCCTTGTTGCCGGGAGTACCGTTAGGCCAGGAAATCGACCTTGCAGATCCTTCCCTTGACGCTTCTGTCAAGGAAGCTCTTGCTGACGCAGGATTCGAATGGCAGGACAATATGAAGGGTTCGAGAAGACTGACATATCTCACGATGACTGACTTCTTTACTATGGTGAATGACAATATCGCTTCTCTCACCAGAGATGAAAACGTCGCTTCATTCTCTATCAGGGTTGTCGATGATGTGGATCATGAGACAACCTTGGATCTTACGGCTACGGCTTATGCAATCTATCAGACCCTTCTGCTTGATGAAGGCGATGTCTGGGCGAACAGGATCGTTTCTCCAAAGCTGCAGGTAAGTGCCGGTGTAAGCAGCCTCTTCACTCTTCAGGTCAGTGAGAACGGATATTCGTGGAATGACTGGGTGAGCTATAAGTCGGCCGATAACGGAGTCCTGGACTTCGGTACTCTGGAGGTAAGACCAAATACCCTGTACTATTTCAGGACCATATATAACGGAAATCCTAATCTTGTTTCCAATCTTGTGGCCGTCACTACGGAAGAGGAACTTCAGATAGGCAATCCGGGATTTGAAGAGTATCATACTACCGTGATGCATGTGTCTCCGTTAGGATGGCTATATGATTATGACCGCGAGTGGTATCTACCTTATAATGAGGGTGATACGGATCCGTGGTGGGCAGTGAACAGCAAGAAGACCATGCCGGACGGCCATACTGCATGGACATCGAATTTCTGCAAGAACTTCCCATGCACCGCCTATTCGACAGACAGGTATGAAGGTGACCGTTCTGCAATGGTATATACTGTAAACGTGGGCAGCGGCAATACTGACGGTACGGCGGTAGGAACCAGTGTTCCTGGAGAAATCTGGATAGGAAAGGCAGATAATGACGGAAATCATTCAGCTGACGGACGTGCCTTTGCCAGCCGCCCGACTTCTGTGAAGTTCTGGTATAAATATGCCCCGATAAACAATGAGACATTTGCCGTCACTATATCCATGAAGGACAAGGACGGCAACGAGATCGCAAGATCTGAAAAACTTGATGGTGCGGCAAGCTCGGAGTGGGCACAGTGTGAGATACCTGTACTCTATTCCAATACGAAGGCTAAGGCTGCAAGCATATACATTTCATTCAGATCAACCACAAGCGGATCAGTCAATACAGCTGTCAGCATGGAGATCGCGGGCAAGCAGCAGACTGCCCACATCGGTTCCGTATTGAGGATTGACAATGTCGAACTTACTTACTAACAACAAGATAATGATAAAATATAACGATATGAAAAAGATGTTTTTCCAGGCATTGGCGGTAATCATATGTCTGGTCTCTTGCAAACCTGCCAATACGGTGGTGGAAGATCCGGTAGAGACGGGAAGCCTGTCATTGAACATTGTCGAGCTCGCTGACTACATAACAGTCAACACAAAGGCTGATGACGGGATAATCGACTACACTGATGTGTCGAATTACGACGTCGAGATAATCGGCCCTACCACTTACAAGGGTAAATACAGTGAATTCATAGGTACGATCATTGAACTCAGCTCAGGTACATATACGATATCTGTAACATCTCCGGATACTGAGCCGGCTGCTTTCGAACAGCCGATCTACAGGGCGGATGACACTTTCGTGATCAAGGCAGGTGAGGTGACCGACCTTCAGCTGAAGTGCGTGCCATATAACTGCAAGGTGACCATCGAGCTTACCGAGAATTTCAAGAAGGAGCTTGCTACTTACGAAGTTGTAGTCGGCAACGGACTTGGTGAACTTGTATGGACCAAGAATGAGTCAGTAGATGATTTCGGAACCGGAAAGGCCGGTTATTTCCTTCCGAGAGGTCTCGAAGTCAAGGTGAAGGGATACAGAAGCATTGACAATACTGAAGCTACAGCTGTATATTATGTGAAGAATCCTCAGCCAGCCGAGCATCATATCGTTACCATTGATGCAAAGGTGACAGGTACGATCGGAGGTGTGACAATCGATGTAGTCACGGACTTCAATGAGATCAGTGATGACATATTCATTGACGGCCTTGACGAACCATATGTTGACAGACCTGATTTCGGTGATGGAGATGATTCCGGCAGTGAGGAAGAACAGACCAAGCCATCCATCGTATGGGAGGCCAATCCGTTCTTTGATCCGGTTAGCATCAAGAAAGGTGACGAAATCAGCATGACCATCAAGGCTCCGGCTGGAATCCAGACCTTTGTGGTTGAGGTCAGCCAGAACTTCAAGTCGGCTGTTTCAATGATCGGAGGAAAAGACTATATTGACCTTATCAATGATGCGGATACATGGAAGCCGTTCGGTCTTCCTGTGGGTGATGAGGTTCTCGGAGCTACGGAAATCGTGTTCGAACTCACTCCGTTCATCGATACATTATGCGGTGTTGCGGGCGGTCAGACTGTAGAGTTCACTCTCAAGGCCAGCGACAGCAATGAAGAGGAGATCCTGATCGACGGTGAATATCCGGTAGTAACGATTGTTGTTCCGGCTAATTAAACTGACTTGTCATGAAGAAGACCATAAGATTTGCAGGTCTGATGATTCTTGCTCTTTCTGCTCTGTCCTGTACGGATTCGAGAGTCAGCGGAGACCGGAGGTACGGTTATCTTACTGTCGGTGTCTCTGATGAACTTGATGATCTCGTGCATCTCAAGAGCGAGGAAGAGGAGGATATCGTTTACAGACTTGACCTTTATTATTCAGATGATGTCCTGGCCAAGACCATAGAGGATCACAGGACAGTAACGGAAGAGGAACCTATTGAACTCCTGATGGACAAGTATCGTGTCACCGCCACTTCCGGTGAAGACGGTACTGCATTCAACAGCCCTAAGTATTTCGGTGAAAATACAGTCAGGGTATTGGCCGAGACTCATTCAAATGTGGACATAAACTGTAAACTTGGCAAGATCAAGTTCAGTGTGAAGTTCCCTGAAGACGATGACTTCTCATCGAAATTCCCATCTTACGAACTTGCCGTTTCAAACGGTGAGACCCTGACTTTTGCATCATACGATATGCCTGATGATCCAAGTTTCGGCTCATTTACAGATACCGCTTATTTTGAGGTTCCTGAAAACAGGATCCTGACATATACGCTCAAGCTTCGCAATGCAGACGGTGCCATGTATTCGACCACTGCAGAGCTTGCACAGGTTGAGATGGCCGAGCACTATCATTTTGAGTTCACTCTTGGAGAGAGGGAGGAGATCGATGGTGCAATGGTTCTGAACATTCTTCTTGACGGAGAATTCAAGGAATCTTACGAACATAAGATCAATCTCAATTTTGACAAGACGATAATGCCTTCATACAGCACTAATCCGGAATTCAATCCGGATGAGGAAGGAATCATTTATCCTCTTGGAAACGACATCCTCAAGTCCTTTACCTTTACTGCCGGTAGAGGAATAAAGAGTCTTGTCATTTCTCATCTGGATGAGTATCTTCTTGCAGAAGGACTCCCTCAGCTGACCGACTTTGTTAATATCAGCGATGAGGAGCTTCAGATCATGGAAGATATAGGAATCACAGCTTCGTCTGTGTCTGAAGGTGATCTAACTGCTACCATTGACATTACCGACTTTGTAAGCCGTCTTTCCATTTCGCCTGACAACAAGCCTTATCTCATGTCTTTGACGGTAATCGATACATATGAGAGATATGCAAGATGTGATTTTGCTTTTTCAATTGTTTCCGATATTGTTGCTGAGACTGTTTCAGTGATGCCTTGGTCCGGCTTCGCTACACTCTCCGGACGATTCTTCTCGAAGTCTGCACCGGAAGGACTTTCATTCGAGTACAGAAAGGTTTCTGATTCAGAGTGGACCGAGATGGATCCTTCGTTGATGGACATAGACCTCGAGAGCCTTACTTACAGCGCATGTCTGAACAATCTCGAACCGGGAGCTGATTATGTGTTCCGCGCTACTTCTGCAAAGGATAAGGCAGACGGCAAGACTGCTACCGAGATAGCATTCAGCACATATCCAACAGAAGAGACAGTTTATAACCTCAGCTTTGATGACTGGGTAAAGGTCGGAAAGGCATGGTATGCGACAGATGACTATAACAATCATCTTGTCTGGGACTCTGCCAACGAGGGAACCGCAGATATCCTCGGACAGAGCCTTGTGCCGACGACCCCTGAAGAGACGATTGTCATAAGCGGAAAGGCAGCCAGAATGGAGTCAGGCGAGCTTCTCAGTAATTTCGCAGCCGGAAACATCTATACCGGAGATTTCGGCGCTGCTACTTTGAGTCCTGTCGGAGCTAAGCTTGACTGGGGTATTCCGTTCAATTCACGTCCTCTGGCTCTTCGTGGATGGTACAGATATGAGCCGGTTGCCATCAACAGGACGTCATCGAACTACTCATATCTCAATGGCCAGACAGACTTCTGTCAGATACAGATATTCCTTACCAACTGGAGCAAGCCTTTCGAGATCAGTACCGGTGACAACCGCTTTGTGGATACATCGGAGAACAATCCTGATATCATCGCTTACGGAGGATTCATCTCACAGGACAACACTACTGACAATCTTGGTAATCAAAACGGTTATATCCGCTTTACGATTCCTCTCGAGTACAGAAGTCTCGAAGAGCCTTCTTACATTGTGATAGCAGGAGCAGCCAGCCGTTATGGTGACTACTTCACCGGTGGTCTTGGAAGTACCATGTATCTTGATGAGCTTGAACTGATCTATGATCCGGCAGAACTTACGCCAGCGGAATTTGAAGCAGTAATGAAAAACATAAGATAATGAAGAAGTTATTATTGACTTTTCTGTGCATTATCATCATCGCACCTATGGTGTCAGCCTCTTCTTCCGAGGAAGAGGCTGCTCCCTTTGACCGCGGTGTAGGCAAGATGAACTCCGTTTTCATCCCTAAGGGATATATGGGAGGAGGACTGTCGTTTTCATATAAGACATATGATCTCGGCAACGGAGCTGATGATGCCGGATATTCGGCCTTGTTCTCTCTCCTTTCGGGGGTAAAGGGAAGCTTGCAGACATATGGCGTGGCACCATCGTTCTCATATTTCATCAAAGACAATCTTTCCATCGGTGCCAGATTTGATTATGACAGGACAGAACTGGGACTTAACACTCTTGGTCTCTCTTTAGGTGATCTGGCTTCATTTGACCTGAATGATTTCCATTTTCTGAAGAATTCTTATACGGGTGCTGTCACGGCCAGGTACTATATGCCTATAGCCAACAGTCGCAGGATCGCCATGTTCGGAGAATTGCGTCTTGGTTGCGATATCGGGCAGTCTGTATCATATCAGGTTGTGAACGGCCGTAATCAGGGTACGTTCCAGGATATATATGGAGCCGCTCTCAATGTAGTCCCGGGACTTTGTGTCTTTGCTACGAATGAGGTCTGCGTTGAAGTAGCAGTGGGAATCTTAGGCTTGAGTTACCAGTATATCAGACAGGAAACCAACAAGGTTGACGTCAGTGTCATGCAGCAGAGCGGAGCGAATTTCAGAATAAATCCTTTGTCGATAAACCTGGGACTTTCGTTCTATCTTCCTGCTGTTTCAAAAAAGAATGGAGGTGACAGGAAATGAAAAGAACATTGATAATCATAACTGCTATGATCATGGCAGTTTCCTGCCTCGAGAATCCTTTGTCATATCCGCTCAGCGTGGCTGAAATCACTGCATTTGAAGTGGAAGGACAGAAGTCTGTCACCATTGATGCAGCTTCAAGAACAGTCAAGGTCGTGCTTGAAGAGACTGCTGATATCTCCATGTCGGCTGTCTTGGACTATGAATTTACTGAAGGTGCCGTTCCTTCTGTTGAGATGCCGGAGATCCTCGACCTTACCAAGCCTTTTGTGATATCGTATCAGACATATCCTGATCAGACATATGAGTGGACTATAGTGGCTGAGCAGCCTATAGAGAGATATGTCGTATGTGACGGAATGGTAGGGGAAGCCGTCTTTGATATAGAGAAGAAGACGATAATAGCATATTTCCCGGAAGGAAAGTCATTGGCCGATATCCGTTTCGAAAGGATGAAGCTTGAGGCCCAGGGTTCGCAGATCGATTCGACCTTCGGTTACGTTGCAGTCGGTAACGAGACGGTTGAAAAAAGGGAAAAGGTCATTCTTCCGATGAATCTGGACTGTGTGATATCCAGGACATTCACGGTCTATAAGGATCTGGAGTATTACGAGTGGCAGTTCACTGCTGTCCATAAACTGATCAATCTGGAAATCACATCCGTAAATGCATGGTGCTACAAGGCGGATATCAATGCCGTATTCAAAGGAAACGGTACTCCTTATATACAGTACAAGGAGACGGGTGCCGAATCATGGATCAAGCTGGCAACGGATGTCAAGGGAACGGAGATCCATGCTTTTGTGGATCAGCTGAAACCTGATACGGAATATATGGCAAGAGTCGTATGTGGCGATGAGATAAGCGAAGAATATGCGTTTGTCACGGAAAATCCTGTCCAGCTTCCTAACATGTCTTTCGATGAGTGGCATCAGGGAGATCCGGGCGGTTATACATGGTATCCGATGCCTGAAGGAGTGGAGCAGGTATGGGGATGTGCCAATTCCGGAGTCAACATGATGTCTGCTGTCAATTCCACCCGTCCTGAAACAAAGTTCGTGGTTTCCGGAACAGCTGTCCGTCTTGAAAGCGTGAAGGTGTTCGGCATGTTTGCGGCCGGCAATATCTTTACAGGACAGTTCCTGAAGGCTACCATCTCGGGAGGAGTCGGCGCAGAACTCGACTGGGGCACTCCGTTCACATCAAGGCCGTACTCGCTCAAGGGATATTATTCATACGCTCCGAAGGTCATAGATAATGCGTCAGGAGAACATTCTGACAAGATGGGACAGATGGATAAGGCTCAGATCATGATCATGCTTGCAGACTGGGATGAGCCGTTCAGGGTGATGACTGCCTCCCAGACTTTCGTGGATTTCGATAATGATCCGCATATCATCGCTCTGGGCAGATTGGAGACCGATGTCGATACTGAAGGTAAATATGTGGAGTTCGAGTGTGTCCTTGATTACAGGGATACTGTCCGCAAACCTAAATATATCGTGGCGGTAGCATCATCAAGCCAGTATGGTGATTATTTCACCGGTGGTGTCGGCTCTGTGATGCATGTGGATGAGTGGGAACTGGTCTATAGATAGGAGTCCCGTTACATAAGGATCATCGCACCGAATCCTGCGATGATGGCAACAACGCAATTGATGAGCTTCGCCCAGGCGAAGCTCTTCTTGCTTTCTGCCAGAAGCGGAATCGAAGCATGACCGTCCTGAGATATCGAACTTGCCAGGAGAACAGGGAACGGCACTACACCGGCTGCAAACAGGGTTACGAAAATCAGATGAGGACCGGATTCCGGGATGATCCCTATCAATGTCGCCAATAGAATCATGAGTGCGACATTATCACTGATCCATCGGTCTATATCGACATGTTGGAGAGCAATGCCAAGAACCAGCAGCACACCGAATGTCCATGCGAATATTGTCGGAAGATGCTTTTTCACAATATGGTTCCAGAGATGTTCTTCCACAAAATGGTCTGAAGCAAGCAGAAGGACGAAAAGAACTATCACGCTCAATCCTGCAAACAGGACATTCATCCAATCCTCGCTCAGCAGATCAATATGAAATCCGTCGTGCTCATGCTCAGTCTCGATCGTGGCATGATGATGCTCATGATGGGCATGTTCTGCGTGTGCGGAATGGTCATGTCCCAACTGTCCTGATGCCAGTGCCGCGATGAAAACGGCAAGGCCGACGAACATCACTATCCTCTTCCATCCGTAATGCCTTTTGTGATTGTGAGAGGAGATGGCCACGTTGCTATGCTCCTCGTCATGTACCACATAGCCGTCATGGTAGTCGGTATCAGCTCCGCATTCTTCATGCTCATGCTTGTCGCAATGCCTTTCATGAATCCTGTCATATATCCTGTCCGTGCCGATGCCGACAATCACGGCAATTATGAAGAGTACGGCAAAAAGTATAAGCGCCTGATCAGGAATCATGGCGAGCATGACGAAAGCCTCGTCACCTGAAGATGCTATCATCATGGCTACAAGAGCTCCGAAACTGAAAAGCCGGTGTGTATAGAGAGAAACAGTTGCAAAACCTCCCATGCATCCCGGGACTGATCCCAGCATCGCCCCTATCACTACCTGACCGACTTTCGTACGCCTCAATCCCTTGAACAGCAATCCTTTCGACTCGATGTTCAACGACTCGATCATCATCATCATGACAACTACAAGTCCCGTAATCAGAATGCTGTTCCTCAATATATCAATAAACAAATGCATTGTCAGAAATCTTTATCATGATAAATTTACATATGGGCGAGGGAAACATTTCTCCTTCTTTTCTGTTTCCCGAGCCCGTATGTGAATTGTTACTCCAGATATCCCGAAACAAAAAGATTGATGATCGGACGGGTAGGGGAGTTGGTCGTCAATGTGATGATCGTCAGGCTCTCTCCCTTCTTCATGTCCTTGGTGTCGATATGAACCCTGAACGAAACAGTCTCTCCTGGCCCTGCTACCGGGATGTCGCTATGAGAATAGCAACAGGCATCAGCATCGACCTTGTATATGAGGAAATCACTCTTGCCCTCGTTCTTGAACTTGAATGTAGCATGTATCTCCGTGCCGATCTTCGCATTTCCGAATGAGAATGTGCTGGTCTCGAAGCGAGGCATAGGGCCCTTCTGTTTCTGTTCGTCGGTCAGATTGCTGAAGTTCTCCTTTGTGAATGCTCGGACTCCTATCTTGTCGCTGCCCTCACCGTTCCTGTAGCTTTTACCGTTGAGCAAAGGAACAGCCCAATATGTATGCTTGCCCCAGATATCACGGTCAGCCTTGACAGTGAACCTTACCTCGGCTGTACCTTTTGCCGGAATCGGATTTTGCGAAACGCTGAGTGTCAGATTCTCGGAAATCTGGCTGAATGTAAGGTTGATCGGGGCCGAAGACAGGTTCGCCACCATGAAGGCATCACTCCTGCTTCCGCCTTGCTCCAGATTTCCACATGAAATCAGATCTTCCTTCACCCCCAGAGAACCATAATGGACCGGATACAGCTCTTCCAGAGGACGAGGCTTCTCGTTTGAAACACCCCTGAGCTTGAGGATCACCGGTTTCTTCTCATCAGACATATATACGGTGAGACTCTTGTCGAAAGGATATGGGCCTTCATCATTCGAATATGTCACAGTGATCTCGCCCTTGCCTCCGGCTCTTATGGGCTCCCTGGTCCATTCGACGTCTGTGCAGCCGCATGTAGTCGTCACATTGTATATCACCACCGGCTTGTTTCCTTTGTTGCTGAGAGTGAACGTGCATGAGACAGGACCGTTATCGAGCAGGATATCTCCGAAATTATGGACATATCTGTCGAACTCGATACCGTTTGCCAGTCTTTCCTGTGCCGAAAGTGACAATACGCTGAATATGAATGATGCAGCTATGGCCGCAAGCGTTTTCCTTATCATGATCTGACGTTTATATATACCTATGACAAAGATAGTACAAATCATGTGAAGTCTGACTTTGAATATCTAAATTATTTGTCTAAATTTGCAGTTGAAATGCCTATGAGGCATCGTGATTGAATATACTAACATTTTAAAAGGATAAGAAAATGGCTTACAGAATTACAGAAGACTGCGCTGCTTGCGGTACATGTCTTGGCGAGTGCCCTACAGGCGCTATTTCAGAGGGTGACATCTACAAGATCGATCCAAACGTATGCATCGACTGCGGAACTTGTGCAGACGTATGCCCAATGGGTGCAATCGTACCAGGCGAATAATCCAGTAGCCTGTATTCACAGACAAAAAAGAGGATGACTGAATTCAGTCATCCTCTTTTCTGTTTATAGGTGAGGTTACACCTACTCCTGAGGAGCAGATGTAATCTCGATAAGGTTGTTCTGTGCAAGCACTGCCTGAAGGACAGCCTTCACGTCAGCTGGGGTGACTGAGTTAACGGCAGCCTCGTACTCAGCGTCAAAGTCGATACCATGCTCATAGTAATTCTGGAGATTGCTGAACCAGTATGAGTTGTTGATTCTTGACTCTGGGAGGTTCTTCTTGAAGTTCTCGATCGCCATGTTGAACTTGTCCTGCTCAGGACCGTTCTCAGCGAGTTCCTTCAGACCCTTGATCGCAAGCTCGCTGAGCTTTGCAGCCTGCTCAGGATTTGTGTCGAACTGAACCTGGATGATCACCCTTTCCTCAGGATCCCTCTGACCTACCATTGCAGTACCTACGCCGTATGTACCGCCTTCTTCCTCACGGATGGTCTTTGTATAGATCATGTCGAGAACATAGTTTGCAACCTCGAGAGCAACCTCTGTCTTGGTGTCAACAGGCATGTAAGCTGTATAGACCTGGATTACGGTTGACTTAGGAGTCTCCATAGGGAGCTTCACAGTCTCGTCCACCTGACCCTTCACGATGCTGATTACATTGTCCTGATTTACCTTGGCAGCCTTCTTGCCCTTTGCGATAGAACCGATATACTTCTCAACAAGCGGCTTGATGGCAGCTGGATCAACATTACCGGTAATATACATCTCGGCACCTGCAGCATCCTTGAAGAGTTCTCTGTAAACTCTCTCGATAGTAGCAAGATCAGCCTTTGCAAGAGTCTCGTCATTGAGTTCTGCAAGACGTGGATTGTTATAAAGGATCCTGTTTGCAGCGTTCTGGAAGAGGAAGTCAGGGTTCTTTGCGATATTAGGAAGGATAGCCTTGATCTGCTGGATTCCTGTCTCATACTCAGCCTCGTCGAAGCGTGGATCTGCGAAGTAGAGGTATGTGAGCTGGAGTGCCGTCTCGAAATCCTTAGGAGTGCTTGATCCCTGAACGCCATGCTGTGTGGCACCGATGAAAGGTGTTACGCTGAGGTTCTTTCCTGCAAGCATCTTAGGAACCTGTGTTCCGGAGAACTTGGAGATACCGGAGTTGTTGAGGAAGAGAGTCCAGATGTTCTGCTCGAATGAAGGCATGTCCTCAGTTGCGATAAGACTGTTTCCTCCGTCCTTCTTGATGGTGAACATTACCTGATCCTGCTTGTACTGTGTAGGGAGTACGACAACCTTCACACCGTTCTTGAGTGTCCATTCAGTTGCGCCATAGATAGTCTCAGCCTCCTTCTTTACAGCTGAACCCTTGAGGTCGCCGCTGATGAAAGGCTCGTTCACGCTGTCCTCTACGTTCGCTGCGATCTCAGCATTCTTCACTGCAGCAAGAACGCCTGTGAGCTCCTGTTCTGTAGGATTTACGAGACCGGCCTTTTCAGGACCGTTGTAAAGGATAACCATGTTCTCGTCAGTGATGAACTGAGCGACAACCTGGTTGAGGATCTGAGCGTTGAGCTGTGCGCATACCATCTGAGCAAGCTGAAGCTCTGTCTCAGGCTCCATATAAGGAGAATTGTCGTAGAAGTTGTAAAGAAGCGGGTAAACGAACTCAGCGTTCTTGCGGGTAGGGGCAGCCTCTACAGCGCGCTCGTAGCTGCTGATGATGTTGTCCTTTGCACGCTGAACCTCACCGTCGGTGAATCCGAATCTCTTCATCTTCTCGATTTCAGTCATGAATGCAGTGAATGCGTTCACAGCATCACCTTCCTTGAATGATACAGTACCCATTGTAGCGTCACATGAGTTGCAGAGGTTGCTGATAGAGAAGCTTGCTCCAAGGAACGGTGCGTCAGGCTTGGCTGTGATATCTGAGAAACGCTCACGCATGATGAGGCGTACATACATCTTGATGAGGTCTGTCATGAATGCCACGTCAGTGTTCATGAACTCCTTAGGCATAGGCTCGCTCTTCCAAAGCACCTCGATGCTTGAAGATGTCATCTCAGGATCTGTAAGGATACCTACGATAGGCTCTACGTTATCCGGAATCTTGTGGAGGACCTTAGGCTGAGGATTTACCGGTGCAGGGATGTCGGCGAAGATAGTCTTGATCTTTGCCTCGATCTGATCGACGTCCACGTCACCGACTACGATAACTGCCTGAAGATCAGGACGACACCATGTTTCATAGAAGCTTGTAAGGCTCTCAGGTGCGAAAGTCTTGAGCTGCTCCTCTCCACCGATGAGGGTTCTTCTTGCATATGGAGTGTCACCATAGTAATATGGAAGCGACTTCTCGAAGAGTCTCCACTCTGCGTTTCTTCTTGTACGTCTCTCCTCGAGGATGACGCCTCTCTCAGCGTCGATCTCGGCAGGATCGCAAGTCACGAAGTGTGAATAGTCGTGGAGGATGAGGAGGCATGAGTCAACGATTGTCTCCCTTACGACAGGGATGTTGTTGAGCATATACTGTGTCTGCTCGAATCCTGTAGAAGCGTTGATGTTTCTACCGAATTCTGCTCCGATGCTCTGAAGCCAGTCGAGAAGCGCCTTGCCAGGGAAATTCTTGGTACCGTTGAAGCACATGTGCTCGAGGAAGTGGGCGAGACCGTCCTGATGGTCCTCTTCCTGGAATGCTCCCACGTCAGTGGCAAGATAGAATTCTGCTCTCTGTGCAGGCTGGTCATTGTGACGGATGTAATAGGTCATTCCGTTCTCCAGCTTTCCGGTCCTTACTGCAGGATCGTTTGGAAGCGGAGTCTGACCGAATGCCATGATAGCGGCGAACATGGCCGCGATGATGATAAATAAACGTTTCATACTCTAAAGATTTATGTTCGTTTTGGTTTGATTAGTTTCAAGTATATGATTGTTAGACGCTAAAGTTGCGTATAAGCTACAAATATAATTATAATAATGTAAAGATTGTCTTATTTTTTCCAGAAAGACAATCTAAAAATATTGTATCTTTGTCCAAAACAGAGGTATATGTTCGAAGATTTCAGATTGAAGGTGTTCATGACCGTGGCACGTGAGAAAAGTTTCACCAAGGCTGCGGCCGAGCTGGGAATCACTCAGCCTGCTGTCAGTCAGAATGTATCGGAACTGGAAAAGGCAATAGGAGTGAAGCTGTTTGAAAGACTTCGCGGTGAGGTCGTGCTGACGCCTCAGGGCAAAGTCCTTATGGAACGTGCTGTAAGGATTGCAGAAGAATGTGCGGCGGCAGGGAATCTTTTCGTCCGCCTTCAGGATGCTCAGGTGCGCATTTCTGCCTCTGAAGAGCTATATTCCTTCTTTGTCGCACCGGCTTTGGAGGAATTCATGACCGTCCATCCTGAAGTTTCCTTCGAGAAGGCCATATTCGAGGATGCAGATCTTGTTCTCGAGCTGAAACCTTCGCCGGAATCTCCGTTCGACATTAATCCTGATTCGATCGCCAGAGTGAGGATGTCTGTCTCCAGACCACCAAAAATGGGTGACTTTAAAGCCACCCATGAGAAATCGGTATATTTCGATGTCCTTTACAGACCGACACAGGCATTCGCATGTACGAAGCTCTGCCGTCTTCTGAAGGAATATCTTACTTCGTTCTGATACTTTCCAGCCAGCGTTCTAAAGAAGCGTCGAACTCTTTTCTTGCATAGGAAAGCTTGTCTTTCCCCTTTCCTGCCCATTTCTCGGATGAGAAGCCCCATCCATGTCCCCCTTCAGGATATATGTGCATTTCCACAGGAACCTTGCAGTCGTTGAGCCTTGAATAGTACATCAGACTGTGTTCGACAGGGACTGTAGCATCGTCTGTGCAGTGAGCCAGAAATGTAACAGGTGTGTCGGAAGAAATATGGTTCTGGAGAGAGTAATGCTCAAGCAGGTCGTGATGCAACTTCTGAGCTTCCATGAATTCGTCAACCTTTTTGTCTCGGTCCTCCCAGATTTCATCTTTTCCGAGGAGATTGTTCCTGGTTCCCTGATGCGTGTATTTCCTGTCCAATGATATTACAGGATAAATCAGGACCGAGAAGTCAGGTCTTGTCACAGCATCTGTATATAATGTGCTCGCGCAGGCCGCCAGATGACCTCCGGCAGAGAAACCGATCACTCCTATCTGCTTCACTCCCCACTCGGAAGCATGTGCCCTGCAGTAACGGAAGGCATTCTGTATATCAGTAAGCGGAACTTCCCAATGACCGTCCGGCATCCTATATTTTACTACAACTGTTGCTATGCCTCTGGATACCATCCAGTCTGCGACATGGAGACCTTCCTTGCGTGCAGATACATATCTGTAGCCTCCGCCGGGACATACGATTATCATCTGACCGTTGCCCTTCTTTGGTAGATAAATATCTATTCGGGCACTGTCAGAGATGTTTCCGATCCTTCCGGTCTCGTCAGTCCATTCCGGCCCGGCCAGTTCATTTGACGTTTTGGGATTTCCATCTTCAGTCAGACCTGAAGAAACTGTCTGACCTTCCGGATAAAGAAGTATTGTCATAGACGGCTCCAGCCTGCAGACGCTTTGGGCACCTGCATAAACACTCGGCGCAGCCATGAAGGCTGCGCTGAGTAATATGGAAATGATGATTCTTCTCATTATTTAGCAAGTCTCTTGTAAGTCTCAAGACGAACCTTAGCGAATTCCTCTGTCTTCTGGAGGAGCTCCTCAGCAGAGTCAGGATACATCTTGTAGAGAGAAGCGAAACGAACCTCACCCTTGAGGAAGTCCTGGAACTTGCTCCAGTCAGGCTCCTTGCTGTCGAGAGTGAACGGATTCTTGTCTGTTCCCTCGAGTGCAGGGTTGTACCTGTAGAGATGCCAGTAACCGCACTCGACTGCGAGCTTCTCCTCCTTCTGGCTAAGACCCATACCGGCCTTGAGACCATGGTTGATACAAGGAGCGTAAGCGATCACGAGTGACGGACCGTCATATGCCTCAGCCTCCTTGATAGCGTTGAAGTACTGAGCTGGAGATGCACCCATTGCAACCTGTGCAACATAGACATAGCCGTAGCTCATCGCCATCATACCGAGGTCCTTCTTGCGTACTCTCTTGCCTGAAGCAGCGAACTTCGCGATAGCTCCGGCAGGAGTAGCCTTTGAAGACTGTCCGCCTGTGTTAGAGTAAACCTCTGTATCGAGTACGAGGATGTTCACGTTCTCGCCTGAAGCAAGCACATGGTCGAGTCCGCCGTATCCGATATCATAAGATGCACCGTCACCACCGATGATCCACTGGCTGCGTGCAGGGATGAATGTCTTGTACTCAACGAGACCCTTGCATACGTCGCATCCGCAACCCTCGCAGAGAGGAATGAGCTTGTCGGCAACCTCGCGTGTAACCTTTGCATCCTCCTTGTTCTCGAGCCACTGAGTGAAGAGAGCCTTCATCTCGTCAGTGCAGCAAGTGCAGCTGAGACCCTGCTCCATGAGCTTCGCAACAGTCATACGTGCCCTGTCAGAACCGAGCTTCATACCGAGACCGAACTCGCAGAAGTCCTCGAAGAGTGAGTTGGCCCAAGCCGGACCGTGACCCTCGTTGTTCTTGCAGTATGGAGCTGCAGGGAATGATGCACCATAAATAGATGAACATCCTGTAGCGTTCGCGATCATCATGTGATCACCGAAGAGCTGTGTTATAGTCTTGATATAAGGTGTCTCACCGCAACCAGCACAAGCTCCTGAGAACTCGAAGAGAGGCTGTGCGAACTGAGCGTTCTTCACGTTGCCTGTCTTAGGCTGGACGTTGTCCTTGTATCCGATGTGTGAGTGCAGATAGTCGAAGTTCTTCTGCTCTGCCTCCTGTGTTCCGAGCGGCTTCATTACGAGAGCCTTCTCCTTCGATGGGCAGACGTCGGCACAGTTGCCGCAACCTGTACAGTCGAGGACTGAAACGCTGAGAGCGAACTTGTATGCCTTGAATGTAGCCTTGCCGTCCTGAAGCTTGAGACCCTCAGGTGCGTTTGCAGCTTCCTCGTCAGTGAGGAGGAACGGACGGATGGCAGCGTGAGGACAAACGAATGCACAGCTGTTGCACTGGATACAGTTGTCAGCCTGCCATTCAGGAACCTTCACTGCAACACCACGCTTCTCATAAGCGGTCGTGCCTGCAGGGATAGTACCGTCAACATACTCGTTGAATGCGCTTACAGGGAGGGTGTCGCCGGTCTGAGCGTTTACAACGTCAGCGATCTCCTTCACGAATGCAGGAGCGAGACGGTCCTTGTTAGGATTCTCGAACTTGGCGGTGATGTCCTTCCAGTCAGCAGGGATCTCGACCTTTGTATATTCGCCACCTCTGTCAACTGCAGCGTAGTTCATGTTCACGATGTGCTCACCCTTCTTGCCGTAGCTCTTCACGATAGCCTTCTTCATGTAGCCTACAGCCTCCTCGTAAGGGATGATGCCTGTGATCTTGAAGAATGCAGACTGGAGGATGGTGTTTGTACGTCCGCCGAGTCCGATCTCTGCAGCGATCTTTGTAGCGTTGATGATATAGAGGGTGATGTTCTTCTTTCCGATGATAGCCTTTACATGGTCAGGGATCCTCTTGAGTGTCTCTTCTTCATCCCAGAGGCTGTTGAGGAGGAGTGTACCGTTCTCCTTGATGCCCTTGAGCACGTCATACTTTGTGAGGTATGAAGGAACGTGGCATGCAACGAAGTCCGGAGTACCTACGAGGTAAGGAGCCTTGATAGGGAGGTCACCGAAACGGAGGTGTGAACATGTGTATCCGCCTGACTTCTTCGAGTCATAGTCGAAATATGCCTGGCAGTACTTAGGAGTGTTGTCACCGATGATCTTGATGGTGTTCTTGTTTGCACCTACAGTACCGTCAGAACCGAGACCGAAGAACTTGCACTCTGTTGTACCTGGCTTCACGATAGAGAACTCCTCCTTCTGAGGGAGAGACTTGAATGTCACGTCGTCAACGATTCCGATTGTGAAACCGTCCTTAGGCTCAGCCATCTCGAGGTTCTCATAGATTGAAACGATCTGTGCAGGAGTAGTGTCCTTAGAAGAAAGACCATAGCGTCCGCCGATCACGAGCGGTGCGTTCTCAACGCCCTGGAAGAGGGTCTTGATGTCAAGGAAGAGAGGTTCTCCGAGGGCACCTGGCTCCTTGGTCCTGTCGATAACGGCGATTCTCTTCACGCTCTTAGGAAGTGCCTTCATGAAGTACTTTGCAGAGAATGGCCTGTAGAGGCGTACGATCATCACGCCGACCTTCTTGCCCTGAGCTGCGAGGTAGTCGATGGTCTCCTTGATTGTCTCGGTAACGGAACCCATTGCAACGATGATGTTCTCTGCTTCAGGATCTCCGTAGTAGTCGAACGGACGGTAGTCGCGGCCTGTAAGCTCGCTGATCTCGCCCATATAGCGTGCCACTACGTCTGGAACTGCATCATAATACTGGTTACAAGCCTCGCGAGCCTGGAAATAAACGTCACCGTTCTGTGCTGTACCGCGTGTTACAGGAGCGTCTGGTGAAAGAGCCTTTGCGCGGAACTTTGCGAGTGACTTTGTGCTTACCATATCCTTGAGGGCAGCCTCATCGATGAGCTCGATCTTCTGGATCTCGTGAGAAGTACGGAAACCGTCGAAGAAGTGGAGGAAAGGAATGCTTGACTTGATGGCAGAGAGATGTGCCACTGCGGCCATGTCGAGAGCTTCCTGAACTGAAGCTGATGCAAGCATTGCAAATCCTGTCTGGCGGCATGCCATCACGTCCTGATGGTCACCGAAGATGGAAAGTGCGTGCGATGCAAGAGCACGTGCTGAAACATGGAATACGGTAGGAAGCATTTCTCCTGCGATCTTGTACATGTTAGGGATCATGAGGAGAAGACCCTGGGATGCTGTGAATGTGGTTGTAAGGGCACCAGCCTGAAGAGAACCGTGTACTGCACCGGCAGCACCACCCTCACTCTGCATCTCTGTTACCTTCACAACCTCACCGAAGAGGTTCTTCTTTCCCTGAGCTGCCCACTCGTCCACATATTCCGCCATGGTCGAAGAAGGCGTGATAGGGTAGATCGCTGCATGCTCACTGAAAAGGTAGGCGATGTGCGCAGCTGCCCAGTTACCGTCACAAGTGACGAATTTTTTCTCATTTGCCATAATTTCTCTTTTTAATATAGTATTTGTTTGTGTATCAATATTTTATCTCGTTCCGTGTTCGCGCACGAGCACATAATCATACAAATTTAGTGAAAAATGCGGAAACATGTATGAAAAACATCAAAAAAAAGACCGGCTTTTTTTGCCGGTCGTGTCATGAATCCTTACTGATGTCCTTCGGTTTTCACTTGCTCAGGAGCTATCTTTGCAATCAGTCCCTGCAACACCTTCCCCGGACCAAGTTCTATGAACTGTCCTGCTCCGTCAGAAATCATGTTCCTGACGCTCTGGGTCCATCTTACCGGAGATGTCAGCTGTGCCAGAAGGTTGGCCTTGATCGTCTCCGGATCTGTCGAGGCTTCTGCTGTAACGTTCTGATATACAGGACACATCGGGGTCTTGAATATGGCTTTTTCAATGCCGTGTGCAAGTTCTTCGCGTGCGGATTCCATAAGAGGAGAATGGAATGCTCCTCCTACCGGAAGTGGCAGCGCCCTCCTGGCTCCGGCCTCCTTCATCTTTATGCAAGCTTCTTCGACAGCTTCCTTCTCTCCTGAAATCACAATCTGACCTTCGCAGTTATAATTCGCCGCTATGACTGTTCCCGCGCATGAGGCACATATTTCCTCAACCTTTTCTGCCGGAAGCGCTATCACGGCCGCCATTGATCCAGGGGCTGCCTCGCAGGCTTTCTGCATGGCTTGTGCTCGTATGGATACGAGTTTCAGCCCCTCTTCGAAGTCCATTGCTCCAGCAGCTACAAGTGCGGAAAATTCTCCGAGAGAATGTCCTGCAACCATGTCTGGGGTGAAATCGGGAAGGCATCTTGCAAGGACAACTGAATGCAGGAATATTGCCGGCTGGGTGACCTTTGTCTGCCTGAGGTCTTCAGCCGTTCCGTCAAACATTATATCAGTAATGCGGAATCCGAGGATATCATTGGCCTTTTCCAGCATTTCCCTGGCCGTCTCATTGCTTTCATACAGGTCTTTTGCCATGCCTGGGAACTGGGAGCCCTGTCCCGGAAATACATATGCTTTCTTCATCTTCTTTATGGTTTAGGTGTGTTTCATCCCTGAGTGATGCGGGATGCCGTTGCAAAATTACAAAAAGCATGAAAACAAGTGCCAAACTTTCGCCACATGACGTAATAACCGCCGATTTTGTGGCGAAATCCTCAAAAATGACTATCTTTGCAATACTTCGCCCCTATAGTTTAATGGATAGAATTTCAGATTCCGGTTCTGACGGTTGCGGTTCGATTCCGCATGGGGGTACAGAAAAAAGAGGGCAGAAGCCCTCTTTCTTGTTTTCTACATTTCTACAGATTTGTTATCAATACTCCGACAACACGGAATATGTTGATGATTTCGTCATAAGGGAGTAAGAAGTCGGGGAAATCCGTATGATTCTCGGATATGAATGTAAGTCCTTCTCCGTTGTCAATGATTCTTCTCAAGAACATTCCTTGTGACACAGTGTCGATCACATAAATCTCTCCGTTGATTATGGTCGAATCTATCGGCATTCTTCGAAGCGCGAGTAGATAGCCTCTGCAGATGCGTGGAGCCATTGCGTCTCCCGGACATGTGGCAAAAAGGTCGTGCTTCTGGAAATGAGGAACCGGCGGGAGCCTTTCGACATTCGGCGAGTTCATGACATATTCATATATGTTGATCTCGGGGGCTCTGAAGAGTCGGGCCGGTATTACGGGGATGTCGTCTTCGTGATTAAGTTCAGGGTGATCTTCTAACGGGTGGAACTCTCTCAATGTGCTGCTGCCTTCGTCATCGAACATCGGGCCTTCGCCGGTGAGCAGCCAGTTCACCCTGAAACCGAAAGCCTTGTTCCATTTGGCTGCAGAATTCTTTCCGAATGGGCGGCCGTTCAGCTGATTGCTTACTGCGGCCTGCTGAACCCCGAGCGCGTTTGCGGCCTCGATCTGCGACATTCCTATCTCAGTGAAATACTCTTTGATAGTCTTACCTATTTCGCGTCTTAACGGCATTTGTGTATAAATTTACAAAAATTGTTATAAATTTTATCAAAAAGTGTAGGATATTACAAATATGGTGTTAACTTTGCAGTGTCTCATTCCGTAATACGCTGCAAATATAACAACTATTTTGTAAAATAGTCAGAAAATTCACCAAAATATTGGATTGCCTGATATTTTCGAAATGAGGATATGATGAAAAATGTGTTAAGTATTACAAAAATTGTGATATTGACAATATATATAGTTTAGTAGTGATAATATAAAAATGGGGTAGTCATGGAACTTGAACACATTCTGGCTGCAATCTGTTATGCCGCAGGAGCAGTTTTTCTTGTAATTGCCCTTTATGGAGCATGGCCGCACTTTTTTACAATGAGCATTTGTTTTGCTACTGGTATCCTGGTTTCTGAGGAAAAAGGTAACTCAAAATGACTACTCGTACTTAACGCAGAACGTCCCTGAAGATCATTGCTTCAGGGACGTTCTGAGTATAAAAGGTCTTATCTGCACCACTGATCCAGCCAGCGGAAATATTCCCTATGCCACATGAGGGCGTTCTGCGGCTTGAGTATCCAATGGTTCTCGTCCGGGAATATCAGGAGCCTTGACGGTACTCCCATCATCTGTGCAGCGTTATATGCCGCCATTCCCTCATCAACAGGTACACGGTAGTCCATGCCTCCGTGAATAACCATGAGAGGAGTGTGCCAGTTGGTCACAAGCTTGTGAGGGGAGAGCCTGTAGTGGCGTTCCGCCTTAGGAAGATTGCTCCATGGAGAGCCTCCCTGCTTTATACCTCCGAATGTCACCCCGTCTCCTGCAGGTCCTACAGGACATTCAGGTGTTCCGACTCTCGGATCGAATTCAGCTTCGTGAAGACCGCCGTTGTCGAAGTTGGCAAACCACATTTCCTCGGTCGTCATATACATATGCTCTTCATTGAAGATACCGGCATGGGCCACGAATGCGTCAAATACATCCCCGTGTGTGCCGCAGAGGTAATAAACCGAATATCCTCCGTAGCTTGCACCGCATGCGGCCATCTTGTCAACGAACGGCTCAGCTTTCATATTTCTGGCTGCTGCAAGATAGTCCTGCATGTTCAGACCAGGATAGTCACCTGAAATCTGCTCCGTCCATTCCTGTCCGAAAGCTGTGGTTCCACGTCTGTTAGGAAGTACGACCACATATCCCTGAGAGCACATGAGCCTGTAATTCCATCTGTACGACCATCCCTGGCTGAGAGTGCCCTGAGGGCCTCCGAGGCATATGGTGATTGCCGGATACTTCTTCGAAGGATCGAACTGAGGCGGATAGAGTACCCATGTGAGCATGTCCTTTCCGTCAACAGTCTTGACATATCTTGCTTCAGTCTCATGCTCTGCAAGCTGCGAAAGGATATGCTCGTTCTCTTTCGTGATCTGCTGATATTCAGTGTCTTCACCCAGCTTGACCGCGACGAGTTCGGTCGGGAAGTCCATGCTGCACCATGTGGTATAAAGGGTCTTGCCATCTTCTGCTACGTGGAAAGGAGAACCGAAATCGTACCACATGTCCTCGCCTGTAAGTCTTTCGATCTTCCATGCCGCAGGTTTCGCCATCGCTCCTTCTGGCAGGCTCATGTCCGGACCTTCTGCAACGAATATTCCCTGAAGGCCTTCTGCGAGGGCTGCAAAATATATATCCTTTGAATCAGCTGACCATGATGGGCCGGATACGTTGTACTTGAAGTCTGCTGTCACATCGGTTACTTCCCAGACTCTCGGCATGTCTGCATCCTTCATGTCAACCTGAGCGACCATGAGCCTCTGCTTGTCAGCCTCGTAGCCGTCCCTCTCCATGCTTATCCATGCGAGCTTCGAGCCATCCGGACTCCATATCGGATCAGTGTCATAACCACCCTTCATGTCTATTACCTCGCACTGTCCGGTCTCTACATTATATATGTATATCTCTGTATTTGTCGAGAATGCATATCTCTTTCCGACAAGTTTCCTGCAAGAGTACGCAATGTACCTGCTGTCCGGGCTCCATGCAAGCTGTTCAAGTCCGCCGAACGGCTCGGTAGGAAGCTCGTACAGCTCCTTCTCTCCTGCCAGGATGTCGGTTCCTTCGCCAATGCCGTCAAAGCCGAAGTCCGCCACGAAAGTATGAGGGATTTCCATCACGGTATGATCCCAGTGCCTGTACATAAGGTCATCCGTCATATATGCATTGGACTTGTCAAGATCTTCATAGCAGTCAGCCGGAGCCTTTACATGGCTCTTGACATAACTTATGTACATCACCTTGCTCTCGTCCGGTGAAATCTTGAATTCGCCGACACCGGCAGGGACGTTGCTGATCTGCCTTGCATCCTTCAATGACCATTTGCCGCCATCGCTGACAGCATCAGCTGCCCATATCTGACCACCCATGAGGAATGTGATGTGCTTTCCGTCTGCACTCCAGCGTGCATTCGATATGCTTTTACCGGATTCTGTAAGCTGCTGGTTGTCAGAGCCGTCAATGTTGCAGATGAAGAGGTTTCTTACACTTCTGTTCTCTGCAACGGATGTGTAGCTGACTCCGTACATGATGTGTTTTCCGTCAGGACTTACCTGAGGGTCGGACAGCCTTCCGAAAGCCAGAAGCGCTTCCGGAGTCATCCTTCCGTCTTCGATGACTATATCGCTCTTTCCGACATAGCCTTCACTGCTGATTCCGTTTTCTGTCATGGTGCATGAAGTTAATGCGATGATTCCTGCTGCAACAGCAGTCTTTATTGTACTTTTCATGTGCTATGTAAATATTTGATTATCAATCGTTTGTTTGGTAAGCCTGCCTTCCTTGCCATGCAGGCTTGTGCGTTAATCTGTTGGTTTTCAGAGCTTTATGTTGCACTCGTGTAAATGCCTGCAGCTTTCCGGAGTTCGGCGGCGACAGCTTCTCGGACTGGAGCGGGGGAGAGTACCTCGAGACGGCTGCCGTATTTGCAGAACTCCATGATGAGGGCCTTGTTCGGACATACGAATATCTCGAACGTCACGTGTTCTTCATCAGCGGCTGTTTCATTCTGGCTGGAATGGACAGGCAGGTCGCGAAGGTAGCGTGCTTCGGTCGGACTCGTACGGAATCTTATCGTCTGGCCGGGTCCTTCCGGTATATATATACCGAAGCTTGTCGCGAACAGCTCGTCAACATCGAACCTGCGGGGCATTCTGAATTTCCTGGATGTGACCTCCATCGAAAGGATTCTGTCCAGTCCGTAAACCCTCAGTCCGTCCCTTTCCACACAGTGTCCGATAATGTACCATCGCTTGGCGAATTCCTTCACGGCATATGGACGCAAGGTGTATTCCGAAGCTTCCGAGCTTGTGTATTTGCAGTAGCTGATGACTATCTCAAGGTTCTCGGTCATGGCCTCAAGTACGGTCGTCAGGTGTCTGTGTCCGGACGGAATATCCTCCACTGCAATCCTTCCTGAAAGCCTTTCCTTGCCGAGAGAAAGCATGTTGTTTACCGTGAAAGTGTTTATCAGCCATGCGTTTTCGGCATATTCGTCAGAAACATCTTCCGAACCTCCGATAAAATAGCGGTTGGTGCTGCGGTTGCACTCTATCCTTATCCCGAACACCTCCTCGACAGCTTCGCGATGATTGTTGAATGTCCTTCTGGAGTAGGGGGAGTCGAAGCGTTCCTCCCACCTCCCGGAGATCTCTTCGAGGTTGAGGCCACGCTCTCCGGCGCGGATGAATGTCTGTACAAGCCAGATATATTTCTTCAGCAGTTCGGTTACCATGTCAACTTATCTTACTGTAATCCTTTATCTGATATTTCTCTTTTCTCAATTCCCTGCGCAGGATCTGGTTACGGTCGGATGTGAGTCCCGGATCCTCTCTCAAAACGGCATCCGCGCAGTCTCTTGCGGCATTCAGGATCAGTCCGTCCTTGGCCAGGGAGGCTATGTTCAGGCTGATCGGGAGTCCGCTCTGCTGAGTGCCCTCGAGATCTCCCGGGCCTCTCATCTTCATGTCTTCTTCAGCCAACTCGAATCCGTTTTCTGTCGCGCACATGAGCTCTATGCGTCGCCTTGACTCCTTGCTCATCTTATGTCCAGTCATGAGGACGCAGAATGACTTCTCGCTACCTCGCCCCACTCGTCCGCGGAGCTGATGGAGCTGGCTCAGGCCGAATCTTTCAGCACTTTCTATGACCATGACGGATGCATTCGGAACGTCCACTCCCACCTCAATCACGGAAGTAGCGACCAATATGTCCGCACGTCCGGCTGCAAAGGCATCCATGTTGAATTTCTTCACATCATTCAGCTGCTTGCCATGAACGACTGCCGTCTTGTATTCAGGAAACGGGAACTTGTTCATGATCTCTTCCGCTCCGGCTTCAAGACTCTGATAATCAAGTTTTTCAGTTTCGTTGATGAGCGGATATACAATGAATATCTGACGTCCCAGGGCTATCTGGTCACGCATGAACCTGTATAGGGCAGGTCGTTTGCCTTCTGTGGCATGTATGGTCTGTATCGGCTTTCTTCCTGGAGGCAGCTCGTCGATGACTGAAACGTCGAGGTCTCCGTAAAGTGTCATTGCCAAGGTGCGCGGAATAGGTGTGGCCGTCATCACGAGTACATGAGGCGGAGCCCCGCAGGACGCCTTCCTCCATAGCTTGGATCTCTGCTCGACTCCGAATCTGTGCTGTTCGTCTATAATGGCAAGTCCAAGGTTGCGGAAAACGACATTGTCTTCTATCAGGGCGTGGGTTCCGACGATGATGCCGATGCTTCCGTCCTCGAGACCAGCATGGACCTCACGTCTTTCAGAGGTCTTTGAACTTCCTGTCAGCAAAGCTGTCCTGACTCCAGTGGGCTCCAGGAACTTCTGTATGTTCTTGAAATGCTGCTGTGCAAGTACTTCCGTGGGAGCCATTATACATGCCTGATAACCGTTTCCTATGGCTATAAGGGCTGTGAGTACGGCAACCATTGTCTTGCCGCTTCCTACGTCTCCCTGGAGAAGGCGGTTCATCTGATGACCGCTCTTCATGTCATCGCGGATTTCCGTAATCACCCTTTTCTGTGCCCCTGTAAGCGGGAAAGGGAGCGCGTCGTAGCATCTGTTGAACGCTTCCCCGACACGTGGCATACGGATGCCGTTGTCGGCGCGGCTTCTTACATATCTCTGCTTGAGCAGCGAAAGCTGAAGGTAAAACAGTTCCTCGAACTTGAGCCTGTATTTAGCCTTTTCAAGCGAAGCCATGTCTTTCGGAAAGTGTATGTTCCTCAGAGCGAAATGCAGAGGAACGAGTCCGCATTGCTTCATAAGATATTCAGGCATCGTTTCCTCGACGGATGGCAGTCCCTTCGAAAGGGCGGCTTCCATGAGCTTGTTCATCACCTTGCCTGTGACCCCTCCTGTCTTGAGCTTTTCCGTGCTCGGATAGACTCCGGTCATCGTACCTGAAGACATTTCGCCGTATGTATTCCCGGCTACTGAAGCTTCGGCTGCGGGATCGACGTCTGGATGTACAATGTTTATCCTGCCGTTGAATGAGACCGGCTTTCCGAAGAATACGAAGTCAAGTCCCGGTTTCAGCTTCTCGTACATCCATTTTATGCCCTTGAAGAACACTGTCTCCATTTCTCCTGTCCCGTCTGAAATCCATACGCTCATTCTCTTTATAGTGTTGAATTTCAGGGGAGTATCGTTCCTGTCTGCGTCTGATGCCGGATTGCCGAACAGTTCCACGCGTGTCACACGAGCCCTTATCTGCACATGTGCCATGTCTGGCCTGATGTCGCATATCCTGATATATGAACTCTTGTCTATGTACCGGAATGGATACAGCCTTATCAGCTCGCCTATCGTTCCGACGGCAAGCTCCTTCTTCAGCAGGGCGGATCTTTTGGGACCCACACCCGGAAGAAACTGAATGTCCATATCCAATCCGTTTTGTGCCATATGGTGGCAAATGTACATAAAAAGATCCTTATTCGGAAATTTAGGAAACATGTCTGTACGAGCCTGAGTCAATGAGGGGGAGTGTGTTTGAAAAGTCAAACAAAGTGCATATATTTGTAAGTTAATTTGTGTAAACTGATAAATTTCAAACTGGAATATGGCAAGGAAACTGGTGGTGGGAATTACCCAGGGAGACGGCAACGGAATCGGATACGAGGTCATAATCAAGGCTCTTGCTGACGAAAGGATGCTCGATCTCTGCACTCCCGTGATATACGGATCTTCCAAGATCTTCGGCTTCTACAGGAAGCAGATTCATAATCTTGACCAGATAAATACAAACGTCATAACCTCTGCAAAGGATGTCCATCAGAAAAGGGTGAACATCGTGAACTGCCTGCCTGAGAATGTCTTTGTCGAGCCGGGACAGTCAACTCCGGAATCTGCAAAGGCCGCGATGACTTCGCTGGAAAAGGCCGTGGCGGACATCAAGGAAGGATATATAGATGTGCTGGTGACCGCTCCTTTCAACAAGAGGGCTATGGCTGGCGAAGGATTCGGTTATACGGGCCATACGGAATATCTTGAGAAGGAATTCGGTGTGGATGAAGTAGCCATGATAATGGTCTGCGACAAGCTCAAGGTGGGAGTGGTGACAGGACATATCGCCCTCAAGGATGTCGTGAAGAGCATCACCAAGGAAAAGATAATCAAGAAGCTGGCTCTTATGAAAGCCTCACTTGAGAGGGATTTCGGAGTCGATGCTCCAAGGATCGCGGTGCTGGGACTGAACCCACATTGCGGTGACGGAGGTCTTCTCGGCGATGAGGAACAGCAGATAATCCTTCCGGCTGTCAAGGAGGCCAACGAACAGGGAATACTTGCATTCGGCCCGTATTCTCCTGACGGCTTCTTCGGAACATCATACGGAAAGTTCGATGCAGTTCTTGCCATGTATCATGACCAGGGCCTGGCACCTTTCAAGGCGATAGCTTTCGAGGAAGGAGTGAATTTCACGGCCGGTCTTCCTGTAGTCAGGACTTCTCCTGACCACGGAACCGCATATGAGATGGCCGGACGTGACATGGCTGATCCGCGTTCGATGATTTCTGCAATCTATACGGCTATTGATATATATAACAGGCGTGCAGATTATGACGATCTTGTCGAGAACAGGATGACGATAAAGCTGCCTGATACGGAAATCAAGCCTAAGGGCGGAAGGATCATCGAGTAGTCATGGCTGATGAGACTTCAAGGCAGAGGCCGCCGATATTCCTTTATACGGATGGCGCATCCAGCGGCAACCCCGGTCCGGGAGGGTATGGAGTTGTCCTCAAATGTGCCGGACATGAGATGGAGATGTCGGAGGGGTTCAGCCTGACGACGAATAACAGGATGGAGCTTCTGGCTGTGATAAAGGGTCTGGAGGCCATCAGATGGCAGAATGCCGAGGTGCATGTATATAGTGATTCCTCGTATGTGGTGAATGCGATAAACAAGGGCTGGCTGGAAAACTGGCAGCGCAGGGGATTCGCAAAGGTGAAGAATCCTGATCTGTGGATGAGATTCGTTCCACTTATGGCAAGACACCGAGTGGCGTTTCATTGGATCAAGGGCCATGCCGGACACCCGGAGAACGAGAGATGCGATGCGCTGGCTGTCGCGGCAGGTGCCGGAGCTGCTTCAAGGGGAGTGCAGCTGCCACCAGATCCCGGATACAGGCCTGATGATGAAGACGGAACTCTCCTTTAACTGATATCTGTTGAGAATGAATATACTGATTACCGGTGCACGCGGTCAGCTTGGCCGCACCTTCATGGATCTGTCCCGCGGGTCGGACAACCGCTTCATATTCACCGATATAACCGGTGATGGCGATGTCGTTGCCCTTGATGCGACGAATGCCGAGGAGGTGAGGAAGGTCGTGGAGGTGAATGATGTGGATGTGATCATCAATTGCGCCGGATACACCGATGTCAACAGGGCGGAAGATGACGAGGACATGGCAAGAAGGATCAATGCCTTTCTTCCGGAAGTGCTTGCTGCGGCGGCCAAGGAAGCGGATGCCACCCTTATACATATTTCGACTGACTATGTGTTTGACGGCAATTCTTCCGTTCCGTATGTCGAGACCGATAAGCCTGCACCGTTGGGAGCATATGCGAGGACCAAGCTTGAAGGTGAGCAGGTCGTGATGGAATCGGGATGCCGTTATCTCATAATCCGCACTGCGTGGCTGTATTCATGCTATGGTAAGAACTTCTTCAAGACGATGGAGTCACTCACTTCGGAGAGACCAAGCGTGAATGTGGTCATGGATCAGGTCGGCACACCGACATATGCGCAGGATCTGGCAGAAGCCATATTGCATGTCATTGATAATGATCATCTTGACAAGACCGGCATTTACCATTATACTGATGAAGGCGTCTGCTCATGGTATGATTTTGCGGCGGCCATATGCAGGGGATTCGGGTATCTCTGTGATGTACGCCCTTGCCGGACCGAGGATTTCCCTTCAAAGGTGCGGCGTCCGTCATATTCTGTGCTTGACAAGTCTCTCTTCAAGACGACGTTCGGCTGCGAGATACCTCATTGGGAGGATTCCCTTGCGATTGCAGTCGCTGACTATATGAAAATGATGTCAAACAAATAAACTTAAAGAAATGAAAAGATTTTTCACAGCTATCATCGCTCTGGTAGTGCTTGCAGGAACAACCGGAGCATCTGCACAGGGTTATCGTCACGGACACCGCGATGTCTATACTGCGGCTGACGGCCTTGGAATCACATTCGGTTATGTGCACTCCGCTTACAGGCTCTCTGACTGGGCTACCGATGAAGTGGTGACTTCGGACGGCCTTGACGGATTCGAGCTCGGTATCACCAAGGATATGTCCATCGTTGACCGCGCCCTTTTCCTTCAGACAGGCCTTCTTTACACTTATCAGAATGATTCAAGGAACATGTCTGAGGGTGGTGTCAGGGTCATCGGAGACTGGGACGAGCATTTTCTCAACATTCCTTTGAAGGTGAAGTACGAGGTTCCTGTAATGGAGAATCTCAGCGTTTTTGTAATGGGTGGACCTACTTTGGTGGCCGGTCTTTCGTCTTCAATGAAATACAGGGCGCGAGTGAATGATTCCGTGAATGCGGCCATCTCATACAATTTCTATAATGGAAAGATAAGGACAAATGACGGAATGCCTGATTTCATCGAGAACATCATCGAGGGACAGTTCCCTGAGACACGCTACAGAAGGGCTGATGTCCAGCTCGGAGGATCGGCCGGCGTGAGATTCATGGAAATCTTCGAGGCTCAGATCGGCTATGACTGGGGACTTGTGAACAAGTTCAAAGGCGATACCCTTGATGATCTCAAGATGCGTCGCCAGCAGTTCTATATAAGTGTCGGCCTTCGCTTCTGATCCGCTTTTTTCTGCCAAAATGGCAGATTATAGCCATCGTTTTTGATAATTGACTATTTGTCACTATATTTGCAGGTTGTGTGTACTGTTGTACATGCAACCTGTTTTGATAATAAATAAAGTATAAGATATGTCATTTACAGACGTTTTCAAGAAGATTTTCGGTACCAAGGCGGACCGTGACATGAAGGCCATCAAGCCTACCTTGGACAAGGTGCTTGAGGCATATAAGACAATAGACAGGCTTTCTGACGACGAACTCAGAGAGAGATGCCAGGCACTTAAGGACAAGATCCAGGAAGCGATTGCCGCAGATGAGAACCGTATTGCAGAAATCAGGGAAGAGCTGGAGAAGGAGATTCCGCTGAAGCAGAAGGAAGCGCTTGCTACGGAGCAGGACAAGCTTGTGAAGAAGGTTGACGAGATAATCGAGAAGGTTCTGGACGAGATTCTTCCGGATGCCTTCGCTATCATGAAGTCAACTGCACGCCGATTCAAGGAGAACCCGGAGATAAGGGTGAAGGCTACACAGTTCGACCGCGACCTCAGTACTACAAAGGATTTCGTGACCATTGACGGTGACTATGCGATATGGCAGAACCATTGGCTTGCCGGTGGTAACGAGATGACCTGGGATATGGTGCACTACGATGTGCAGCTCATAGGTGGTATCGTCCTTCATCAGGGAAAGATCGCGGAGATGGCCACAGGAGAGGGTAAGACCCTCGTGGCTACACTTCCTGTATTCCTCAATGCCCTTGCAGGAAAGGGTGTGCATGTGGTTACGGTGAATGACTATCTTTCAAAGCGTGACTCCGAGTGGATGGGACCTCTTTATATGTTCCACGGTCTCAGCGTTGACTGCATCGACAAGCATCAGCCGAACAGCGAGGCCCGTAAGAAGGCATATTCATGCAACATCACATTCGGTACGAACAACGAATTCGGTTTCGACTATCTTCGTGACAACATGGCCACTTCGATGAAGGATCTCGTTCAGAAGAAGCACCATTTCGCTATTGTCGATGAGGTCGATTCAGTGCTTATCGACGACGCACGTACCCCTCTCATCATTTCGGGACCTGTACCTAAGGGAGAGGATCAGCAGTTCATGGAGTACAAGCCGCTTGTGGAGCGTCTCTACAGCAACCAGAAGGCCCTCGTGAACCAGATTCTCAATGAAGCGAAGAAACTTATCGCTGAGGGCAACGAGAAGGATGGTGGCGTTCTTCTCTTCAGGGCATTCAAGGGATATCCTAAGTACAAGCCGCTCATCAAGTTCCTCAGCGAGCCGGGAATGAAGCAGCTTCTCCAGAAAGTGGAGAACTATTATATACAGGATAACGAGCGCGAGATGCCGTTCATTACTGATGAACTTTTCTTCGTGATCAACGAGAAGCAGCATTCTGTTGACATGACGGACAAGGGCCGTGACCTCATCACAGGAAACCTCGAGGATTCGAATTTCTTCGTCCTTCCTGATGTGGGAGCTGCTGTTGCAGAAGTTCAGAAATCCGATCTGACCGCAGAAGAGAAGCAGGTGAAGAAGGATGAGATCCTGGCTGATTTTGCCCTCAAGTCTGAGCGCGTGCATACTGTGAACCAGCTCCTCAAGGCCTACACTATGTTCGACAAGGAGATCGACTATATCATTCAGGACGGAAAGATCAAGATCGTTGACGAACAGACAGGACGTATCATGGAAGGCCGTCGCTGGAGTGACGGACTCCATCAGGCAGTCGAGGCAAAGGAAAATGTGAAGGTTGAGGCGGCGACACAGACATTCGCTACCATCACCCTCCAGAACTATTTCCGTATGTATCACAAGCTTGCCGGTATGACAGGTACAGCAGAGACAGAGGCAGGCGAGTTCTGGTCTATCTATAAGCTCGATGTCGTGGTTATCCCGACTAACAGGCCTATAGCCCGTATAGATAACAATGACCTTATATATAAGACAAAGAAGGCAAAGTTCGATGCTGTGATCAACAAGGTGGTGGAACTGACAGGCCAGGGCCGTCCGGTGCTTGTGGGTACTACGGATGTAGAGACTTCAGAGCTCCTGAGCCGAATGCTCCGTCTGCGCGGAATCCAGCATCAGGTGCTTAATGCAAAGCAGCATGCACGAGAGGCTGAGGTTGTGAAACATGCCGGAGAACCGGGAACTGTAACCATTGCAACCAATATGGCCGGTCGAGGAACCGATATCAAGCTTCCTGACGAAGTAAAGGAGGCAGGCGGTCTTGCGATCATCGGTACGGAGCGTCATGACAGCCGTCGAGTTGACCGTCAGCTCAGAGGACGTTCAGGACGTCAGGGAGACCCTGGTTCTTCAATCTTCTATGTGTCGCTTGAGGACAAACTGATGCGTCTTTTCGGTTCCGAGAAGATAGCAGGAGTAGTTGACAAGCTCGGTATGGAGGAGAACGAGGCACTTGAGGCTCCTATGCTCAACAGCTCTATCGAAAGGGCTCAGAAGAAGGTGGAGGAGAACAACTTCGGTATCCGAAAGAGACTCCTCGAATATGATGACGTGATGAACTCTCAGCGTGAGGTCATCTATACGAAGAGACGTAACGCCCTTTCCGGTGAGAGAGTGGAGATCGATGTCATGAACATGATGCAGGATACTGCACAGATACTTGTCGAGAAGGCTGACGGAATGGACTATGAGTCATTCACCGAACTGGTGATGACATCACTTTCCATCGATCTTGGATTTGATGAGGAATACTACAACAAGGCGAATCATAAGGATATGATGGAAAAGCTCCATACCCATATGATCGAGACCTATGAAAGACGTATGGATACTATGCTTCAGAGGGCATATCCTATAATCAGGGAGGTGTATGAGAAGCAGGGAGCCATATATCAGAACATTGCTATTCCTATCTCTGACGGCCGCAAGATGATGACACTTTCGGTGAATCTCAAGAAGGCTTATGAGTCTGAGGGTAAGGAGATTGCAAGAGCACTCAGCAAGTCTATCACCCTCTGGCAGATCGACGAGAAGTGGAAGGAGCATCTTCGTGATATGGATGACTTGAAACAGTCCGTTCAGAATGCAACATACGAGCAGAAGGACCCTCTCCTTATCTATAAGTTCGAGAGCTTCAATCTCTTCAGCCAGATGCTCGAAGACCTTAACAAGGGAGTGCTTTCGTTCCTTCTCAGGGCATTCATCCCGCTCAGGGATGCATCTGAGGCCAAGGCGCCGGCTCCTCAGCAGCCAAGAAGGAATGAGATGGAGCAGATGCAGACTTCACGCACTGATCTTGTTACAAACGGCGGAGAACCTAAGAGCAGGATGCCTGTCCATGTTGACAAGCAGGTGGGACGTAATGACCCATGCCCGTGCGGAAGCGGCAAGAAGTTCAAGAACTGCCACGGAAAGGGATTATAGTCCTCACCCCATGGCAGGGCTTACGGACCCTATATTGAAAAGTAACGAAAACTGACTATACTATGGCAAAGACAGAAACAACGGTGAATGTGAATTCCATCAGCAGGATTTCCACCGGAACAGTGATCAAAGGCGAGATCGTATCTCCAAGCGACATCCGCATAGACGGTACTTTCGAAGGCAAGATCCAGTCCAAGGGACGCGTGGTCATCGGTGAGACTGCCGTTATCAGCGGCGATATCGTATGTACCGATGTGGATCTCTGGGGTAAGGTAGAGGGCAATATCTTCGTGAAGGATACTCTCGCACTTAAGGAAGGATGCGTGGTGAACGGAAACCTTCATGTAAGGAAGCTTTCTGTGGAACTTGGCGCTACCTTCAACGGAAACTGCAAGACCATCAGCGAGGCTGAGTTCGACAGGCTTGCAGGAGTGCAGAATGCTGTGAAGCCGGTTCAGCAGCACCAGCATCAGGCTCATCAGACTCCCGTAAATTAAGACTCCGGAGTCATGAAAAGGTTTGGTTCAATAAAGACCGCCCTCATGTCATGTGTGGCGGTTGTCTGCGTCGGTCTTTTCCTTACAGGTTGCGGATCTGTTCCGCTTACGGGCAGAAAGCAGATGCTTCTGGTCTCGGATCAGGAGGTTTATGAGGCTGGACTTACACAGTACAAGGAGTATATGGCCCAGTCTGAGCTGTCAACCGATGCAAAGACTACGGCGATGGTAAAGTCTGTCGGTCAGAAGCTTGCGGAAGCTACGGAGAAATATCTGAGAGCCAACGGTTTCGAATCTGACATCGAGAATCTGAAATGGGAGTTCAATCTCGTGAAGAACAATGAGGTGAATGCCTTCTGTCTGCCAGGAGGAAAAATTGTCGTATATGAGGGACTTTTTGCCATCGCTCAGAATGAGGCGGAGCTCGCTGTTGTTCTTGGACATGAGATCGGACATGCCGTGGCAAAGCACAGCAACGAGCGTATGAGCCAGCAGATACTTACCCAGTACGGTGCTGCAATCCTCTCTCAGGCGTTGTCTCAGAAGTCTGCTGCAGTGCAGGGTGTAGCAGTGAACGTGTTTGGTCTTGGTGCGAAGGTGGGAATGATGCTTCCATATTCACGCAAGCATGAATATGAGGCAGACTACATGGGTATCGTATTCATGGAGATAGCTGGTTATGATTCTCAGAGTGCACTGGATTTCTGGACCAAGATGTCTGCAGGCGGCGGTAATGCCAGCGATTTCCTCAGCACTCATCCAAGCGATACCAAGAGAATAGCTCAGATCAAGTCTCGTATGCCGGAGGCCAAGAAGCTGGCATCGCAGTATTAATGTCATTTCGAGCTTGCCGAGAAATCTCCCGCACGAAATATCAAAGGATTTTGCGAATAATTTTTGGAGATTTGAAAAAACTCCGTATATTTGCAGTCCTGTTTGAGGGAGCATAGCTCAGTTGGTTTAGAGCATCTGCCTTACAAGCAGAGGGTCGGGGGTTCGACTCCCTCTGCTCCCACAAAAAAAAGAGAGACTTCCGTCTCTCTTTTTTTTGTGGGAGCAAGTCTTGTTGTTCCTGCATTTCACTGACGCGAGTGGCACGGCGCTGGTGCGCCTTTTGTTAATTCAGATTGAATTACTATCTTTGCAGGAAGTCTAATGGGGATGTTTTGGTTTTGACAGCATCAGACATCGGATGGTAAGCACGTCGGGCGTTGTAGGTTTGCCCGTTAATCTCGGCCTTCGAATTTTTAGTTGGCAACAACTCTTATGCACTCGCTGCGTAGTCTGCTAAGCACACTACCTTAATCCGCGACGCCAAGGCTGCGTCGCCGACGAGTATCCCTCCAGCCTTTAAGCCGGTTATGGCTGGAATCCGGGGTATCATTCAAACCGGATGCCCGGAGTGACTCCTTTAAACTCCGCCAAGCCTTAAAGGATAAGCGTACGATGGCCTGTCTTCCGGCAGCCGTGCGTCGAAAACCAAAGGAAGACTAAGCGTGTAGAAAGCTGTTTGGTGCGGTGTTTGGACGGCGGTTCGAGTCCGCCCATCTCCACAAAATTCATTACGGGTACGATGAGCTGGTTTGCAATCAGGGTAACATATGGAAGGGAACTGAAATTCAAGCAGCTTCTCAATGATGCAGGATTCGAATGTTTCGTACCCATGCGCAAAAAAACTGTTGAAAAGGACGGGCGGAAAGTGATTCTGACTGTTCCTGCCGTCGCAAATCTCTGTTTTGTCAATTCGGAAAAATCCTTGCTCGACGAATTCATGCGTTCGTTCGGAGACTCATGCTGGGGGAGGTATATCTGGGACAAGGCCACCCGCAAGCCGATAGTTGTGCCGGACAAGGCTATGGATGACTTCATCCAGATCAGTCGCGTCATGTCGGATGATGTACTATACCTCAAGGAAATCACCTCCAAGCTCCGTCAGGGGCAGAAAGTCCGTGTTGTGAAAGGACCTTTCAAGGGCGTTGAGGGAACTGTTGTCAGAATCAAGCGTTCCCGTCGTGTTGTAGTCGAATTGCCAGGTATGCTCGCGATTGCAACCACCTATGTCCAACCTCAGGATCTGGAACTGATGTAATCTTCTGATTTCGAACTGTTTTCTCTCTGTTTTAGAAAAATTCATGGGGGGGGGTAAATTATACCTGCTTTTCCTTTTATTTTGTCACTAATTTTGTTAAATTTGCAACATATAGTGATGGTTATATTGCTGAATTGTATCATGTTGCTGGATAGCGCGTATCGATTCGGCCTTATGCAAGGCGGTGTTAAATTTGCAGGTGACTCTCGGAAACTCATGGTTTCGGGTGTCCTTTCTTAGTGCTAATAATTTAAAAATCAAGGATAAATAATGACAAGAATCAACTTTTTTGCAATCGTATCTGTAGCGTTGGCTCTTCTGTTTTCTTCGGTCGAGGCTTCTGCGCAGATGTCGGATGATGCAGTGGTAGCCTATGTCAAGGAGGGAATGGCAAGCGGCAAGTCCCAGAATGACATGGTGAAAGAGCTTTCAGCTCGTGGTGTTACACGTGCTCAGGCTGAACGTCTCAAGGAGAGATTTGAAAACGAGCGTGCCGGACAGGGCGGAGCAGTGACTGTTGCGGGGGTGCAGGAGCGTCAGCGCAGAACAGAGGACGTGGCTTCTCCTTCGAATGCTGCTGAGATGGATGTGATCATGGCGGAAGTGACCGAACCAGGAAGAAGGGTGTTCGGACGTGATATCTTCACCAGCAGGAACCTTACATTCGCTCCAAGTTCAAACCTTCCGACTCCGACCAATTATGTACTCGGTCCTGGAGACGAGGTTTTCATCGACATCTGGGGAACGAATCAGGCAAGCATCCGTCAGACCATATCACCTGACGGAACCATCAATATTCCGGATATCGGAGTCGTGAACCTTAACGGCATGACCGTAAAGGAGGCGGATTCATATATGCGCCGCAAGCTTGGTCAGATTTATTCTGTCGATGGCGATGATGCAAAATCTGACATCAAGCTCACCCTCGGCAATATCAGGACCATCCAGGTGAACCTCATGGGCGAGGTCGCAAATCCTGGAACATATTACCTTTCTTCGCTTTCAAATCTTTATCATGCTCTTCACAGGGCTGGTGGAGTCAGCGACCTCGGTTCTCTTCGTGCCATCCAGCTCGTAAGGAACGGTAAGAACATCGCAACTGTTGACGTATATGACCTTATCCTCAACGGCAAAGCTGACGGTAATGTGATTCTTGAAGAGGGGGACATCATCATCGTTCCTCCATACAGCCAGATCGTGGAACTTGACGGAAATGTCAAGAGGCCGATGGCTTATGAACTCAAGGATGGTGAGACTGTTCAGGACCTTATCGGCTATGCCGGAGGATTTACAAGCGATGCCTATAAGGACAATATCCGTATGGTCCGTCAGAACGGAAAGGAATATCAGGTTTATACTATTGATCAACCTGATTATGAGGCGTTTACTCTTATGGATGGTGATGTTCTGACAGTCGGAGCAATGCTTGACAGATTCACAAACAAGATCGAGATCAATGGTGCCGTATATCGTCCGGGTGTCTATCAGCTCGGTAACGGTGTGGAGACCGTTTCGGAACTCATTGCCAAGGCCGACGGTCTCAAGGGAGATGCATTTACAAACCGTGCTCTTCTTCACAGGGAGCGTGAGGACCTGACTCTTGAGGTAATTCCTGTTGACATCAAGGCTGTGCTTGGCGGTACTGCGGAAGACATAAAGCTTCAGAAGAATGATGTGCTTTATATTCCAAGCGTACATGACCTTCAGGATCTCGGATATATTTCCGTGGCTGGAGAGGTCGCTCGTCCTGGAAGATTTGTGTTTGCTGAGAATACCACTCTTGAGGATGCCATAATGCAGGCCGGAGGTCTTCTTGAATCGGCTTCTACAGTGAAGATCGACGTGAGCCGCCGTATCAGGAATCCTAAGAGCACTGACCAGTCATCGACTATCGGAGAGGTTTATACATTCTCATTCAAGGACGGTTATGTTCTTGACAGTGAGGCCGGATTCAAGCTTCAGCCATATGACCAGATCTATGTTCGCCGTAGTCCTGGTTATGTGGAGCAGGCTACAGTGACAATTTCCGGCGAGGCTATCTTCCCTGGTACATATGTGATGACTCAGAAGGAAGAGCGCCTTTCAGACCTTGTTCAGAAGGCCGGTGGTCTCAACGACTGGGCATATGTCAAGGGTGCGAGACTTCTCCGCCTGATGAACGCTGAGGAGTATGCCAGATTCCAGGCAACTATCGAGACTGTGGGACGCGGACGTGACAGTGTGGATGTAAGTGCCATAGATTTCGAACGTGTTTACACTGTCGGAATCGAGCTTGACAAGGCTCTGGCTGCTCCTGGTGGTGATTTCGACCTTGTCCTTCGCGAGGGTGACAGACTGATCATACCGGAATATACGAATACGGTTAAGATTTCCGGTAATGTGATGCAGCCTAATACGGTGACCTTCGTTCCTAACCAGACAGTCAGGGATTACGTCATGCAGGCCGGAGGATACGGATTCAGGTCAAAGAAGAGCAAGGCATATGTCGTTTATATGAACGGTACGATCTCAAAGGCCAGGAAGTTGAGCTATGATGTCATCCAGCCAGGCTGCGAAATCGTCATCCCTAACAAGCGTGAGAAGAATGGTAACAGTCTCCAGCAGTTCCTCAGCGTTGCAACTACTTCTTCGTCTATCGCAACAATGCTTGCTACAGTAGGAAATATAATCATGAATACTAAAAAATAATGGAAAACAATAATTACATACAGCCACAATACGAAGAAGAACAGGAGATAGACATAATGGAGCTTATAGGCAAGCTCTGGAAGAAGAAGTGGATGATCATCAGATGGTGCATCGTAGGTGCTGTAATCGGACTTGTGGCCGGATTCAGTATTCCTAAGACTTATACTTCGTCTGTGACCCTCGCACCAGAGACTCAGCAGAGAACGAACTCAAGCGTGAGCAGCATCGCTTCCATGATGGGTGTGAATCTCAACAACAGCATTGATGCCATCAGTGTGGAGATGTTTCCTGATGTTGTTCATTCTGTACCGTTCATTACTGAACTCTTGTCTCTTCCTGTGGAATTTACATGGAAAGATGAAACAGTTCAGACCGATCTTCTTGACTATATGCTTGAATACCAGAAGTCTCCTTGGTGGTCATATGTGATAAATGCTCCTTTCAAAGCTCTCGGCTGGGTGATGTCTATCGGAAAACCTGCAGAGGAGGAAGAGGTTGTTACATCAGAGACAGTACTTGATCCTTTCAACCTTCCTAAGAAGGTGAGAGGCGTAGTGAAATTCTTTTCGGAAAACATCATGGTGAATGTCGATAAGAAGACCGGCAAGACATCAATGTCTCTTGAGATGCAGGATCCTCGGGTTGTTGCTACAGTCATGAACGCTGTTGTTGAGAACCTCAAGACTTACATGTCTGATTATCGCACTTCAAAGTCACGTCAGGATGTTCAGAATCTCTCTGAAATATGCGAGGAACGCAGGGCAGATTACTATAAGGCCCAGCAGGCTTATGCAAAGTTCGTGGATGCAAACAAGAGCGTCATCCTTTTGAGTGCGCAGGCTGAGAGAGATCGCCTTCAGCAGGAAATGAATCTTGCTTATCAGGTTTATTCACAGGTTGCTACCCAGCTTGAAGGCGCTCGTATTCAGGAACAGCAGGCTAAGCCTGTATTTGTAATTATTAACCCTGTTACTTTACCAATCAGAAAGACAGCACCAAGTAAGGCAAAACTTTTAGTAATATTTACCTTCCTTGCAGGATGTTGTGCTGCAGCATGGGTACTTTTCGGTGAAGAATATTGGCAGAAATTAAAGGATGTTCTTTAAATCAAATGGAGATAACCTATGAACAAATTAGGGAAAACCTTTAAAAAATATCTTAAGACCTATGTCAGCACGCGTACTGTATTTCTGATGGACGTGTTGATTTCCACGGTAGCATCCTTTATCTCGGCTTTGTTTGCTGAGTCTCTTGTCGGTGGAGGTGTTTTCCTTTTCTCAGGTGCGATCTTCTGGATGGTCATAAGCGCTGCAGCTTCTGCGTTGCTCGTATGGATATTCAGGACATACAGAATCATCATACGTCATACGACACTTCGTCAGTTGGCAAGATTCGCCTGTGTCGCTGCCGGTCAGGCCGTGATTGTACTTGCTGTATATGTACTGGTATGCGGTTATTCGGATACTGTACTCCTTGCGGCAACAGCTGATTTCCTGCTGACATTTGCGCTTTATGTCATTGCTCGTGCTGCGATGGTCATCGTGTATGATATGGTAAAGGCACGCCTTGATTACAGACGTAATTGCCAGAATGTGATGATATACGGCACTTCAGACAAATCTGTGGCATGTGTGTCGAGACTCCAGACATCTCCACATTATGAAGTAATCGGCTTCATGAAGCAGGCTCCGGCTCAGCGACATGTGATTACGGAACTTCCGGTCAATACATTCTCCAATGAAGAGGATTTCCTCGAGTTGATGAAGAGAACCCGCACTGATGCTATCCTTTTTGTCACAAAGGATGAGGCAAACAAGGAGAAGGATCGTGTGGTAAAATGGGCTGTTGACAATGAAATCAAGATTCTTTTTGCACCTCCTATCGAGGAATCTGCAGAAGGTCTGCCGACCCTTCCGATCAGAAATATAGATATTGAAGACCTTCTCATGCGTGAGGAGATCAAGATTTCAATGGATAAGGTTGTCGAGAACTTCAGAGGCAAGGTGGTGATGGTTACAGGTGCGGCTGGATCGATCGGATCTGAGCTCTGTCGTCAGCTTGCGACATTCGGAGTAAAGGAGCTTGTGCTTTATGATAATTCCGAGACTCCTATGCATAACATCCGTCTTGAACTGGAAGAGAAGTTTCCGAATCTTACTTTTACCCCTATTATAGGTGATGTACGTATTCCTGCACGACTTGACTATGTCTTCAGGAAATGGAAACCTCAGGTTGTGTTCCATGCAGCAGCATATAAACATGTTCCGCTTATGGAGGAGAATCCTTGTGAAGCAGTGCTCGTGAACGTAGCCGGATCAAGGAATGTGGCAGACAAGTGCGTCGAGTACGGTGCAGAGATGATGGTGATGGTATCGACCGACAAGGCTGTGAATCCGACAAACATCATGGGATGTACAAAGCGTCTCGCCGAGATTTATGTCCAGTCTATGGGACTTGCCATGGAGCAGGGCAAGATCGGAGGAAAGACCAAATTCGTAACGACACGTTTCGGTAATGTCCTGGGTTCCAACGGCTCCGTAATCCCTCGTTTCCGTGACCAGATCGCAAAGGGAGGTCCGGTAACTGTCACCCATCCAGAAATTACTCGTTTCTTCATGACGATCCCTGAGGCCTGCCGTCTCGTAATGGAAGCAGCAACGATGTCATCCGGTAATCAGATTTTCGTATTTGATATGGGCGAATCTGTTAAGATCGATGATCTCGCACGTCGAATGATCAAACTTGCCGGATTCACACCGGATAAGGACATCATGGTTGAATATAGCGGCCTCCGTCCAGGTGAAAAGCTCTACGAGGAAGTTCTCTCCAATAAGGAAAATACAATACCGACAGACCATGACCGTATCATGATCGCGAAGGTCCGCAGTTATGACTACGATGATGCCTGTGCAGTCGCAAATGAACTTGAAAGACTTTCACGAGCAGTCGAAATTCAGGATATGGTAAGACTTATGAAGAAGACCGTTCCGGAGTTCAAGAGCAAGAATTCGAGGTTTGAAGTGTATGATAAGGAGGTTGAAGAGGATTGTAATGGAAGTAATTAAAACATTAATAGAAGGAGTCGTAATTATCGAGCCCAAAGTCTATGGTGATCATCGTGGCTACTTTTTTGAATCATTCTCAGAACGAGATTTCAATCAGCAAGTCAGAGACGTGAAATTCGTCCAGGACAACGAAAGCAAATCCTGCTATGGAGTCCTTAGGGGACTTCATTTCCAGAAACCTCCATATGCTCAGAGCAAGTTAGTGAGGGTTGTCAAAGGAGCTGTTCTTGATGTTGCCGTTGATATCCGCAAAGGCTCTCCGACATTCGGTCAGCATGTGGCAGTCGAACTTTCAGAGGATAATCATCGTCAGTTCTTCATCCCAAGAGGATTCGCCCACGGATTTGTCGTCCTGACAGATGAAGTTATCTTCCAATATAAATGTGACAATTTCTATGCACCTCAGAGTGAAGGAGCGATTGCATGGAACGATCCGGATCTTGGCATTGACTGGAAGGTTCCGTTTGACAAGATTATCCTATCAGAGAAAGACACAAAACATTCTCAGTTGAAGGATGCAGACTGGTTGTTTGATTATAACGAAAATCTATACTAAATCATGAAAGGAATCGTACTCGCCGGAGGCTCAGGAACCCGCCTCTATCCAATTACAAAGGGCATCTCCAAGCAATTGATGCCGATCTATGATAAGCCGATGGTATATTATCCGATATCAGTACTGATGCTTGCTGGTATCAGGGATATCTTGATCATCTCTACTCCATATGATCTTCCTGGATTCAAGAGACTTCTTGGTGATGGCAGTGATTATGGTGTGAACTTTACTTACGCAGAGCAACCTTCTCCGGATGGACTTGCTCAGGCATTTACTATCGGAGCGGATTTTATAGGAAATGACAGTGCGTGTCTTGTACTTGGAGACAATATATTTCATGGAAGCGGTTTTGTACCGATGCTGAAGGAGGCTGTCCGTTCTGCTGAAGAAGATGGTAAGGCAACAGTATTCGGCTATTGGGTAAGTGATCCGGAAAGATATGGAGTAGCAGAGTTTGATGGTGAAGGTAATTGTCTCAGCATTGAGGAGAAACCAGCGGAGCCTAAGAGTAATTATGCAGTTGTTGGTCTATACTTCTATCCTAACAAGGTAGTAAATGTTGCCAGAAATATTAAGCCATCAGCGAGAGGAGAATACGAGATTACGACTGTCAACCAGCAGTTCCTTGCTGACGGTGAGCTTAAGGTGCAGACACTGGGAAGAGGCTTTGCATGGCTTGATACAGGTACTCACGATTCACTTTCAGAAGCATCGACATATATCGAGGTTCTGGAAAAGCGTCAGGGACTTAAAGTCGCTTGTCTTGAAGGCATAGCATATCGTCAAGGCTGGATCACAGAAGAACGTATGCGTGAACTTGCCCAACCTATGCTCAAGAATCAGTACGGTCAGTACCTTCTTAGAGTGATTGATGAAGTAAAGCAGACCGGTAATCCTAATCTCGGTTAATTGAACTGATTCCTCCTTTTGTACACCTCAGTCCAGCGCTTGGATCGGACCCCAAACTGGGAACAGACCAAGGTACGCGACTATGTAGATGAAATACAAGAACGCCTTGCGGAAGGAGACCACATAAACAAAGGCGAAAAAGACGGAGAAGACCTCTCCAACTTTAAGGACGAAACCATAGAATCCAAACTGAGAGACAAGATATATGATAGCTCTGTAACCATAGTTCTCATATCTCCACGCATGAAAAGTTACATCATTCCGGAGAAAGACCAATGGATACCATGGGAAATATCATACTCTCTCAAAGAAGTCAAAAGAGCTGACAAAACCTCAAGAACAAATGCCGTTCTTGGTGTCGTTCTTCCCGATATCAACGGATCTTATGAATATGTATTGACGAAAAGAACATGTTGCCCTAGTGGTTGCACACACTTTAATACAGCAAACCTTTTCACGATTATCAGGGAAAACACCTTCAACAGGAAACGCCCCGAAAAATACGATTGCAACCAACGAGACACAATACAGAAATGGCCGTACTCTTATATCCATATCGTTTCATGGGAAACTTTTATCAATGATATGGATGCTGCAATCAATAGCGCAATCTGTATAAGAGAGCGCATTGGGGAATTTGAGATTAGAAAGGAAATTAAATAGAAGAATATAACGATAACAACATATAATGCAATTAATACTTTTATCCGGAGGTTCAGGCAAACGCCTATGGCCGCTAAGCAATAACGCTAGAAGTAAGCAGTTCCTTCCTCTTCTTGAGAAAGAAGACGGCACAATGGAATCAATGGTGCAAAGAGTAGTGCGCCAAGTAAGAGAAGCAAACCTTACAAATGAAATTACCCTTGCAGCAAACGCAAGCCAATTAGATATAATCACAAACCAGTTAGGTGACACAGTATCTGTAGTAACTGAACCTGTGAGAAGAGACACATTCCCAGCAATAGCATTAGCGGCTAGCTATCTTTCATTAGCAAAAAAATGCAACGATGATGAAGTAGTCGTAATTATGCCTTGTGACCCATACACAGAAAGTGGATACTTTCACACCATTAGTAAAATGGTAGAATGTGTAGAAAATAATGTTGCAGAGCTTGTATTGATGGGAATTACTCCGACCTATCCGAGTGAGAAATATGGATATGTTGTACCAGTAGCAGATTCAGGAAAAGAGACCTACAAGAATGTAGCTCGTTTTACAGAAAAGCCTACGATAACTGTAGCAGATGAGCTTCTTAAACAAAACGCCTTCTGGAATGGTGGAGTCTTTGCATTTCGCCTAGGCTATATGATGAATATTGTTCGCCAATATATTATCTCCGGTAGCTTTGATGATACTAGATCAAGGTACAATGAGTTTCCTAAGATTTCTTTCGACTATGAGGTAGCAGAAAAAGCGCAGTCAGTAGCAGTAGTACCATTCAATGGCCAGTGGAAAGACCTAGGCACATGGAACACTCTTACAGATGAGCTTAGAAAACCAGTTCTTGGAAACGCAGTAATGGGACCTCACTGTGAGAGTACTCATGTCATTAATGAACTACAGCATCCTATATATGTAGACGGCTTAAAAGATATAGTCGTAGCAGCTTGCCCTGATGGAATCCTTGTATGTAGCAAGAACCACTCGGAAGAAATAAAGAGTGCTGTAGAGAATCTCACACCACGTCCAATGTATGAAGAGAGACGTTGGGGAACATATCGCGTTCTTGACGATACAATATACCCAGATGGTCATCACGCACTAACTAAAAGCATAACCCTTAAAGAAGGAAAGAATATAAGCTACCAGATACATCACCATAGAGCAGAAACATGGACATTCACACAAGGCGAAGGAATCTTTGTGCTCAATGGAGTAGAAAAGCGAGTAAAAGCCGGTGATACCGTTCATATACCGGTAGAGCATTACCATGCTATTAAGGCTATTACTGAACTTACCTTTATTGAGGTGCAATGTGGAAATCCTTTAGTAGAGGAAGATATAGAGAGATTTGAGTGGGAGTGGTCAAATAACTAATATATGCTTGAAGTCAATATTTATAGTACCTATTTAAAAATGATATCATAATATAATGAAAGGAATCGTACTAGCAGGTGGATCAGGAACTCGCCTCTATCCAATCACTAAAGGAGTAAGCAAACAAATGCTCCCTATATATGATAAACCAATGATATATTATCCTATATCGGTATTGATGTTAGCTGGTATAAGAGATATCTTAATAATATCCACACCACACGACATTCGTAATAGAAAGCCTCTCCCAGTCTATGGAAAAGGCGAAAATGTTCGCGACTGGTTATACGTTGAGGACCATGCCCGTGCAATAGATACAATTTTTCACGAAGGTCGTATCAATGAGACCTACAATATCGGAGGTTTCAATGAATGGAAGAACATTGACTTGATTAAGGTTATGATTAGGACAGTTGATAAGATCCTCGGTAATCCTGAAGGATATAGTTTGGATCTTATTACCTACGTAACAGACCGTCTTGGCCATGATGCCCGTTATGCTATCGATTCTACTAAACTCCAGAAAGAGCTTGGTTGGGAACCATCCCTTCAGTTTGAGGAAGGTATCGAAAAGACGGTAAGATGGTATCTTGACAACCAGGAGTGGATGGATAATATCACTTCGGACGAGTACGAGAAATACTACCAAGACATGTACAAAGGACGATAATAGCTTATAATGAAAATTCTAGTAACCGGAGGAGCCGGATATATAGGCTCCCATACATTGATAGAACTATATGCTGCAGGTCATACCGCTGTGGTAGTGGACAACTTGAGCAATAGTAATCCTGAGTCTCTCCGAAGAGTAGCAGAGATTATAGGAGTTGATGAAATTCCATTTTATCAGGTTGATATAAGAGATAAAGCTGGCCTTGAATCTGTATTTGCAGAGCATACGTTTGATGCTTGTATACACTTTGCGGGTCTCAAAGCTGTAGGAGAGAGTGTTGAAAAACCTCTTGAGTATTACGATAATAACATTGCAGGAACTCTTGTTCTTGTTGAGGTGATGAGAAATCATGGTTGCAAGAACATTATTTTCAGCAGTAGTGCTACAGTATATGGCGATCCAGAAGAGATTCCTATTACTGAGAATTGTCCAAAAGGTGTTTGTACCAATCCTTATGGCTGGACAAAGAGTATGCTTGAGCAGGTATTAATGGATGTTCAGAAGGCAGACAATGAGTGGAATGTTGTGATCCTTCGTTATTTCAATCCAGTAGGAGCACATTTATCGGGTAGAATCGGTGAAAACCCTAATGGTGTTCCGAATAATCTTATGCCTTATATTACCCAGGTTGCTGTAGGTAAGAGAGCTGAGCTGGGAGTATTCGGTAATGATTATCCTACTCATGATGGTACAGGGGTGAGGGATTATATACATGTCGTGGATCTTGCTAATGGCCATGTAGCAGCTCTTAAGGCGATTGAAAGAAATTGTGGAGTTGGTATCTATAACATGGGCACAGGTCATGGCTATAGTGTGCTTGATATGGTAAATGCCTTTGTAAAGGTTAATGGCGTTGAGGTGCCATATAACATAAAGCCTCGTAGAACTGGTGATATTGCAACTTGTTATTGCAATCCTGCTAAGGCTAAGGATGAGCTTGGTTGGGAGGCGAAGTTTGGCATAGAAGAAATGGTTAGAGATAGTTGGAGGTGGCAGAGGGAGAATCCGGAGGGGTATGATTAGATAATCTCTTGCAAAGAGTGATGAAGTGTAACGTTCATAATAAACAAATGATTATCAAAATTTCATTGACAAAGTAAAAGGTGATACATAAAAAAAACTGTTCTTTGTATGATGTAAGGCATTCAAGAATGACTGGGGATGAGCTGTGTTGCCTGAAGGGGATAATTCTCGTATAAACACACCTAACTCAATAATTGCTGTCGCTATCTGAGGAAACGAATATAGGTATGAACAATGTATAGAGTAGAATACATGTTTGAGGCTTTGTTCGTCGTCGTTTAAGTGAGTATACTGAAGAACGAATTAGGCTACACGGTAAAAGTTAACACATTTGCACTCTTTATCGTCCTATAGCCGACAAAGAGCGCAAAGGAGTCCATAACCGCTCTACCCGCTGAATGTGGCAGAGGCTATTTAATAGTGAAACAAATTTGAGCAATGATAAACATTTCAAGAAAAGAAGATTGTTGTGGATGTAATGCATGTGCAGATGTCTGTCCAAAGAATTGCATTACATTCAAAACTGATATAGAGGGATTTTGGTATCCGGAGGTGGATAAGGATACTTGTATTGACTGTCACCTTTGTGAAAAGGTATGTCCAATTGTCAGTCCTGCAGATAAAGTCGTACGTTACGAAGAACCCAGAGTCTTTGCGGCTTATACAAGGGACGAAGAGATACGTACAGATTCTACTTCTGGTGGCATTCATTCGATGTTGGCCTTATCTATGTATGAAAGAAAAGCTTATGTTGGAGGAGCTGTATACAACGATGATTATACTGTATCACAGATAATTGATGATAATCCTACGAGATTGCCTGAAATAAGAAGCAGTAAGTATCTTCAAAGCGATGCAGCAGGGGTTTATAAGGAGATAAAGAAACAACTTCGTGAAGGACGTGAAGTTTTTTTCTGTGGATGCCCTTGTCAGGTACAGGCACTTTATAAATTTTTAGGTAATAAGGAGTACGATAATCTTACTACTTGTGATTTTATCTGTAGAGGAGTTAACTCTCCAAAGGTTTTCTTAAAATACATGGATATGCTTGAGCGCCAATATGGTGCAAAGGCAACTGAAATTAAATTCAAGAACAAAAAGTGGGGATGGCATAACTTCTCTATGAGAGTAAATTTTGCTAATGGAAAGGAGTACTGTAAAGACCGCTATCATGACTTGTTCTTTATAGGATACTTGCAGGCTGGTAACTTTACGCGCCCATCTTGCTATGAATGCCATTTTAAGGGTTTCCCTCAAAAAGCAGATATAACATTAGCAGATTTTTGGGGAATAGAAAATCTCGACAAGACAATGGATCAAGATAGGGGTACATCTCTTGTTATGATAAATTCTGATAAGGGAATGGCATTATTTGATTCTATAAAAGAGGATATCGTATGGAAGGAGTTTACAATGGCTGATGCACGTGCTGGAAATCCTGCAATGGATTCTTCATTAAAGCCTTCAAAACCTAATAGAAAAGCCTTTTTTGAGACTCTGGATAAAGAACCTTTCGAGGTTGTAGCTAAGAAATTTTTCCCTCCTATTCCCAATAAGTTGACAGCACTAAAACGAAAAATATGGAGAGTGCTTCATGCTGTAAAACGTATTCTTAGTATATCAAAAATGCACGGATTCTCTTTCAATGCTTGGAGTACTTATCTATCTATGAACTTCACATCAAATCAGATTGATAGAAAAGGACGTGTGCCATTTTATAACCTAAGTAGAACTGTCGTTCAATTGGAAAAAGGAGCTTCTATTCACTTGGCAAGTAGGCTGATTACTGGAATGAAGCAGGTGAAGAAGTCAAGAACAGAAACACGTATCCTGCTTGAAGAAGAAGCAAAAATGACAGTAAACGGCGAATTTATCTGTTATGCAAATTCGTTTATACGCGTTTTTCCTAATAGTCATCTCATCCTTCATGGTGGTTTTATAAATGAAAATGTTCAGATTTCTTGTGGTTCGACTATCGAGATAGGAAAAGATGCAACTATCGGGCGAGATGTTTGTATCCGCTCTTATGATGGCCATACAATAGAAGAAGAGGGCTATCAGATTTCAGCTCCGATTAAGATAGGTGAACATGTATGGATTGGGCAAGGTGCAACGATTCTCAAGGGGGTAACTATTGGAGATGGAGCAATAATAGCTGCTGGAGCGCTTGTAACTAAAGATGTTCCTGCTCGTACAATTGTGGGAGGTGTTCCTGCAAAAGTTTTGAAGGAAAATATAAAGTGGCATTAATGGCAGACTCAGTACCGAACAATAATAAGAGAATCGCCAAGAATACCATGTTCTTGTATGTAAGAATGATGGTAGTGATGGTTGTGGCTTTATATACATCAAGGGTTATTCTCAATACCCTTGGTGCAACAGACTATGGTATTTATAATGTTGTTGGAGGAATCGTCACAATTGTAAGCTTTTTAAATAGTGCATTAGGTGCAAGTACTAGCCGTTTCCTAACATTCGCTTTGGGAGAATGTAATCTTGAAAAGCAGAAAGCAACCTTTGGTGCATCACTCAACCTGCATATTTGTGTTGCTTTATTAGTACTTATTGTTGGTGAAACAATCGGTTTGTGGTTCTTTTATGAAAAGATGATTATCCCTGAATCGCGAATGGTAGCAGCTTTCTGGGTATATCAGTTTTCAATAGTAACTACAATGGTAAGTTTTACCCAGGTACCCTATAATGCATCTTTGATTGCACATGAGAACATGTCAATATATGCTTATGTAGGATTATATGAGGCTTTATCAAGGTTGTTGATCGCATTTTTGATAACCATATCGCCAATTGATAAGCTCGTTTTCTATGGCTTATTACTTATGGTTAATTCATTGCTCGTGCAATTGTTTTATAGATTTTATGTGGCAAGACATTACGAGGAATGTCGTTTTTCTCTGGTTAAAGACAAGAAACTCTATAAACAACTCTTAAGTTATAGTGGATGGGATTTGTTAGGTAATATGGCTCTAGTGTGTCAGGGACAAGGTGTTAATCTTCTATTAAATGTATTCTTTGGTCCTGTAGTCAATGCTGCCCGTGCCATAGCTTTTCAAATACAGGGTGCAGTAACGCAGTTTATAACCAATTTTATGACAGCGGTTCGCCCTCAAATAATTAAGAATTATGCAGAGGGCAACATTGATAGAATGTACACTATGACATTTTATACAGCAAAGTTTTCATATATGTTGATGCTGGCATTGGTACTACCTATCTGTTTTGAAATAAGGTTTATACTAAAACTATGGCTTGGCAATTCTGTGCCAGACAATACTGCATTATTTGCCATCATTGTTCTTGCTACCTATACGTTGCGTTCGTTCCACATTGCAGCTTTGATGCCATATCACGCAATAGGTAAAATTAAAACAGGTAATGTAACGATTGGTTCTTTGATGATTGCAACACTCCCCATTGGTTATCTATTGTTCAAATTGGGGCTTCCAGCATATAGCGTATTTGTAGTTATATTGGCAGTAGAGGTAATCAGTATATTTGCTATCTATTGGTTAATACATAGATATGAGTATTTTCCTTATAGATATCTATTTACTAAAATACTTCTCCCTTCTGCATTGGTAACAATAATTAGTATTATCCCAGCTACGGTTGTTTATTTGCAAATGGCCGAAGGCTTTTGGCGTCTGGTTACACTCACATGTGTAACAGAAGCCACTCTTCTTTTCTCGGCTTTCTATATTGGATTAAATAGTTTGGAGAGACAGCAACTAATTACGATAACTAAGAATAAATTGAAAATAAAGTGAAATTGGGTATAATAAAAAAATACTTATCTAACCTTCTGAAATATATAAAGACAGGAGGGGTCGTTTATACTAATGTATCGCTAGTATCACCGAGTAATCAGTTGAAAGGTAAAACAGTATTCATTTCAGGTGGTACAAGCGGAATCGGATTGGGTATTGCAAAGTGCTTTTTAGATGAAGGAGCTATAGTTATAATTAGTGGCAGAAACGAAGCTAAGTTAAAAGAAGTCTCTAATATTCTAAATAGCAATAGACTCCATACAATTAATTGGGATTGTTCTGATGAAAAAATAGCCTTCGAAAAATTAAGCTTGTTGGTATCAACAATAGGACATATTGATATCTTTATTAATAATGCTGGAGTGTATGATTCTGCGTCATGGGATACTGTTACTCCTAAAATGTATGATTATGTTATTGATACGAATCAACGAGGATTGTATTTCATGTGCCAAGAGGAGGGTAAATATTTTGTAAATAACAACAGAAAAGGAAAAATAATTAATATCACATCTATCGCAGGCATACTATCAGGCTTTAATCCTTACAATGTGTCTAAGTGGGGGGCAGCATGCATAACGAGAGGATTAGCCAAGGAACTTGTAAAGAAAGGCGTTTGTGTTAATGCAATAGCCCCAGGAAATGTTGTCACAAATATTCATAAAGGAGTTCAAGGAAAGTCAGTAAAAGATAATGCTTATACTAGTCAACATCCTACTGGACGTTATACTCTTGTTGAAGAGGTGGCAAGCCTTGCACTTTATCTTGCTAGCGACTCATCGAATAATATGACAGGGCAGGTGATTGCAATAGATGGAGGTTGGACATTATATTAATGATATGGCTTTAATAGTAATAGTAGCAGTAATTGTACTTGTTGGTTCAATAACACTTAACGCTCTATACAAGCGTACAAATACTTTTCAAAACCAATTTATAGACATCGTAAAATTTCAGCGTCTAAAGGATGATGGGCGTTTTGATATTGTAAACTTAGGTAGTAATCATCCAAAGTTTGCCTTTGATTACACAGAATCAGGAATAAAAGGTATGAATTGGGCAATAGGCCCACAGACTTTTATGTTTGATTTTATAATCTTAAAGAAATACAAGAAACATCTCAATCCAGGAGCGAAGGTTATAATACCTGTATGCCCATTAAATTTTTTTTTACTTGAGACTCATGTAAATAACCTTGTGAAATACTATCGTATATTTTCTAAGCATGAAATGCCAAAATACGATATCAAGCAAAAATTAACAGAATATACATTGCCAGTCTTCCGCCACCCTGCAAGAGCAAAACGCATTATAAGAGATGTTAAAGCAGATAATCGGTTATCAATTACAGAGAATCCAATGAATAAAGAGCAGATTGAAAAAGATGCTACATTTTGGATAGAGGGTTGTTGGAATCCCGAATTCAATATAGATGTGGAAAACATGTCTACCCTATCGAAGGCAAACCAACAGTCCATAGACGGGAATATCCGTATATTATCAGAGATGATTCAGTATTGTATTGACAACGACCTTCAACCGGTTCTTGCAATACTGCCTGTAACAAAAGAACTCTCATCCAAATTTCCAGAAGAATTTATCCAACAGCACATACTCAGATATATCAATGAGTCAAACAAACAAGGAGTGCCTGTCTTGAATTATCTCAAGGATGAAAGGTTTACCACCCCTGACCTATATATAAATTCATTCTTTATGAATGCTAACGGACGAAAATATTTTACTAAGATTTTTGTTAACGAATTGAATAATAAGGAGGCAGGTAAATGAAGATAGGAATATTGACTCAACCGTTACACAGTAATTATGGTGGTCTGTTACAGAATTATGCCTTGCAAACCATTCTGAAGAGAATGGGGCATGAGGTGGTAACGTTAGAGGAAAAAGAACAAGAAACTACTCCTTTAGGGATGTTTCTTTCAATTGTCAAGACATTTATATTAAAACTCTTTGGAAAACGAAAAAATATAAAAGTTTCTTTTTCACAAATAATGGTTGTAAAAAAGGCTAATCAGAAAAAAAAATATATTTCAAGACACACACGAAAATTTATAGAAAATTATATAACTGTTTCTCCAAAGATGCCATCAGTTATGGCAACTAGGATGTATGTCATAAAAAATAAGTATGAAGGATTAGTTGTTGGTAGTGATCAAGTATGGAGACCTTTGTATAACGAAAGAATCTCTCGATCTTTTTTTGATTTTGCTGAGGGATTAAAGATAAAACGTGTAGCATATGCCGCATCTTTTGGAGTAGATTATTGGGAATATACACCTAAGCAGACTGATGTGTGCCGTAAGTTAGTGCAACAATTTGATGCTGTGTCAGTCAGAGAAGAAAGCGCAATAGAATTATGTCGAGAGTACTTAGGAGTAGAGGCATGTCACTTGTTAGACCCAACTATGCTACTAGAAAAAGAAGACTATATAAAAGTAGTTAAAGAGCAAAATGAACATAAGAGCAAAGGTAATCTCTTCTACTATATATTAGATTATGAGATGAGTAAAAAACAAATTATAGATGAAGTGGCATCTATCAAGGGCTTGACTCCATTTACTTCTATGCCCAATGCTTGTGGCAATGCTGATAATTGGGATGCTTGTACATTTCCTCCAGTAACGCAATGGTTAAGAGGTTTTATGGATGCTGAATTTGTTGTTTGCGATAGCTTTCATGGAGCAGTCTTTAGTATCATCTTCAATAAGCCTTTTATAGTTATAGGTAATGCAAATAGGGGATTATCTCGTTTTTATTCCTTATTAAAAACGTATAATCTTGAAAATCGTCTTTTAACTGATACGTTTGACCTGTCAATAGTCAACCAACCAATTGATTGGAAGGAAGTTAATACAAGACGTAGTGTATTAAAAGGTGATTCCATTTCTTTCCTGAAGAGTAAATTGTCCTGAAAATTATGTTGAAACATCCTAGGTTATCAGTCATTATTCCTATTTATAAAGCAGAATCATTTTTAAGTAGATGCGTAGATAGTATTTTAATTCAAACATTTAGTGATTTTGAACTTTTGCTTATAGATGATGGCAGTCCAGACAGAAGTGGATTGCTATGTGATGAATATACATTAAAAGACCCACGTGTCCGTGTATTTCATAAAAAAAATGGAGGTGTAAGTTCAGCACGAAATCTTGGGTTGGATAATGCTGTAGGAGATTATATAACATTTGTTGATTCAGATGATTGGCTAGAAAAAGAATGCTATATAAAACTATTTAGCATAATAGATAATAATGAATTGGATGTCTTACAGTTTTCTTATAGGGAGGTTTACGCTAATCATAATAAGGAAATTGTGGGTGATATTGATGGTCTTGTAGTAGAGGACGTAATTAAGAGTGGTTCTTTTAGAGGAAGCGTATGGTCTGGAATATTTAAGCGAAGCGTGATATGTAAAGATACTATTAGGTTTAATCCGCTTATGAAGTATGCAGAGGATCAGCTGTTTGTGTACGATGTTCTTAGAAATTCAACAACATATAGGTGTATACCAGATGTTTTATATAATTATTTCCAAAATCAGGGAAGTGCACTTCATAATCCTAAATATACAGATTTATTGTATTCTTCTCAAATCTTATCTAAGTACGCGTTAAAATATCCTTATTTTTCAAAAAAATGTGATGAGATAATATGTTACCATATTACTTTAATGATGAAGAGTGATGAAGTGAAAAGAAAAGATATTATTGATCTTCTTAAAAATATATCGAATAAGGATCTGCACTATTCTACAAAAATTTTTAGTATAAATAGATTTAGTGCATTTTTGTGCTATTGCACCCTTAAATTGAAATTTAACAAATAATTATAACAGTGTGTTGTTAGAAATGGGAGATAATTATACAAGAATCGGTAGTTATAATTTGGCTAAATTTTTCTTTGTTAATATACTAATCGTATTATTTTCAGTTGCAGCAGGTGAAAATTTGACGTTGTTGTCTATAGCAAGTGTGATTCAGCTTGTTTTATGTGTTAATTTAGTATATAAATCAACAAAAACACTCATATCTTTAGGCCCCATCTTTATTATCTTGATCTTTTTGTTTCATTCAGGATACACGTATCTCCTATTATGGGGTCGTCCACTTTCTATGATAAGTAGCGTATCTATACCATCGTATATCAAGGCTCAAATTTTTACTCAATTATGCTTGATGTCAATTACATTAGGCTATGTTAATAATTACAAAAGGATAAGATTAAAGAAACGAGTTGTAAACTATGATATAAAACTTATTACAAGAATCGTTACGTTAGTATTTTTAATTTCGTTTCCTGTAAAGGCATATTGTAGTATTATATTCGAAATACAAGTTGTTTATTCAGATGGATACTTGGCTGTATTCGAAGCTTATAATACTCCATTTCTTAGGTTGTTAAATTTAATACAAGAGTTTTGTTTACCATCCTTTTTGCTGATGATGGTTCTTAGTAAAGATAAAAAACAATTTGTTTCTATATGCTTCATATTGGTTGTATTGATGCTTGCTGCTGGTATGTTTTCGGGAAGAAGAAGTGTGGCAATCTGTAATCTTTTAGCTGTATTCTTGATGTACTTCACTGTAGTAAAGACAATTAGTAAAAAGGAAATCTTAATATATTTATCTTTGGCATTTTTGATGCTGACTATTCTGCCTGTTATTAATACTATGAGAAGTTTACAGGGTGACAATGGTGCTGGTATAAGTATGGAATTAGCAAAAGCAGCAGGTGATTTAAATGAAGATTTAGAAATACCATTTTCTTCCTTTTTCAAAGAATTTGGTGGATCTGTACTCTCGCTATACTCTGTGATGGATTTATTTTCTAGATTAGGTGATTTTCATTATAATATGGGTTTGTCTTATGTTTTATCTCCATTTAATGCTGTCCCAAAGGTAAGAATGTGGTTCGATAATATAGAATTATACCACAACTCACTATTTTATGTAGATTTTTTAAGATCTTATCCTGAATATAGACATATTCAATATGGAGGATCTATATTAGGTGAATTATATTATAACTTCGGTTGGTTTGGTTTTTTATTCATATTCTTCGTTGGAAAGTTTGTTGCATATGTTGATAAGTTATTGTCATCACTGAGAAATAACAATGCAGTTTCTTTATTTGCGTTATTTGTTATCCTCAGTTTGCCGAGAATTATATTTTGGCCACGTGATTATTATAGCAGTTTATATGCTGGCTTATATTTGATTTTTTATATTTTTATATTTATTTTCTTGCGTAAAAAAAGACAAATTTCATGAAATGTCTATTTGTTTTGCCACATCTAAAAATAGGTGGTGTTACCACATCATTTAATAGCCTTTATAATCAGATGAAGCTAACGGATATTTCTATTGATGTATTTACAATAACGGATGAATGTGATTGTGATATTGTTTTTAGAGATAAGCTATTGCCTTTTGATAAATTATTATGTGCGTATTATTCACAATATTCCCAACTATCTGGAATAAATAAAATATTTTCTTTTGTTATTAAACTTATAAAGAGACTATCCTTAATTCTAAGAATCAACTTCGAGGAATACCTAATAAAAAAAGTTGTCAAAGAATTAGAAAAAAGAGGCTACGATTGTATAGTGGCCTTTGCTGAAGGAGTTCCGACTCAATTTGTTCAATATTTCTCTAATAAGAATAAAATTGCATGGATTCATTGTAATTACATACTTGCACATCCTTACAGAGAATCTGATGTATATTTATATGATAAGTTTAAAAATATAATTTGTGTGAGCAAGTATACCGCAGATTGTTTCATGACAAGGTTTCCTATGTTTAGAGAAAAGGTAAAGTCAATATATAATATAATAGACTATGAAAGAATTTCTAACTTATCTTCACTTCCTTTAGATGATTCTTTATATCAATCAAAAAAAGGTGATTTTAATATAATATCTGTTGGCAGAATTGCAAGTGTAAAAAGATATAGGGAAATTCCACGTATTATAAATTCATTATTGAATGAAGGGGTTAACATCAAATGGTTTGTAATTGGTCCGATTTGGGATCAAGATGAGTACCAATTAATTCAACAGAATATAAATCAATATTCTGTTTCAGATTCTGTGTTTTTTTTAGGGGGCAAAGAAAATCCATATACATATTTTAGAAATGCAGATTTGTTAGTATGCCTTTCAGAATCGGAAGCTTGCCCTATGATTTTTAATGAAGCTAAAATTGTTGGTCTTCCAATTGTTTCTAGTGATTTTGGGTCAGCGTACGAATTCATAAATGAAAATACAGATGGTCTAGTAGCTCCAATAGAGAAAATTAATCAAGCAATATTAAAGCTGTGTAAAGATAAAGACCTTTATTATAGTATAAAAAATAATAACTATGATTATTCGGTTGAATCTTATCAGATTGTAAGTAGTATTTTAAATTTGATGTGGTATGATTGATTTCTTTTATAAGGTATTGTGTTGGCCAATGTTCTTTCTTGGTAGAAATAAGTCAATGGTATTGGAAGATCTAAAGTATTGGAAAATAAGATATGGAAAAGAACACTTAATCGATTTTAAAGCCTTTTGTTGTTTTATGAAATATTACCCGGAGTATAGATATGTTTTCTACTATAGAATGCCTTTCTTATATAGGCATATATTTAACGTTTTTCTGCCTAAGCTTAAAAGCATTTGTATATCAACAAATTGCAGCAAAGTGGGGGGGGGGATATTCGCTTGCCATGGATTCTCGTCCATTATAGTAGCAGATTCTATTGGGAAAAATTTTGTCTTTTTCCAAAATGTAACTGTTGGATATAATAGAGGCGGTAATCCAACTATAGGGGATAATGTACAGATTTTCGCAGGTGCTGTTGTTGCAGGGCCAATACATATAGGAAATGATGTAAAGATTGGAGCTAATGCTGTAGTATTGCAAGATATTCCTGATGGCAGTATTGTATATGGAAATCCGTGCATTATAAAATCAAAGAACTAATGTATAGTTATTTTTCTAGATAAGAAAATTATATGAAACGAGTGTTATACTTGGCACCATACGATTTTAATAAATTTGGAGGAGGGGCACAAGCTGTTAGGGCTTATATGGACTCTGTTCTTGATATATTTGGAAAAGAAAGAGTTGATGTGATGACTGGATCAGAATTTAAAATGCTTCCTGAATACGAAGACTTAAATTTTATATTGGTACAAAGACGACTCAAAATTCGCAGTTACTTTGACTTAATGTTGGGTAATTTAGAGCGTTGGATTAAACCGATTAAAAAACATCTGTCCAAGAATAAGGATCGCTATGATTTAGTTATCATTAATGGGGGAAAAATGGGCGTTGTAGTGCCTTTTATCAAAAAGTTGGGGATTAATGTGGTTACTATTCACCATAATGAAGAGATTGAATATTGTATGGACAATAAAAATGTCTATACGTTTTGGGGGAGATATGACTACTTGGTTCGTAGAGCTCAAGGGATTGCCTATAAATATTCTGATATTAATGTCTTCTTAACAACGCAAGATAAAAATCTGCTACATTCAATTTATGGAGAGAATGATAAGGAAAATGTTGTGTTGGGTGTATATGATTATAAATCTGCCCCAATCGTATCTCCATTTTCTAAACCAAATGATTATCATATAGGTATAAGTGGTTCTCTCGTAAACTATCAGACTACCCATGGTATTATGGACATTAAAAATAATTATTGGGATATAATAATGGAATTAATACCAGATTTAAGATTGTTGTTAACCGGTCGTAGTCCATCTGAGGAAATTATAGATTTTGCAAATAGCAAAAAGGATAATATCATCATTGTACCAAGTCCTCAGGATATTTTGGCAGTAATACAAAAGGCTTCAATTTATCTTTGTCCAACAGATATAGGGGGAGGTTTGAAACTTAGAGCTATGGATGGTCTAAAATCAGGTATGCCCATTTTAGTACATCAGGTGTCTGCCAGAGGGTATGATATGTTTATAGGGAAACCTTATTTTCGTGTTTATAATGATCGAGAAACATTTAGAAAAGGTTTGTCAGATTTGATAAGCTATGTGGAAGATTTAGATCTGGTGAATAGAAAGAAAATTAGCGAAGAGTTTTACGCATTTTTTGGTTACCAATCAGGAACAACAAGAATGCGAAACTTATTGAAATAATTTTCGCCTTGTAGCTTTTGGGAATTTAAATCGTTTAATGCTATCAGGGATTTTTCTCAGGACACTAATGATTAGTAGAATAAATTATGAATACCTCCAAACTAATAGAACTCCCCAAATTCCTTGATGCAAGAGGAAATCTGTCTTTTGCACAAAACAACACGCATATTCCGTTTGAGATCAAGCGAACCTACTGGTTGTATGATGTGCCAGGAGGTGAGAATAGAGGAGGGCATGCATATAAAGAAACTGAAGAGTTTGTAATTGCTCTTTCGGGTAGCTTTGATGTGATAGTGGATGACGGTAAAGAGAAGAAGACTTTTCATTTGAATCGCTCATACTATGGTTTGTATATTCCTAAGGGTATGTGGAGAGAGATGAAAAACTTCTCAACCAACTCCCTTGCACTAGAGTTTGCATCTACCAAGTATGATCCAGCTGATTACATCCGTGATTACAATGAATTCTTAAAACTGAAGGAAGATGGCAAAATATAATGTGTTCGACTGTACTATGGTGGAGTTGGATAAGCACCATAGTGACCGTAAAGGAAACCTTACCGTGGTAGAGAATGGTGATTCTTCGACAGCCTCAGGACAAGGTACGCTTCCTTTTGATGTCAAGAGAGTGTACTATCTCTATGATGTACCTGGTGGTGAGAACCGTGGATCACATGCGCATAGAGATTTGAGTCAGTTGATTATTGCTGCTTCAGGATCTTTCCGAGTAACGCTCGATGATGGCAAGTGCAAGCGATCTTTCTTCTTGAACCGTCCATACCAGGGACTCTATGTTAAACCGGGTATGTGGCGTGATTTAGAAGACTTCTCTTCGGGTGCAGTATGTATGGTGCTGGCATCTGAAGTATATCAGGCGGAAGATTATATCCGCGATTATGATGAGTTTATAAAGTTTAGAAACGAAGAATAAAAGATGATACATCCGTTAGCTGATTGTCAATGTCCTAATATCCCTGAAAGCACACGAGTATGGCAGTTCTGTGTGATACTGCCTGATGCTCAGATTGGTGAAGAATGCAATATCTGTTCTCACTGTTTGGTTGAGAATCAAGTAATAATTGGAAACCGTTGCACCATTAAGAGTGGTGTGCAGATTTGGGACGGAATAGAACTGGAGGACGAAGTTTTCGTGGGAGCGAATGTTTCGTTTACCAATGACAAGTACCCTCATTCACATTGTAAAGAGTGGACGCTTCTTAAGACCAAGGTTTGCAAAGGGGCAACCATTGGAGCTGGCTCTACCATTCTCCCCGGATTGACTATTGGCGAAGGGGCTATGATTGGTGCAGGATCAGTCGTTACTAAAGACGTTCCTGCAGGTGAGCTTTGGATTGGAAATCCGGCTCGTTGTGTTAATAAGATTGTAAAATAAATAACATCATATGGCAAATATCCCATTCTTGTCCTTAAAAGACGTAACCGCTCTTCACGGAGCAGAGATTAACGAGGCAGTAACTCGTGTAGTAAATAATGGTTGGTATCTCCAGGGTAAGGAGAACGAGCGTTTTGAAGAGAACTATTCTAAGTTTATTGGTAGCAAATACACCATTGGTTGTGCAAACGGATTGGATGCCCTTATTTGGATCTTCCGTGCATATATTGAGATGGGCATTATGCAGCCGGGTGATGAGGTGATTGTGCCTGCAAATACATATATTGCTACTATCCTTGCAATTACAGAGAATAATCTCGTTCCAGTACTAGTAGAGCCTAAGCCGAATACGCTTCAGATTGATGATGACCTAATTGAGGCTGCTATAACTCCTAAGACAAAGGCTATTGCATTGGTACATCTCTATGGACGTTTGGCTTATACTGATAAAATTGGCGAGATATGCAAGAAGTACAACTTGAAGCTTGTTGAGGACTGTGCTCAGAGCCATGGTTGTAAGCATACGGATAGTCGTGTGACCGGTAATATTGGAGATGCAGCAGGACACTCTTTCTATCCTGGTAAAAATCTTGGTGCACTTGGTGATGGTGGTGCTGTAACTACCAATGATCCTGAGCTTGCAGCTTGTGTACGTGCTCTTGCCAACTATGGTAGCCAGAAGAAGTATGTGTTCAAGTATGCTGGCCGTAACTCTCGTTTGGACGAGATTCAAGCAGTTGTCCTTGATGTAAAGCTGAAGTACTTGACAGAAGACAATCAGCATAGAAAAGAAGTTGCTCATTACTATTATGAGCATATCAACAATCCTGTGATTACTCTTCCTGACCTTCTTCCAGATGAACAGAATGCATATCATCTTTTCCCGATTATTGTGAAGGGTAAGGAGAATCGTGATCGTTTGCATGATTATCTTGAGCAGAATGGTGTGGGTACTGTATGCCACTATCCGATTGCTCCACACAAGCAGGAGTGTTATGCTAAGGAAGTTTGGAATACCCCTCAGTTGAGCCTTCCTATCACTGAAAGATTGGCTGATGAGGAGTTGAGTTTGCCTATTGGTCCAGCTATCACTTTGGAGGAAGTGGCAGAGGTTGTGAGATTGGTTAATTTGTTTGAATAAGACATATATTTACCAATGAATATACTACTTATCTCAACGATATATCCTACTCCCGGTCCGGATAATCACGGAACAAAGGTTTGTCATTTCTTTGCACAGGAATGGATGAAGATGGGGCATAATGTGCGTGTAGTACATTATCAGGCTGTATATCCTCGTCCGTTTTATTGGGCAGCAAAGTTGATGAGAAATTTCCTTGCAGCTAAGACCGGAGCGGTAATCTATACGAAAAGAGATGATAAGACACTTCAGTACGAGATGGATGGAGTGCCTGTTGCAAAAATACCTCTTTATAAGCCTATCCCTCATGGTAAGTTCTCTTCCAAGGGTGTAAGGAAGTCAATAGCAGAGATTATTAAGATTAATGAAGATGCCAACTTTAAACCAGATGTAATTGTTGGTCACTTTGTAAATCCACAGTATGAAGTGTTATCTGCTTTGAAGAGACATTATTCGGGCGTTAAGACTGCTCTTGTTTACCATTTACCAGCCGAAATTCAGATGGCTAAAGATGTGTATGGTAATAGATATGAGGGAATGCTTGCTGATATCGATGTTCTTGGATTCCGCAATGAGCCCCTTTTAAAAGACTTCAAGAAAGTGCATGATATAGAAAAACCGTCATTCATCTGTTACTCCGGAATACCAGAGCATTATATCACAGAGAAGAACTCTCATACTTTTGAGGGTAATCTAAGGGAGTTTATCTATGTGGGAGAAATGATTGAGCGTAAGTACCCTGCACAAATTTTGGATGCTTTGAAAATTGCTTACCCTAAAGGTGATTTTCATATCACTTATATTGGATCCGGCCAACAAATTTCTGTCATTGAACGTAAGATGAGGGAATTTGAATTGCCTAGGCAAGTTTCAGTGTTGGGAAGAATACCGAGAGATGAGATAAAAGCTAATTATGATGCTGCTCAGTGCATGATTATGATAAGCAAGGGTGAAGCATATGGTTTAGTTTATTTAGAGGCAATGGCTCGTGGTTGCATTACTATTGCATCTCGCGATGAGGGTATGGATGGTGTAATCAAGGATGGAGTAAATGGATTCCTCTGTAAGGCTGGAGATTATGAAGAACTTGCTTCTATCATTAAGCATATTAATGCATTGTCGTGTGAAGAAAGAATGGCGATTTCTAACAAAGCTATAGAAACTGCGAAATGGCTCACTGATGCTAATGCTGCACAGATGTATATTGATGATATAATGAAGGCATAGATAATATGAATATTAAAGGTGTTAAGAGGAGGTTATATGCGGATTTCTTTCGCCCTTCAAAGGAAGCTGATTATGAAAGAATTATAAAAATAGCAAAAGACAAAGGGTATGAATTTCATACGGTTCTATCTTTTGAGGAGGTTCTAAAAACGGGTGTTGATAAGGATAAAAAATACTTGATTTTAAGAAGAGATATTGATACTGCTGATTTTAAGATTCTGAGAAAGTTTCTTGAAATTGAAAAGAAATATGGAGCCCGTAGTACCTCATACTTTAGATGGAATACTATCAATAAGAAGTTGATGGCAGAAATAGAAAAATGGGGGGGGGAATCTTCCTATCATTATGAAGAGATTGCAAGTTTCTGTTACCAGCATAGGATAAGGAAGAAGGAGGTTGCAATTGAAAGAATGGAAGAAATTAGGAACTTGTTTATTGCTAATATTGAGAAGTTCCGAAAGAAAACAGGTATGAGCTGTTTAACCGTTGCTTCACACGGAGATTATGTGAATACTAAATTCCAATTCCAGAATAAGGAACTGATGAATGAACGTGTTCGTCAAGAAGCAGGTATTATAAGAGAAGCATATGATCCAGAGCACATGTCTGCATTAACATTTAGAATAGCAGACCAAGTAGAAGGAGGTAAGACTACAGCTAAAGTAATTGAGGCTTTGGAGAGAGGCGAGCAGGTTCTTGAGTTGCTTACTCATCCAAGGCAATGGAATTCACCTGTTTGGGTTAATCTTAAAGAGGAGATTGTTCGCATTTGTAAAGGCTTATATATGCGCTTGTAATCCGATTATTCAATTTGATAAGAAAGATTATGGCAAAAAATGTATGGATCATAAATATGAGTGCAATGCCACCACATTTAGAGCCAAGATTGCAAACAATCAAGCTGGCCCAATACTTGGGTCAGCAGGGGTATGATGTAAAGATATTTGCATCGTCAGTGATGCACAATATGGATATTAACCTTATTGAGGACAGAGCAGCTTATGTGGAGAAGAGTTATGGGAATGTCCATTTTGTTCACATTAATACGCTCCTGTATGGTAAAAGCAGGGTTAAAAGAATAATCAGTGCCCTGCAGTTCAGGCATAAAGTGGCTAAATATTCTTGCAATTTTCCTAAACCAGATGTAATTATTCATGTGCCTGGCTTCTTGTTAGGATATAAGATTGCCAATCTTGCTAAGAAACTGAAAGCCAAATATATCTCTCAAGTGCTTGATTTGTACCCGGAGTCTATCGTGGAATTGGGTGTCTTGGGTAGAAATAACCCTATTATCAAGGCTCTCAGATGGTATGAGAAACAGATGTATATCAAGGCTGATGAACATGTATTCTCTCAAGAGGGTGGACGTGACTATATCATTGGGCAAGGATGGGACAAGGAAAATGGAGGTCCCCTTGACTTGAGTACTGTGCATTATATTAATAATGGTGTGGACTTGAAGGACTTTGAGTATAACAAAGAACATTATACCATTGATGACGCAGATTTGCTTGATACTTCTGTAAAGAAGGTAATGTACTTGGGCTCTATTCGTCTTGCTAATAATGTGATGCAACTTATTAAGGCAGCAGAAGTATTGAAGGAGAGAGAGGATATTAAGTTTCTTATATATGGCAATGGAGACGAGCGTCATGTTCTAGAATCTTATTGCAAGGAACACAACTTGAAAAATGTGTTGTTCAAAGACAAGTGGGTTGAGCCTAAATATGTCCCTTACATTGTGTCGCAGGCTGATGTACATGTACTCAATTATATGCCTGGTGGCTTTGGGCATTATGGTGGTAGCCAGAGTAAATCTTTTCAGTATATGGCCAGTGGAAAACCTATATGCTGTAATATAAGCATGGCCTATTGTCCAATTACGAAATTCAATATTGGTGTGGCTAAAGAATACCAAACTGCAGAAGAGTATGCAGCTGCCATTCTTTCCTTGGTAGATATGCCAAAGGCAGAATACGATGCCATGTGCTTAAGAGCAAAGGAAGCTGCAAAGCTATATGATTATGAGTATCTTACATCAAAGATGATAGAGATTTTTTAAATTTTTGAGTTTAAAGTTTGGAAATGTTTGAATATAAAAAAGTTATTTCGAAAGATTCTGGGCGTAAGGAGTCAAGAGGTATAAAGCAACTGGTATATTACTCTTTTGCAGGATATATCATTTCTTTTGTGCAACATTGCTTGTCGGTATTCCAGAAGCCGTTTATGGTTTACGGGTATTACAATAAGGTGACGAAAAAGTATCTAAGGGATGTGAGAATATCTTCTTCTGTGGAAATCATCAACAAACAGAATTTTGATTTGGGTGACAATGTTTGGATTAATCACTATACTCGTATTGATGCTTCAAACGGTGTAAAGATTGGTGAAGGATGCCAGATCGGTTCTAGTGTAGGGATCTTTTCACATAGTAGCCACAATGCCATAAGACTGATGGGGCGTAATTACATGAAAGTACCCAAAGAGCAAAGAGTTGGATATATTACCAAAGAGACGGAGATTGGTGAATATACCTTCATTGGTTCCGGAACTTATGTGATGGCAGGAGTGAAAATTGGCAAGGGGTGTATAATAGGTACGAACTCTGTGGTGACTAAGGATATTCCGGATTTCTCCATTGCTGTAGGTTCGCCAGCACGTGTTATTAAATCGACCCTTGATGTTGACAAAGATTATTTTGATAATCCAATAGTTAGAGAGAGCTACTTTGATGAAGATGTGATACAGGCATATCTAGGTGATAGATTAGTATAGCCTATTTGTACTATTGTAGCATTATCTTTAGGGTGTATGATAGCTCTAACTAAATCTAAGGCTTTAGTTAATTGGCTAAGAATTGGAATCATCGAGATCCATCCGTGGTGGATAATGGCGATTATGCAGAGTTGATGTCCATTGCAGTATCACCTAATGCACAGGGGGTGGGTATTGGCAAATAACTTATTCAAAAGACCGATGAGGTTATTAAGTCTCTTAATGCTGAGAGAAACTTGCTGACCATAGGCTTTTATAAAAACGAGTCAACTTTTTGCTTTCTACAAAAGGTGCGGTTATGAGGTGATGTATGAGTTCACGGCATATCCTGATCGTAAGATGTATAGAATGTTAAAGAAATTATAAATAATGACAAATAGAGATTCTTTATACAGTATATTAAAAGCGGTAGTAAGCGATTCTGATTTAAAGAATTTATTATATGAAGATTTTTCCGGTCTTTATGCTTTGTCAATAAATCAAGGTGTTGCAGGTACTGCTTTTCAAGGATTGCGTAAGATAATGAAGCAGCAAGGAGTGACAAAAGATGATTTGGGCACTTCTTTGCCGGTTTATAAGAAGTGGCTTGGAATAACTACCACAATTAGTTTGCGTCACGATAAGATTCTCAATTTGCAAAATAGGTTATCAGATTATTTACGGAAAGCTGGAATTAGTGCCTTGGTGCTCAAAGGGTTATCAATAGCATCTTATTATGATGATGCATGTTTAAGAACTTTGGGAGATATAGATATTTATTCACCTTCGGACTATCAGCGTGTAAACGATATTTTGAGATCTCTTTCTTCTAGTTTCAGTATGGATTATTATCGTCATTCTGAATGTGAGTTAGATGGAATTATGATAGAGAATCATAGATTCCTGACCGATGTGAGAGGGCAATCTAGATTTCATAAACTATAGAGATTCTTATATGATGAAGCTTCTATAACTCTTGCTCCATTATCTGTAGGTGGCCTTTATTATCCAAATGAATGTTTCACCTTCATTTTCTTTGTTTATCATGCGTTGATTCATTTTATATATGAAAAATTATCATTGAGATTTCTTGTTGATTGGAGTTTAATGCTGAAGGGACGAAAAGATCTGTCTTTAGCAGATTTAGATGATAAACTTAAGGAATTTGGTTTGATGCGTTTCGCAAGTGTTATGACAGCTCTGTGTATAGAGAAATTGGGACTACAAGAGGAATATGTACCAAATGAACTTTTAGTCGGCGTCAAAGAGATAGATCAAAAGTGGATAGACCGGTTTGAGGCGGATCTTTTTATGCAAGACTATGAGGGATTCTCTACTAATTCGTTAAAAGATAGAATCAAGCGAGGAAAAGAATTCTATAAGAAGCGATGGAAAATTGAAGAATTTTTAGGAGTTTCAACCACTATTTTTTTATTGGAAAAGGTTTGTGCTTTGTTTCGGTGTAAAGTATAGATAAGAATTAGGGAGAATAGGAGTGAGATTTTTAATTGTTATTATGTGTTAGTCTTTAGTATACTAGTTCTTTGAGCATTAAAAGTTTTTACTCATTCTAGTTATTCATACATTTTTAGATTAGATAAATTTATAAAGGTCAAAAAATGAATACAAAGTTAAGAAACATACCCTTCAGCCCCCCAGATATGTCTGAGGCTGAGGTTTTGGAAGTTGCAGAGGCTCTTCGTTCGGGTTGGATTACTACTGGTCCTAAGACTAAGGAGTTTGAGAGGCAGATTGCTGCGTATTGTGGCACGGATAAGGCTGTGTGTCTGAATTCAGCTACGGCTTGTATGGAGATGATTCTTCATGTGTTGGGAGTTGGTCCTGGCGATGAAGTGATCACATCAGCTTATACATATACCGCAACTGCCAGCGTGACTTGCCATGTCGGGGCCAAGGTGGTGATGGTGGATACGGCACCGGGCTCGTTCGAGATGGATTATGATAAGCTTGCTGATGCGATTACAGAGAGGACTAAAGTCATCATACCTGTTGATCTGGCAGGAATCATCTGCGATTATGAAAAAGTGTATGCAGCTGTTGAGAGCAAGAAGCATTTGTTCAAGCCGGCAAATGACATTCAGAAGGCTTTCGGAAGAGTCATCGTGATGGCTGATGCGGCTCATGCTTTCGGTGCAAAGCAGAACGGAAAGATGTGTGGTGAGATTGCTGACTTCACGTCTTTTTCTTTTCATGCAGTAAAGAACCTGACTACAGCTGAGGGCGGTGCATTGACGTGGCGTCCTATTCCTGGAGTTGAGGATGAATGGCTTTACAAGCAGTTCCAGTTGCTGTCGCTCCATGGGCAGAATAAGGATGCTCTTGCAAAAACGAAGTTAGGAGCATGGGAATATGATATCGTTGCACCGAATTACAAGTGTAATATGACGGACGTGATGGCCGGAATCGGTCTGGCTCAGTTAAAGCGTTATCCGGATATGCTGTGCCGTCGTCGTCAGATCATCGAGAAGTATAATGACGGATTGAAAGGATGTAATGTTCAGGTCTTGAACCATTATTCTGACACTCATTCATCGAGCGGTCATCTTTACCTGGTGCGTCTTCTTGGCAAGTCTGTCGAGGAAAGAAATGAGGTGATCACCAAGATGGCAGAGCGTGGCATTGCTTGTAATGTGCATTATAAGCCACTTCCGATGATGACTGCTTATAAGAATCTTGGCTTCGATATCGCTAATTACCCGAATGCATATGCTCAGTATGAGAATGAGGTTACATTGCCTCTGCATACTCGTCTGACTGATGAGGATGTGGAATATGTGATTTCTAATTTTGTGGAGATAATCAATCAGTAAGATGAAACGATTATTTGATATTTTCGCCAGCGGGCTCGGGTTACTTTTCCTGAGCCCTTTATTTTTGGTCTTGGCTATCTGGATCAAGCTTGATTCGCCAGGGCCGATTTTCTATCGTCAGGTGCGCGTAGGACGTTACAATAAGGATTTCCGGATCTTCAAGTTCCGCTCGATGAAGGTTGGTGCCGACAAGCAGGGCCTTATCACGGTCGGAGGTCATGACCCGCGCATCACACGTTCCGGCTATTTCATCCGCAAATATAAGCTCGATGAATTTCCACAGCTCATCAATGTATTTGTCGGTGATATGAGCCTTGTCGGTCCACGTCCGGAAGTCCGCAAATATGTCGACATGTATACCCCAGAGCAGATGCATGTGCTGGATGTTCGTCCAGGCGTAACTTCATTGGCATCAATCAGATATCGCAACGAGAATGAGCTTCTTGACAAGGCTGAGGATCCGGATCAGTTCTATATTGATGTCGTAATGCAGGACAAGCTCGCGATCGATCTGGAATATGTTCAGAATGCGTCGTTCTGGTATGATATCAAGTTGATATTCCAGACTTTCTGGGAGATTGTGAGTAAGTAATCCATGAACAATCTGTTATGACATTCAAAGGATTCTTCTGGGCCGTCTGGCAATTCTGCCGGTATCTCTTCTGGCCCCGATGGGGCGGGAAACGTAATGATATATCTTAAGGACTTCGGGTCAGTACCTTCACATGGTTACTGGCCCGAAGTCCTGTATATAGGTTCAAAAAGGAAAGATATATAATTTATGAATTTTGCAAAACAGTATTTATGGCATCTTCAACTTTGCAAATATACTTTTTATTACTATTTTTACATATCCTTGAAGGAGTGCTAATTATTTGTTATGTTCGTATGATTTGATATGATCATTTAGATATAAACCTAATTATCCGCAAAACCATTGGCAATCCAACTACGCAGCCCAGAAAGCTCATGTTGAAGCGAAGGAGCACTTCCCTGAGAGGCACACCAAGCGGAACAATTGGTGCCGTTACCAGCGAGCGGATAAAGGCGGGCACCATGCCTGAGGATCAGCGTGAGGCTGTTAAGGGTTATGAAGTTGTTCGAATAGGGAGTGAAATAAGTATTAAGAATAATGCAGAAGAATTTACAGGACTATAAGCGTAGAAAACTATTCTTCTATTGCTTCTTGTTTGTATTTTTCGTATTGGCTTTTGCTGTATTATATTATTTGTTATTTATAAGTAATACGGCATCTTTCTATATTTCAGAAGAATATAACGAGAAAGTAAATGGTAGGTATGTCTATCACTCACCTGAAGTGTTGTATGATATTGTAGACAGGTCTGTTAACCCGTTTAGTATAGATGATTTTAATCAAAAAATTAAATTCATTAATGATAGTCTTTTACGTGTTTACGAAAAAATTGATTCGTTACATACATATAATGACGATCTCGAACGTCGAAGAGAAGAGCAAAGCTTGCGCCTGATGGATAGTAGAACAGAGGATATTGAAAGATACAGGAATGATCAGTTGAGTTCACTTCGAGATTCAATAACTGCTTACGAGCAGTCGCTTGAGGAATCACTTCGATTCGGTATAACAGAAGATCAGCTAGTATTGAATGGAAGTTATGTTCGCTTGGCTAACATGAATTATCGTTTAGCTCAAAAGAATCTCCAAGTTTCTACGACTATAGTTGATAACTTTGGAAGTTTCGGGAATCGTGAGCTTGCCGATTCTCTTCAAAATACCGTTAGTGCATATTTAGAAACATGTTCTCATATCCGAGCTTGCGAGGATATAAAGAGAGAGTTGTTTAATACGTACAGTAATATGTTAGATGAATTTCATAGGCAACGACTCGATAAACTTTGTTTTATAGACTTCATCCATTTCAGCCTATTGATAGCAACTTCCAATAGTTTTGGAGACATTTTGCCAAACTCATCGCTATCAAGAATTTTTGTATCATTACAACTTCTGGTTGGTATAGTTTTAGTCGCTTTCATTGTTGATTATTTAGTAAGAAAGAAGTAATCAACTGGTTATATTTTCATACACCTATTGATATAGAAATGTCAGAAGAAAAAGACCTTTTGGGGATTCGTCCATTTGGAGAAGCAACCAAATCTATTGTAGACAGCACATTAAGTGGTGTTGGCCTATTTTTATCAGCAGTATGCCTTCCTGCATGTGAAGAGTTAGGTAGAATGCTTCAAGATGGTATAAGATCATGGCGATTGAATAATATTATAAGAGTTCTAGAGAAATCTGAAGGTAAACTAGAGTTTTGTGATAATCAGTTTCAGTTAAAAGCAAATCCTAAAGTTGCATTGTCCATTATTGAAAATGCATCTTTAGTTGACGATGATACATTGCAGGAATGGTGGGCAGGTTTGTTCGCATCTTCTTGTACAGAAGATGGCAAAGACGACCAGAATCTAATATTTGTGAATCTTTTGAAAGATTTGACTGCCTTTGAAGTGAAAGTACTTAGCTATTGCTGTTTCAATTGTAAAAAGTATATTTATCCCAATAAATTGATTTATACTAATCATGATTTTCGTGTATCTCTAGAGGAAATTATAAGTCTTACTGGGGTTACTGATGTGAGAAGAATTGATAGAGAGTTAGATCACATGATTTCTCTCGGATTGTTCTCTAATGGATTAATAAATGTGTCTGGATTCATTGTGGATGATGAAGAAATGGTTGCTCACCTTACCCCATCTGCGCTTGCACTCAATCTATACTATAAAGCGAATACTATTACTCTGACTCCAGAAGAGTTTTGGGGAGATAGTTTAGAACCCTATTCTGAAGAAACTCAGATACAGGAAGCTAGTCATTAATGAGAGGTAGTATCTAATCGCAAAATGTTACATATAGGAGGCTACAATTGCATCGGATTTCAGTTGTTGCCGATAGAGTATGAGGATCAGTAGCGTTTAAGTGCCAATCTCGTCGTATCGTTGAAGGGAGGAATGGGGAGGAATTATAAAAAAAAGACAAAACTTTTAAAAAAGAGAAAAAGTTGAGGTTGAGATTGAGGATTGTTGGCTGTAGTGAGAGTTATTTTACTATATTTGTGGAGCTTTATACCGCATTGCATTATCTTTGCTCGGACGAAAAATATGAATACTGTATTTAAGCATATAGAACGAAAGATTTATGCCCAGACATTTTTACAGCAGGTAGATGTCAGGTTAGAATATAATTCTTTGCAAAGAGAGAGGATACCAGAGGAAGATGTCATATCCTTTTTCAACAACCATTTTCAGATAGAAGCAAACATTTCCACTCTCTTAGAAGATGGAGTCTTTCTTAAGGACAACCAAAAGCAATTGGCATTCTTGTTTTCATCAGATGCTGCAATGCTTAGCGTTGGCCACCTTAATTATAGAAGTTTCTACGATAGCGTTCTTCCCAATGTATATCATATCAAGGATTTTGTGTTTAATCTTTGGAAACAACAGGAAGTAACGGCAGCAATACGAAAGGTTAATGTGTTTACAATGGATAACAACATTAATCTGGCTGAAGATGATTTCCATTCTCTCTTATATGAAACTGTGTTTTCGTCAGAATTTCTTCAACTCGCTTCTAAGGCGACAACCTGGGAAATTGATGGTAACTCAATCATGGTTCAGAATAGGTCTGTTGATGAGGTGTTGTTTAGGACATATATAATTAAACGTGAGAACGGAGACTATTCTTTATTCTTAGAGACCATACTAAGCAAGAAAGAAGTAGGACAGACATTGGAGGAAACATTGGAAGTAATGAATCTTATTCTATACGATGCTTTTCATTGGAGTGTGGGGGCAAATATAATTGCAATCATGAATAAGGAGGAGCAAAAATGACGATTGCATATGGCTTGACATGGGAAAGCAATTCTTCTCCTATGCCAATAAGAAACAGTAGATTTCAACTATCAAGAATAGATGATGCATTGTCTGAAATACGAACTTTGTACACAAGTCAAAGACGAAATGCTTCGATTTCGGGTATTTTAGATGCTGCGATGGATCATCTTCTAAAACAATTGACTGTTTTGGAAACATTGCATGAAGACTGGGATGGGTATGGATCTCCTGCAGTGAGTTCAATAGCTATTCAAAATTGCCGTTCTGTCTTGAACTGCATCAAGCCAGAGTTATTTCCCAGGATTAAATTGTCACCAAATGAGTGGGGTGGAGTTCAGCTTCAATATAAGACAATGAACGGTCTTGTGTGTTGTGACTACGGAGATGAATCTATGTCTTACTTTGTCGAACAAACAAATGGAAAAATAGAATGGTTTTCATTTATATCATATAACAAGGAAAATATAGATAACTTCGTTGAGTCTCTGATCAGTGTTCGATAATTTTGATAGTATGGATGATAGTTTGGTAAGAGGAGAAGAACATTATTTGCGCTGGATCTTTCAGCCGAGACATATATCTAATGGTGAAATCAGAGATAATTTCATAAGTTTACGACCTGATGAAACTGGTATCTCTGGTCAGATATATGAACGCATTGAGGAGATAAAGATTTATGAGGTTTCGTCTGAATATGCTAAAAAGAACAAGAATTACGGATATGCAATAGCTAAAGTTGGTGATATTCGAGATTTAGCTAAAGCCAATGATTATATAGATGTCGTAATGACTGAATCATTAATACCAGCTCATGCTGAGATTCAATTCCAAATTGAGGGACATCCTATAATTGGGAACACACCTAATTCTAAAATGACTTATTATTTCTTAAAAATTAAGGAACTCTTATCTAAAACTATCCATACATATAGTACTTGATAGACAATATTGTTCTAACATAAAATCTCATCAAGACAAGTGTTATGTTTGTAGAATATCGGGGCGAGTAACAGAGAATTTCATTAATGGTCATCAAGACGGCAGTCGGCGGTGCCGCGGGCGTGATTCATGCGGTCGACAGTGCGGTTACCGATTGCCAGCCGAACGAGAATGTCGAGGCCCGTCCGGTATGGAAGCCGATGCACAAGCAGCCGGTATATGCCGATTCCGTCGCTTATGTGAATGGCGTGTCTGAGGAAATTTTCAAGGTTGGCTTCTGTCTCCCTGCCGGTCCATATGTGACTGATGATGATGTTCGATATATCGTTGGCTGTATCAAGGAGGCGATTGTAGGATAGTGTTATTTTCGGATCATTGCGAGGTCGTTTCCTGGATGATATTATGGGGGATCAGCCGGAAATATATGATAAGAATATCTTCAGAAAGACTTGTCGTATACTCCGAAGATTCTATAGAATGTGGCAATATAGGAGCCTTGCGGATGAGAGTTATCCTCGGATGATCTGGAATGTTTTCGCTTTCAGTTCCTTAGGAAATAGGAAGCTGGAATTGTGATGCCGCAGGAATGGGGAGCCGATACCGTTTATCTTCCAGACTTTTCTGGTGATTGTGACCGGAGCTGTTGATTGCATCAAAGAGACTTTCGAAAAGTAATCGAAAAGGGGAAGCTTACAAAATGGTGAAGCTTACATTAAGAAAGGGAAGAAGGCTTAATTTTTGCAATTGTAAGAAATATTCTTAAATTTGCGTAAATGAAATTTTGATATGGCTAGAACAGTTACAGTTGCACTAGGACAACATTATGAAGAGTTTATCCAAGCTAATATAGCTGGAGGTCGGTATAATAATGCCAGTGAAGTTGTTCGTGCCGCCCTTCGAAGACTTGAAGAAGATGAAGCAAGAATTGCTGCTTTTTGCGCAGCTGTTGATGAGGGGGATGTTAGTCCTGATGTTTTGGACTTTGATGAGGAGGCATTTATTCAAGAATTAAAAGAGGGGTGGAGGAATAATGGCTAAGTATGTATTTTCTGAACGTGCGAAGACTGATCTGCGCGAAATAGCTGACTACACTCAAAGGCGCTGGTCAGATGAGCAGGCGGAACGTTATGTGCGTATGCTTTTCGGAGAATTTGCGAGTTTGGCAGATAAGCCTTTGGTGGGTCGCTCTTATGATAATTATCGAGTTGGGTTGAGGGGATATTCGTGTGGAAAGCATGTTGTGTTATATCGTGTCTTGTCACGATCCAAAGTTCGTGTTGTCAGAATTCTGCATGAAAGAATGGATTTTTCCAAGCACCTGAAATAATAGTAACAAATAACCCTCCAGCGTTATCACAACGGTGGAGGGTTTTTGGAACGAATTAGGGATGGATTGACCGGATCCCCGGCCGGTATGACTATTCGCCGTTGCTCTGACCCTCAGATGCCTGGATAATGAGGTAGATACCTCCATTGTCCTCAATAGGCTGCTCGAGAGCAAAAGTGAATGTGTCGGCATTGCATACGATGGTAGCCTCAGATGGAGTCTCAACTCCGGTAAGGTGCAATTAAGGGCAGATGATATATAAAAAACGACAAAACTTTAAAGAAAGAGAAAAACTTTAGGATGGGCTGTTGTATAATTTGCTGATTCTTCTTTCCTTTGCCAAATAAGTTGCATAGTTGTGCAATCATAAAATGTTTAATCGTGGGAGGGATACCGAGACCTAAGCCATGTTTTGGGGATGGATGTGTTTCTTGTGGAGCTGTAAATGGCGCGAAGAGATGGAAGTCAAAGGATGGAAAATTGAGGTGTGATATGAAAAGTTTTATAGAGAAATGCCTTGAGGGCGGTGTCCTGTTCTCTGAGATTCATGACTATATCGAACAATGGCATGAATCTGCAGATATTGACGTCCCGCTTAATGAATATCTGGGAATGACCCAAGAGGAATATGACCTTTTTGTAATGGATGAAAAGAATCTTGGATATATCTTTTACTCTAGAAGGCATAAGGTGTCTTTGGATTCCGTTCTGAAAGGTGACACAGGATTGCAGCACAAAGGGGAAGCTTACAAAGCGAATTAAAGAGCTTTTCAGGCTGTAATCTTCTGATAAATAAGGATATGAATACCCACGTAGTAATTATGGCCGGAGGAATCGGTAGCCGGTTCTGGCCGATGAGTACGCCGGAGTTCCCGAAGCAGTTCGTTGATGTGATGGGATGTGGCAGGACGATGATTCAGATGACGGTGGAGAGGTTTTCCGCAGTTTGTCCGATGTCGAATTTCTGGGTCGTGACGAGTGCGGCGTATGTCGATATCGTTAGGGAGCAGCTGCCGGAGATTCCGTCGGAGAATATCCTTGCTGAGCCATGTGCTCGTAATACGGCTCCGTGTATCGCATATGCATGCTGGAAGATAATGGCGAAGCATCCGTCAGCCAACATTGTGGTGACTCCGTCCGATGCTCTTGTTACTGATGTGGAGGAGTTCCGTCGTGTCATAAATGGTGCTCTGGACTTTACAGCAGAGGACAGACGTATCGTGACGCTCGGAATCAAGCCGACAAGACCTGAAACTGGATATGGCTATATCGCTGCGCTTGAGGCACTTCCGGATTCGGAGATTTGTTCTGTAGAGTCTTTCCGAGAGAAACCGTCGCTTGATGTGGCACTACAGTATCTTGCTGCTGGCAATTATTATTGGAATGCCGGTATCTTCGTGTGGAATGTGGATACGATAGTTGATTCGCTCCGCAGGTTTACGCCTGATCTGGCTTCGAAGATGGATGAGATGTCGGAAGCCTTCTATACAGATCGCGAATCAGAAGTGGTGGCAGATATATTCCCGACATGTGAGAAGATTTCCATCGACTATGCTGTCATGGAGAAAGCGGATTATATCTATACCTTCCCTGCAGATTTCGGATGGAGCGACGTGGGCACCTGGGGCTCCCTTTGGACCCTCCTCCCACATGATGAGGACGGCAATGCCGTCGTCGGAAATAACGTCCACCTCTATGGTTGCAAGGGCTGCATCGTCCACGCACCGAACGCCAAGAGCCTTATTCTGGAAGGCCTGTCTGATAGCATCGTAGTGGAGCGTGATGGCCGCATTCTGATCTGCAGACTCAGTGAAGAGCAGCGGATCAAGGAGTTTGATAAGTAACCCCTCCCAACACCCCGCACATCACTACCAGATAATTTCCAAGTAGCTCGCAATTTGCTTTCTTGACGTTGTCTGAATAGGCCGGGGAATTAGGGAAGCCGTTGAAGCCTTCGAAGGTGAGGCTGAGGAAGTTCTGCTGGGCGGCGTAGGTGGAGAGGTAGCCGGTTCTGGAGAAATGATCGGAACCGTCCATGTAGCCGCAGATCGTTGTTTCGTCACCGATTTCAGAGGGATACATGGCCTCGAATGCTGATGAGATGTTGCAGAGGTGGTAATTGCCCACGTCTATAAGAAGATTCCGGTAGTAATCGTCCGGCAAAGTCATTGATATCCAGTTAAGTCTGCCCTTTTCGACGCATCCGCTTCCATTTGTGTGGAAGTCGAGCACGAGAAGGGCATCTTTGTTTTCTTCCAGCACTCTGGTTATGTTCTTCACTTCCGGCTGGTCACCTCCGGAATATCCGCCGAATTCGCTTTGTCCTGCCTTGGCACCTTCCACAGATGTCCAGTTCTCGACCGGCCAGTTTCTGTTGAGGTTCACACCGTTGGCATTGACGTATATCTGATTATCGATGCCGTATGGGTTTGCGCAAGGTATGATTATGAAGTCAGCGTATTGGCGGAAATACTTCAGAACTTCGTGTTCCATATATCGTTCCTTGAGGTCGCGGACGAAGTAGTATGTTCCGTATATGCTTGATTTCTCGAAACCGTGCTGCCCGCAGATGATGATTATCTTCAGCTTGGTCTTGTCTCGTCGTGATGACGCGGATCCGGTGAATGAAGGCGTAGGAGATGTCAGTCGGTACATATACATCCTGCTGCCGTCGCTGGCATTGCCGATTCCCTCGCGTGTCATGTATGATCCGTCTGCAAGACGGTCGAAATGGCCGTATATCTCCTGAACGGAAGTCGATGCGTTTCCGAAACTGTAGTCGTCCTGCTGTCCTGTGTAGTATGTCGAAGGGACAAATCCGAAGTCAACATTCTTGTCGTAAGGTGATACTTCGTTCTTTTCTGAATCCTGTTCAAAAGGTGATAACGTCAGATATGCCAACTCATCCAGAAAACTGCATGATACAGTCTGGAAAAGCACCATCGCAATAATAGTCAGATATGTAAATCGTCTGATCATCGTACAAATATAATCTTTTTCTCGCAGAATTATCGTATATTTGCTTGTTTGATAAATGCGTTGGAGGGACAGGCTGTGTCTGTTGCTCTCTAATTGCGTGATTATAAGAAAGTTGTGAATTGTATGATAAGAAAGTTTTCAATTCTGTTTTTGATTACGGCAGCTGTGCTTGCCTTTTCGTCGCCCGCATCAGCTCAGATGAAGGATGAGGACGTGATGAAATACATGGAAGAGGCAATGGGCTCTGGCAAGAGTCAGGGTGAGATTGCCAGGGAGCTTGCTGCCAAGGGACTTACTTCGGAGCAGTTCAAGGTCCTCAAGGCCCAATATGAGTCTGGTACGATAAAGACACCTGCATCACGTCCGGCCTCTTCGACTGACAGAACTCGCGAAATGGATCTGCGTCTGCTTGAGCTTGAGTTCAATGCTGCCGTGGATTCACTGGAGGTTCTTGACAAGGAAAAGTACAAGGTTTTTGGTCAGAGCATATTTGCTAACAAGAACCTGACGTTCGCGCCTAATCTCAATGTGCCGACCCCTGCCGGCTACAAGCTCGGTCCTGGTGATGAAGTCATCATCGACATCTGGGGATCCAATGAAGCCACTATACGTCAGGTCATTTCTCCGGACGGATTCATAAGCATTCCTAATGTGGGACTTGTAAGCCTTAACGGAATGACCGTGAAGGAAGCTGACTCATATCTCCGCAAGAAGATGGGACGCAGCTATCCTGTTGACGGGGATGGTGCTGATTCGGATATAAAGCTTACTCTCGGGAACATCAGGACGATACATGTGAATGTGGTAGGTGAAGTCGCGAATCCGGGAACATATTTCGTGTCATCACTCTCGTCAGTCTATAACGCTCTTTATCTTGCAGGAGGTGTGAGCGAGGTCGGTTCGCTTCGTGAGATAACATTGGTCAGAAACAACAAGAAGATAGCTGTGGTTGACTTGTATGACTTCATCATCAACGGAAAGACAGCAGACGATGTGATGCTGAAGGATGGAGATGTCATCACGGTTCCGGCATACAGGAACATTGTTGACGTGGCAGGAAAGGTGAAGCGTCCGATGCGTTTTGAGATGAAGGATGGAGAGAATGTGAAGAATGCCCTGGATTATGCCGGGGGCTTTACAGGGGATGCATATAAGTCGAATATCCGTCTGATACGCAGGAACGGGGTTGAGTATCAGCTTTATACAGTTGATGCAGACGAGTTTGCGGATTTTCAGGTGATGGACGGCGACTCGCTGACTATCGGAACCATGGTTGACCGTTATGAGAACAAGGTCGAGATTCAGGGAGCCGTATATCATCCTGGCGCATATCAGCTCGGCGGGGACATTACAACTGTTGCCCAGCTTGTCAGGAAGGCTGAGGGCCTTAAGGGAGATGCATTCACCAACCGCGCCCTTCTTTATCGTGAAAGGGAAGACCTTACCAGAGAGGTTATCTCGATTGACCTCAAGTCTGTGCTTGACGGTTCGTCTGAGGAAATCAAGTTGCAGAAGAACGACAGTCTGCATGTGTCCAGCATCCATGACATCATGGACATCGGAACGATCAGGATTGACGGTGAGGTGAACCTGCCTGGCACATATCCTTTTGTCGAGAACATGACGATCGAGGAGGCGATTCTTCAGGCCGGAGGTCTTCTTGAGTCGGCTTCTACTGTCAAGATCGATGTGAACCGAAGAGTGAAGAACCAGACGAGCCATGAAGAACCGGAGTCGATAGGAGAGACATTCACCCTGACTTTCAAGGACGGCTATATCGTGGAGAAAGAAAAGGATTTCATACTTCAATCATATGACCATATCCTTGTGCGCAGAAGTCCTGGCTATTTCGAGCAGATGCCTGTGACTATCATGGGTGAGGTAGTGTTCCCTGGATCGTATGCTCTTACTCACAAAAACGAGCGAGTATCCGATCTTGTCAAGAAGGCCGGCGGAGTGAGCAGCTGGGCATATGTCAAGGGAGCGCGTCTCCAGAGACAGATGAATGAGGATGAAAAGCGCAGGGTCGAGTCCGCCCTTGACTTCCTCGATTCTGCTAAGGACAGTATCGATATCAATATGATCAATGCAGCCAATTCGTATTATGTGGGTATAGATCTAGCAAAGGCACTGGCCAATCCGGGAAGTGATGCGGATCTCGTATTGCGCGAGGGTGACCATCTCATGGTTCCGGAATATCTGAATACCGTAAAGATCTCAGGAAACGTCATGTATCCTAATACTGTTACATATGATCCGAATTTCCTGGTAAAGGATTATGTTGAGATGGCCGGTGGATATGGTTATCATTCCAAGAAGAGCAAGGCTTATATCATATACATGAACGGTACGGTCAAGCGTGCGAGGAAGCTCTCACGCAATGTGATAGAGCCTGGATGTGAGATAGTGATACCTCAGAAGAGACAGAAGGAGTCCAACCTCGCGGAGATACTCAGTATCGCTACGACTTCATCTTCTGTAGCTACCATGCTTGCTACCATGGGTAACCTTGTTTCGTCATTCGTAAAGGATAAGTAAATGGAAGAAAGGGAAAGAAGAACAGCTCTCCGTCTGGGAGAAGAGCAGTCTGTCGATATAATGGGGCTGATTTCCAGGATATGGGACAACAGGAAACTTATTATTAAATGGTGCATAGTCGGTGCCGTCATCGGTCTCGTCGCTGGATTCAGCATCCCCAAGACATATAGGGTAAGGGCAATCCTTGCGCCTGAAATGCAGCAGCGTGTGGGATCCGGTGTGAGCTCCATCGCCTCAATGATGGGAGTCAGTCTTGACAACAGCATGGACGCGATCGATGTCGATATGTATCCGGACGTCATCACATCTACTCCATTCCTTTTCAATCTTCTTGACATCGAAGTCCGGACAATGGATGGAGAGGTGTGCACCGATCTCAAGGATTATGTGATCAACTATCAGAAGCGCCCTTGGTGGAGTCATATAACCGGTGCTCCGGGAAAGGCAATGCGTTGGGCAGTTGATCTTGTAAAGCCAAAGAAGGAGGAAACTCAGGAAGACACTGTGCTGACCATGAGGAATCTTCCTAAGGAAGAGAGGATGGCTATGAAATATCTGGGATCCATCATCAGTGTGGATATCGACAAGAAGACCGGAAAGACCAATCTTTCGCTCGAAATGCAGGATCCGAATGTCGCTGCCACTGTCCTTGAGTCAGTGCTTGAGAATCTTAAGACTTATATGTATGACTACCGTACTTCCAAGTCTCGTCAGGATGTGGAGAATCTGACAAAGATCTGTGAGGAGAGGAAGCAGGAATATTATGAGGCTCAGAAGGCTTATGCCCTTATGACTGACGGTAACAGGAATGTAGTTCTGAACAGTACCAAGGCAGATCTTCAGAGAATGCAGCAGGAGGTCAATCTTGCATATCAGGTCTATTCGCAGGTGGCGACCCAGCTTGAGGGAGCCCGTATCAAGGTACAGCAGTCAAAGCCTGTCTTTGCTGTCCTGGAACCGGTTACTGTCCCTATGAAGAAGGCTGCTCCAAGCAAAGCCAAACTTCTGGTTCTTTTTACCTTCCTTGCCGGTGCCTGCGCCGTGGCATGGGTTCTTTTCGGCAGGAATATGTGGAAAACAATTAAAAATAAATAGCTATGGAATTTAGAAGACGTATCGTAATCACCGGCGGCGCCGGTTTCATCGGTTCTCATGTTGTCCGTCTGTTTGTCAACAAGTATCCTGAATATAAGATCATCAATGTTGACAAGCTGACCTATGCGGGCAATCTTGCCAACCTGAAGGATATCGAGGACAGGCCTAACTACAGGTTCGTGAAGATGGATATCTGCGACTTCGAGGAATTCTATCAGCTTATGCAGGACGAGCATGTTGACGGCATCATCCACCTTGCGGCTGAGTCTCATGTTGACCGTTCGATCAAGGATCCTTTCACGTTCGCAAAGACAAACGTGATGGGAACATTGTCGCTTCTTCAGGCCGCGAAGCTTTATTGGGAGCAGTTCAACTATGTCATGCCAACCCCGACTTCGCAGGACACAGATGGAGGCATACCATGCCGCTTCTATCACATCTCCACTGACGAGGTCTATGGAGCCCTTACGATGAACCATCCTGAAGGCATCGAGCCTCCTTTCAAGACCGTTGCTTCATCGGAAGGCCACAAGGCTTACGGCGACGACTTCTTCTATGAGACTACGAAGTATAATCCGCACTCTCCATACAGTGCTGCGAAGGCATCGTCAGATCATTTCGTTCGCGCATATCATGACACATACGGTATGCCGACCATCGTGACGAACTGCTCTAATAACTATGGTCCGTACCAGTTCCCGGAGAAGCTTATCCCTCTGTTTATCAATAATATCCGTAACAGGAAGCCTCTTCCGGTGTATGGCAAGGGTGAGAACGTGCGTGACTGGCTGTATGTAGAGGATCATGCTCGTGCGATCGATGTGATATTCCATGAGGGCAAGATCGCCGAGACATACAACATCGGCGGTTTCAACGAGTGGAAGAACATCGACCTGATCAAGGTCATGATAAAGACGGTTGACAGGATCCTCGGCAATCCGGAGGGCCACAGTCTTGACCTCATCACCTATGTGACCGACCGTCTCGGCCATGATGCGAGATATGCGATCGACAGCACCAAACTTCAGAAGGAGCTTGGCTGGGAGCCGAGCCTCCAGTTCGAGGAGGGTATCGAGAAGACCGTGAGATGGTATCTTGACAATCAGGAGTGGATGGATAATGTGACTTCCGGTGATTACCAGAAGTATTACCAGGAAATGTATAAGGGAAGATAGCAAGAATGTCCGGTATCCATGAGAAGATAAGCAGAATCAGGCAGAGCGATGACGCAAAGACAGTGGCGTCAAACTTTGCATGGCTTACCGTACTTCAGGTTGCCGGATATGTGTTTCCTCTTATCACCTTGCCTTATCTTGCGCGTGTCATAGGAGTTGACGGATTTTCGAAGATAGCCTTTGCTACGGCAATAATGATATGGATTCAGACCATAGCAGACTGGGGATTCAATATGTCTGCTACCAGGGATGTTGCCCAGAACAGGGATGATCTGGACAAGGTATCCCGCATCTTTTCCAATGTGCTTTGGGCAAGGCTGCTTCTTATGTTTGTATCGTTCATCATTCTGGCGATTCTTGTCGCTATAGTGCCGAAACTTAGGGAGAACGCAGCTGTCATAATGGTTTCATTCCTGATGATTCCGGGTCATATCATGTTTCCGGACTGGTTTTTTCAGGCGATGGAGAAGATGAAATACATTACGATACTCAATGTGTTGATGAAGTTTCTGTTTACGGTTGCTGTGTTTGTCTTTATCCGGACTCCTGAAGACTATATACTGCAGCCGCTTCTGAATTCACTGTCTTTTGCCGTGTGCGGTGCGGCCGCTCTTTATCTGATAATAGCCAGATGGCATGTAAGCATATGTCGTCCCGTATTTTCCGAGATATTCCGGACAATCAGGGAAAGTACGGACATATTCATCAATAATCTCATGCCTAACCTGTATAACAGTTTTTCTACCATGCTCCTTGGTTTCTGGGGAGCTCCTGGTGCTGTTGGAATTCTGGATGGAGGAAACAAGTTTGTCCAGATAGGCAATCAGCTTCTCTTTACGTTGTCGAGAGCATTCTATCCGTATCTGTCAAGAAAATATGACGGGCATAGGACATTTCTGTTCATAACGGTATCCACTGCATCTGCCATATGCATAGTATTGTTTGCGGCAGCCCCTCTTATCGTAAGGATCTTTCTGTCTCCGGAATTTGCGGATTCTGCGGTAGTGATCAGGATCAGAGCCATATCACTTGTCTTTTATTCAATCGCGAATGCATACGGTGCGAATTACCTCATAGTCAGGCATCATGAAAGGTTGTTGAGACAAGTTACAACATACTGTTCGCTTGCGGGCTTCTGTCTGGCGTGGCCTTTGGTATATTTTTACGGATATATTGGCGCGGCCTTGACAGTCACTATAAGTCTATGTCTCCTTGCATTATCCAGCTGGGTAGCTGCACGAAATGTCGAAAAACAGAATTAGCTTATGAAATTGAAAACGATAGTCAATTCCATAATAAGGGATTTAGCAGCATGGAAGATGACACGGTACTATAGCAGGTTCTATGGTAAGGTGATGTCTATAAATGGGATACCTGACAGTTGGACTGAGGGTGAAGATGAGTGGGTGCAGCGCTGGTCTGTTGTAGGTAAGGCGGATCCGTTATATTTCAGATGCTTCAGCCGATATGTCGGAAAGGATATGAATATAGTTCCGGAGAATCTGTGTCGCAATGTGATTGAAAAATGTCTGAACCCTTCCAGATATCTCCCATACTATACTGACAAGAATGTATTTGACAGACTTTTCCCTGCGGGGACATGTGCTGTAACTGTCCTGAGAAAGATGAACGGATTTTTCTATGATGTCTTATACAATCCGGTCAGAATTGAATGTGACAATGATCTTCAGAATCATCTGGATTCTTCTCGTGTGAAATCAGTATGCATAAAGCCTTCTGTGGGCAGTGGCTCCGGAGTAGGAGTACGGTTCTATTGCCGTAAGGAAGACGGATGGAGAAGTTGTGATAAGGATACTTTGCTTACTGTTGCAGAACTGGACAGGATGTATGGTAAGGACTTCATACTTCAGGAGTCTCTTACACAATCTCAGGGGATGTCATACTTCAATCCAACTTCTGTGAATACGCTTAGGCTTACTTTATACCGTTCGGTGACGACTGACCAATGGACGGTACCAAGTGCTATCATCAGAATAGGAGGAAAAGGAAGCCTTGTGGATAATGCTCATGCCGGAGGTGCATATGTAGGCATCAATGAGAATGACGGATCTCTTTGCAAGACGGTGCTGGATCAGTATGGACGGTCATGTGAGCAGTTCAATGACATTGATTTTACCAAGGATCATACGATACCTCATTGGAATGAGATCCTGGAATTTGCCTTGAAGATTGGAAATTCAATTCCGCATCTCAGGCTTCTGGCCTTGGACATAATGATTGATGCTTCAGGAAAGCCAAGATTGATCGAGTTCAACAGTTCGGATTACAGTATGTGGCTTTTTCAGTTTACTACTCATGGAGCTTTCGGGGATTACACCGAAGAGATCATCAGATATTGTAGTGATGCAGGAAATAATAACCCGTTGTATGTTGAGTTGAAATGAAGATAGGAATAATCAGAGAGACGAAAAGTCCGATAGACAATAGAGTTGCACTTGCTCCAGAGCAGATTGTATCTCTTATGAAAAGGTATCCGCAAGTCGAGTTCCTTGTGCAGAGCAGTGATATAAGGGCATATCACGATGAAGAATATTCGTCTCTCGGTATAACTGTGGCAGACGATATTTCATGTTGTGACGTGCTTTTCGGAATCAAGGAGGCTGACATAGCGACGCTTATTCCTGGCAAACATTATGTGTTCTTCGGGCATATCGCGAAGAAACAGTCTTATAATCAGCCTCTTATGAGGGCGATGGTGCAGAAGGGAATAACCTTCTCGGATTATGAGTACTTTGTTGATGATGAGAATGTCCGTTTATGTGCGTTCGGATGGTGGGCCGGTGTCGTGGGGGCGTACAATTCATTCCGGGCATATGGACTTAAGTATGGCAAGTTTGAATTGCCGAAGCCGGATCTGAAATTCACTATGGAGAAGCTTCTCGGCAGACTTTCCGATGTCGCTCATTTATGTGACTGCAGGGTAGTGGTCACCGGTAACGGAAGAGTCTCTCATGGAGCGCAGTATGTGCTTGAACATATGAAGGCGGTACGTGTCTCTCCGGATGATTATCTTTCATTACCAGGACATCAGGATTCTCTGACTTATACGGTTTTGAATCTGGGTGATCTTGTCGGGCATTCCGATTCTTCAAAAGTATTCGACCGTGCTGACTTCAAGAACGATCCTTCTGCATATGTCAGTCGTTTCGCTCCGTACGGTCGCTGCACCGACATGCTCCTCTCATGCCATTTCTGGGCTCCGGGACAGCCTGTTTATCTTGACAATGAACTGTTGAATGATCCGGAAATGTCGATTCGTGTAATAGGCGATATCACATGTGACATAAAGGGCAGTATTTTATCGACAGTACGCTCGTCAACTCATGACGAACCGTTTTATGATTTTTCGCTGAATACAATGGACGAGTGTCCGGCATTCTGTGATGGCGATACGATAACAGTAATGGCTGTTGATACATGTCCGAATGCCCTGGCTCTGGATACGAGCCGATATTTCGGAGAGACTCTGTCTGAGCATGTGTTCCCGCTTATCATAGAAGACAGGATGGATGACCCTGTTATGGAGAGAGCTACTATTCTAAAGAAAGGAATGCTGACCGAACGATATGAATATCTGAAAGAATACGCCGGTTTATGATGAGAAAGATACTTGAATATATATTGAAAAGGATGTGGTTCCTTTTTCCTGATGAACTCTATCTGAAGATTATTTATTATCTGAAGATGGGGCGGAAGCTGAACCTTGACGAGCCGAAGACCATGAACGAGAAGCTCCAGTGGCTTAAGCTGCATAACAGGAAGCCGGAGTTCACCTCGATGGTGGACAAGATATCGGTGAAGGAATATGTTGCAGAGAAGATAGGCCCGCAATATGTGGCTCCGCTTCTCGGTGTGTGGGATAAGGTGGAGGATATCGATTTCGAATCGCTTCCGCAGCAGTTTGTCCTCAAGGCGAATCACAGCGGTGACAACAAGGGTGTGGTTATATGCCCGGACAAGTCCGCACTCGATGTGAAGAAGGCTGAGAAGAATCTGAAGAAGTCCTTGAAACTGGACATATACAGAGTATATCGCGAGTGGCCGTACAAGAATGTTCGCAAGCGTTTCTTTGCCGAGGAATATCTCGGCAAGGATCTGGTGGATTATAAGTTCTACTGCTTCGACGGTCGTGCTGATTCCGTGCTTGTGTGCATAGACAGGCAGATAGGTGATCCGAAGTTCTATTTCTTCGACAAGGAATGGAATCTCAAAAGATACAATCAGAGAGGAAAATCCGCACCGGCAGACTTTACCCTCCCGAAACCTGATGGCATCGACGAGATGTTCGAACTTGCTTCGAAGCTTTCAGAAGGACTTCCTTTTGCACGTATAGACTTCTATAACGTGAACGGCAGGATATATTTCGGAGAGATAACATTCTATCCTTCAGGTGGATTCGATCCTAAGAGGCTTCCTGAAGCCGACCTGCATTTCGGCTCGATGATAGATCTTTCAAAAGTCAAGGCTTAGGAACATGCTGGGTGTAAGCTTCATATATGCATTGCTGGCTCTTCTGCTGTTTGTCGTAGGACTGCTCAACAGAGATCTGGTGCCAGGTGGAACGGACTATCTGTTCTACCTGCTCATCGGTGTCATTTCTGTCAAGACGATGATCGGCAACAGGGAATTTTCATTCCCTAAATACTATATTGCAATCATATGCATCTTGCTGGCTGTCATATTGTTCAATTCCTTCATTTCGCCTTATTCGCCCGGACTCAAATACATCGTCATCGCGACAGTCGTCACGATGATTCCTTTCGCCATATTTCTGTTAAGCTATAATATACGCTTTACGAAAACGGAGATAAACTTCTTTATCGATCTTATTGTCGTAGTGGCCTGTGTCATGGCCTTCTTCATATATGTGGAGAATGTGCTTACAGTCACTCCCAAGATCGACAGCATAATGGCGTCGAATGTAATCATGATCGGTTTCTTTGCATCATTCTGCAGCCAGTCGATCGTTCTGTCTCTCGCCAGATATCACGTTACTCATAAAAAACGATACATTTACGTCATCTTGTTCCTGCTTCTGACAGTTCTGCTTCTGAATCAGCTGAAGGCTATTGTCGGCAGCATGATCGCTATTGTCGCATACCTTTTCTTCATGACACGGATGAGCAAGGTATTGAAGGTGGCTATGCTGGCTGCCGGTGTTGCCGCCTTTTCCGTATGGATCGCATTGAGCGGCTCACTTATGGTGGAAAAGGTAGTCAAGTATTCCGAGCAGCTTGCAGATGAAGATGCGAGTGAAGGAATCGCGCGAATCGCTCTGTATGTCCAGTCTGTGGAGATGGCAAAGGACTTCTTCCCTCTGGGCACAGGACAGGGAACGTACGGAAGCATTCCGGTAAATATGATATACAGCGATGTGTATTATGATTATGAGCTTTCGGACATCTGGGGCCTTGCACCCAACGACCGGGTCAATTTCAAGATGGATACCCATTGGGCAAGCATCTTGGGTGAGATGGGAGTGCTGGGACTTCTCATATATGTCGTGCTTCTTCTTTATCCTGCCATAGCCTTGGGATGCCTCAGGAGAAGAAGACCGGAAGGGGCTCCTGAAGACTCTCCGGATGATCGCGCATACCGCTTCTATGTCTCGGTCGGCCTGACTGTAATGATGCTGGAATCATTTGTGCTTGCATTGCCGAACCGCTCTGTATTCATTCTTCTATATGCCGGTCTGACGGCACTTATTGTCAGGAACCTTTACACATCAGAATCCCTTTTGGAATATGAAGATACTACAGGTGACAACTAATTATCCTACGGTTTCCAATCCGATTTTAGGAATCTTCATGAAGGAGCAGGTGGAGTCTGTCGAACGATTCGGAGTCGAGAATACGATATTCTTCAGCAACGGATCCGAGACTCATGTGGGCCGTAAGGGAGGTGGGGCCATGGTGCATATAAGATCTGTATTCAGGCTCATGAAGCATCTGTGCTGCAACAGATATGATCTTATTCATTGCCATTCTGCATTAAGCGGAATGATATTGCTGCTTTCAGGAGGTGCTTTCTTCAACAGATGCGTCATCTCATTCCAGAATGATCCGGAAAAGAAGGGTGACAGGGCTTTCTTCAGAATCCTCTATCCATTCTTCAACAAGGTGATAGTGAAGAAGAGGACGAAATATGATTCCTGGAAGAAGATGATCTATCTGCCTAACGGATGCAATATGGAGGTTTTCAGACCTATGGACAAGGAGGCCTGCAAGCGGAGTATAGGACTGGATCCGGCAAAGAGATATGTCCTTTTCGTTGATTCCAATACGAGCAGGAAAAGGACTCAGAAAAGGCGCGACAGGTTTGACGGGACGATGAAGCTTCTACGTGAGAAATATGGCCATGATGATATAGAGACTCTTGTTATGATCGGCATCGCGCGCAAAGATGTTACGGCATATATGAATGCATGTGACCTTCATATCCTGTCTTCAGATCAGGAGGGCTCTCCGAATTCTGTCAAGGAATGTCTGTGCTGTGGAGTACCGGTAGTCGCCACGGATGTCGGAAATGTGCATGATCTTCTGGATGATGTACCTGGCTGCGGAGTAGCGGACTCGTTCACTTCTGAGGAATTGGCGGAACTGGCCGACAAGACTTTGAGGAACGTTCCGGCTGCTTCCAAGCTTTCCGGATCGATCGTAAGAAAGGAGCTGGATATGGATAGCGTGGCGGAGAAACTGTATCGTATTTATAATGAGATTATCGGATAAGATGAAGAATGTGACTGTAATCGGGATTCAGGGTGTTCCTGCGCAATATGGCGGCTTTGAATCTCTTGTGGAGAATCTGATAGGGGAAAACAGGAGTGAGGACATAAGATATACTGTATTCTGCAGCGGAAAGGATATGAAGCAGCGTCTTCCTGAATATAAGGGCGCCATGCTGAAATATGTTCCGCTGCGTGCAAACGGTGTCCAAAGCATTCCGTATGATATGATATCCTTCCTGAGAACTCCCAAGGATACAGATGTCATACTGGTTTTGGGAGTTTCCGGTTGCCTTATCCTTCCACTTTTCAGGCTTTTCTGCCGTAAGAAACTTATAATCAATATCGATGGACTCGAACATAGAAGAGAGAAGTGGGGCAGGGCAGCCAAGGCTTTCCTGAAGTTTTCCGAGAGAATGGCCATCAGATATGCTGATGTCATCATATCTGACAACAAGGGTATTCAGGACTATGTCCGTGAAGAATATGGCCGAGAGTCTGTGCTTATTGCCTATGGAGGTGACCATGCGATTAAGGAAATCTCGCCAGAGAAGGAAACCGAGGTTCTGAAGAAATACGGACTGAAAAGCGATGGATATGCTGTTACCGTGTGCAGGATAGAACCTGAGAACAACTGCCATCTGACGCTCGAGGCTTTCTCGAGATCAGACAGGGAACTTGTCTTTATCGGAAACTGGTCCAAAAGCGCTTACGGTCAGGAACTGAAGGAGAAATATTCTTCATTCCCGAACCTTCACATCCTCGATCCGATCTATGACATCGATACCTTGTACGCCTTGAGGAAGAATGCGTGGACATATGTTCACGGTCATAGTGCGGGAGGCACCAATCCGTCATTGGTCGAGGCTATGTTCTTCGGCAAACCTATACTGGCATATGATGTGGTCTATAACAGGGAGACAACCGAAGGAAAAGCAGAGTATTGGCATACTTCCGATGAACTTCTTAAGCTTGTATCGGACAACTCTCATGATGCCGCGGTTCTGTCCTCAATAGCCAACGAGAAATATACATGGAAGAGGATAGCATGTCAGTATGAAAATCTATACTGATATTCAATTAATATTCGTATCTTTGAAAGATTTTAGGGATTATTAAGCCCTGATGATTTTTGAGATGCATTTCAGTATTCTTTGGTACATACCGATATTTGTCCTGAGTCTGGTCTTTGTCGCGATCGTGATACCGGCGATCGTAAGCGTGGCCGACAAGATTCATCTTTACGACACACAGGACGGTCGTAAGGTCCATCAGGGGGAAGTACCTCGTCTGGGAGGAATCGCCTTTCTTCCGGCCATTCTCTTTACCCTGCTGGCTGTCCTTGCTATAATGACACGCTTCCTTCCGGAATCGCTTCACGTCACCTATGCGCCTATCACGGAGATAATGATGGCTGCTGCAGGATGCGTGCTTCTATATCTTGTCGGAATCATGGATGATGTCATAGGTGTGTCATACCGCAGCAAATTCATCGTACAGTTCCTGGCGGCCGTACTTCTCTGCTGTTCAGGTCTTTATATCTCAGATCTTCATGGCGTGTTCGGAATCCGGTCTGTCTCGCCTTTCATCGGAGTTCCGCTTACTGTCCTTATTACCGTATTCATCATCAACTCGATCAATCTGATCGATGGAATTGACGGCCTTGCGTCCGGTCTCTGCATATTCAGTGTCCTTGGATTTGCTGTCATGTTCCATAAACTGACCATGGCGATGAATCTGGTGCTGGCCATGTCCATGCTTGGTGTCCTTGTGATGTTCTATCTATACAATACCCTTGGAAAAAGGGGAAAGACGAAGATATTCATGGGTGATACGGGATCATTGACCATGGGATTTCTCCTTGCTTTCTTTACTATAGAACTCTGCTGCTTCAAGTGGGACAGAGTCGATCTTGCCCTGCTTGGCAAAACAGAGCCTTTCTATACCGGAGACCAACTTTTCGTTTATGGCATTTCTTTGGTGATCATACCTGTTCTGGACGTATTCCGTGTGTTTTATTCAAGGATACGTGACGGCAAGAGTCCTTTCAAGCCGGACAGAAGGCATATCCATCATAAGTTCCTTGCAATGGGTTTCAGCATGAGACAGGCAAGATGGTCGATATTCGCCATGTCTTTCGTGTTTTTTGCCTTGAATATCCTCATGTCGTTCGTGTTGTGCTGGAATATAAACATCATCATTGTCATAGATCTGGTGATATGGGTGGCGTTCAATCTTTACATCTCAAAGTGTGTGCGTGACCGCAAGCTCAGGCATGATGCGATTGCCGAGCAATTCGAAGATGTGGGAAAGTAATATAGCATTAAAGGATTAGTTAAAAAATAGATATATTATGAAGATAGCAGTAGCGGGAACAGGATATGTCGGTCTTTCTATGGCGACATTGCTGGCTCAGAATCACAGTGTTACGGCTGTGGATATCATCCCAGAGAAAGTTGAGATGATCAACCGCAGGAAATCTCCTATACAGGATGAATACATTGAAAAGTTCTTTGCAGAAAAGGAACTGGATCTTGTCGCGACCCTGGATGGTGAGTCTGCATACAGGGATGCGGAATTCGTTATCATTGCAGCTCCTACCAACTACGATGCGAAAAAGAACTTCTTCGACACTTCGGCTGTTGAGGCTGTGATCGACAAGGTTCTTGCTGTCAATCCTGATGCAGTGATGGTGATAAAGTCAACCATTCCGGTGGGATACTGCCGTTCTCTTTATGTGAGATATGCGCTTCGCTTTGCATATGACGAGAACCTTCGTGGAAAGAAGTTCAACCTTCTCTTCTCACCAGAGTTCCTGCGTGAGTCGAAGGCATTGTATGACAACCTTTATCCGTCACGTATAATTGTCGGAACGCCTAAGTTCATCGATAATTTCGAGGATGAGAACCGTGCCATTGCGATGATTGCGGACTTTGACAGGATGAAAGAGGCAGCCCGGACATTTGCAGGACTTCTCCAGGAGGGTGCGATAAAAGAAGATATCCCGACATTGTTCATGGGTCTGAAGGAAGCGGAGGCTGTGAAGCTCTTCGCCAACACATATCTCGCACTCAGAGTCAGCTACTTCAATGAACTTGATACATATGCCGAGGTCAAAGGTCTTGATACTCAGCAGATAATAGACGGTGTGTGCCTTGATCCGCGTATCGGGGCGCATTACAATAATCCTTCATTCGGCTACGGCGGCTATTGTCTTCCTAAGGATACGAAGCAGCTTCTTGCGAATTACAACGACGTTCCTCAGAACCTTGTGCGTGCGATCGTTGACAGCAACAGGACGCGCAAGGACTTCATTGCAGACCGTGTACTTAATCTTGCCGGCTATTATGATGAAAACTCTTCATATGATGCTGCCAAGGAAGCCGGATGTACGATCGGAGTCTATCGACTCACTATGAAGTCGAATTCCGACAATTTCCGTCAGAGCTCCATTCAGGGAGTTATGAAGCGCGTCAAGTCGAAGGGAGCGACGGTTATCATTTATGAGCCTACCCTTGAGGACGGCAGCACCTTCTTCGGAAGCCGTGTTGTGAATGATCTGGCGAAGTTCAAGGAAATTAGTGATTCTATCATCGCGAACCGTTACGATCCGGTTCTGGATGATGTTCAGGATAAGGTTTATACAAGGGATATATTCAAGAGAGACTAATGGAAAACTATCAGTATCATATCTTTTCGCCGTACCGCGTGTGCCCTTTGGGTGCTCATGTTGACCATCAGCATGGTCTTGTTACCGGCTTTGCTTTCGATAAGGGCGTTGATCTCTGGTTCAATCCGACAGAGGACGGAAGCGTGAATCTCAAGAGTCTTACCTTTGACGGGGAGATTTCCTTCAATGTGAAGATGCCTTCTCAGGTCAAGGAGGGTAATTGGGGAGACTATGCCCGCGGTACCAAGTACGCTCTCAAGAAGCGCTTCGAACTGACTCGGGGAATCGAGGGTGTGATCAAGGGAAGCCTTCCTGTGGGAGGACTTTCCAGCAGTGCTGCTGTGCTTACCGCATATGTCATGGCTCTTGCCAAGGCAAACAATATCACGCTTTCCAAGATGGAGGTAATCAAGACCGCCAGTCAGGCAGAACGTGAGTATATCGGCCTTACAAACGGTATCCTTGACCAGGCCTGCATAGTTCTCGGCGAAAAGGACTCACTTCTTTTTCTTGATACGGATTCAGAGCAGTACCGTATCATAAAGAAGAGTCCGCGTATGCCTGATTTCGATATAGCGATCATCTTCTCCGGCCTGACCCGCAGCCTCGTGAGCAGCGACTACAATCTTCGCGTGGCGGAGTGCAAGACGGCCGCATGGAACATGATGGCATATACCGGCATGCCGCTGAAGGGCTTTGACAAGACCTATCTCAGGGATATCCCTAAGGAGACATACGAACTGACAAAGGACAAGATGCCTCCTCGTTTCGCCCGTCGTGCCGAGCATTTCTACAGTGAATACAAGCGTGTGCGCAAGGGTGTAACAGCTTGGGAGACAGGTAATCTTGCACTCTTCGGACAGCTTAGCTTCGAAAGCTGCCAGAGCTCGATAAAGAATTACGAGTGCGGAAGTGAAGAGCTGATAGCGATATATAACATAATGCGTCAGTGTGACGGAATATATGGCGGACGCTTCAGCGGAGCCGGCTTCAAGGGAGCCTGCATCGCTCTTGTCGATCCTTCAAAGAAAGAGCAGATCCGCGAGCAGATCACAAGCGAATATCTCCGTATGTTCCCGGAGTATTCCGACTCATTTGAAATTCATTTCTGCAAGACCGACGACGGTGCCCGATTTGTTTAATGTCATCCTGAACGAAGTGAAGGATCTATTCATATGAAATGAAGAATATTGTAATCGCCGCAGGATACGCCACAAGGCTTGGCGAACTGACCAGAAACTTTCCGAAGCCTCTTCTTCAGATAGGGGACTCGACTATACTCGGACGTATGCTTGATGACATCGACCGTATCGAAGACATCGATGAACATATAATAATAACGAACCATCGTTTCGCCCACATCTTCGAGGAATGGGCTGCTGCTCAGAATTATACGAAGCCGATCACCATCGTTGATGACGGCACGTCAACCAACGAAACACGTCTCGGAGCCGTATGTGACCTTCTTTTTGCGATGGAAAAGTTTGCCATTGACGATGACCTTCTCGTTGTCGCTGCGGACAATATCCTGATGTTCAGTTTTCAGGAGTTCGTGGATTTCGCGAAGGAGAAAGGCTCGTCATGCATCATGTGCCACGAGCAGCCGAGCATCGAAAGACTGCAGCGTACCGGCGTCGTTGTTCTCGATGAGAACAACCGCGTGCTGAACATGGAGGAGAAACCTCAGGTACCGAAGTCCCATTGGGCTGTGCCTCCGTTCTATATTTACCTGAGGAAGGATCTTCCTCTCGTGCGTCACAGCGTCGAGAACGGATGCGGTAAGGATGCACCGGGAAATCTCGCACATTATATGGTTGACAATACCGTGATGCATGCATGGCCTATGAGTGCCGGACGTTTTGATATAGGAAGCCTTGACAGTTACGAGGAAGCAAAGCAGTTGTTCGGATGACCCTGTCATTATATTAATCCTGTCATCCTGAGCGAAGCGAAGGATCTATATAACAAGAAACAACAGATTATGACAATATTAGTTACCGGAGCCGCCGGATTCATAGGAAGCAATCTGGTGAAGGCGATATACAAGAGATACGATAACCCGTCAGTAGTGGGTATCGACAATATGAATGATTATTACGATGTGCGTCTGAAGGAGGAACGTCTCAAGGAGCTCGAGCAGTATCCTGATTTTACTTTCATCAAAGGAAACATCGCAGACAAGGCGCTGATTGATAAGGTATTTGAGGAATATAAGCCTCAGGTTGTCGTGAATCTTGCCGCTCAGGCAGGTGTGCGTTACAGCATTACCAATCCCGGCGCATATATCGAGGCGAACCTCATAGGATTCTATAATATCCTCGAGGCCTGCAGGAATTCATACGGACAGTATGAAGGTGGAGTAGAGCATCTTGTATATGCCTCGTCTTCTTCAGTTTATGGTTCCAACAAGAAGGTTCCGTATTCTACAGATGACAAGGTTGACAATCCTGTTTCCCTTTATGCGGCTACAAAGAAGAGCAACGAGCTGATGGCTCATGCATACAGCAAGCTTTACAACATACCTTCGACCGGACTCCGTTTCTTTACTGTATATGGCCCTGCCGGCCGTCCTGACATGGCTTATTTCGGCTTTACGAACAAGCTTGTGAAGGGTGAGAAGATCCAGATCTTCAACTATGGCAACTGCAAGCGTGACTTCACATTCGTTGACGATATCGTCGAGGGAGTAATCCGCGTGATGCAGAAAGCTCCTGCAAAGCAGGTGGGCGAGGACGGACTCCCGGTTCCTCCATATGCAGTCTATAATATCGGAAACAACCAGCCGGAGAACCTTCTTGACTTCGTGACCATCCTTCAGGAGGAGCTTCTCCGCGCAGGTGTCCTTCCGGAGGACTATGATTTCGAATCGCACAAGGAACTTGTTCCTATGCAGCCTGGAGACGTTCCCGTGACATATGCCGACACTTCGGCTCTTGAACGCGATTTCGGCTTCAAGCCATCGACATCGCTTCGCGAAGGATTGCGTGCGTTCGCACAGTGGTACAAGGAATATTATGGTTAATCTAAACAGTAGTGTAGTATGCCGAAGATTTCACATAGAGGACTTCAGATGCCCTCATCACCTATCAGGAAACTTGCCCCTCTCGCAAACGAGGCCAAGGCAAGAGGTATAAAGGTATATCATCTCAATATCGGTCAGCCGGATCTTCCGACTCCTCAGAAAGCTCTGGACGCGCTAAAGACAGTTGACCGCAAGGTGTTGGAATACAGCCCTTCACAGGGATTCCTCTCATTGAGGGAGAAGCTCAGGAACTATTACAGAAAGTTCCGTATCGAACTGTCTGTAAATGATATAATAGTGACCAGCGGTGGCTCGGAGGCTGTTCTTTTCGCTTTCCTGGCATGTCTGAATCCAGGTGATGAGATTATTGTTCCGGAGCCAGCTTACGCCAATTATATGGCTTTTGCAGTTTCGGCTGGAGCTGTTATAAAGACCGTAACCTCTACCATTGATACAGGCTTCGCCCTGCCTCCGGTAGAGAAGTTCGAGGAACTTATCACAGAGCGTACGAAGGCCATCCTGATATGCAATCCGAACAATCCGACAGGATATCTCTATTCGCGTGCCGAGATGAACCAGATCCGTGACCTCGTGATGAAGTATGACCTCTATCTTTTCTCGGATGAGGTTTACCGTGAGTTCATATATACCGGATCTCCATATATTTCTGCATTGAATCTGGAGGGCATCGAAAACAATGTGGTACTTGTCGATTCCGTTTCCAAGAGATATTCGGAATGCGGTATCCGTATCGGTGCATTGGTGACAAGAAATGCTGATGTCCGCAGAGCTGTCATGAAGTTCTGCCAGGCAAGACTCAGTCCTCCTCTCCTCGGCCAGATCGTCGCTGAGGAATCTATCGAGGGAACCGAGGATTATGCAGCTGATGTATATGAGGAATATGTGGAGCGCAGGAAATGTCTGGTTGACGGACTCAACAGGATTGACGGAGTTTATTCTCCTATTCCGATGGGAGCGTTCTACACTGTTGCAAAGCTGCCGGTTGATGATGCCGACAAGTTCTGCGAATGGTGTCTCAGCGACTTCGATTATGAAGGTGAGACTGTCATGATGGCTCCTGCAAGCGGTTTCTATTCTACTCCGGGCATGGGAAAGGACGAAGTACGAATAGCTTATGTCCTCAAGAAGGATGACCTTCAGCGTGCTCTTTTCATTCTTGAAAAGGCTCTCGAGAAGTATAACTCATTGAAGAAGTAAGGAAATGGAACGTCATGAGGAAGTGTTTTTCTCTCTTCTGAGAAGTGCCATGTGGGGAACTCCTATGGAGATCCCTCATGATTTCAAGGAATGGGGCAGGGTGTTCAATCTTGCAAAGTCCCAGTCCGTGCTGGCACTTGTGGCCGATGTGGTGCTTTCTGACAGGGAAATCAACAGCCGTTTTTCTGAAAAGACTCAGGAGAAGCTGCGCTCCTTCATGATGGCCAATATGATGACAGCCGACCGCCTGAATATTCTCATTTCCAAGTCGGTCGGTCTTCTGCTTGAGGAAGGGATTCGCCCTGTACTCCTTAAGGGACAAGGACTTGCCTCATATTATCCCGCCCCTAAGCTGAGACAATGCGGCGATGTTGACCTTTATGTCGGCTGTGAAGATTACCGGAAGGCATATGACATTCTGAAAACCATTGCGTCAGATATTGATGATGTAAGGAAGTTGGATATAGGAATACATTTCGATGTGCATGTAGGCAATCTCGAGATTGAAGTACATCGCTTTACTGAGACCTACCCCACACGTCGTCTTGACAGGATATATCAGCAGGCGTCCGACAGAGGAATGTCGGAAGGTACTGTCCGTATGGATTTTCTGGGCGTGCCTGTCGATACTCCGTCTGATGATTTCAATGCCTTCTATATTTTCGGACATATGTTCCGTCATTTTCTTTATGAGGGAGTCGGATACAGGCAGATATGCGACTGGATGATGTTCCTTCATGCCCGCAGAAGCCATATAGATATCGATGCATTGAGAGAAATGATCATATCTATGGACATGCTGAAGCCTTGGCAGGCTTTCGGCTGTCTTCTTGTGGATATGCTTGGCTTTCCTAAGGATGAGTTCCCTCTGTATGACGGCAGGTATTCAGACCTGGTCGGAAAGATCTCCCGCAGGATTCTTGATGAAGGCAATTTCGGCAAGCGCAGGTCGATATTCACGAAGAAAAGCCAGGACTATATAAAGGATAAGTCCCGTTCTTTCCTTGCTCATTTCGTAAGAGTATATGAACTGTTTTCCGTCTTTCCGAAACATGCATTCCGGCAGCTGGGGCAGACCATGATGTTTTCCGTACAGAAGGTATGGATGGACGTGAAGCTCAAGAGGGGAGAGGTTACAGCAGATTAGAACTTCAATGTCATCTTCTCTCCCGGTTCAAGCTCTATTTCCCTGATGCCGTCACATGTTGTGACGGTTATTTTTTTCTCCCAACCGCCTGTAATGGTGAGTTCGGCAGGCTTTCCGTCCTTCCATGAGAGATCGACTGTCGCACCGCCACGCACCTTGAAGCCGTGGAGACTTCCGTCCGGCCATTCCGAAGGCAAGGCAGGAAGCACATTTATGAATCCTTCATGGCTCTGGATCAGCATCTCGCCGATGCCGGCCGCCCCTCCGAAATTGCCGTCAATCTGGAAAGGAGGATGCGAACAGAACATATTAGGATATGTTCCGCTTACATGCCAGCTTGCCTTTCCGTTCTCACATGCAGGGAAAAGCAGGCTTCTGAAAAGCTTCAACGCCCTGTCTCCGTCTCCGAGACGAGCCCAGAAATTCAGCTTCCATGCACGGCTCCATCCTGTTGCCTCGTCGCCTCTGCGGTTCAGTGTGGCCCTGCATGCCTCGGCCAGTTCCGGTGTTTTTGTCGGAGAGATCTGATTGCTCGGATGAAGTCCGTACAGATGGGAGACATGACGGTGATGTATGTCGGTTTCCTCATAATCCTCCAGCCATTCCATCAGGTATCCCTCTTTGCTGATACTATGAGGGGCCAGCATTCCGAGGGCATCTTCAAGCTTGGCTGTAAATCCGTCTTTCTTTCCCAGGATTTCCGCAGCAGAAATCGTATTGGTGAAAAGCTCTCTTACCAGCTGGTTGTCCATGGTCGGTCCCATACAGATGCTTACCTGTCTGCCATCAAGCCAGAAACTGTTTTCAGGAGATGACGTAGGGCCTGTTACAAGGTATCCGTTCTCCGGCTCCCGTATCATGGTCGAAAGGAAGAATCTTGACGATCCTTCCAAGGCCGGATATACCCTTTCCAGATACTCCATGTCACCGGTAAATGCATAGTGCTCCCACAGATGGGCACAGAGCCATGCTCCTCCGGTGTTTGTAGCTCCCCATGAAGGATGCTCGCCAGGAGCGGTGAAATTCCATACATTCGTCATCATATGCTGTACCCATCCCTCAGCCTCCGGACCATAGAAATCCTTTGCTGTCTTTTCTCCGCTTGGTATCATCCTCAGTACAAGCTCGGTGAGAGGCAGATGCAGTTCGCTGAGATTACCCTGCTCCACAATCCAATGGTTCATCTGCACATTGATGTTTGTGTGATAGTCACCGTTCCAAGGGGTCTGATATGTATTGGCCCAGAGTCCCTGAAGATTCGGCGGCAGACTTCCTTCGCGTGTGCTGCCTATGAGAAGATATCTTCCATAGTTGTAATAAAGGGCGGCCAGAGCATTGTCCTTCGCCCCTTCGGCATATGCCACAAGCCTCTCGTCTGTAGGCAGCATCGCGCTTTCCGCCTCATTGGATATGCTTACGCCAGCCCTGTCGTACAATTCCTTGTGGGCAGTGATAGCTGCCTTATGCATCCTCTCAGGATCGAATCTGTCAGTCGTCTTGGAGAGAATATCAAGAGCCTTGCTGTCATATCCGTCCCCCTCGAAGAAACTTGTAGCTGCAGATATCACGATCCATGCCTTGTCAGCCCTGCTGACCCTGACATATGTACTGTCGTTCGTTACCGATGCATTCCTTCCTTTTGTGATCACCTTCGCATATGCGGCATATCCTGTTCCCGGCTTCTCGGTGCCGCTGTCAAGATTCCCGCTGATCTTCATAAGTCCCTCGCCGCATATCTCCGCCCTGCAGTTCTGCTCCCTGCTCATCCTCACGTCAAATCCCACAGCACCCTTTACATCAGCTCCGATCTCCACGATCATGACGTCGGAATCTCTTGATACATAATATTTTCTGCTATATCTTACGCTGCTGTCTCCATACTCCGTATAAGCCGTTCCTTCCCTCAGATCCAGCCATCTTCTGTATATGGTACTGCTGCCGGTTTCAGTGGTGACTGTTTCCTGGAACCATGGTCGCTCGTGGCCCTGTGAACGGTCGCGAAGGCCTTTAGAGAATGTCCTGTGGACATTCGTGCCTGAGCAGCAGGGCTTTAGCCCGCCGGGCAGGCCCGCTCCGCAGGAGTGGGAGGGATTTAGTTCCAGGAAACAGTCACCACTGAAACCGGTATGATAATCAATATACAGATCACCAAGGGTCTGGTAACCGCCATATGTGCCGCCGTCAGAAGGCTTATGAGGCACGAACCTTTCATACATGACCTCCTGAGCCTCGGCATTTCTTCCCTCAAGCAGAAGCTGTCTGATCTCCGGCAGGCTCTCCGCAGCATCAGGATTCGAATAATCGGCTTCGCTTCCGCTCCACATTGAAATCTCGTTCAGGACTATCCTCTCCTCGGTAACACCTCCGTCAGGCATCATTCCCAGGCGTCCGTTGCCAAGCGGGAGAGTCTCCTCCCACAATTCCGCAGGCTCGTCATACCAGAGTACGTGCTCTGGAGAAAACAATTCGTCCGGATCAGGATTGCTGCATCCGGAAAACACCGCAAGGGCAACTGACAATGATGTAAAAAAAAGATTTCGTTTCATGAGAATTAGGATTAGCTGAAATCAGACATCAAATATAATAAGAAATCCTTATATTTGTAAGTTGTATAAACATTATAAGATGGTTGTCTTGAACATAAGAAAGAAAAAGGAGAAGAAACCTTCAATGAAGAAGAAGCTGTTCTTCAGTCTCGGCTCTCTGGCCATGATCCTGCTGCTCTCCAGCGTGATCTCCATAATCGAATACCGCCGTATGAGCGACTATGTATCAGAACTCATCGCCGCCAATATAAAGAGCATCAACCTCTCGCAGAAGCTGGCGGATCTGACCCAGGAATACAATGACCAGATGCTTGCGGTAGTTGTCCAGAACGACATCTCATTGATGCCGGACTTCAATCTTGACTATTTCAATGCCCAGTCCGACTCGTTGAGAAGCTCATTCACGTCATCGAGAATGCTCCCGAAAGTGGATTCTGTCGTCATGTCCTTCGATGCGTTCATGAAGACATCTCTCAAATTCGATGAGATCTTCCTGGCTGATAATGTCAATACCGGAGAGTGGTTCTTCGGAAGTCTTCAGCCACGCTACACAAAGCTTCGTCAGGATCTCATGTCCCTGAACGAAGTCATTCATGATGAACTTCTGCGCAATTCTGCTGATTTTGATGCCGGATTTTACAGAAGCATCATTCCTGGCGTGGTGTCTGTCGGTGCGGGACTTCTTCTCATCGTCCTTCTGCTCTATTTCACAATGGCATATTATGTAAAGCCTATATACAGGATGTCTGACGGAATCGACAGCTACCGCCTTACGGGAAGAAGACATGTATATGAGTTTGACGGAGATGATCAGCTTGCAAACATAAATACCGGGGTTACAGAGCTGATCGAGGAGAATGTTGAATACAAGAAAAGGATAAAGGCCCTCAGAGACGAGAGGGAAAGGCTTTTCCAGACTATTTCCGATTGTACAGCTGAGTGATGATGAATGTCAAGGCAATATCGGTCAATGTAGGCAAGGCGCTGCTGGTCAGCGCATTGTTCATGTTCCTGTCGATGGTCGTTTCGGTCATCTATGGGCGTGATGATGCATTTGGCCCGTTGCTTATAAGCTTCATCATAACCCTTATCGTAGGTGCTTTCCCGTTCATATTCGTCCGAGGGCGGCAGTCTCTGTCGATGAAGGACGGAATCATGACCATAGTCCTCTCATGGGTTCTGTCATTCATTTTCGGAATGCTTCCATATGTCCTTTACGGCGGTGAATTCACTTTGATCAATGCATGGTTCGAAAGCGTGTCCGGATTCACTACAACAGGTTCGACTATTCTGAATGACATCGAGGCACTGCCGAAGAGCCTTCTTTTCTGGCGTTCTTCCACTCATTATATCGGAGGTCTGGGAGTCGTGGTATTCCTTCTTCTGGTAATACCGGAGGCAAGCCCGTATCGCCTGAGGCTCACGAATATGGAGATGTCATCCCTTTCCAAGGAAGGCTACAGATATAAATCCACCAAAGTCGTGTGGATCATAACTACAGTCTATGTTTCCCTGACACTCGCTGCATTGCTGTCGTTATGGGCAGCCGGAATGCCGCTCTTTGACGCTGTCAACCATGCATTCAGTCTTGCTGCAACAGGTGGATTCAGTACGCGCAACCTGTCCGTAGGTGCATATGATTCGGATCTGATAAACGTCATCTTCCTTGTTTTCATGACTGTCTGTGCCATGCATTTCGGACACATATATGCAGTCTTTGCCACGCGCTCACTGAAGCCTATGAGGAATTCAGTGGTGAAATATTACCTGGGCTCCATCCTTGTGATGTCAGTCATAATCACATTCTTCCTTATGTCGGATGGAGGTTATGATTCATTCGGAAAGGCGGCGATGGATTCGGCATTCACAGTAGTCAGCTATATGTCCACAGCAGGATTCGCGATATGTGACAATTCATTGTGGCCGTGGCTTGCCGGCATTGTGCTGCTTCTCGCATCCTTTCAGTGCGGATGTGCCGGTTCGACTACAGGAGGAATCAAGGTTGACCGAATCCTGATAGCCTTCAAGGCAATTTCTAACGAAATCAAGCACAGGCTTCATCCTTCATCAGTATCTCATGCAAGATTGAGCGGCCAGCATCTTGCAGACAGTGCAGTACATGCCGTTCTGATGTACATCGTCGTTTATTTCCTTGTGATATTCGTATCGATCATTGCCGTCATGATATGCGGTTGTGATGCGACAGAGGCGATTTCCGGTGTCATAGCCTCAGTCGGCAGTGTCGGTCCAGGTCTTGGCGAAATAGGAAGTCTCGACAGCTATTCCGCACAGCCGGCAATGGCGAAGCTAATATATACATTCGATATGTTCCTCGGCCGTGTGGAGATATATCCCGTACTTGTGGCGATTTCCATGATTTTCAGGAGGAACGGATGATGGGAAGGAGTGATTTTCTTTATTCGGGCTTTGTGTCACGTCTTCCGTTTTCACCGACATCCTGTCAGGATGATCTGCTCAGGAAGGTCGCTGATTTCGTAAGTACGGATGACGGTGATATATTGGTCGTGAACGGATATGCCGGAACAGGAAAGACCACAGCTGTTTCGGCAGTGATATCTGTCATGAAGGAGTTCCAGACGAAATGTATCCTTCTGGCTCCTACCGGACGTGCAGCGAAGGTCCTGTCATCATATGCAGGTCAGCCGGCATATACGATCCATAAGCATATTTACAGGCAGAAATCGGTCGGGGGAGACGGTTTCGGACAGTTCAGTCTGGCGCCGAACAAGGACAAGGATACCCTATTCATTGTTGACGAGGTTTCGCTTATAGGCATAGATGCCGGACAGCAGCCGTCTTCCACTTCTTTCGGCTCCGGCAATCTTCTGGAAGATCTGATTTCATTCGTGAGGTCAGGAGCCGGATGCAAGGTCATTCTCATCGGTGATTCAGCCCAGCTTCCTCCTGTAGGACTTGATGCCAGCCCTGCATTGCTGCCGGAATATATGAAGATGATGGGAGGAGTCAGCTTTGCCGAACTCTCGACAGTGGTCAGGCAGCAGAAGGAATCCGGTATCCTATATAATGCGACCATAATAAGGCAGCTTCAGGAGGAACTTGCATATGGCCCTGGAGTGATGGATATATGCGATCTCGGCCTTGAAACGGATTCTTTCGATGACATCGAACGAATCGGAGGAGGGGATCTCATAGAGAAGATTTCCGATGCGTATGCGACTTATGGTGAGGATGATACGATAATCCTTTGCCGTTCGAACAAACGCGCCATAAAATATAATATGGGCGTCCGGTCCACCGTACAGTTCAAGGAGGAACGTCTGGTGCGTGATGACAAGCTGATGATCGTCAAGAACTGTTATCAGTTCCTGGAGGGGGTCGAGGGCATGGACTATATAGCCAATGGCGATATAGCGAAGCTGCAGAGGATTTCGAAATATGAGGAAAGATACGGTCTGCATTTCGCGGAAGCCCGTATCTCCTTCCCGGACTATGACGATCAGGAGATCGTTGCGAAGGTTATTCTTGATACGCTTGAGTCTGAAAGTGCCTCTCTTACATATGAGCAGTCAAACATGCTGTATCAGGGCGTGAATGAGGATTATGCCCATATCACGACAAAGAAGAAAAGGTATGAGGCTGTACGTGAGGACAAGTATTACAATGCCTTGCAGCTCAAATATGCCAATGCCGTGACCTGCCATAAATCTCAGGGCGGACAATGGAAATGTGTGTTTATAGACAATCCTTTCTGGCAGGAGGATCTTGTCGTCGATGACCTTAAATGGCTTTATACGGCCATAACGCGAGCGACCGAGAAGGTCTATCTGGTAAATTTCAAAGACTGTTGATTGGTGTAGAGCAGCTTAACTGCTTGTCATGCAGTGTTTTAGCTGATAAGCCTGCCTTCCTTGCCATGCAGGCTTGTTGCGTAAAGGCTTGGTTTATAATAGTTTACGTTGCACAGGATATTATATTTTTGAATTATGAATAGAGTTTTAGCGATTGTTTTGCTGGCCGTTTCGGCTTTGACAGCAGGTGCTCAGGAGTTCAATCAGATTCCTCGAGCTTGGAAATGGATTGGTAATGAGGAAGTTATCTTTACATACGATGGTACGTATGAAGATGATGCATCGTTTGTGTTTAATGCCAGGAAAGTTAAGAGGACAGAGGGCATAAAGGCTCCGGCAAAGTTTTCCGATTTCCCTTTGAGACCGGAAGGAGCAGTGAATCTGACATATTCGCCGGATTCGACCAAGCTTGCCTTCACTCGTGACAATGACCTCTATGTCGTGGATATCGCAAGCGGAAAGGAGACCCGTCTGACTCATGACGGTACAGATGTCATCCTTAACGGATATGCTTCTTGGGTATATTACGAGGAGATTCTGGGACGTCCTTCGAGATACAGGGCTTTCTGGTGGTCACCTGACAGCAGGAAGATAGGATTCTACCGTTTCGACAACAGCGAAGTTCCTATGTTCCCGATCTATTCTGCTTATCCGAACCCTCAGGCTGCCGCTTCACAGTCACAGAGTCCAAAGGTCACAGACTTAGGCCTCGGCGGTTCGCTAAGCGAGACACGTTATCCGAAGGCCGGACAGACAAATCCGCAGGTGCGTATCGGAATCATTGACCTTGGTGCCTGCGAGGGATGCCCTCTGAGCGGTTCAGGTGAATGCGGCAGTCCGGAAATCGTATGGGCTGACTTCGATCCGACACTTGACCAGTATTTCGGAATACCGTTCTGGGGACCGGACAGCAAGGAATTCTTCATTGCCCGTATGCCGCGCCTTCAGAATACGATAGACCTTTATGCAGTCAATATAGCTGACGGCAGCAAGAGGCATGTATATAATGAGACATACAAGACATGGCTCAACTGGTTCGATGGCGTGGTGTTCACTGACAAGGGACTGTATATGTCACGTGAATTCGAGACAGGATGGCAGCAGATATATTTCCTTTCTTATGATGGCAAGGAATTCCGCCGTCTTACCGATGGGACCAACTGGTCTGTCGCAATCCAACGCGTTGATGAGAAGAAAGGTGAAGTCTATTTTACTGCAAAACGCGATGCTACAGTGCGTCAGGCTCTTTACAAGGTGGATTCCAAGGGAGTCATCAAGGCTCTTACCGATCCGGCATATAATGTTACCGGTGTAAGATTCTCTCCTGACGGAAAGTATTTCTCTGCGGCTTATTCGAATGTGACTACTCCTACGCGAGTGGCTGTATTCACGACATCAGGCGGTGTTGTTTCTGAAGGACATAACGAGGATATCGAGCCTGCAAACCTCCGCAAGCCGGCAGTTCCTGCGAAGAAGCAGAAAGGATACGACCTCGCAGGATATGTGGTTGCTGACATGCAGGGCCCTGATTATGATGCATCTAAGTACGCTCTCGGCCAGCTTGTCCACATGCAGACCAGGGACGGATTCACTCTTCCGGGTATGATCGTTTATCCTAAGTCATTTGATCCGGCAAAGCAGTATCCTGTACATGTCGATATATACGGAGGCCCGGATTCACCTCAGGTGAATGACCGCTGGATCACTCCTAATTCTTCAAACCAGTGGTATTCTGACAATGAGATAATCCAGATCACAGTCGATCCGCGTGCAGAGGGCCACAACGGTCGCGAAGGCCTGGATATGATCTATCGTCAGCTTTCAGTCGTAGAGTTTGAGGACTTCTGTGACTGGGCTGACTGGCTTATGGAAAAACCGTACGTCCGTGATGAGAAGATAGGTATCGAAGGATTCTCATATGGCGGAATGATGACTGCGCTCATACTTTTCAGAGCATCGGACAAGTTCCATTACGGAATCGCGGGAGCCGGAGTCTATGACTGGCTTCTCTATGATACCCATTATACTGAGCGTTATATGGATACGCCTCAGGCCAATCCGGACGGATACAAGGCCGGAAGCATTATCAATTATGTGTCTGAATATCCTGTAGAGTACGGCACACCGGAAGGTGTCGAGCCGGTCATGCTCAAGCTTACACATGGGACAGGTGATGATAATGTGCATCTTCAGAACTCTCTCTGGCTCATCAACGAACTCCATCGTCATGGCAAGAAGTTCGAGTTCATGATCTATCCTGACGGAATGCACGGCTATCGCGGCTACCAGGGTCAGCATTTCCAGAACGATAACCGCGAATTCTGGCTCAAATACCTGAAGTCGGAATAGCAGATTATTACAAGACATCCAGCCCCGTGAAGGAGCGAAGCATTTCACTTTCTTTCTGCTTCGCGACTCACGGGGCTGGATGTCTTTTGCTATGATGTGAGACTATCTTCTGCGTCTCATCGCACCCTTCATCATGTTGCCCATGTTGGCACCCATGACTGTCTTCATCATCTTACGGGTTCCTTCGAACTGCTTCAGGAGCTTGTTGACTTCAGGAAGTGAGGTACCTGATCCGTCTGCGATCCTCTTGCGGCGGCTTCCGTTGATGCAGTCAGGATGCTCGCGCTCATATGGAGTCATGGAAAGAATGATTGCCTCAATGCCCTTGAACGAGTCATTGTCCATATCGACATCCTTCAGAGCCTTGCCCATACCAGGGATCATGGATGCGAGATCCTTGATGTTACCCATCTTCTTGATCTGCTGTATCTGCTGATAGAAATCCCAGAGAGTGAACTGATCCTTGGCGAGTTTCTTCTTCAGTTCGCGTGCCTGAGCCTCGTCAAACTGCTCCTGAGCCTTCTCCACGAGGGATACCACGTCACCCATGCCGAGGATACGGTCGGCGATACGTGCCGGATGGAATACATCGAGCGCCTCCATCTTCTCACCCATGCTGACGAACTTGATAGGCTTTCCTACAACGGCCTTGATCGAGAGTGCCGCACCACCACGGGTGTCACCGTCCATCTTTGTGAGTACAACTCCGTCGAAGTCGAGCCTGTCATTGAATGCCTTTGCAGTCTCTACGGCATCCTGACCTGTCATGGCATCGACAACAAAGAGGGTCTCTGCAGGCCTGAGAGCGCTGTGAAGTGCCGAGATCTCATCCATGAGCTCCTGGTCAACAGCAAGACGACCGGCTGTATCGACGATCACTACAGAATAACCTTCAGCCTTTGCCTTAGCGATGGCATTCTGAGCGATCTGGATTGGATCCTTTACTCCTTCCTCAGAATAGACCTCTACACCGATCTGTTCTCCAAGAACCTTCAGCTGATCGATTGCGGCAGGACGGAAATAGTCGCAGGCAGCAAGCAGAACCTTCATACCTCTCTTGCTCTTGATGTTGAGAGCAAGCTTTCCTGAGAATGTCGTCTTACCTGAACCGTTCAGACCGGCAACGAGAACGACTGCAGGAGAGCCCTTGAGGTTGATGTCTGAAGCATTGCTTCCCATCAATGCTGCAAGCTCATCGTGTACGATCTTTACGATCATCTGCTGAGGCTTGACTGCAGTAAGCACGTTCTGACCGATGGCCTTCTTCTTCACGTCATCGCAGAACTGTTTTGCTATCTTATAGCTTACGTCGGCATCCAGCAGGGCACGACGGATGTCCTTCATCGCCTCCGAGATATTGACCTCGGTAATCTTTCCTTCACCCTTGAGTATCTTGAACGATCTCTCAAGTCTTTCACTTAAATTCTCGAACATATTGTAATATCTTTTATTATTCTTTCCAGATCCCCGATCCGGCCGGGGACGTCATTGCCGGCAATTTATGCGAAGTAATCGGTGGCCTTCGGAGCCTCATCCAGCCTGTCACTGAATACCGCGGGTGCCAGATCCTTCATGTTGTATCTGCTGGCCATGACCTGTCCGTAAGCTCCCGTACTGCGTATTGCCATAAGGTCTCCTCTCACGCTGAGAGGCAGAAGGCGTCCTGCACCCCATACGTCGCTGGACTCGCATACCGGTCCCACGATGTCATATGCCTGATAGGTAGGGAAGAACGACCTCTGGATAGCAGAAAGATTCTCGATCTTGTGGTATGCTCCGTAAAGGGCAGGTCTGATAAGGTCATTCATACCGGCATCCATGATCAGGAAGTTCTTGGTCTCTCCGCTTTTTACAAAGAGCACCCTTGAAATGAGGGATGCGCATTGTGCAACCAAAGAACGGCCAGGTTCCACATGCACGGCCTGATCAGGACGTCTTATGATGTTTTCAGTGATGGCATTGAACCATGTCGCGAAATCCGGTATCGGATTGCCGTCCGGATCATCATAATCCACACCAAGTCCTCCTCCTAGATTGATGTTCCTTACGGTAAGGCCCTTGCTCTCGAAGTATTTTACGATTTCATTGACTCTCTTGCACTCGAGCGAGAACACCTCATCCACTCTTGTGATCTGAGATCCGATGTGGAAATGAAGACCGAAGAAGTCTATGTGTTCGCTTTTCTGAAGGAACTCTATCAGCTTGTCAAACTCATGGTTCGATATGCCGAACTTGTTCTCGTAGAGTCCTGTAGTTACATATTTGTGAGTGTGGGCATCGATGTCAGGGTTGATTCGGACCGAGACGCTGGCCTTCATTCCGTGAAGGTGGGCCATTTCATTTATCACGAATATCTCCTGAAGAGACTCGCAGTTGAATGCTTCTATGCCAAGCTGCATCGCGTCATATATCTCCCTATCGCTCTTGCCGACACCGGCATAGACGATCTTGCTGGCAGGGAATCCGCAGCTGTGAGCATGCAGGACTTCGTTGCCGCTTACGCAGTCTGCACCGAATCCCTTGGAACTGATGTATTCGAGAAGCCTTCTCTCTACGTTTGCCTTGATTGCGTAATGTACCTTTATGTCATGCTTCACAGCAAGCTCAGCGACATGGTCAACCGTCTTGCGGAACAGTTCCATGTCGTAAAAGTAGAATGGTGTGGCGATATCGTCGAATCGCTCTATAGTGTTGATGTCCATCATATTGCCTGGTATATTTCTGTCAAGTTCCTTCCTTGTCGTAAAAATCGGGGAAAACGGTTGCAAAAATAACGAAAAAAATCCGTATTTTCGCAGATTGTAACATGATATCGATCAATATTAATCCGGAGACGGCGGTTCCGCTGATTGTGGGGGTAGGCTCGACTGTCCTTGCTGTTCTTCTCATGCTCATAAATATCCCGCACTCGGACTACAGCGTGAAACTGAAGAACTCGAAGCTCGCTATAGTGGTAAGCTTTCTGATATGCAGTTTCATGATGTTCTATGCGATGTCACAGTACGGCAGCGAGGCTATCTGGGATTGGGAGATGTTCATGATGCTGACGATCTATATTGTCGTACATTTCTCGACATCCATCATATCATATTCGATGATCGCCCTTCTCAAGACCGAGAAGCACAGAGGAGAAAGGTATTTCGTTCCGGGACTGTTTGTTTCGGCTCTGGTGGCATTCATGCTTCTGGAGTCGTACAAGTCGGCTAACATGACATATTTCTGGTTCATATGCATAATCGCCCTGACCGCATTCCTGATACAGTCCATAACGTATATCGTTTACTTTGACAGAGCCTACAAGCACTCTCTCAAGGAACTTGAGAACTATTATGATGAGGATGAGAGCCATAAGATCAAATGGGTGAAGTTCTGTTACGTCATTTCAATGCTGACAAACCTCTTCGTGCTTGTTTATCTCGGTCTGTACTGGTGGCTTGACTACAAGATGGAAGTGGCCTCTCTATATACCTTATGGTATCTGATATACATGCTTTATCTTTCCTCAAATTATATATCATTCATCGGCAGCCACAGACTTGTGCTTGACGCATTCGCCCATAAGACGCTCTCCGGCGAGGATCTGATCAACAAGATCAATGAGAACAAGAGACGTAAAGGAAAGAAACAGACGGATGCCCCTGCTCCTCTCAATGCCGTGAATGAAGGGGAGTTCAGAAAGCTTGAGCGTTCTCTTGATATATGGGTTCAGGAAAAAAGATATACGGAATATGACAAGAGCCGTGAAGAGATAGCGAAGGAACTGAATACCTCGAAGGAAGTGCTTCATCATTATTTCCTTATGCGTAAGGGAATGGATTTCAAGACCTGGAGGACCATGCTGCGTATAGAAGAAGCGAAGCGTCTCCTGCTTGACAACAAGGACGCTTCGATCAATATGATTGCAGAAGTCGCAGGATTCAGCGACCGTTCGAATTTCCACAGACAGTTCGTCAAGATTGTGGGCTGTTCTCCGAAGCAGTGGCGCGATTCAGATGGTAAACCAGTATTGCAGTAGCATTTGCGCTTTCATTGCCGCTTTCATTGTCGAACAGGGTTATCGTGTCTCCCATGCCCTCGAAAAGACCTCCGTTATCTTCTCCGTCGATATCCTCCAATGTCAACGTTATGGTTACCGGTGAGTCCGAATCATCTGAAACCTCAATGCGGAACTTTCCTTCGCTGTCAGTATATTTCGTTTCCGGTGCAGATGTCCTGCTGTCCCAGTCTGCCGTGACCTTTATATGTTCGATCGGGTTGTCTTCAAGGTCCAGGACGACGCCGTCAAGATAATGGCATACCTGGCAATCCAGAGAAGGAATCTCTTCAACGTGAGCTGTCGGTGCACATGAAGAAAAGGCCGCGACACAGGTGATGATTGCTGTTATGTTGCTGAATATCTTCATCTTACTTCTTCTTTTCCAGATAGAAACTGCACTCGTTGACATAGAAGCGGTTTCCTGCCATATTGTAGGATGACTCCCATGAAATCATCGGGATCTCATGGGTTGCAGACTGATATATTCCGTTAGGATCCTCTGCTGTAAGCTTGACTGATATGGGATTCGTGAATCCCTCCACCTCCATCGTGAACACTCCGTTGTTATCAGTGTAAGAGGACTTCTCGTAAGACTTCATCCTGCCATTTCCGAGTTCCTCGGTCGCCTTGAGAGTGATTCTTATTTCTTCGATGGGAAGTGACGTATCCATGTCTGAGGCTGTTCCTGAGATAACTACTGCATACCCCTCCTTATATGAAGGATTATACAGATCTTCGGTAAGATCCTCTGAACATGATAATACTGCTGTTGCGGACAACAGCAGTATCAATATATTTTTAAGGATATTTCTGTTCATTCCGGGTTGTTTTTACTCCGGCTTGGTTTAGTACGTTGCAAATATAGTCGTTTTTCCCGATATTGCAAAAACTGTACTATAACACATCGGCAGGATTGATGCCCAGAAGCTTCATCCTTTTCAATATCAGAGGAAGCTCGTTTTCAAGGAAATCCTTGCGCTGGACTTCGAGGATGATCTCTCGTGCATCCGGACAGATGAAATAACCTATTCCTCTTCTGTTATAGATGATTCCGTCGTTTGTGAGTTTTTCATAAGAGCGCATTACCGTGTTGGGGTTCACTCCGATGTCGGCTCCGTATTCTCGTACCGACGGGATCCTTTCGTCCGGTCGTAGTGCTCCGCTCAGCACCTGCTCGCATATCGCGTCGCAGATCTGAAGATATATTGATTTATTGCTGTTGAATTCCATGATTCTAATGCTTTAATGTCTTGATCCTGAACCATATGCCGGCCATTAAGGCGAGATTGCTCACAGTGTCGCTGATGATGTCAATTAGAACCAGATGCTTGAAGAATCCGTTCCTGAAAAGTTCCATTACAGCCATCGGATCATCATTCATATTGTTAAAGATATTCATTGCCCAATTGGTCATGAGAGGGGTTGCGGCAATGCTGATGGCAGTGCTGATCGCGAATAGAGCAAGGAATGTCTTTACAGTCTTTCCGCTCTTGAAGAATACAGCTCCAAGAAGGAATGGAAGAGTCATAGCAAATATCTCATCAACATAGAGCCATGGAGAGCTTACCTGCTTCAGGATTTCCTGAACCACAGCTGCATCTTCGATTGTCACGTTTTCATCTACGAAATTCATTGTAAGGCTCTGCAGATCACCCATTCCCCTGATTAGCTCCATACCTCCTGCAATAAGGTTTTTCCCGCATGTGTGATCCAATGCGCATATCAATGCATCCATTCCGAGATATAATACGATGCCTGCTACAGGGACTATGATGCACGTAAGCAGGAACATGCTGACGAACTTCTCGAGTCTTGATGCCGGGAGCATGAGCCAGGATGATCCGTATTGCTTTTCCGTGATCCTGCCATAGCATTTAACCGGCATGGTGATGATCATGCAGAGCATTGCTACGGCGAAAACGAATACCCTGAGGCCCATGTCAGGACCATCCCATACAGAATTGACCACAAAGTTGAATGTCGTTGTGATGAAGTATGTCGCAACAGGAAACAGCAGTGCGATTGTCAGGAGACTGAGGCCGAAATTTGACCGGCAGGTCCTTATGTCAGATACGAAATATTTTCCGAATCTGCTGAAATTGAATATGTCGTTTTTCATGGTGTCTATCTGTTAAATATTCCTTTTATCATTTCCTTGTGCTGGTGCACTGTGTTGAACAGGGCCTCGATGTTGACCTTGCTGTCTTCTCCGGTCTGGTTGAGATAGACCTGGATGTTTCCGCCAGGAATCATCTCGCAATACAGGGCGTCCGGATTTCTCTCGCTGGTGTAATCGAAATACAGTTTCTCGGAAATTTCCGCTATGGAGGCGTTGAGGAGCACGTCCTGCTTGTCGAGGATGATGATAGGATCGATGATGTTCTCAAGATCACGTACCTGATGGGTCGATATCAGGATTACCGAATCCTCTCTTGTGTATTTTGTCACAGCCTTTCTGAATTGGGCCTTAGAAGGGATGTCAAGGCCGTTCGTAGGTTCGTCCATGAAAAGATATTTCGTGTTGCAGGCGAGTGCGAACGCGATATATGTCTTTTTCAGCTGTCCGAATGACATCTTGTTCATCTTCTGCTGCGGGTCGTTCTCAAGTACGCTCATCACTTCCATGAATTTCTCCAGATCGAAGCCTTCCCAGAATTTTCCATATGTCACGGCATAGTCGGTCGCCTTCATGTTGACTGCTGCCACCTCATCGCTGAGGTAGTACTGGTCTGAGAGGAATGACGGCTCCCTGTCGTATGGGTCGTGCCCATCAATATCTATAGAACCAGTCTGCGGTTTCTTCAGTCCGCAGAGAAGTGTTAGAAGGGTAGTCTTTCCGACTCCGTTTTCGCCGAGAAGACCGTAAATGCGTCCTTCTTCCAGCTTCATGTTGATGTTCTTCAAGACATATCTGTCCGATGGCAGCATATGTCCTTTTTCTTTGTTGAGACTGATGCTTTTCAGTCCTCCGGTCTCACCATATGTGAAACCCAGATCCTTGATTGTGATCATGACTTTTATGTTTAAATGTCTATTGTTAAGCCCCTTACGGGATTTTCTTTTAGTGTATTAGTGAAGTAGTGCACTGCAAAGGTAGCAAAGAAATTCATATCTGCAATACTTTTTTGAAAAAATATTGCAAGTGCAATGTAAGTTATTGATTAACAGGTGATTGGTCGAGAAGCCTGCATGGCTGGGCAGGCAGGCTATGCGGCTAAGTTGTTGAGTGATAGTTGATTGCGTCGCTTTTGATTGCAGGGCTGGGGCGGCAGGCTAAGTGGGATCAGATGATTCTGTGACTGTTGTGCTTGTGCCGGCGGATGTTCTCCTGCAGCATCTCATGCTCGGAAGCCGGCAGAGCCCAGTTCAGGAAACGTTCGCGTATATAGTTGACTGTCTGGTCTGATGGATGGCACATGTCCTCGGAATAGAATCTGTAGTCGCGAAGTTCGTCCATGACTATTTCATATGCAGGGAAGTAATCTGCCGGATAGAACGGATCCATACTCAGATCAACAGGGCATCCCTCGAGGAATTCCTCTATTCCGAGTAGCAGGGTGGATTTGCTGATCTGGTTCCCATGAGCTCCGTCCTTGAAATGGCGTATAGGACTGACTGTGAATATGAACTGTTTTGGAGCGCATTCCACCAGTCCGTTTCCCAGTCCTGTCATCAATCTGAGGGCTTCCGATACTTCGCTGACACTCAATCTGTATCGGGCGAATTCGGAAGGAAGATGCTTGAGACAGTTGGAAACGGTCATTCCGCTGTGTATATGCCTGAAGCACCAGCTCGTTCCAAGAGTTATGATCACCTTGTTGCATCTCATGAAATGCTCCCTTGCACTCTGCAGCCTCGAATTCGCAAGAGTCAGGAAAGCTTCACGCGAACTGCATGCGTAGGAGGTATGGTGGCTGAAAGAGCACCATCTCTCATCCCCAGCTCCGATCTGCACACATTCATCTTCATGGAAATCTTCTCCGGATATCAGTCTTTTCACGCTGTTGAGGATGGAAACGGGATTGTACAGAGTGCCGAAAGGATTTACCATCACGTCAAAGCCGAGGTCATCCAGCTGTTTTCCGATGCTGTCGGTGAAGCAGCTTCCAAGCATCATTATCTTGTCTTTGTATGATATTCCGACCTTGCACGGGTTGTCGGTTACGGGTGTCTGCAATTTAAGCATGGGAACAACAGGTTGAAAAGATGATATGTCACAAAAATACCAAAAAATCCTCCAAATATATTAACTTTGAAAGATTTTATACCAAAGGACAATGAATATACGCCGTGAAATATACCTTGCACTGACCGCCGTACTTCTTTTAGTGGCTCTTCATCCGCTTTCCGCTCAGAACGGTCAGGAAGAAAAGGTAAGGTTTGCATATGATGTCGATTTCGAGATGAAGTTCGACAACAGGGAGTATTACCGCAGCGATTTCACCAATTCGATGACGATCTTCGCTTCACGCCTGACCCCTTCCATAGGCATCGTGATTCCTCAGCAGGATAAGGCTATGAACCATAGACTGATGATGGGAATCGATATCATGAAGGATTTCGGTGCATCTCCAATATCTTCGGATCTGGCCGGAACCGTATCGGGAGAGGCTTCAGGGCGACTCTCCAACCTTGATCTCTTCAAGGAGATCACTCTGTATTACATGCTGCAGAAGAAATCGGAAACAACCGGTCTGGAACTTTATGCAGGAGTTTTCCCGCGCAAGGCTACGGAAGGATATTATTCAGATGCTTTCTTTTCTGATTCCCTTCTTTTCTATGACAACAATCTTGAAGGCCTTCTGGTGAAGGTGCATCGGCCGAAAGGATATGTGGAAGTCGGATGTGACTGGCTTGGCCAGAAAGGCCAGGTAAGGAAGGAGAAGTTCATGATCTTTTCAGCTGGAAAAGCAGATGTGTCTCATTCATTCCATGTGGGTTATGCCGCATATATGTATCATTTCGCCGGATCAAAGAAGGCCAGGGGAGTGGTTGACAATATTCTTCTTAACCCGTATATCGGTTTCGATCTTGCGCGCCAGATGAATCTGCAGAAGTTCGGATTGAGGCTCGGATGGCTTCAGGCTTTGCAGCATGATCGTGAAAATGTAGGACATTATGTTTTTCCGGGAGGGGCAGAACTTGATATCGATATCCGGAACTGGAATGTCGGCATAAACAACAGGATGTTCTATGGAACGGATATGATGCCGTATTATAACAGCACCGACACAGGTGGCGACAAGTACGGGAACAGGTTATACTTCGGAGATCCGTTCTACAGGATACATGACGATGTTTCTGATGGTCCCGGAATGTATGACAGGCTGGAAGTATATTACGAGCCTCATGTCGGCAGGTATCTTTCGATAAGGATTGCCGCACGATTCCATTTCCATGATTTCATCTATTCCGGATGCCAGCAGGTAGTGGGCGTCCGATTCAATCTCAACGAATTGGCAAAAAGATAGTTATATGAAGAAACTTTTAATGACTCTGACCGCTGTTGCAGCCATCCTGGCTTCATGTGGCGGCCCTGAGGACGGTGAATACACATTCCGTCTCCTTACGACAAATGATGTCCACGGACGTTATTTTGATTCGCTTTACGTATCGGATGAAACGAATAATGCCCTTACGAATGTGTCATGGTATGTTGACAGCATCCGTGTGGCTGACGGCGCGGAAAATGTGATATTGCTGGATGCAGGTGACTGCCTTCAAGGTGACAATGCCGCTTATTATTTCAATTATGTCGATACTCTGTCAAAGCATCTTTTTGCACGTATGGTCGAATATATCGGCTATGATGCTGTCGTAGTGGGTAACCATGACATTGAGACCGGCCATCCTGTATATGACCGTATAGTAAGAACGATGAAGGTTCCGTTCCTTGCTGCGAATGCAATCAGAGACGACAATGGACAGCCTTATTTCCAGGAATATGTCACATTGAAGCGTCATGGCCTGAACATTACCATAATCGGCTTTACCAATCCTAACATCAAGAGCTGGCTTTCTCCGCTTCTCTGGGAAGGAATGACATTCGGATCCCTGATACCGATGGCTCAGGAAGTTGTTGACAGGATATCTGAGAAAGAAGAGTCCGATGTTGTGATCGTAGCCGTTCATGCCGGAACAGGTGAAGGCGACGGAAGCATCCTCGAAAGCCAGGGACTTGATCTGTTCAAGAGTCTGGAGGGTGTCGATTTCGTGGTGTGTGCCCATGATCATAGGCCGGTAATACATAAGAGTGACAGCATCTGCCTCATAAATGCCGGAAGCCATTGCCGCAATCTCGGATATGGTACGGTAAAACTCAAGGTGGAGGATGGAAAAGTCGTTTCCAAGACCTTGGATGCGGATCTGCTCCCTGTTGACAGAAAGAATGTAGATAAGGAAATGCAGGAAACCTTCCGTCCGGAATTCGAGGCGGTAAAGGCATTCACTCTGAAGGAAGTCGGTGAATTGAAAACCGATCTCCGTACCCGAGATGCTTACAGGGGTATGTCTGACTATGTCAATCTGATCCATACGCTGTCACTCGGATGCACTCCGGCTCAGATCTCATTTGCAGCCCCTCTCACATTCAACGGTTTTGTCAAGGCAGGAACCCTTGTCTATAATGACCTCTTTACTATCTATCCTTTTGAGAACCAGCTTTTTGTCGTGAAGATGACGGGTGCTGAAATCAAGGATTATCTGGAAAATTCATATGATAAGTGGATAAATACCATTGATTCTGCTGATGACCGCCTTCTCAAGATCATAAACGAACCGGATGCGCGTACCGGCCAGAAGAGGTGGTCGTTCATAAACCGTTCATACAATTTCGATTCGGCTGCGGGACTTGTCTATGATGTGGACGTCACAAAGCCTATGGGAGAACGCGTGATTATCAGGTCACTTGCAGACGGAACAGCATTTGACCCGGAGACGGAGTATAATGTAGCCATGACATCATACCGTGCCAGCGGAGGTGGTGGACTGATGCGTGAGACCGGAATCGACACTGACAGGATAGATGAAAGGGTGGTGGAGTACTATCCGGAGATCCGAAACATTCTCTATGACTATCTCGTTGAACACGGCGATATCGATCCAGCGAAGATAGGAGACAGGACTGTCATAGGAGAATGGCGTTTCGTGCCTGAAAAACTGGCAGACAAGGCTATTGACAATGATATGCTCCTGCTTTTCCCTCATAGAAGGTAGCATTCAGCATAAAGACATAAGTGGCTGCGGCTCACGAAACAGAAAAGAAGGAAGATGTTTCGTTCGACCGCAGCCACTTATGTCTTATATATGAAAATGTTATATCAATCCAAGCAATTTGCTTCGTGAAAGCATGCACGCGCCTATCGGACCGGCCTTTTCTCCGAGTTTGGAAAGCTTTATAGTCGTATCTTTGTTGACCATGTTGAGGGAGTGCTTCTGTATCGCACTTCTGATAGGAAGCAGAAGGTATTCCTTGACCTTTGATACTACACCTCCGATCACGACCAGCTCAGGGTTGAACAGATTGATCAGTCCGGCTATCGCTCTGCCGAGTACGGAGCCGATTTCTTCTATGACTTCGATGGCCAGAACGTCCTCTTCATTGGCTGCGTTGAGGATGTTATCGAGAGTGATGTCTTCGCCATTGGCAAATCTTTCAGCCAGAGTCGATGCTCTGCCATCACGAAGTTTCTCGGTGAATATTCTGTATATGGCTGATCCTGAAGCTCCTGTCTCCAGGCATCCGGTCTTGCCGCAGTGGCATATCTGATCATTGTCCAGGAGAGGAAAGTGTCCGATTTCACCTGAAAAGCCGGACTTTCCGTAAGAAAGCTTTCCGTCAGTGATCATTCCCATTCCGAGTCCCCACGAAACATTGATGAAAAGCATGTCTTCTTCATTGTTGGCAATACCGCTTATATATTCGCCGTAGGTCATTGCCCTTGAGTCGTTTTCTACGAAAACCGGACGCTTGAGCTCGTCTTCGAGAAAAGACGCGATAGGCCTGTCCTCTCCGATGAAATATGTAAAGCAGTATCCGGTCTCATTGTTGACTCTTCCGCTGAGGTTGAATCCGAAGGCCAGCACTTCTTCGCGGCTGATATCTATCTTTTCAATGAGCCTCAGCAGATATGAACAGAGCGATCTGAACGACTTCTCTGAATTCTCCAACGAGAACGGAACCTCTTCATGATAATCTATAAGCTGACCCTTGAAGTTGGTAACGGCTACGCTGATGCTGTTGCGCCTTACCTCGGTTCCTACAAAATATCCGGCCGACGGATTAAGACCGTATATGCTCGGCCTTCTTCCTCCGCTGGTACCTTGTTTTCCCATATCGGTCAGAAAGCCCTCGTCAATCAGTTCACCTACAAGCTTGGTTATGGTAGGCACGCTTGTGTTGAGCTCTTTACTCAGGTCGGCAAGACTGTAATCGCCCTCGTTTATGCATAAGGCGATTATGCTCTTCTTGAGAAAGGCGTTCTTTCCGTCGATGTTGTTCAGAAATGATGTTTTCATAGTTATGAGGTGGATTATTTCCTTCTGTTCCAGTAAGCTTCGATTTCTTCGAGGGTCTTTCCTGTTGTCTCAGGTATCACCTTCCACATAATGAGCATATATGGAACGCACATGACAGCAAACAGGAAGAATGTTCCGGCCTGGCTCCATCCGAGAAGTACAGGTGTAAGCTGTCCGATGAGATAGGTTCCGATCCAGAGGGCGAAGCCTGCTATTGACATCGCACGTCCTCGTACGCTGTTAGGATACATTTCCGACAGAAGCACGAATACGATGGCTGAAATCGAGATCGCACAGCAGAATACATATGCAAGGAAGAATGTAAGCATGAAACCGTTGCCAAGGCCTATCTGAGCACCCCATGCGAAATAGATGCCGATGGCAAGAAGACATATGATCATGCCGCTTACTCCCCAATAAATCAGCTGCTTGCGTCCTACCCTGTCTATTATGAATACGGCCAGCACAGTGGTGACACAGTTCACGACTCCCACGAGTACGGTCGAGAACATAGGATTGTCGAAACCTGCATCAGCAAAAATCTTCGGGCCATAGTAAAGCACGGCATTCACTCCCATGAACTGTCCGAGGATGGCAATCGCGCTTCCGGCTATCACGGCTACGAGGATTCCTGGTTTCAGAAGGTCAGACCAGGCGCCCTTGGTCTCTCCCTTTAAGGATGCATTGGTCACCTCAATTTCTTCCTTGACCTCATCAGGAGTTGAATATATCCTGCTGAGAACAGTAGATGCCTTGTCAAGTTTTCCGTTTACAATCAGCCACTTAGGACTTTCTGGGATAAAGAATATGATGAAGAAGAACAGGAGTGCCGGAATGGTCTCGCTGCCGAGCATGCCTCTCCATGCTTCAGTATGCATCACCTTCTGCCAGAGTGTGATATCGCCTGCTCCTTCTGTCGCCCTGAGTGCAATCGAAGGGTCAATGTTCGCGTCGATGATCCAGTTCATCAGATAAGCCAGAAGAAATCCTATGGTTACGGCAAGCTGGTAAAGTGAAACCAGGGTTCCGCGGATCTTGGCCGGAGACACCTCTGATATATATATAGGTGAAACGATCGATACGATACCGATACCGACTCCGCCGACTATCCTGTATGCCACAAGGCCGTCAAAGCTTCCGCATACCGCGCATCCTATTGCAGAAATGCTGAACAGGGCTGCAGAAATGAGCATGGTAAGCTTCCTGCCAAGATAGTCGCTGAGCGATCCTGCTACAAGGACTCCGCAGATCGATCCGATGAGCGCACATCCTACATACCAGCCTTCCATCATGTCCGTAAGTGCAAACTGATTCTTTACAATTGTGGTCGTGCCGGAAATGACGGCTGTGTCATATCCGAAAAGAATACCTCCGATGGCTGCCACTACAGCCATGAAGATGACATATCCCATTGTGTTTTTCTGTTTCATGTCTTTATGTTTGAGATCCTTCACTTCGCTCAGGATGACAGAATCTTTATTTGATGTTGAAATATTCCTTATACCTGTTATACAGATTGCCGGCAGCGCCATAAACCGACTGCGGACTCATGAAGTGAGGGAATTCGAAGGTGATGGCCTTGTCATATCCGCAGCGCTTCGCCGCTTCCAGCTTGAGGCGGAGCTTGTCGAACTTGATAGGAAGGAACTTGATAGGCATGTCGCGGTCGAATGTCTCGGCATTTGTCCAGCACTTCATTCCATATTTGTCAGCAAGCTTCTTGTTCACGCTGAAGAACGCGTCAAGCTCGTCGTAGTCGATATGTCCGTCCTGGAATGCCACTGCGTCAACTACGTCATGGATTCCTGCGAAGATCTGATTCCACTCCCTTTCATGCTGCTCCACTGAAACGGCATTGTCGTTTACGGCCTTGTTCGTGCCCATGATGGCCTTCTTGCCGTCTATCCAAGGAGATATGAACACAGGCATTCCTCCGGACACGTCCTTGCACTGCTTTCCCATTGCATGGAATGCGTCAACTGCGCCGATGGTGTCACGGCTGATCTCGGTACTGATATACCATCCTCCGAAGCTGTCGTACTTCTCTCCGTACATCTTCCAGACCTCGTCGATCACGAATTTGTTGTCCTCGATCTCGTGGCTCATGTCCTTGGTATCCCAATATACTCCGGAATCATAAAGTCCCAGATAGAATTTCATTCCATGCTTCTGTGCAAGGCGGCAGAACATGTCGATAAGGTCAACAGACGGCATGTAGCATCCTTTCTTGAGAAGATACGGAGACGGATAGGTGATGAATTTCCTGTAGCCGCAGCGGATGTCGATCACAGTGTCGATGCCGATTGACTTCATGTATGCAAAATCCTGATCCCATTCCTTCTCACCCCAGTTCTGATGCGGAATGTCATGAGATATCTCGTCCAGGAAGGTTCCTGTGATCCTGAGACCGTTGTCTTTAGGAACGATCAATCCTCCGGCGGATGTATCAATCACCGGATCTTCTGTGCTTCCGTTGCCTGCGCATGATGACAGCAGTGAAGGGGCTATGATGGCTGATGCTCCTCCTATTGCCATTGTCTTCAGAAATTCTCTTCTGTCGCTCATAATTATGTGGTTTTTAAAATTATTTCAAAATTCAACCTACAAATATAAAGAAAAATGTATTAATTACCCATTCTTGACCTTGAATCCTTATATATTGATAAATTTTTAAAGATTTATATGAAAATGTCTATCAATTATTAAAAATATTTATAAATTTGCTCGTTAATATAACTTATTATGAAGAATATACTGATTACATTAACTGCAATGCTCGTGGCGATGTCCGTTTCGTCATGTGGAAATAAGGCTGATGATCAGCAGGTTACCAATCATAATTATATGTGGTTTGACTGCGAAGCCAATTACGCGACCCTTTCGCATCCGGATTCGATCCGCTTCTACCTTCAGAAATCGAAGGATCTCGGTTTCGGGAATGTGGTGGTTGACATGAAGTCGATCATGGGAGAAGTCCTGTATGACAGTGACATAGCTCCTTATATGGGCGACTGGGAAGGTGTCGAGCGCTCGCGCGATTATGATATGCTCGGTTATTTCATCGAGTACGGACATGAGATGGGACTGAAGGTGTTCGGTTCTCTGAATGTCTTTGCCGGCGGACACAATTTCTTTGACCGTGGAGTGATTTACGGTGACAAGGCACATTGGCAGTCTGTATGTTACATCAACGGAGAACTTGTTCCTATTTCATCTGTCAAGACGAACTACAATGGAATGATGAATCCGTCTATTCCGGAAATGCAGCAGTATCAGATAGATATCCTTAAGGAATTCGTTACGAAATATCCTGAAATCGACGGACTTATCTTTGACAGAGTGCGTTATGACGAGATCACATCCGATTTCAGCGAACTGTCCAAGAAGCAGTTCGAGGAGTATGCAGGCGTGACAGTGGAGAATTTCCCTGAAGATATCCTCAGCTGGTATGACGAGAACGGAAACCTTCGTTCAAAATGGGCTCCAGGCAAGCATTTCAAGAAATGGGTTGAGTACAGGGCGATGGTGATCCATGATTTCGTGGAAAAGACTCATAAAGAGCTCAAGGCCATCAAGCCTGACCTTATCATCGGAGATTATACCGGTGCCTGGTATCCGACATATTTCCAGGTAGGAGTGAACTGGGCAAGCAAGGACTATGATCCATCACAGGTTCCGGAATACCAGTGGTGGGCTACAGAGGATTACAAGAATGCAGGATATGCCGAACTTCTTGACATCTATATGACAGGTCTTTACTATACGATGATCACAAAGGAAGATGTCGATAAGGCTACAGGAGTTGTGGGACAGCGCAGTGAGGCAGGAATGGACAACAGCCTCACATACTGCTACAGTGTCGAGGGCGGTGCAGAGATCGCAAAGGACATCACCAAGGGGGTCGTTCCTGTGATCGGATCGATTTATGTGGAGCAGTATCTCGGAGACTTCACTCCTTTCGGGCCAGCTGTCACTCAGGCGCTTAAGAGCACTGACGGTGTGATGATCTTCGATATCGTCCATCTCAACAAGCACAAGCTCTGGGACGAGCTCGAGATCGCAATGAGAAATGCTGAGGAACAGAAATAATCAATAAATAATAAATCAATAACCTAATGAAAGCGATTTTTAAGAATCTTCTGGTTTCGCTCATTTTCCTTATGGGGGGGGCAGCGTTGTCATACGCTCAGCCTACGCTCAAGGGTAAGGTGATCGATGCTGATGGTCTGCCTCTTCCGGGAGTTGCGGTGATGGTCAGCGGTACCACCAACGGTACGATGACAGATGAAAATGGTGATTATGTGCTTTCCGGTCTCAAGACTGGTGATGTAGTGCTGTTTACCAGCATGGGTCTGGGAGATCAGACATTTACATGTGACGGAAATCTTACTAAGCTGGATGTCACTATGACTGAGGATGCAACATTCCTTGAAGAAACAATCGTCGTCGGTTATGGTGTGCAGAAGAAGTCATCCATGACCAGTGCGGTTTCAGCCATGAAGGGAGATGAACTCCTCAAGGCTCCGGCAACAAACGTATCCCAGCTCCTTGCTGGTAAGCTTTCCGGAGTATCTTCCGTTCAGGAATCCGGTGAGCCGGGTCTTGACCAGGCATCCCTCCGTATCCGTGGTTCTCAATATGATGCCAAGTATGTAGTTGACGGATTCCCTGTTGACGACATCAATGACATCGATCCTTATGATATTGAGAGTATTTCAGTGCTCAAGGACGGTGCATCAGCAGCGGTTTACGGTCTTCAGGCCGCAAACGGTATCATCATCATCACTACCAAGAAAGGACAGACCGGAAAACCGAAGATCACTTATAACGCAACCTTCGGAGCATCTATGAACGCAAACTTCCCTGAGTTCATGGACGGTCCTCAGTTCGCTTATTATTATAATGTGGCGGACATGATGGATAAGCTTGCTTCGGGTGCTATTGCAAGCGAGTCTGATTATGTTCCTGTCTATACAAAAGAGCAGGTGGATATGATGACGAACGGCGATCCGACTGACGGTTGGGACAATGTAAACTATATTGACAAGGTGTTCGGTACAGGTTTCACACAGAAGCAGAACATTACCGTGCAGGGTGGTAACGACCAGTCAAAGTATTTTGCTTCATTCGGTTACCTCGGCCAGAAAGGTAATATCGACAACTTCGGATATAACAGATACAATGTCCGTACGAACCTTGAATCCCAGTTTGCAAAGAACTTCAAGTTCACAATGGGACTTTCCGGCGTATTTTCAAACCGACAGACTCCTGGTTATGCTGCCGGTGGTACTGATGCAAACTCTTACCTCGGTGAGACAGGCTGGCTTTCCATCGCGAGCCAGACTATCATCATGCATCCGTATCTTCCTGAGACATACAACGGATTATATACTTCTACCCTCAAGAAGAACACCTCGCTTCCACAGTCTCCTCTTGCTGCCATATATGAGTCAGGATATAAGAAGACCCGCGGAATCGATCTGTCGGCAAATGCATCTCTTTCTTATGATGTTCCTTGGGTAAAGGGACTTCAGTTCAAGGTTTCAGGTGCATTTGATTACGGTGCATCCATGAACAAGAACCTTAACACTCCTTACTCAACCATGGCTTATAGTGACGGACAGTGGCTTGAGATGGCAGACCCTCGTGGTACAGGAAACGGAGTGAATCTTGGTGAGGGAACGTCTTACTATCAGAGAATGACAGGTCAGGGAGGCGTTACTTACACAAATACATTCGGAAAGCATTATATCGACCTTCTTGCCCTTGCTGAAGTCAATGACTATAGGTCAAATGCACATTCCGCTTATGCAAAGCTGCTTCCGTTCGCATCTCTTCCGGAGCTCAGCTATGGACAGCCTACCGACTCTCCTATATCTGGTTCAAGCGATGCTTCCAGATCGGCCGGTTATGTGTTCCGTGCCCGTTACAACTGGGATGAGAGGTATCTCGCCGAGTTCACAGGACGTTATGACGGATCATACAAGTTCGCCGGAATGCGCGAGACCCGTTGGGGATTCTTCCCTTCTGCATCCGCTGCATGGAACGTGTCAAAGGAGCCTTGGATGGAGAACTTTACCGCTCTTGATGACCTCAAGATCCGTGGCTCGGTTGCATTGCTTGGAAATGACCTTGGAACAAATGCGTATATGTTTGCAAACAACTATTCCAAGTATTATTCTCAGGTCATCTACGGAGATGGTTCTGTAAATCCTGCTTATGGAGATTCTGGTATTGCCAACATGGATCTTACATGGGAGAAGAGTCTTTCTTACAATGTCGGATTCGACCTCAGCCTTTGGAACGGCAAACTTTCAGCTGAGATTGACGGATTCTACAATTATGTATTCGACATGCTCACGGCTCAGTCATCCGGCTATCCTTCTTCAATGGGTGGATATTATATGTCTTATATAAATCATAATGCATATGATACAAAGGGTATTGACGTTATGGTTTCTCACAGGAACCACTTCCTGCTTGGCGGAAAGCCTTTCCAGTATGGCATAAGTGCTACTGTCACATATGCAAGAAGCCGCTGGCTTATATATCAGGATGAGCCTAATACACCTGACATTCAGAAGGTTGTAGGTACTCCTCTCGGAGCTATCATGGCATGGACTGCAGACGGCCTGTACAGAAGTGAAGAGGAAATCGACAATTCAGCATGGTATGGAACACGTCCTTGTGTCGGTGACATCAAGTATGTTGACCTCAATGGTGACGGAAAGATCGACTGGGACGACAGAGGAAAGGTAGGACGCACAAACCGTCCTGAGCTGACATACGGTCTTAACCTTGATTTCGCATGGAACGGCATCGATTTCAATGCTCAGTTCACAGGTGGAGCCCTCTTCGATGTGTCGCTCACAGGTACATACTACAACTATATGGATGACAATACCGTATGGACTCAGACTTTCAAGGAAGGTGCAAACTCACCATTGTTCCTTGTCGAGAATGCATACAGCATCTATAATACGGATGGAACATTCCCTCGTATGACTCTCGGAGCACCTGGACATGGCGGTGACAACGGCCTTGCATCCACATTCTGGCTCCGTGACGGAACATATGTACGTCTCAAGACAGCCCAGCTTGGTTATACATTCCCTTCAAGACTGACAAGCCGCATCAACATCGAGGCTCTCAGATTCTTTGTCGAGGGACAGAACCTTTTCACTATCGACGGACTTCCTGAGGGCATCGACCCTGAGTCACCTGGTGTGAATAACGGTTATTATCCTCAGCAGCGCCTTGTAATGGGTGGAATTACGCTTACTTTCTAAACAGACATGAAAATGAAAACATTATATAAGGCAATTATTATATCTGTGATGGCATTGGGCTTGTCTTCGTGTACATCATTCCTCGACATGACTCCGACCGACAGAGTCAGTGACAAGGTCATGTGGGAAACCACTTCCAATGCCGAGTATCACGTGAACTATCTTTACACTTATGTCTATGATGTTCTTTCCGGTCAGAGTGTTGCCGGTTTGACAGAAGCATATACCGATATGCTCAAGTACGGCTCATATAACTACAACTCGATGTGCTTTATTCCGAGTGAACTTTCTTATGGACTCGCAACTACACTGACTGCTTCGTATGTTGATGCGTATCTCGGAACCTGGAGACTGTGGTATCAGGGCATCATGAAGACGAACAATGCGATTGCATGTCTTTACAAGTACGGCCAGATGTCTGATGAAGACAAGGTACGTCTTGAGGCTGAGCTTAAATTCATCCGTGCCTATCTATACTTCGACCTTATGAAGAGGTACAAGGACATCATTCTCTATGATGAGAATATGGAGAACTATACAAAGGACAAGGCAATCAGTACTGAGTCGGAAGGATGGGACTTCATTCAGTCAGATCTTGAGTTTGCAGCGGCAAACCTTCCTGCAAAGGCTGCAGCACGCGGACGTCTGGATAAGGGCGCAGCATGGGCATTCATGTCACGTGCAATGCTTTATGCAGAGCGTTGGGATGCAGTGAAGGCTGCTGCTGAGGAAGTCGAGAAGCTCGGCTACACTCTTGAAGCCAATTATGCTGACGCAATCAACAAGGATACAAAGGTCGGAAATGCAGAGGCCATCCTTCAGTTCCATTTTGACAGGACAAGCAATGTGATGCATTCATACGATTTCTATTATACTCCAGGCGGAGACTATACTATCTATGGTGAAGCAGGTGGCGGATACGGAACTCCGACACAGGAGATGGTCGAGTCATATGAATATGCGAAGGGCGGATTTCCGGACTGGACTCCTTGGCATGGCACAACTACCCAGACTCCTCCTTATGCAGAACTTGAGCCTCGTTTCCATGCTACCATTCTTTATAACGGAGCTCCTTGGAAAGGCCGTACGATCGAGCCTTTTATCGGCGGCGCGGACGGATGGTGCCAGTGGAATCTTGAGCGTGAGCCGAAGGGCCGTACGACAACAGGCTACTATCTTCGCAAGATGGTCGATGAGGGTCATGATGTGATCGCATTATCGGGAAGCACACAGCCATTGAGCGTTCTCCGATATGCCGAGGTACTGCTTAACAAGGCAGAGGCATGCTATCATCTTGATGATATCGCAGGTGCAAATGCAGCCGTAAAGGCGATCAGAGCGCGTGTAGGACTCTCATACACAGACAAGTCAGGTTCCGCTCTCTGGGAGTCTATCCGTCAGGAACGCAAGGTGGAACTTGCATACGAGGGCCTCTGGTACTGGGATCTGCGTCGTTGGGAGGTAGCTCATAAGGCTTATCCTGAAGGACTTACAGGCTATCAGCAGCATGGTCTCAAGATAGAGAACAATGGTGACGGTACATTCACATATACATATGTTTCTGTGGATGATCAGGATAGGAATTTCCCTGAGAAGATGTATCGTTTCCCTATGCCGTCAGGTGAGCTTGACAATAATGCCGCAGTTGAACAATATCCAGAGTGGAAATAATTATAATTGAATTGAATATGAAGAAGATATATTATCTGATCCTTGCCGTTGCTCTTGCTGCCTTCGCATCATGCCAGAAGCCGCAGTATATCGAGCCGACTGCGGATCGTCAGGGAATTACAAGCTTGACAGCATATTTCACCACCGGTAAATATGTGGATCAGCAGCTTGCAAAGCTCGACGTGGCTGATGAAAACATGGATTATTATGTAATCGAGATTCCTTGGTTCTTCCCTGAGGAAAGCGAGGATCCGACTACCATCTATATGTCCAGCCTGCGAATCAGAGCGGAGCTCGCTCCTAACTGCAAGATCGACCCGCCTCTTACCGTTCTTGACCTTAATCAGGAAAACCATTTCACGTTTACAAACAATAAGGGTGAGAGCCGTCCGATCGTCATCACAGGTAAGAGGACAAAGTCAAGGAAGTGCAATCTTATGACTTTTGCCCTTACAGAGCCATATCGTATCGACGGATTCATCAACGATGCCACTCAGGAAATCTATCTGTTTACTGTGGATGATCTGAAGGGTTTCAAGGCTGAGGCTACAGCATGTGCACATGCAACCATCGAGACAAATCTCAGCGTGAAAAAAGACTACAACAATGAGCAGGAGGTAACAGTTATCGCTCAGGATGGCAAGACTTCATGCACTTATAAGGTTGTGAAGAAATATCCGAGCAAGATCCCTTATGGCTTCCGTGACGGATCAGTTCGTCAGCTCTTCAACTTCGAGCCGGTAAGCCGTCTCGGTTTCCCTGAATATACTGCAACTGTCTATCCTTCTCTTGCATCGATCGAAGGAAATCTTATCGTATCTCTTGGCGATGGTACAGTCCCTGTATATCTCGACGGCCTTACTGGTGCCAAGAAGGGTGATATCAATGCCGGAGCGGTGACTATCGCAGCCATTACCAATGACGAGGGCGGCAACCTTCTGATCTCAGACCATGCAGAGCCTGCCGGCACATGCAATATCTATAGGACAAGCTCTGTGAATTCTGCACCGGTGCTCTTCCACTCTTTCGAGAATGCTTCCGATGTGCCTGTCGGATATAACCTCAAGGTTCATGGCAACATCGATACTGATGCTGTGATAATCCTCACTCATGAAGGTGTCGCAGGAGTGACAGAGACAAGCAAATATACAAGAATCGTTGTGAAGGGTGGTGCTGTGATCTCTACAGAGACCATCGACCTCTCAGGTCTCGGTCTTTCATGGGGTGCCGCTCCAACCAATGCTGCCAAGATCGTTCCTGCATCTGCCGATCCTGAAGACGGAGTCATGCTTTGCTATTATTCTGCCAACACCATCACTTATGTGAACGGTAATGGTGCAATTGCCGCACAGCTTCCGCTCGAAAGTCTGGATGTGACCACGAACTATAATACGAATGTGATGGAGGCAAAGACATATAACAATGCTACATTTGCAATCCATCTTACAACCAGCCACTTCCCTATGTGGGGTATCGGTCCTCAGCTCAGAGTATTTGACGCTACGACACCTACATCTATCAAGGAAGGTGCTCCGGTGATAGCAGATACGGCTATAGAATGGTATCAGACTGCTGCCCAGGGTTGTGCCGCTGCAGATGTTGTCATGGCTTCTTCAGCAGATGGCTTCAAGGCTTATATCTATTACTTCGACCACAATGCCGGCGTAATCGGCGGTTATGTCGCTGATTGTATCGACATGTAGCAGATACTTTTAATGATATATGATGTTTATCTGGAAAATATTTATCTGTCTTTCGTTAGCCGCTTTCGTTTCATGTGGTGAGAAAGTTGACGAACCTTTATGGAACCCCAACTGGGGTTCCGGAGAGGATTCGACTCAGACTGAAAAGCCCGATACGACGGATACTCCTGTTCCTCCGGTTGCCGGTAAGGAGGGGAAATCACGTCTTGTATGGATTGATGCTGCAGCCAATTTCAAGGATTATGCAGACAGTGAGGACAATATCAGGAAAGATATGAAGCGCCTGAAGGATACCGGATTTACCGGTGTCATTGTCGAGGTGCGTCCTACAACTGCAGGCCTTCTCTTCAAGTCCGATATAGAGAAACCTCTGACGAAGGTGGATGCCTGGGTCAAAGGAGCCTATAAATGGCTTGAAAGGAAGTCGGATTTCGATTATCTACAGGCTTTCATCGATGCCGGAAACGAGGTCGGACTTGATGTCTTTGCAGCAATCAATACAATGGTCGGAGGTAAGGAGTGCGTATATGGCCTTGGAAACAGCGGCCCCCTTTTTGATGGTTCGATCAGTACAGACTGGGCAACTGTAATCAATACGGAAGACGGCCTTGTAAGCTGTATGGATCTTGGGGAGGGTACAAAGTTCCTTAATCCTGCGAATGATGAAGTCGTGGATTATCTTCTCGGCATTCTTGAGGATCTTGCAGCATATGATGTCACAGGAATCATACTTGACCGCTGCCGATATGACGATTATGAACTTATGAGCGACTTCTCTGATGTCTCTCGTGCCAAGTTCGAAGAGTATATCGGTGCTGATGTTGCGGACTGGCCTTCTGATATTTTCTCACCAGGAGCAGCTGATCTTGACAGTCCTGTTACATCCATGCAGAAGAAATGGATGGAGTTCCGTGCAAAGAATATCCATGATTTCATGGAGAAAGCTTCTGAAAGGGTACATTCGGTAAATCCGGACGTCAGATTCGGTGCCTATGTAGGTGCCTGGTATTCAAGCTACTATTATTCGGGAGTCAATTGGGCAAGTCCGGATTATAATGCGCGTAATTCATATACCTGGGCATCTCCTGAATACAGCAAGTTCGGTTATGCTGATCACTGTGACATAATGATCATTGGTGCATATGCTTCAACCAGATCCATTTATGGCAGCAGCGAATGGACTATGGAAGGTTTCTGCAAGAGAGCGAACTCTATCTTTGCCGGAGATGTTCCTTACATTGGTGGTCCCGACATCGGAAACTCTACAGGATTCGAGAACGGCGGACAGGGCAAGCTGATGCCGGATATCGTTGACGCCTGCATCAACAATTCGACCGAGGGTATGTTCTTCTTCGACCTGTGCCATATAAAGATGTTTGACTACTGGGATGACATCAAGAAGGCCTTCGATCAGTATCTTGAGACGCTTTGATATTATTGTACATTAATTTTTACTCATACTAACTAATTATTTATCTATTATGAAAAAAATCGCTTTATTCTTGATGGCAGCTTTCGCTGTCATGGCATGTCAGGAGAAGGAGGAGTTTGTTCCTCATCTTGATTTCCCTCCAACAGAGGTTACAATACCTACAGCAGGTACTGAAGAAGTTGCAGAGCCTGTTACTGTGAAGTTTACAGCAAATGCAGCCTGGACAGCTACACTTACTGGCGAGGGTGTTGCCGAGTGGCTTTCAATCTCACCTAAGTCAGGACAGGCAGGTGAGGCTTCAATCAAGATTGACGCACTTGCTAACACAGCAAACGAGAACCGTACAGCTACTCTTGAAATCGCTGTAGAGGGTCTTGAGCCAGCTCTTGTAAAGATCACTCAGCTTCAGAAGAACGCTATCGACGTGACTGCTGAAGATGCTTACACCATTTCTTTCAAGGGTGGAAGTGTAGAAGTAGCAGTTGGTCATAATGTTGACTATACTTACGAGGTCGTTTATGCAGAAGGTGTTTCACCTTGGCTTGCTGAAACCAAGGCTTACACTACTGACAAGCTTACTTTCACAGCAGCAGAGCAGGAAGTTAACTCTCCGGCAAGATCAGCTTCTCTTTATGTTTACAGCGAACTCGGTGTTGTGAAGGTAATCACTGTTTCTCAGGAAGCATGGAGCCCTATCGCTTGGTCTTACTCACTTTCTGAACTTGGTGCATCTGCAGGTCGTGTTGGTATCGGTGTCGCTGGTGACAAGGTTTACTTTACTGCAAACGGTGAGCTCTGGGCTGCTGATGCTGCTACAGGTGAGGGTGCGCAGAAGGTAGCTCTTCCTGACGGATTCGTAGCCGGTGGTGTTCATGCTGATGACGCTGGCAACCTTATGGTTTCAGGTGCAGACCAGGCTTGGGCTACTGGCCAGCTCCAGCTTTATAAGGCTAATGCTGACGGTACTTATGAGATTCTCGTTGACTACAATTCTGCTAACTTCTACTGCACAGAAATGGGTAACTTCCGTGTAAAGGGTGATATCACTAAGGACGCTCTCATTACTGCATATGTTTGTGATGGTGGTGGACATGCTCTCATTTGGGAAGTTAAGGGCGGCGTTGTAACAGACCATCCTTATATCGATCTCGGCGACGGTTCATGGGATGCTTCAACAGGTGTTGTAGCTCCAGCAGGTGCTTCACTCGCTGATGGTCTCTTCGCTATCACTTATGGCGGTCCTTGGGCATACAACCTCTACTATTATGATGGTGCCGAGTGGGCTATGACTTGGGAGTCACCAGCATCATGGATGGAGAACTTCAACTGTATTTCTACAACTGAGGTTGGTGGCAAGAAGTATCTTGCACTTACTATGTCTTGTCACTTCGACTATGACTACACAGATATCGTTGTGCTTGATGTAACTGATCCTAAGGCAGCATTACAGGTGTTCAGCATCCAGATGAACTTCCACACTGTAAATGCAGCAGGTCTTACTTATTCTGACATTTTCATCAAGGGTGAGGATAACATGCTTGCTGCTTACGTTGTCGATCCTTGGATGGATACAGTTGAGAAGTATCTCTTCCCAATTCAGTAATCATGAAATCTGCAGCCGGGAGCATCCGGTTCCCGGCTGTATTATAAAACATTAATTGACCATTACAATGGATTTCAAGAAACTAGCTGCTCAATATAAGAGCGAACTTTTAGACAGAGTCCTTCCTTTCTGGCTTGAAAAGTCACAAGATCTCGAGTATGGCGGATATTTCAGCTGCCTGGATCGTGACGGAAGTGTCTTTGATACAGACAAGTTCATCTGGCTTCAGGGAAGGGAAGTGTGGATGTTCGCGATGTTGTATAACAAGCTGGAGAAGAAGCAGGAGTGGCTTGATTGCGCAATCCAGGGAGCAGAATTCCTTAAGAAGTATGCGCACGATGGCAATTATGACTTCTATTTCTCGGTGACCCGCGAAGGAAAGCCTATCATCCAGCCATATAACATCTTCTCGAACACATTCGCTTGTATGGCTTTTGCCCAGCTTGCTGAGGCTACAGGCAGCGAGGAGTATAAGGAAATCGCGCTCAAGACTTTCCAGAGGATTCTTGACCGTCGTAATGATCCTAAGGGACGTTGGGAGAAATCATATCCCGGAACACGTCCTATGAAGGGTTTCGCACTCCCTATGATCATCTGCAACATGGCTCTCGAGGTTGAGAACATACTCCCTGACAAGACCCTGCTTGACAAGACCATCGACGAGTGCCTCAGCGAGATTCTCAATGTATTCTATTATCCTGAATTAGGGGTGATGCTTGAGAATGTAGCTCCTGACGGAACCCCTGTTGATTGCTTCGAGGGCCGTGAGATCAATCCTGGACATGACCTTGAGGCTCTGTGGTTCATGATGAACCTCGGTATCCGCAGAAATGATAAGGCTCTGATCGACAAGTGCGTCGAGATTGCCCTCCGCGTAGTTGAATTCGGCTGGGACAAGGAATACGGCGGAATCTTCTATTTCCAGGATATCAAGGGTGCTCCTATGCAGAAACTTGAATGGGATCAGAAACTATGGTGGGTACACCTCGAATCTGCAATCTGCTTCATAAAGGCATATCAGCTTACAGGCAATGAAAAGTGCCTCGAATGGTTCGAGAAGATCCACGACTATATGTGGACTCATTTCAAGGATGAAGAATATCCTGAATGGTACGGTTACCTGAACCGCCGCGGTGAAGTCCTCCTGACCCTGAAGGGTGGAAAGTGGAAGGGATGCTTCCACGTTCCAAGAGGTCTTTATCAGATCTGGCAGATTCTGGAAACCCTATAATGTCACCTAACTTCTCCAGAAGAGTTTCTTTTCGGTAAAGAAGCAGGTGACTGCTACCATAAGCAAAGTATATGTCAGGCCTCGGATTACGCCCCAGAAAGGTGATCCGAGGCTTATTGTATCCAGCCACGCTCCGATTCCGAGCATGGCAAGAACAGGCCCTGTAAGGAAATTTGTCACAGTATATGCCAGCATAGGATTCTGTCCGCTGCCGCTGAGGCCTCTTCCCTTAATGTTCCATTTAAGCTCCAGCATAAGAACAAAAGCTCCTGTGAGTGCCGTCATTCCCGTTGTCGTAAGCATGTATGACAGATTGCAATGATCCTTTGTGATGCCTCCGTCGATAGGATCGAAAATGATTCCGACAAGCATGAAGGCGAAACCGAAATATCCGAGCCATGTCATGATGTTGCGACGTTTCCATGTCAGAACCACGAACACGGCTCCGAGAACTGCTGAAATGATGAAATCAGCCAATATATGCCTTGTGAAGAGTCCCCAGAGTTGGACCAGCGCCGCTGCAAGTGCGATTATTCCTGCTGTGATATGGTACGGATCCACCTCGGTCTTCTCACCGGATCTCGAATGATTCAGGAGCATGTCTCCTGCTATGGAACCGGCTATGGCGATTACGAGATACTGTAGGAAACTCCAGCTGAAGAACCATCCGATGCCTGCAAGAGAAGGCACCCAGGCAAGAGCCTGCGGAGTGTATGAACTCAGAGCCTTTAAGGCAATGATGAAGAGCAATATCAGCCAGCGGAGTCTCAGGTTATCCATGGTGAACATCCATATGAGACCGCCGAAGATGGCTATGTTAGCCAGGATCATTATTATTATGTCGCTGCTCCATCTGCTGAGGGTGATACCAAGATAATCCACACTCAATACAGCCATGACCACAAGGAGGAAAAGACCGGTATTGTTTATCAGCCTGCATTTCCTTTCATCCTTCAGCCTGACAAGGGACATGAACATGACAGCCCATAATCCTATGCTGAACAGTCCTTTGACGATTTCTGGACGTGTACTTGAACCGATCTTGTATGCATTGCCAAGCACTATGGCAAATATGGTCAGAGTCAGCCATCTTCTGAACAGACTTCCTGTGACAGCCCATCTTCCTGTACCGTTTTCCAATCTTTTACGCATGGCCAGCGGAAAGGCCGCGCCCATTGTAAAAAGGAAGAACGGGAACACAAGATCGACCCATGTGATGCCTGGAACATCCGGGTTGAAGGCATATGTCGGCGGGGGAGTCTGGGCATGGAACATCCATGCCGGAAGATCTGAATTATATCCGATGTTCGCGCAGAGGATCATTGCGAAAATCGTGATTCCTCTCAGTATGTCGATGGTTATGATTCTTTTGCCTGATGCTTGTGCCATGATCAGCGTTATTTTTCGATTGACTTGATGTAAACTCTTCCGAAACGGTCAGTCACGCGGACTTCCAGCTTCTTTGCGCCTTCGGAAATCGCAGCCTTGAACATATTTTCCGTAGGAGCCGCATATACCCATGTTCTTTTCAGTGAAGATGGATCCTTGTAGAGTTCCTTTGCAAGAGGATCCTGTGCCTTGAAGCGTTCCATATCGCAGACTTTCACGCCGTCCTCGAAATATTCGACCTTCCATGAAGGATCATAGTCCCAGACATTCGCGACGATCTGTCCCGGATAGTCAGGTTCGTTGACATATACCTTCATCTGATAGTCAAGAGGATGTCCCGAGCCCTTGTATATCCATTCCGCATCGCTTCCGTTCATGTTGAAAACCTTGTATCCGGCCGGGGAACCGTCGATGCATACTTCTCCGCACCACCATGCTCCGCAGAGGCCTGCAATATTGATTTCAGTAATGTTTCCGCTTATCTGCTCATAGTCTGCGGTATGCATATGTCCTGAAAGAATCAGAGTCTGATATGGCTCGAGCATGGCGTAGAGGGCCGGTTTGTTGCAGAGATTGTCACCGATGACGCCGTATTGGAATGCGTCGCGGTCGGACTTGTCGAGCGTTGTAGGAATATGCATTGATACAACGACTCTTGAACCTTCGGGAACGTATGAGAGATCCTTTTCAAGCCATGAGAGCTGTCTTTCGTCGAGATATCCGATATAGAAATAATCGCGTCCGACGTAGAAGTTGTCGTTGAGAACGACATAATGAACGTCACCTACGTTGAACGAATACCATGCAGGGCCGTACATGTCCTCATAGTTTCTCATCGATGTCTCGAAAGAACGGCCGTAGTTGGTCATGTCATGGTTTCCGATTACATAGCGGTAGTCTATTCCGGCTCCGGACATTATTTCATTATATTCCGGATAAATCGTATGATCCCATCCTACGATATCTCCAAGGCAGAGTCCGAAGGTATAATCTCCGTCCATTCCTTTGACGAATGCCGTTATATCATCCGAGTGCTTCTGAAGGTCTGGCAGCTCGTTCCTTTCGCTGATCTGAGGATCGGCTATCACGATTATGTTGTGATTGGTGTCGTCCTTCGTGTTCTTTGAAACGAAGAAATCATATTTCCTGACATCATCGCTGATCTCCTTGTAAAAGAGTGTCGGACCGTCAAGAGTCGAAGATACATACCCTGAAGGAGTTGATATGAACACGAAGCGGCTGTCCTGGTCGGCATCCATCCTGAACCTGCCCTTGGAGTCTGTCAGAACGGTATTCAGACCGTCTGAAACCACGACTCCGGCGATTCCCTTGCCTTCCGTGTCCTTTACTGTTCCCTTTATATCCTTCGCCTCTGCACTCCACGCCGCTACTATTGTTAAAAAGCAAATAATAATCTTTTTCATAATAAATTATGTTGTCATTATCTATATGGTTTTTCCTCCATCTCCCATCCAGTGATGGTAGAGATATAAGGTATCACGCTGCTGGCTACCTTGATATGTCCCTTGTAGTTCGGATGCCAGCTCGCACCGAGCTCATCCTCTTCATTGTGGATTCCTCTTGTGAGTCCTACATATGTGAGATTGCTCAATCCGCTCATCATACATGCGTTACGGATATAGTCGAAACTGTACGGAGTAACGTTGGACGCCAGGCAGAGGACAGGGATGTCCTCACCATAATTGGCCTTTACCTTTTTCAGAAGTTCGATGTAACGTCCTGCAAAGATGGTCTCGTGCGGCTGCCTTGCAGTGGAGAAGTCGTTGGTGCAAAGGTATATGACCACGACGTCAGGCCTGTAAGGGGCATCGGCAGGATTCCAGATGAGTTCCGTTGATTCGTCAAATGTCTGGCTGTATCTGTCAGGCATGTTGTATCCTGGACGGAAGTCATCATAATTCCTGCATATTCCCTGTCCTGAGTGGCTTACAAGGTTGAAATCCGCCCCGAAATATCGTGCTGCAATGGCTGCATATGTAAGGTTGCAGTTTTCTGTCTCTGCAAGGAACGGATCGTTCCTGTCATGACTCTCAGTACCGTAACCGCATGTGTATGAGTCACCTATGAATTCGATATGCCTTCCTTTGCGTCCGTCTGCCAGCAGGATTTCCCCTTCAGTGAGGAACGAATGGACTGTGAATCGACCCTGTTCTCCCTCTGTCCTTTTCTGGAGGATGACTTCATGCTCTCCCTTGCCTAAATCTTCCGCCAGTACTATCAGAGTATCTTCTGCAGCTACCATGAACTTACGGTCAGCTTCCGGAGTCATCTCCTTGTCAATCCACAAGTTGAACCAGCTGTTCTTTGTGTCGGAACACTTCATGGCAAGGTAAGGACCATTGAATTTCACCCTGAAATAAACGCCGCTCCAGTCGTATGAAACGTTGCCGTCCTTTACCAGTGTCCTGCCGGTATATTCTATTCTCTGGTCAGATGCCGGAGTTTCGTTATACTCCTTGATTTTCTTTGCAGGAAGTCCTATGCATACAGTCAGCCCGATTGTTGCTAAAAGAATTTTCAGATGTTTGTACATGTTTGACAGAAAATTTGGTCGTTAATGATAACTTTTTTCAAAGATAGTCAATATTATTAAAATATTTTAATTTTTCGCTCGTTGTCAGCGTGAAATTCATATATTTGAATTTTAAACTTGTCATGAGATTAAAAACAGGATTTATGAAGCGTGTAATGAGGAATATTATTATGGCGGCACTGCTTGTTGCATTTGCCTCTTGTTCAAGACATGAAACAGTTGATGTCCTCGTCATCGGCGGCGGGGCAAGCGGCACGGCCGCTGGCATTCAGTCTGCCAGAATGGGTGTCAATACGATGATAGCTGAGCAGACTCCTTGGCTGGGAGGTATGCTTACTTCTGCCGGAGTAAGCTGCATAGACGGAAATTACAAGCTCAGAAGCGGGATATTCGGCGAATTTACCGATTCGTTAGCGGCAAGATATGGCGGCTATGAGGCCTTGAAGACCGGCTGGGTGAGCAACATATGCTTTGACCCTCATGTCGGACAGGAAATATTCACCTCGATGACTGATGAGTGCGGAGAGTTGCTTAAAGTGCGGAGAAATGTGTCTGTGCATAAGATTTCCGGTGAAGAAGGGGACTGGGATGTCGTAATGAAGGATGAGAACGGGAAAAGAAGTCACATCAAGGCCCGCGTCCTTATAGATGCGACTGAATTGGGTGATGTTGCGAAGGAATGCGGCGTGTCGTATGAGGTAGGTATGGATTCTTCTGCTGATACGGGTGAGGATATCGCTCCGGCTCAGGCAAATGACATAATCCAGGACCTGACTTATGTCGCAATACTGAAGGACTACGGCCCTGATGCCGATATGACGATCGAGAAGCCGGAAGGGTATGATCCTTCAGTGTTTGCCAACTGTGCGGAGAATCGGCTCAGTACTGTACCGGAGACAGGACAGACCCTGTGGTCACCGGAAATGATGATCACTTATGGAAAGACTCCGGGAGGATACTATATGATAAACTGGCCTATATATGGCAATGATTTTTATGTGAATGCCATAGATATGTCTCAGAAGGAAAGAGAGGAGGCTTTCGGGCAGGCGAAGAACTTTACGGAATGCTTCATTTACTTCATCCAGACAGAGCTGGGAATGAAGAATCTCGGCATCGCCGACGATGTTTTCCCGACTGAGGACGGTCTTCCTTTCATCCCTTACCACAGGGAGTCACGACGTATTGCAGGAGAGGCCTTCCTGACTATGGATGCCGTTGCTGATCCATATGCATACAGATTTCCGTATTACAGGACGGGAATTGCTGTAGGAGATTATGCTGTTGACCATCATCATTTCCGCCATCCGGACTGGAAATCCTTGCCGGATCTGCATTTCTATCCTGTTCCTTCTTTCAACGTCCCTCTCGGTGTAATCATTCCCGAGGAGGTTGACGGACTTCTCGTTGCTGAAAAATCGGTTTCAGTCTCTAATCTGATAAACGGAGCGACACGTCTTCAGCCGGTCGTGATGCAGATCGGTCAGGCAGCGGGAGCTCTCGCTGCATTGGCATGCATAGAGAAGAAAGGGGTAAAGGAAATAGGGGTCAGACAGGTGCAGGAGTGCCTTCTGGATGCCGGTTGCTATATAATGCCATATCTTGATCTTCCTAAGCATGACAGGCATTTTCTGGCTTTGCAGCGCATAGGTGCGACGGGAATACTGAAAGGAGAAGGACGTAATGCCGGATGGTCGAATGAGACCTGGTTCCGTGCCGGAGATCCTCTTCTGGCTGAGGAGATCGATATACAGGACTATTTCGGAGCTTTCTCCATCGGAACCGGAGAGGTGACTGTAGGCCGTATGATGGAGCTCATGCGTATGGCAGGTGCTGTGCCGTATGGTGATCCTTCGGTGTGGTGGGAAAAGCTCGGACTTGAGGATTATGATGAGTCAAGGACAGCAAACAGACTCGAGGCCGCAGTCGTAATCGATGCAGCCTTCGATCCTTTCGGCAGATTCGAAGTGGATTATAAGGGTAATGTAATCAGATGACGGGTCTTACTCGATGACTCCGGCATCCTTCCATGCATTGCAGAGGTTCTCGGAGTCCTTGAGAGCAAGCTCCATGTCGATGCCGTAACGTTCTACGAGAAGTCCGGCCATGTCTTCAGCAGTGAAGTCCTTGCCGGCAAGAGCTTCCCAAAGATATGCCGCGGTTGCATTGAGTGATATGAGCTTGTTGAAGTTGATGTTCTCGATACCTTCAGCTGTAACTATGTTTTCTCCGCACATTTCGCGAAGCACGAATCCGTTCTTGATTTTCATTTGTCCTTATTTTTATGCAAAAATATCAAAAATAGCCATTCCCTCAAAACATTTCATATATTTGGAATAATCTCATAATCCGCTAAGAATAAAATATTTATGCGGAATGTTTGAGAACGAGGTAATGAGTTGGCAACTGTTCTGATTTCTACATACTTGCGTGATTTGCATTGATGTACAACTCATCTTGGAACAAAGGTACAACTTTTTTATAAACGAGCAAAAAGGTGGTGCAAATTTCATTATTACAGGGTAGTATTTGAATTTGGTCTATCATAAATCTGCGATATATGAGTTTCCCGATTCCGTCATTCGCCCCTTTCCTTTGCTCGTCTGCGAAGGTAGTACATCAGCCCTTGAAAGTTGAAAGGTCAGGGCGACAAGCCGTTTCGGACTGAATCTTCCTCCTACGGAGAGTATTCACCCCGAAAACCTTTCCCCTTTCAATGTCTGTACTCAGAAATGCAGACGGCAACGGAAATGAACGACTGACGAAAATGTAGAAGAAGATAAGCAGACAGCATACAAACGGGTTCTTACATTGATAACCCATTTGTATGCTGTTCTTGTTTCTATCCATAGGGGCACTATTATTTTGCAATAGATGAATATAGGGCAAGCGGTAAATTTCACTCCCTCCAAAAATATAGATAGGTTTATCCGCTGTTATTCATCAGGTGCTTGCCATTATATTCCCGTTTCAATGCCTGCTCAATCTCACTCCGCTTATACAGAACTTTGCCACCGAGGACATAGTAAGGCAATGTGCCATTGCTTCGGTATTCGCTCAATGTCCTTCGGCTGACTTTAAGCATATACGCCACTTCCTTGTCGCATAGATACTCATCATCGTGTTGTAATGCCGCACCATCTTTGGGCATACTATCAATAATTTCCGATAGTTGGTCGATACTCTCGTGAATGGACTGCATCCACGCATCATCTCTCGTTCTCATTTCTTGATACATAGTTCAAATGGTTTTATTGTTATACATTGATTAGATTTCTCGTCCTCGCCACTTGGCTTCTTTTCGTCTGTCCTCCACCTTCGTTACAATGCTCTCCACATCTTCGGGAAGATAGTAGGTACGATTACCAATTTTGGTATAGGCAAGCGTTCCGTTATCACGCAAGGTCTGCAATGTTCGCTTGCTAATCTTCAACTTCTGACAAACATCCTGATGGTCGAGCCAATTGTTTGTCTTTTTCTTCCCGTTCTTGACAACGGGTGAGTTTGATACTCGCAGAATGAACTGCTCAATCTTCGTGGCAAATTCCTCAAATGCCTTTCGCTCAAAAATGATTAAATCCATACGCTATTATTTTAATTTATTACACTTGTTTTCTTGTTT
>JAFSBV010000075.1 GCA_017437125.1 Bacteroidales bacterium | reverse complement strand
TGGCTCCAGACTATGCCCATCTACAATGTGGCAAATGCTATCCGTCCTTACATCCCCACAAGTAGCAATTGATGTTATGGAGGATAGGGAAGAGGAAACGGTGTTTTCCGTTTGGGTGAACTGGAAACAGCGTGTGATTTCATTCACACACGAAGATGAGTTTGAGGAATTGCAGTACCCAACTCATGAGGAGATGTTCCGGTTCGTTATAGAGAAAGGAAACGAAGGATTTGGAATCCAATAGTTAGAATTGCTATTATTGGAAAGGGGATGTACTATGAACGAGAATAGAATTGACTTTACGAAATGGCTTCGTGTACTGATTTACATTGCGATAGCTCGCATAGTAAATACAGTTGTGGGCATTCCTGCATTTATTCCTACAGCTCTTACTGCATGGATCAGCAGGATCCTTATGGCGCTCATGGTATTCGCAATGTTCAAACTAGCCCCTGCAAATGATCGGTACAAGAAGACGGGTATTCAATTGGCAATTGTATTGATCCTGACGATAGCTACCGAACTTTTGAATACCGGCGCCGTCCTTACATTAATTGCAGGTATTTTATCCATTGTTGCAGAGTATCAGGAATACCATGGTCACTCGGAACTGATCGAAGAAAAGGATCATCAGCTTTCCGGAAAATGGACCAGCCTGTTTATGTGGAGTATTGTTGTCGGCCTCATTCTGGGTTTTGCTTCAACAGCGGCAGGCGTTCTTGCGGCAGTAGCTGGGGTAGATACAGAAACAGCTGCAGTAGTGATTGCTGCAGCCATGATGATTCCTGAGTACATTATTGATATTTTCTACATTCTCTACCTGAAGAAAATGATTGCGCTGTTTGCGGAAGATAAGGTGAGCGAATATGATGCATGATGATTTATTTGCGCTTCAGCAGAAGGTTGCCCAAAAGCCGCTTCTTGAAAGCAAGCTGTATGAACTTCACACCCAGCGGCGTCAGTATGATAATCAAGTGATATCCCTTCGGGTAGCCTTCCGCAAAGAGCAGGAAGACGTTGAGAAACTGGAAGGAAGAAGCCTTGCAAATTATTTCTATCAGGTCATTGGCAAGCTCGATGATAAACTGGATCAGGAACGTAAGGAGGCTTATGCTGCTAGGGTAAAGCTGGATGCAGCGGAGCGGGAACTTGCCGGTGTTGAATCCGATATCAAAGAAATTCAGGAGCAGATTACGGATGTGCTGGTTGCTGAAGCACGATACAAAGATGCTCTTGAATTGAAACGCAGACAACTCAAAGACTCCGGCACTCAGGTTGCTGATCAGATTCTGTCCATGGAAGAAAAGATAGCTGCGCTTCAGGCTCAGAAGCAGGAAATCAGGGAAGCTATTTCTGCCGGTTACAGCGCCCGCAGCACTGCGGATCGTATTCTTTCTGAACTTGAAGATGCGGATGGTTGGAATACCTGGGATATCTTAGGCGGCGGTGGGATCATTACACACATGGCGAAGCACAGTCATCTGGATGAAGCGCAGGATCTGGTCCAGGAACTTCAGAGTCAGCTCAGACGCTTCAAAACGGAGCTTGCGGACATCCAAATCAGTGCCAACATGCAGGTGAATATCGATGGTTTCCTGCGGTTTGCAGACTACTTCTTTGATGGCCTGTTCGCAGACTGGGCTGTAGGTGATAAGATCAGCCAGTCTATGAACTCTGTTTCCAGCACCAAGAGCCAGATCAGCAGAACTCTGGATAAGCTGAATGAGATGGAAAAGGTTGCTGACCGAGGAATCGCAAGCCTGAACCAGCAGCTGCATGAGTTTATTGTTCAGGCTTAATCAGATTGAAAATAACTAGATAGGGGAGTGAATACGAATGAGCAGCTATATTTTGATCCACAGAAGAGATGTCGATAATCGTTGGTGGAATGATCTTGTCAAGGCCTGTGCGGTCGTCGGTGATACTTTTGAGATCCACTGCTGGTATGATGAAACAGCAGAGACTATGGCTGCTTTGAAGTATGGTCATGAGGTAAGATCTTCCTGGTCCGGGGGTACTGTGATCCGTGGCAGGATCACTAGGGAGTTTCTCTCCTTCCTGACTGAAGCTAAGAAACCCGCGGATACTGAGATCTATAATAAGATGACTCCGTTCTTTACCATCGTCTTCGGAAACAAGCTCCACAGCGAGCATTACGGAACGGAAATCATCATATCCAAGGTAATCCGGGAGAAGCAGCCTGCTGTTGACCGGATCTTGGATCAAATGTCGGAAATCGGTACAGTACATCGTAATATAGGATGAGGAGGTACTGCTATGAAGAAAAGAAAATGGATATGGATCGGGCTGGCAGTGATCCTCGTTGTCAGTGTTATTCTACTGAGTAATCCACAGGTTCGGACAAATCTCTTTGTCAGGCTGTATCATGATGATATCGAGGAAGGCCTCCGAATGAATGCTGGTGTTCCTGCAGACGATGTGGTATTATTCGGGTATAAGTACGTCAACACCTGGGAAGGCGAGCACTCTATGGTCGAATTCCTGATCACAACCAGAGGAGATACTTATTACGGCTGCTATTACTCGCCGGACGATGTTCCCTTGGCATTTCAAAACACGGAAGCTGAGTTGACTCAGTGTGGTCATGACAGCTGGAAATGGTCTGCAGAGGGCGACAATGCCGGCAAGACCATGAAGATCATGGAGCATTGGT
>JAFSBV010000024.1 GCA_017437125.1 Bacteroidales bacterium | reverse complement strand
GAAATGCCGTTTCTGCGGAGCCAGTCAGTCGGTCTATGACAGAGGAACCGATGCCGAGCAATATGCTTATCAATTCATTCACACGGACAATCCGTCTCAACTCACAGGAAATATGACATTCGATGTAATTATTGGAAATCCGCCATACCAACTTGCTGATGGAGGCAGTGGAACAGGAATAAGTGCAAAACCGCTATATCACTTATTCGTCGAACAAGCGAAACAATTATCACCACATTATTTGATTATGATTATTCCATCACGATGGTTTGCAGGGGGTAAAGGGTTAGATGAATTTCGTGACAATATGATAAACGATAGACATCTAAAACACATTGTTGATTTTATGTCATCAAAAGATTGTTTCCCTGGAGTAAATATCGCAGGAGGTGTAAATTATTTTCTATGGGATTCATCCCATAACGGTCCATGCATAATAGAGAATCGTAGCGAATTTGTAGAGACACGTGTATCTAAAAGATATCTGAATGAATATCCAATATTTGTACGTGACAATATAGCTGTAAATATAATTAAGAAATTCAAGTCAAGTAAGGATCTCTCTCTTGAAGAGTGTACATACACTAGAAATCCTTTTGGATTCGACTCTAAAGCACGTGGAAGGAAGCAAAAGGATTATCCTGATGACATAGTCCTCATCAGTTCTGCCGGTGAAGGATATGTCAAAAGAAGCGAAGTAATTAAAAATCAAAATGCCATTGATAAATATAAAGTATCTATTGGCAAAGTTGTTCCAAGTAATGGAGAAGTTGACACAGATCCAAGAGACGGATATAAAGTTATAACATCAAATCGAGTTATACCACCCGGGTACGTCTTCACTGAATCATATTTGCTCCTGAAAGATTTTAATAATCCGATTGAAGCTCACAACTTTGCTAAATATATGGCATTGAAGTTCCCTCGGTTTATGATGAAGCAAACTCTCAGTTCTATGAATATATCAAAACAGAACTTTATGTTTGTTCCATTTTTAGACTTCTCCCATCCGTGGACTGACGAGATGCTCTACAAAAAGTACAATCTGACCGAGGATGAGATCGCTTTCATCGAATCAATGATACGACCGATGGAATAAAGCAAACAGAATACATATAGTTCTTTGACATATTGGCGGGATTTTTTAACTTATAAGTTAACTGATTTTACACAAAAACACTTGTTTCATAAAATATTATACATATATTTGCAGCAACAAATATATGCAGGATATGAGACAGGTGGAATTTGTGCCGTTCAGGCTGACAGATGCTGCAGAAATCTTTTCCATAAAGATTGACGGGGAGGAACATACGGAACTGCAGGAATTCATCATAACATTCAGGAATGTAAAGAACAACCATTTGCTGAATGACTATGAGCAGATCATTAAATCACTGGCAGGAATTGTGGAGAATGGAGTAAAGGAATCCTTTTTCCGACCAGAGGGAAAGATAAACGACAGAGTTTGCGCCATCCCTTTACTTACTTCAGGCATACAGAAACAGAACGGGACATTAAGACTGTACTGCATCCGCATCTCGGATAAATTATTGATAATCGGAGGAGGTGGAATAAAGACAACGAGAACTTACAATGAGGACCAGACACTATCAGGACATGTCAAGACATTGCAGATGATAGACAAAGAATTATCAGATCTGGAAAATGAAGGAAAGGACTTACATACAGAAATATACAATCTGAAAATACACATCGACTGATATGGCAACAGTATATTATTCCGACCCGTTATTCGATGAGGCCTACTCAAAGATTCCGGAAGAGAGCAGACGCATGAGCGCTCATTCTTTCGCAATAGCCGCACATATAAGCGAAATTCTTGAACGCAAAGGATGGAGCAAGACAGATCTCGCAATAGCGATGGGCAAAAAGAACGCAGAAATATCCAAATGGATGAGCGGACAGCACAACTTCACCATAGCCACCATCGCAAAGATCGAGGCAGTGCTAGGAGAAGACATCATTTCCGTCAAGAAATACAGAAAACCCGTAAGCGGTTACAGCCAGATGCATGAATCAGGAAGAAGATATCTTAGCGAAAAGGGAAGGCCTGGATACGGAAAGACCCAAAAGTAGAAGATTTCCTGCCGATATGTCTGAGACAATAAGAATACAGCATAATAGAACAGACATATTATGGCAAAGACAAATCTCCTTCAGAACAGGGTTGCTGACACACCTGTGATATATGCATATGAACTCGTGGGCGTGCCTTCGCATAAGGGGCTGCTCAAGGTGGGATATACCGTCCGTGATCCGGAAGTCAGAGTTGCCGAGCAGTTGAAGACGGCACACGTGGACTACCGTATTGTCCTGAAACGCAATGCGATGAGAAAGGACGGAAGTTCTTTTGACGACCACGCAGTGCATCGTGTGCTACGAAGAAACGGAGTCCATAACCCGGATGGAGAATGGTTCAGATGCGACCTCAAGACCGTTGAGAGAGCGATTACATCAGTCGTTGACGGTCAGGAGATGATGACCGAAAGAGTCTATGATTTCCGGATGCGACCGGAACAGCAGAGGGCAGTTGAGAAGACTTCCGACTTCTTCAAGAGGTTCTATGCAGACCCTACGAACCGAGGTCTCATCCCTCATTTCCTTTGGAATGCCAAGATGCGTTTCGGAAAGACGTTCACCACATATCAACTGGCATTGAAGATGGGTTGGAAGAAGGTTCTGATCCTGACTTTCAAGCCTGCCGTGAAGACTGCGTGGAGGGAAGATCTGCTGACACATAAGGATTTCGAGGAATGGCAGTTCTGCGAGAAGGACGAGAGCAGGGAATTCAGTTATGTCAATGAACGCAAGCCTTTTGCGTGTTTCGCATCATTTCAGGACGTACTGGGTAAGAATTCAGTCGGAGGCATCAAGGCAACGAATGAATGGATACAGGAAGTCGAATGGGACTGCATCGTCCTTGACGAATACCATTATGGAGCCTGGGGCAAGAACGCCAAGAGTTATTATGACAAGAAGGATCCGGCTCATTCAAGGGCAGCAGAGACCGAGCATATACTCACAGAGGATGCCGGATCGAGAAAGGAGATTGAGGCACGCGAGATATATGATGAAGGGCTCATGCCGTTGAAGACAAAGGCATACCTGTATCTTTCCGGCACGCCGTTCAGGGCCATCAGTTCGGGTGAATTCATTGAGGAACAGATTTATAACTGGACATATTCTGACGAGCAGCAGGCAAAGGAGGCGTGGAGTTCGGATGAGCCTAACCCATACGCACAGTTGCCGAAGATGGTCATGCTGACCTATCAGTTGCCGGACAGCATCAGGGAGATTGCCGAGCAGGGAGAGTTTGATGAGTTCGACCTCAACGAGTTCTTTTCTGCAGAGGATGACACGTTTGAACACGAGGAATATGTTCAGAAATGGCTCGACCTCATAAGAGGCTCATATACGGAAAACATTGTCACGGAACTCAAACTCGGAACAGAGAAGCCTCCTATGCCGTTTTCAGACTCAAGATTCCTGAGTTACCTGCAGCATACGTATTGGTTCCTGCCATCAGTTGCGGCCTGCAAGGCTATGGCAAGACTTCTTCGTAAGCCGGTCAACAGGTTCTTCAGCGATTATGAAGTCATAGTGGCAGCAGGAAACGAGGCCGGAATGGGTGCCAAGGCGGTCGAGCCGGTATATAATGCAATGGGAGATCCGCAGAAGACAAAGACCATAACACTATCCTGCGGCAAACTCTCGACAGGAGTCACCATCAAGCCTTGGACGGGAATCCTTATGCTCCGCAATTCATCGAGCCCGGAGACATATTTCCAGGCGGCCTTCCGCGTTCAGTCGCCTTGGACGACCAGAGATGAATGGGGTTCAGAAGTGATTCTCAAGCCTCTCTGCTATGTTTTTGACTTTGCCCCCAACAGGGCTTTGAAACAGGTTCAGGAATACAGTTGCAACCTCAACGTAGAGGAGACAAATCCGGAGAAGAAGGTCGCAAAATTCATTGAATTCCTGCCGATTCTTGCATATGACGGAAGTTCGATGAAGGAGATTGATGCGGCCGGCATCCTTGATATGGCGATGAGTGGAACGACTGCCACCCTTCTCGCCAGAAGATGGGAAAGTGCGGTCCTTGTCAATGTGGATAACGCCACCCTCCAGAGGCTCTTGAACAATCCTGAGGCGATGAGGGCGCTGATGAGCATCGAAGGATTCCGTTCGCTTAATTCAGACATCGAGACTATCATCAACAAATCCGAGCACGTCAAAAATGTAAAGAAGACTAAAAGAGAAGACATCACACCGAAAGAGAAGAAGCAACTGTCAGAGGAAGAGAAGGAATACAAGAGCAAGAGGAAGGAGATACAGGAGAAACTCATAAAGTTTGCAACACGTATCCCTGTGTTCATGTATCTGACAGACTATCGCGAATACTGCCTGAAGGATGTCATAATGCAGTTGGAACCTGAACTGTTCAGAAAGGTCACGGGACTCACCCTCAAGGACTTCAGTCTGCTTGTAAGCCTCAATGTCTTCAACAGCGAACTAATGAATGATGCCGTCTATAAGTTCAAGAGATATGAAGATGACAGCCTCGAATATACCGGCATCAGCACTCACGAAGGACGTATGATCGGAGGATGGGATACGGTCATCGATACACAGAAGATCAAGACGGAGCCGGTGGTCGAAGTGCCGGTTTCCGAAGATGTCCTAACTACGACCTCTGAGACTGACAACAATCCTACCGCTGCTGTAGAAGAGCCACAGACAGCCAAGTCCTGGAAGGAAATCTCTATTGGAGATACTGTAACCCACAAGAGCCTCGGTCCAGGCACAGTAATGTCACTTGATGAGAAGTATATCATAATCAAATTCCGGGACAGAGAATCAAAGTTCTTCTATCCCGGAGCATTTGAGAGAGGGTATTTGGAATATTGAGAATCCCACAGACTTTATTTACCCTGTATTATATTATTCATCGGAATCACTTTATTCTGAGTAAACTCAGCAATAGTATTCTTAACAGCAGTCGTCTCTTGAAAAAACTTAATGCTGTATGATCCGGATGATGTCTGGATTTTTGGATTATATCCAGAAGTACTTATGCTATGTATTTTTGTTTTCATACTAATATTAAATTTCGTGTTTCCAACCTTCAAAAGTTCGATTATCTGAAAGGCTTGTTTGAGGAGGCACTCCTGGGGCTGGAGCAAACGTTTGCTTAATTAATACGCCCTCACTCAAATACACGTCTGTCCCATTTGTTATAGATTCAATTAAACCTCTTCTAAAGGCATATGGATAGCTATTCGAAGTATTCAATAATATTGCTGGATTATATGGGTTTTCCAATTCCAGTTCTCCACTTATATCATCATATATCTGCTTAATTATAGAATACAACTCCATAGATGGTTTTTCTATATTAAGCCCTAAATTTTCTTCTGCTTCTTTTCGACGTATCGAGTAATCATGACTACCCGACTCACTACACAAGAATTTTATTATCGCATCTTCCTTTTCAACGCCTAGATTCTGATATCTCATCAATTTTCTAGCAAGCATCTGAATTTGGCTCTTTGACTTATACACTTGACCCAAGGTCAAAGGATGTATCTTTTCTGACAGATTCAATAAAACATCTGTCATATTTCTTTGATCGGTAATACCGAAGTCCTTCTTAGCCATTTCAATATATGCATTGACAAACTCAACACTTACTGGAACTTTTGCATTAGGATCAGATATTCCGGGAATCATTGGATTCAAAGGACCGTTAATACTTGGATCAATTGGACCTAATGAAGCTTGTTTCGTCATCACCAATCTATCTGCACCTAAACTAATAAGAGTCCCCGAACTAAAGCAATTCGATGGAATGATAACTTCTAGTTCTTCGCAAAAACTCCTAATTAGATTAACCAAGCTCCACGCTGTAAGCGTATTGCCTCCATTGGTATACAAAAATAAAGATATCTTTTGAGTATCGCCTATACGATCCAAATGTTCTGAGAATTTTGGCAAAATATCATTAGCAATCTGCGTTTCAAGTCCCTGACGTGTACTTGTAACATAGACTAATAGTTTTGAGTTCCTCTGGGCTTCTAATTGCCTATATAGTTCCAATCTTTCTGCTCTCATAACATTAAAAAGGATAGACCTTTGCAAATATAATGCTTTTATCTTTGAATTGATAGATATGCATATAAATTTAGCTTTAGGAAGAGCAAATAAATCAGCATTTCGTGTCACGTACACACATCTTGCAATCTGGACTAACGCCCCTCGGATCGCTGATCGAATATGTGACACGATTTTCTGAATGAATGTGATACACCTGGAGAGAAAACAGGAGCGGTCATATTTTCATACGGTTATAAATGCATAACTGCATATATGTATAAGAACATAAAAGCATATTTGTATGTAAATATGCGAATGTGTTGATGTGTTAGTACGCGAACACATTAATATGTGCACACAAAAACGCACGAACACATATATGGGTGTGTGCGCTCGTGGCATATCAGACGTGACACGTTTTTCACCGAGTTCCGAGGATGAAAATTGACGATTTCGGAGGACTTTGTCTGACGAACGCACATCTTGCTTTTAGGCCCCAAGGGATTCTCACGTCGCTTTGCTCCTCAGAATGACAATGGCTACGCATTTACACTTTTACAAATGTGTATATTACCACATTTACGCATTACCACAACACCATATTACCACTTTAGGAATCGTGATGCCGATGAATAATGGAAGGCCTCCGATAAACGACGAAAAGGCCCAAGAACCGATGGGTTCAAGAGCCGTTGGATGTCGGACAGGCGGTAGCGTTTCTTGCCGCCGACGGATAGCGGCACGAGGTAGCCACATTTCTCCCACCGCCATAGGGTGGCAGATGCGACCTCCAGCATTTCCATAACCTTCGTACGACTCAGATAGATTTCCGTCCTTGATTCAGCGACCGACTTTTCGAGCCTCATCAGAGCTTCCTCAACCAAACTTTGATTCGCTTCAATAAGATCGCTCAGGCGTATCGACACCGTCAGATCCGGGCATTGTCTTGCGACATCGATTAAATCCAGACCTCTCATCACTTTTCTCTCTCACAGATTTAAAATTAAACTCCTCTCCAATGCGATTGCATTGTGGAGAGGAGTACTGCAAATTTCTTTCCAGCGGAAGTACTCAAAAACAAAAAACAAGATGTGCTACGGTTTTGCTCAAGCATATAGTATCTTTGCGTAATAATGAAATTACTAGCTTCATTCTATAAACATATAATTACAATAATAACATATGCACCAAACATCTACAGTAGCCTCCACAGTGAACAATCAAAACAGACGCACTAGGATCCTAATTCTCGGCAATGGTTTTGATCTTGATTTCGGATTTCAAACCACCTACCACAATTTTTGCGATCCATTCTTCAAATCGAAGGAATTAGAAGTCTGCAATAGCTCTCCTCTTTATAATTTCTTGAAGAACAAATACGACGATAATCAAAATAAAGAGTGGTACGACCTTGAAACAGAAATTCGGGAATATGTAACAAGAGTACTGAATAAAGAAGAAGAGTTCTCGGAAATCGAGGACCGTCAGTTTATGGCAGTTTTAAGACATAATCTTGGGATGACGCTTAACATATTCGCTCACATAACTCCCGTACAACAAACTGAAGGACACGTAATTAAAAACCAATCTGAAGATCCGACGCTAATAAATCCGCAACAGTTTGTATTATATAAGAATTGCTTTGCCTACAAAATCTGCAAAGATTTTATTGACAATCCCAGTACTATAGACAAGATAATCTCATTCAACTATACCCCCTTGGTAAATTACATTCAAAATATCGTTGCTGAAACTGTAAAGTATGATATAGAGGCCTTTAATAAGAAGATGAAAGAGTTGGACTTAGAAAACAGATTCACACCAGTACACATAAGTCATAGCGGATGTTTATCACCTAATGAAAATTTGGGAAAGTATAGTATTTCGGACAGTTCACCTTTGGGGATATGCGGTATTGATGATAACATAAAATTGCCGGAAAATATGAAATTCTTCCAGAAGAGCGGGCAGTTTGATGAAATATCAGTAAGAGAAGATGTCATCAATTATATCAACAACGCTGATGACCTGATTATTTTCGGTCATTCTCTTGGGCTATGCGATTCTGACTATTTTAAGGACTTATTTTGCAAACTATTCTCAGAAAAATCTGAGGATAAAAGAATAACCATCGTTACATACGACAACAAAAATCCTATTATAGAAAACATTGCCACTCTAACTGGTAAAAAAGAAAGCGAATTACTATTCAGCAAACATATTCACAAACTACACTTCCTCTACACCAAGCATTTAGATAATATGCTGGAATATAATGACTTCCTAAATAGTTTCAATCAATAAAAGTGTATTACCAGACATCATTATTAGCATCGTAATATTATTATGCTCTAGAAACATAATGTTTCCGAAGCATAATAATATCTGAAATTCCAGCATAATATTGGAATTATGCTCTAAAAACATTATGTTTGCAGAGCATAATAATTTTAGGATATGAAATTTGTTGATAGAACACAGGAAAAAGAGCGTCTTACGAAGATTCTGAATATGGACAGACCGACCTTTACAGCCATATATGGCAAAAGAAGATTGGGTAAGTCCGCATTGATTACAAGAGTCATAACTGATACTGACATCTATTATCTGGCAGATGAATCTGAGGCTTCCGCTCAGCGTATACTTCTATCAAAAGTTATTGCTCAGAAATTTGCCGGCTTTGATAAAGTTACATACCCTGACTGGGAAACTTTATTCAGAAGTGTCAATTATAGAACAGAAGAGAAATTCACACTGGTTTTGGATGAGTTACCTTATATGGTAAAACAATCTCCTGAATTACCATCTGTTCTCCAAAAACTTATTGACGAAAAAGGACTCAAGTACAATCTTGTAGTCTGCGGATCATCACAGAATATGATGTATGGTCTTATCTTGGATGAAAGTTCTCCGTTATATGGCAGGGCAGATGTCGTAATGAAGTTCACTCCTATCAAGTTGCCTTATCTCCAGGAAGCACTTAACCTGACTGCGGTTCAAGCAATTGAAGAATACTCTGTATGGGGCGGTGTTCCGAGGTATTGGGAGCTCAGAGAAATGCACAACTCATTGGATGAGGCTATCTGGACTGAAGCCCTTTCAGTTAATGGAACACTATATGATGAACCCGTGAAGTTATTCAAGGACGATGTTCAGGACATTGTCAAGACTGCTACAATCATGTCATTTGTAGGAGTCGGAGCCAACAGAATGTCGGAAATCGCTTCAAGAAGTAATGAGCCTGCCACCAATCTGTCTCGCCCGATAAAAAAGCTCATAGACCTCGGATTCCTTGGCAAGGATATCCCATTTGATGCCGATGAAGAAAAAAGTAAAAAAACACTATATAAAATTGCTGATCCATTTGTCGATTTCCATTACAGGTTTGTCGTTCCGATGCGTTCATTCATAGAACTTGGTAGAAAGGCACCGATTGAATTGGAACTCCAGCAGCACTTTAATGAGCATACAAGCAAATGGTGGGAAGTTTTATGTCGTGATGCTGTAACCGGCAATATGATTGACGGCACATTGTACGGGGTTGCCAAAAGATGGTGGGGAACCGTTCTGGACAAGGAGAAAAAGCCTCACCAGATCGAATTGGACGTAGTTGCAGAATCTCTCGACAAGAAGAAGATTCTTATAGGCGAATGCAAATGGACTTCCGGTGAAGACGCCGTCGCGCTCGAAAACGAACTTCGCTGGAAAGCTTCTATGTTACCATTTGCTAAGGGCAAGGAGATTGTGCCTGCCATATTTGCCAAGAATATAACCAATAAATCAGAATCGAGCCTTACCATTACTCCTGAGGATATTATGGAATTAATGAAGTAGGTTTCTAACCAAACGTTTTCGATTCTTGGGCCCAATCTCCATTTTTCACAAAGCAAAAGCCCCTTTGTGCTAAAGAAGAACACATATCTTGGAAATATTTCCAAAATATTCAAGAATAAATGCAATCCAATTTACGAGTTGTGTTCTCAAAATCACAATTTCAACCCGCTTTCACGACATGAAAGGACGGAAGAACTAAAGACACATGTGCTTCCCTCTGATCTTCCATGAAATTCCACGAGCTGCGTGAAAGAGAATCCATACTTCGGCAGTAAGGACACCATCGTTCCGATGTCATGCAGCGAAAAGTTCGTCGAGACATATGGCGACAGATCGGAGCTGATAGTCGTTGAAGGTGAAAACCATATGATCACGCGGAAGAAGAAAGAGGTCGTTGCCCTGGCTGTATCGTTTTTCGAAGAACTGAACTGATATTCAGCACACAATCAGTATATTTGCATTCATGAAAAGACTCATGATCATAATCGCGGCTCTGGCCATGACTGTCGGGGCATTCGCGCAGAAGCCGGATATCCATATCCTGGCGACCGGAGGAACCATAGCCGGCAAGGGTGCGGCATCCAACGAAACAAGATATACCGCAGGACAAGTAGCTATAGGCCAATTGATTGACGCAGTACCTCAGCTAAAGGACATTGCTGACGTCACCGGCGAGCAGATTGTCAACATAGGCTCGCAGGACATGAGCGATGAAGTATGGCTGATTCTTTCGGAAAGGATCAATGAGCTTATGGCCGATCCGGATATAGACGGAATCGTGATAACTCATGGAACCGATACCATGGAGGAGACTGCATATTTCCTGAGCCTCACCACCGCGGGGACAAAGCCTGTAGTCATTACCGGAGCGATGAGGGCATCTACCGCAATCAGCGCTGACGGCCCTGCAAACATATACAATGCCGTCGTCACAGCCGTCGATCCCAAGTCCGCAGGAATGGGAGTCATGGTGGTCATGAACGGACTCATTTTCGGAGCAAGGGACGTCACAAAGACGAACACATTGAACGTACAGGCATTCCAGTCGCCCGAGACCGGTGCTCTCGGACATATCTACAACAATGAGGCAGTATATTACAGAACTCCGGCAGAGCACGACATGACTTTTGACATAAAAGGAATGAAGCAGCTGCCGAAAGTGGGAATCGTATATGGATATTCGAACATCGCCCCTGACATGGTGGAGCCTATGTTCAAGAACGGCTATCAGGGAATCGTATATGCCGGAGTCGGCAACGGAAACATCCACAAGGACATATTCCCCGTACTTGAGAAGGCACGCAGGAAGGGAATACAGGTCGTGAGGTCGTCACGTGTCCCAACCGGCCCTACAACCCTGCACAATGAGGTTGACGACGAGGCATATCAGTTCATCGCGGCCCAGCAGCACAATCCGCAGAAATCCCGCATACTTCTGATGCTGGCACTTACGAAGACAGACGACTGGAAAGAGATCCAGACATATTTCAACAATCTTTAGAATCATGCTTTTACAGTTAGCGATAGTTCTGATCGCCATCATCATCGGCGCACGTCTCGGAGGCATAGGACTCGGAGTCATGGGTGGAGTGGGTCTCGCCATCCTCACATTCGTGTTCGGGCTTCAGCCTACAGCACCTCCGATCGATGTGATCCTGATGATAGCGGCCGTGATTGCCGCGGCTTCATGTATGCAGGCGGCAGGAGGACTTGACTATATGGTCAGGATCGCTGAAAAGATGCTCCGCCGCAATCCGTCACGCATCACGATCATCGCTCCGTTCGTGACATATCTGTTCACCTTCCTTGCAGGAACAGGTCATGTGGCATATTCGCTTCTTCCCGTTATCGCCGAAGTCGCGACAGAGACGAAGATACGTCCGGAGAGACCGTTGGGAATAGCAGTGATAGCATCGCAGCAGGCCATCACGGCCAGCCCGATATCGGCAGCGACAGTGGCCCTTCTCGGATTGTTGAGCGGTTTTGACATCACTTTGTTCGACATAATGAAGATATGTGTTCCTGCGACCCTCATCGGTGTCCTTGCTGGAGCGCTCTTCTCTCTCAAGGTCGGCAAGGAACTGACCGAAGATCCGGAATATCTGGAACGCCTTAGGAACGGTCTCATCGATGACAATCACGTAAGCCTCGCCGATGTCAAGGATAAGGCAAAGGCACGCCTATCTGTGATCATATTCATCATCACGACGTTGCTGATCGTGCTTTTCGGATCCGTTCCGGCAATCCGTCCGACATTTGACGGTACTCCTCTGGGAATGCCGTCCCTGATCGAGATTCTCATGCTCAGCGCCGCCGCGCTCATTCTCATCCTCACCCGCACCGACGGCAGCAAGGCTGCTCATGGAAGCATATTCCTGGCTGGAATGCAGGCTGTTGTAGCCATTTTCGGAATCGCATGGATGGGAGACACGTTCATCAAGGGAAACCTCGCGGAACTCACAGAATCGATTCAGGGAATCGTGTCGCAGATGCCTTGGCTCTTCGGCCTGGCCCTCTTCGTGATGTCGATCCTTCTGTTCAGCCAGGCTGCTACCGTCCGCGCGATCGTACCGCTCGGAATAGCCTTGGGCATATCGCCTCTGATGCTGATCGCCCTCTTCCCGGCCGTAAACGGATATTTCTTCATCCCTAACTATCCTACCATCGTTGCCGCCATCAATTTCGACAGGACAGGCACGACGAGGATAGGCCGATGGATACTGAACCATTCGTTCATGCTCCCGGGACTCATAACCACCGCCACATCCATCGCTGTCGGTCTGCTGATGATCAGCATTTGACATTTCCTATATCAATTTTGCAAGTGTTTGAATCAAAATAAGAAGCATGTCAGGGGAATAATGTCTATTTTTGGAAAGCATAATTGAAACATTAAAACCTGATACTCATGAAACTTCTCACAATGCTTCTTTTCCTTTTCCTCAATCCGATTCCGGAAGAGGAAAAGACTCCGATCTACCAGAACACCAGCTACACCTTCGAGGAAAGGGCTGTGGATCTGGTATCACGACTTACCCTGGAAGAAAAGCAAAGTCTTCTCGGCAACAACATGGCGGCCGTTCCAAGGCTCGGCGTACGTCAGTACAATGTATGGAGCGAGGCACTCCATGGCGTTCTCGCCGGAGCCAATCCATCTGTCGGACTTCAGGGACCGACTTCATATCCTAACAGCGTCGCTCTCGGTTCTTCATGGGACCCGGAACTTCTCGAAAGAGAGGCATCAGCGATCGCAGACGAAGCAAGAGCCATATTCCAGACAGGTACGAAGGGACTGACATTCTGGTCTCCTGTAGTGGAGCCTGTCCGCGACCCGAGATGGGGAAGAACCGGTGAATCATACGGTGAAGATCCATTCCTTTCGGCCGTGATGTCCGGAGCATATGTGCGCGGCCTCATGGGCGACGATCCTGATTACCTGAAGGCTGTTCCATGTGCGAAGCATTATTTCGCAAACAACAGCGAATTCAACCGTCATGTCGGCAGTTCAGACATGGACAGCAGGGACATGAGGGAGTTCTATCTCTATCCATATAAGGAACTCATCGAGAACGACGGTCTTCCTTCCATCATGACCTCGTACAATGCCGTGAATCATGTGCCTACATCCGCAAGCGCATATTATGTCGATACGATAGCCCGCCGTACATACGGAATGAAGGGTTATGTCACCGGTGACTGTGCTGCGATCGAGGACATATATACAGGTCATTACTATGTCGAGACAGCTGAGGAAGCTACTGCTGCAGGTCTCAAGACTGGTGTGGATTCAGATTGCGGAAGCGTTTATCAGAGATCTGCCATCAGCGCTCTCGAGCAGGGCCTCATCACAATGGCCGACATCGACAGGGCTCTCGTAAATGTATTCACCATCCGTATGCGTACGGGCGAGTTCGATCCGGATCCTAAGGTTCCTTATTCACTCCTTCCTGCAAGCACCGTGAACTCCGAAAGATATCAGGCTCTGGCAGAAGAGACAGCCACAAGGACACCTGTGCTTCTCAAGGATGAGATCGTATCAGGTACGGATTTCAAGGCACTTCCTCTCAAGGCATCGCAGCTCAATTCCATTGTCCTCATTGGCCCTCAGGCCGACAAGGTGGAACTCGGCCCATATTCGGGACGTCCGGAGGAAAGCAGCCGCATCAGCCCTTACAAAGGCATCAGCGACTATCTTGCAAAGCACAATCCTGAGGTGGAAGTGAAGCTTGCTTCCGGCGGAAGCACGAAGAGCAAGAGCAACCTTCTCTATGTGGCTTATTTCGAACTCACAAAGACTGACGGAACCGTGACAAGACATGATGCGACCAAGTTCAGTTCATGCTCTGAAGGCATCACCGTCGGTTCCGGAATGGGTACAGAGGAGCAGGTGCGCTCAATCGACGACGGTTCATGGACAGCATATGAAAACATCGACCTCGTCAATGTGGAGAAGATCACATTCGGCGTGAACATTCCTACCGAAGGCGGAATCATCGAGGCTCATGTTGACTCTCCAAGCGGAAACCTTGTCAGCACTCTCGAGGCCACAAAGGCTTCAGGAAAGCCTGTAGGAGGCGTTTATGGTGCCAGCACACCTATGGAAGAAAAGGTTCTCAGACTCGGAGTCAATGAGCCTAAGACACTTTATCTCGTATATAAGGCTCCGGAAGATGACGAAATCGATCCTGCTGTGCTCAAGGCTGCAGAGGAGTCGGACGTAGCCGTCGTATTTGTGGGAACTGACGAGAATACGGCTACAGAGGAGGCGGACCGCCTCACCTTGAGCCTCCCTGGCAACCAGGTGAACCTGATCAAGGCGGTGGCTGCGGTGAACAAGCATACCATCGTGGTAATGCAGACTCTCGGATGTGTCGAGGTCGAGGACTTCAAGAATCTCGAGAACATCCCTGGCATCCTCTGGACAGGATATAACGGACAGGCTCAGGGTGCTGCCATAGCAAAGATCCTCTTCGGAGACGTGACACCTGGAGGAAAGCTCAATGCTACATGGTACAAGACAGTCAAGGATCTTCCTGCCATCACGGATTACACACTCCGCGGAGGCGAAGGCAAGAACGGACGTACGCTGTGGTATTTCAACAAGCCTGTATCGTATGAATTCGGATATGGAATATCATACACCACTTTCGAATATTCGGACTTCCGCATAAGCAGGACAGTCATCACTCCTGACGATGCCCTGACCATCAGCGTTGACGTGAAGAACACCGGAAGCTATGACGGTGACGAGGTGGTTCAGATCTATGTAACCACACCAGACAGCCCTGCATCGCTTCAGCGACCTATCAAGAGGCTCAAGGGCTTCAAGAGAGTCACCATACCTGCAGGTCAGACCAAGACCGTAAGCATCGACATCGATTGCTCGGATCTCTGGTTCTGGGATATGGAGGCAGACATGATGACTTATGACAAGGGAAGATATGTTTTCGAAATCGGTTCTTCTTCAAAGGACATCAGGGGTACTGTCACTGCCGAAATGACTTCGTCAGTCCTCACGCCTGCGCTCAAGACTGTAGTGGCTGACTGCGGCGTTTCTGTGCTCAGAGCTGGAGAAGAGGCTCAGATTTCAGTAACCGCATGTCTGAACAATGATTCCTTCATTGACATCAATGAGGCGAAGATTCAGTACAGGACAAACAATGATGCCGTAGTCACAATCAGTCCGGACGGAAAGCTCAAGGCTGCCGCTCAGGGAGTCGCTACCGTTTTCGCTGACGTGACATGGAACGGAAAGACAGTAAGCAGCGCTTTCTCTGTAAAGGTAATGCCGGATCTTTCCCTCGGCAGCCTCAAGGTCAACGGAAGATCTTATCTCAAGGCCGGCACAAACCAGTACAGCATCATCCGCAAGGCATCTGCAAAAGCTCCGGTCGTAACAGCTACAGCCAAGGATCCGGCACTGAGAGTCGAGATCGCACAGGCTGCCGCCGTACCGGGAACAGCTGTAATCACCGTCATTGACGACGTTACTGCCGACAGCATGACATATCTCGTGAACTTCGGTACAAAGGCTGTTTCAGACGAATTCAAGTCTGCTCCTTCATCTGCATGGACGATCATCAGGGAAGACAAGGCAGGATGGAAACCGGAAGCAGGAGCTCTTGCAATCACGACTGCTGCCGGAGACATCAGCCAGACATCAGACAATGCAGCCAACATGTTCGTACAGAGTGCCAACACAGACTGGACGGTCGAGACCAAGGTCACATGTTCGGACACACCTTCTGTTCCTGCCCAGAATGCCGGCATCGTGGCATATCAGGACGACAGCAATTTCGTGAAGTTCGTCTATACGGCTCAGATGTTCCGCAGAGGTGGACAGGGAGGAACTGCAGTACAGCTTTCATGCGAGGAAAACGGATATGCGAAGTCATCGGTCAATGCCACTCCGGAGAACGTGGAAGGCAACACGATCTGGCTCAGGCTCCAGAAGAAGGGGGATGTCTATACAGCATACTATTCCGTTGACGGAAAGACATTTACAGAGGCTGGAAAGGTCGAGACAGGACTCAAGGACATAAAGGCCGGAGTCATTGCATGTGACGGAGTCCTTCCTGCCATGTTCAGAGGCTTCAGAAGAGGTGCCGCACCACAGGCCGACCCTAAGCCGATGACAGCATCATTCGACTATTTCAGAATCAGCAGCACTGGTCTTAAGTAGTATCATGCTCCGTATCCTGACCATAATGATGATTACTCTGACCGGGTTCCTTGCCTGGTCGGAGTATTCTGCATATGGGCAGACATACATCGATGCCGAAGCATACGAGGACGGATTCGCAGTGCTCGGTGATGACGGAGACATTCATCTTTATGACAAGGATTCGCGGCATATATCCTCCATAAGGCCGGAAGGCATGTCAAATGCCCGGTATATGTGTACGGTCGTAGATGCTGTCGTAATAGCGGACAAGACATCGATGTCTTGCTTTCTGGACGGGAAGTGGATCGGGATGCCTGTACCGGAAGATATATCCATCACAGGCATTGAAGACTTCTACGGAGGAGTCATAGCGACCGCTGAAGAAGGAAAGCTTCTGTTCTGGAGCAGTCCGTTCGACAACGCGAGGACAGTCTCTGCCGGCATCAGGGGAAGGTTCAGGGATATCGATTCTTTCGGAGACCGCTGCTACGCTGTCACCGACAGTTCCGAGGTCGTGACGGCAGATCTTGCATTACGGACCCATGTATTCGATTTCAACTCCTGCTATTCGGATTATTACGGTGAGGCGGATATAGTCTCCGTCGCGGCCGGCAGCACTTCGGTATGCATTGCCGCGATCCGCAAGGACGGAAGTCCCGCAGCATTCATTTCCTCCGGCGGAGACGTATGGAGCGAAAGAAGCATGGACTACCTCGACGGGGAAAGCCGGATGATGTTCGACAGGAAGCCATACTGCGTGGCATACCGGGAATATGATGACTGCTATGTGATGCTGTGCGAAGAAGGAACGCTTTTCCACCTCCCGGCATGTTCCCATTGCAATTATCCGATATTCACCGGAAGCGGTGAAATGACCTCTATGGCGTTCAACGGGAACTCATATCTTCTGGCAGGCGAAGGAATATATTAAACCTTCATGGCAGAATTGCATCAAATGATAATCAACACATAATAAAAACACATTGCAATGAAAAAGCTTATGATCATTACAGCCCTCCTTTCATTCTGCATAGGAGCCGGCGCACAGGAAAAGATGTATGAAGTGAAATCAGGCAAGGTGACCATGGAAATGGACATGATGGGTCAGACAATGGTTCAGGAAATCTATTTCGATGATTACGGTGCAAAGCAGGTTACAGTCATGAACATGCAGGGCCAGAAGATGAGGACTCTTCAGCAGGACGGAAGCAACATCATGGTCAACGATGCCGACAAGACAGCCATGCGTATGCCTGCAATGGGTCAGGATGCCGCGAACCGCATCAACTTCCTTAATCTTGACGAAAAGACAGTCAAGAAGAACAAGATAAAGGAAGAGGGCGAAGAGACAGTTGCCGGAAAGACCTGCAAGAAATACACCTACAAGGTGATGATGATGGGACAGCCTATCACAACCACAGCATGGGTCTATAAGGGAATCACTCTCAAGAGCTCAACAAGCACTGATTTCGGCGAAATGGGCCAGACAGCGACAAAGATCGAAGAGAACATCGACATCGATCCTGCAATGTTCACAATTCCTGAGGGCGTAAAGGTACAGGATATGGACATGAGCATGATGGGAGGATTCTAGAAACAAAACAGACATATTGTGAATCATATTTATTAGCATATCTGACTCAGATATGCTAATTTTGTAATATCATCACAATAAACTAACTATTGAACCAATGAAAAAGATACTGTATTCTGCATTGATCCCGCTCTTGTCGATTCTTTCCGCATGCAACGGTACATCTTTCCCTGAAGAAAGATCCGGTGACAACGGGGACGGCACATTCACAAATCCTGTTCTCTGGAGCGACTGCCCGGATCCTGACCTCATCCGTGTCGAGGATGACTATTATCTTGTCACTACCACGATGCATCTGATGCCGGGAGCTCCGATAATGCATTCGAAGGACCTTGTGAACTGGGAGATCGTAAGCTATATCTTCGACAAGCTTGAGGAAACTCCGAGCTATGACATGGAGGGTGGCACTGTATATGGCCGCGGACAGTGGGCAACATCCCTCAGATATAAGGATGGCAGATTCTATGCATATTTCACACCTAACGACCAGCCTCCTAAGGGATGGGTATATTCGACAACCGACCCTAAGACCGAGAAATGGGAGCTATACTCCGTCCTCCCTCATTTCCACGACGCTTCATTCTTCTTCGACGATAACGGAAAGACATACATGGTCTATGGAACAGGTATGATCCGCGAGCTCAAGCCTGACCTTACCGGAGTGCTTGAAGGCGGTCTTGACATGCAGCTTTTCGAGCGCGACAGCGAAGAGAATTCCCTTCTTGAGGGAAGCCGCATGATCAAGAAGGACGGCAAGTATTATCTCCTGATGATCTCATGGCCTCGCGGAGGCATCCGCAGGGAGGTATGCTACCGTGCAGACAGGATAGAAGGCCCATATGAGAAGAAGGTGATCCTCGAGACTCCGTTCGGTGGACTCGGTGCAGGAGTGGCCCAGGGCACGATATTCGACGATCCTCAGGGCAACTGGTACGGATTCATATTCCAGGACAGGGACGGTCTCGGACGTGCTCCTATGCTCATGCCATGCACATGGATCGACGGATGGCCTATGCTCGGCGACGAGAACGGAAAGGTTCCTGAGATCATGCAGAAGCCTGTGCAGGGACAGCCTGTCAAGGGTATAACCAACAGCGACGGATTCGATTCACCTGAGCTCAAGCTCTGCTGGCAGTGGAACCATAATCCTGTTGACGACGCATGGTCGCTTACAGAGCGTCCGGGTTATCTGAGACTCAAGACCAACAAGGTTTCCGAGACTCTCTATACTGCACGCAACACTCTCACACAGAGGATGGAAGGTCCTCAGAGCACCGGTACAGTGGCTCTTGACCTGAAGGGTATGAAGGTCGGTGACAAGGCTGGATTCAGCGCATTCAACAGCGATGCAGCCATCATGACCGTAGAGTGCAGGAAAGACGGCAAGTATCTCGTTCTGACAGAGGAATCCGTAAAGCTTCATCCTCGCACCAAGGCTGTTCTTGATGTCGAGAAGAAGGTGATCGAAGAGATCGCTCTCGGCAAGGACAGGATATATCTCCGCATCGACGCTGATTTCCGTCCGGGTGATACAAGAGACATCGCGAAGCTCTGGTACAGCCTTGACAACAAGAAGTGGAACAGGATCGGCAATGACTATAAGATGAGGTTCGACTGGCAGAGGTTCTTCATGGGAACGAAATTCGCCATCTTCAATTATGCGACCCATGAGAACGGAGGATATGTTGACGTCGATTATTTCAGCTACGAAAAGATAAACAATCAATAACACTTAAACGAAATGAAAAGATTATTGTTCATCAGCGCCCTGGCCGGAATCCTGGCAGCAGGCTGCGCTCAGACACCGACAGAAATCGGTACCGGTAACCCTTATCTGCCTCTCTGGGAGCATCTTCCTGACGGAGAGCCGCGTGTATTCGAAGATCCTGACAATCCTGGACAGTTCCGTGCATACATCATCGGTTCGCACGACCTCAGATACGGCAGCTACTGCGGTCCGGACATCCGCATGTGGTCCGCACCTGTAGAAGACCTCACTGCATGGGTGGATGAAGGCCCTATCTTCACATACAACATCGACAACCAGTGGGATGTGATGTATGCTCCTGATCTCGTTGAAGTGAACTGGAGAGACGGCAAGAGAGAGTATTATCTCTATCCGCACAGCCGTGGCTGGGGCCGCGAGGCTTTAGTTGCAAAGAGCGACCGTCCTGACGGACCATACACAGTGATCAATGCGACGGAAGACGGCAGAAGAGCTGTTGAAGGAAGTATCCTCGGATTCGACCCTTCAATCTTCGTAGAGCAGATCGATGACCCTAACGATCCTGACTATGAGATCGGATTCAGAGCATACGGTTACTGGGGATTCCAGAGGTCTTCAGCTGTCGAGCTTGACCAGAACACAATGTATTCACAGAGACCTGGCGGCACTTATATCCCTTACTTCATCCCTGCAAGCTTCAGGTACGGCGTTGTGAGAAAGGTTGAAGGCATCAAGGAATATCCTGCACTTTACAAGGATCAGAAACCTGAAGACTTCAACTTCTTCGAAGCATCTTCAATCAGAAAGGTAGGCAACAAGTATGTGATGATCTTCTCCGGCTATTCAGGTCCTGACTACGGTCTCGGAAGTTCTAACTCTACTCTCCGCTATGCATTCGGAGACTCCCCTCTCGGTCCATGGAGAAGCGGCGGTGTCCTTGTTGACTCACGCGGAATCGTTCTTAACGAGGACGGCTCGGCTCTCATCGAGAGAAATGCGGCTCATAACACACACGGAAGTATCGAGGAAATCAACGGACAGTGGTATGTATTCTATCATCGTCCTCCACGCGGATTCGGCTTTGCACGTCAGCCGATGGTTGCCCCTGTAACCATCCAGTGGGATGAGACTCCTGTTGCCGAGGGCGGTAAGGTGGTCATCCGCGGATATGATCCTTATGCAGAGGACGGAATCTGGGAGGCAAAGGCTTCAAACGGCGACCATTATACAGGTGCAGAGGTTACATCTGAAGGTTTCCAGATCTTCGGTATGGATCCATACAAGTATTATTCAGCAGGTTATGCATGCTTCCTTTCAGACATAGGAAGTCAGCAGGACAACTGGGACATCTGGGACAACAGTATGCCTGTAAACGTTTCAGCTGATGATATCGTAGGTTACAAGTACTTCGGTTTCGGCGGACTTGCCGAGGCACAGAAGGGTCTTAAGCCGTTTGAAGGAACAAAGCCTGGAAACGGGACTTCACTCAATGTATTCCTCACTCCTAAGACCGACAAGGCATTCAAGATCAACGTATGGCTCGACGGTCCATGGGCAAATGATGCATGGAAGGGTACGAAGATCGCCGAGATCAATGTTCCTGCAGGTTCTGCTAAGGAAGTCACAAGATTCACTGTTGATGTGGCTGATGCTGTTGACAATCTCGACCAGAAGCACGCCATCTATCTCGTGGCTGAAGGCGAGGGCGATCTCTGCGAGCTCATGGGACTCGGATTCAGCAAGAAGGGTCAGAAGATGAACTACCCTGCTCCTCCTGTCGTTACGATCTATGCTGACGGCCAGACTCTCGATATGCCTGCAACTCCAGTAAGGTCAACAAATGCCAACGGCTATATCGGCTATGACAACTATGAGGTAACATATCCTGGTGAAGCAGCGAAGATCACTGCAAAGGCTGACAACAAGGCTGTGAAATTCGAGATCACCCAGCCGGATGCTGAAGGCACTGCAACTGTGAAGTGCGACTACAACGGTGTTGTCAAGACATACACAGTAAAGCGCGCTGAGTAACATCCATGTATATGAGAAGCACTTTTCTATCAATATTTGCAGCCGGCATTTTCTGTGCCGGCTGCAGTTTTACACAGGACATAGACAGAAGCAGAATTGAGCTGCCAGCTCTTTCTAATGAAGATTATATCATTGAATATGAAGGATATACATCTTCGTACGACATGCTGACGAGAACGCCGGAATGGGTGGCATATGAGCTTACCAAAGATGAGACGTACGGTGAGGCAATAAGGGAGGGTAAATTTTTCAGTCCCGACGAGCGTGTCCTTCTTCCTCAGCCTGACGACTACGATTACAGAGGCTCAGGCTGGACAAGAGGCCACATGGCTCCGGCAGCTGACTTCCGCTGGAGCGACGATGCCATGTGGGATACATTCCATTTCACGAACTGCTGTCCTCAGGACGAAGACCTCAATAACGGGATGTGGAATACATTGGAAAAGAAATGCCGCACATGGGCTCGCAGACATGGCAGCATTTATATCGTCACAGGCCCGGTCATCGGAGAAAACAGGTACGGAACCATCGGTGACAGCCATGTGGTCGTTCCTGACGCGTTCTTCAAGGCTGTTCTAGCTCATGACGGCAGCAGATGGCAGTCAATAGCATTCGTCATGCAGAACAGTCCCCGCAATGAAAATATGCAGAATTGCGCTATGTCTGTTGATGAGCTTGAAGAGCTGACAGGCTTCGATTTCTTTGCCGCCCTTGACGATGAGACTGAGGCAGATACGGAAAAAAGCTACAGACTCGGCTTCTGGAGACTTTAAGCTTTTCATTCGGCCCTGCATGAAAATTTGAACTTTTTTCTATCTTTGCATACAGATGAGTAACAATATTAACCAAATCATAAGATTATGAAAAAGATCATTCTTGCAGTGGCGCTCGTACTTGGTTTTGCAGCAGCCGCTTCAGCTCAGCCAAGAGCTCTCGGTGGACGTTTCGGTTATGGAGTTGACCTCAGCTACCAGCACTATGTAAACGGTGATAACTTCGTTGAAGCCGACCTCGGACTTGATTCATTCAAATTCCTCAACGTAGCAGCTACCTACAACTTCATGATTTCAGAGTTCGGCAACGGATTCGGATTCTATGCAGGTCCAGGTCTTGCTGTAGGTTTCGGCGAGTCTCTTCATGTCGGAGTAGCAGGACAGGTTGGTATCGAATACAACTTCGACTTCCCTCTCCAGCTTTCAATCGATGTAAGGCCTCAGCTCGGACTTGTAAACGAAGCATTCGGCGTATGGGGATGGTATCCTCACCTCGGCATCCGCTACAGGTTCTAAGACAACAGGCTCCTGAAAATCAGGAACATAGACAAGAAAACGACAGCGTCGGAACACGAAATCAACTTTCATGTTCCGACGCTGTTCTTTTGCCGACAATCCTACAGGAGATTGTCGTACATATATTTAACATTATCTTCCGTCAGGCAGACATCGTAAAAGCTGACATTGTCGATCTTCATGCCCATGAATATAGAAAATGATCCGTCAGCATTTCCACCTATATTAAATTTTGGGGCAGATGACTTTTCTGCGCTCGCACGAATCTCCTCTACTTTCTTTCCATCAATAAACAAAGAATTATTACCGTTATTACAAGAGACTACAATCTGATGCCATGAAGATGACAAGATTGACGTACAATCATATGAGAATTGGTATTGATTTCCATAATATGTATTTCTTGTATTGAATTCGAACTTCTGTGAATCTGTCACAAAAAGACGAGGACGATAATAATCTGAATAACTACCTACTCCGGAGAAGAGTACTCCCTGAGAGAAATCCTTCACCCAAAATGATGCAGAATAAGTAGTCAAATTACTAAAGATCGGATATGGAATAGTCACATATTGTTCCTTGAAAGCGTTAAGTCGCAAAGAGTATCCTTCTCCTGAAGGAGAATCAGAAATAAATGATGGAGCTCCATTCAGATTGCCGTTACGTGCATTCCCTGAAACATCTTCTGCTGTCTTGTCAAATGAGTAATATGCGAGAGGTGCTGCCGGTAATGTAGAAATGAATGAAGCAGGTGACTTCGTATCATTTATCACTGAGGAGGCAGGACATTCCGAATTGTATATGACAAGCACTTCCTTCTCTGTGATCGTTCTCTGATAGAATCTGATATTATCTATCTTCATGCTTATAAATGACTTCAATGCTCCATCACAATTACCACCGATATTTATCTTAGTCGCACTGCTTCCTTCTGCAGAATTACTGATTGCATCAACTTTGACGCCATCAACATATAAGGTATTAAGTCCGTTTTCTGTGGAAACTACGACATGATGCCATGAAGATGACATGATTGAAGTACAATCATAAGAGAATTGATATTGACTTCCATTATATGTATTTCTTGTATTGAATTCGAATTTCTGTGAGTCTGTCACATAAAGTCTTGGGCGATGATAATCCGAAAAACTTCCAACACCCGAAAATATGGCACCTTGTGAAAAGTCCTTTACCCAAAATGAAACAGAGTACCTCCTCAACGACTTGAACACATTATAAGGAATGCTCATATACTGCTCCTTTACACCATTGAGATTCAACGCCTTGCCCTTTCCGTTGGCAGTCTCCGACGTAAACGAAGGATCGTTCATAAGGGTTCCATCCAGTTCATTCTCAGTAAGATCGGATGCATCCTCATTGTCAAAGGTATAATATGACATCAGTCCCTGAGGCACGACGATTTCATCCGGATCAATTACAGGATCATCACCCGGGCCCGGATCCGGTGTAACGGCTGATTCCTTTGTAGTGAATGTCAGTTCGTCGCTATATGCAGTTCCGCATGTATTGACGGCATAGGCACGTACATAATAAGTCGTTCCAGGTTCAAGCTCTGTCAGATCACTCTTGAATGAGTTCAGCGAACTGATCTTGCCGAGATCTGTCTTTGAATCATTGACAGTAGGATTACCTGTCGTATTCCATACATGTCCGTGCGCAGTGGCCGCATCGACGTTACCGAGAGATGTTATCGTTGCGGTAGCGACAGCTGTGGTCTCTGTGATTTCAGACACATCTCCGGCAACTACGACCGCCATTTCTGGAAGGGCGTGAGTCGTGAAAGACATGATCTTGCTGCTGTATGCTATTCCTTCGTTATTCTCGGCAAATGCACGGCAGTAATATTTTGTCGAGCTTTCCAGACCTACGAGGACCGCATTGAATGAACATGGAGAAGATGTATTACCGACTGATGCGATACTATCGTCAACCGTAGGTTCTTCAGATGTTCCGTAGCAGAAACCATAACGGCTCACCGGAGAACTTCCTACAGACACCAGCGTTCCGTTTACAGAAGCGCTGTTGTAAGTGACATCGGCAACGTTTTCAATAGTGACTGTCGGTGCTGTGAGAGCAGAAACCTCCATCTTGACAGGCACAAGAAGAGTTTCGTCATCTGTTGAGATCACGATATCCGTATCATACTTTCCTGCAGCAAGACCTTCTCTTGTCACTATTGCATTGAAATAGTCAGAGGTTGCTACAGTGCCGGATGTCTTGCTGAATGTGAGCCAAGCACTTGATGATGACACCCTGTATTTAATGGAGGACTTGCCGGGATTTGCAAGCTTCACCTGAAGGCTTGATTCCTTTTCACCGAAATCCAGCATTGCCGGCTCGACAGAAAGACTTGCTGAAGCACCTACAGCCATCTTCACCTTTACAATCGCACTTCCACCGTTTGAAGAAACGACGATGGTTTCCGAATATGTTCCCTTGCCAAGACAGCTGCGGTCAACTGTTATGGCAATCGAAGCTATATCATTTGTAGTCTCTCCTCCTGACTCGCTGCATGAAAGCCAATCTATTTCCTCTGTAATCTTCCACTTCAATGTTCCTTTGCCGACATTGGATATGTCAAACGCCTGTGAAGTCGCACTTTCGCCAAAGTCAAGGACTTCCGGATTGACCTTGATCACCGGCTGGAGCGGAGCCATCGACACCTGCACACTCGCACTGAGGCCAGCCTTTACAGACACCTTCTGAGAAGCATCCTCATAGCCGTCCTTAACGAATGAGAGTGTATATTCCGCCTGCTCAAGATCATCAAAGGAGAATGTTCCATCCTTATCTGTCAACTGGGATGCTCCACCAGGAGACAGGGTGACCTTCACACCCTTCAATATGTCATTCGACTGAGAATCCTTCACGACTCCCGAGATACTTCCTGAAGTGATTACGACCGGCTCTACGCATGACAAGGCACAAAGTCCGGATAAGATATAAAGCAACAGCTTTTTCATGTCCTTTTAAAAGTTATATTGAATAGAATTTCCTGTTATCACGATTCTTCTTGCTCCGGGAGCGACTGCAGCATCAATCAGATTCCATAGATATACTGCCGCGGTAGCACCTATGCATATATTTCTTGCGACTCCCATGTTCTTCTGCCGGGCATCCAGCTGACGTAGGATGCTGGCATCATGCACCTGCGACATTTGTGAAACATATGCCTGACGCTGTGTCTCCGTAACTATAATGCCGATCGCTCCTAAAGCACAGCCTCCGAGGAACAGACCACCCTTCAACGGATCTCCCTTACGGAACTGCCCCAGTCCGGGCACAATGGAAAGCAGGGTTTCCCTGGTACCGTACTGATATGTCTTGACGGTTTCAAGAAACGGTGTATCTTCAGTTCTTGCGACCTGATAAAGTGCATTATAGCGGATGACTCCATTTGTCACCTCTCTATAGTCATCAACCAATGCACAATTGATCATCGAATTGCCTCCGTCAGCGGTCACCTTAATCTTTCCGGTCTGAACGGAAGTTCCATCGGTATTTCCAAGAGAGAAACGGACATCATCATCCTCTTCTGCAGAAACGTACCTGCTCACATTCCAGTCTGAAGGAAGCCTGTCTGCCAAGGCTCCTAAAGCCGTCGCAGGCAAAGCCTGAGAATCATCGGAATAAACTGTCACAGAAACAAACTCGACATTCCGGGACATTGATTCCGGTGCTTTTTTCAGCCACAACGGCTTCAGGCGGTCATTCTGTGCTCCAGCTGTTTCCGATAGCACCGAAACAGCCAGCAGCATAAGACCAGCATAACAGATCAGAAACTTTCTCATGGCAGAAACGAAACATCTAAAAAATTACTCTCTTCCTTGATGCTGTTGAAGGATTCAGACATGATTCTTGCGAAATCATCATCGTCAAAATCAACAACATGTCCTCCGGTGGCCTTTGATATGGCATCCTGGATCATTTGCGAATGACGGATATTCATGATTATATCATCTATGCTGATCTCCACTGCAAGATAGCATGTTTCCGAACCATCCCTATTGACATATCTGTCCGATATTACCACTCTGCTGCCCGCAATCGTTTCCTTTGACACGGATTTAAGTTCTGACTCAGCGACGATCATGCCTTTCTCCGACTCCTTGATTGTACGGGAGACAAGAGCAGATGTATGCTCAGCAAGAACAGCTCTTGCAGCTGCAGCAGCATATGCCTCAAGGTTCATCTGTGGCAAGCCTGAATATGAGGCCCAGGCGCGCATTGTAGTTCTGTTGATATCCTCTGCGTAAATCTGCGCAGGTGATTCAGCCTTGTGAACGCCAAGGCCTGCCTTTCCCATCGATCCGCATGAAACAAGGGAGATGGCGCATAAGAAATATAGTATCAGTTTTTTCATATCTATAGTTTGAGTGACAGGAACAGCTCAAGATCAGTAAAATTATAGTCTATATGGTAGTATGTCTCGTCGATATAATCATTTATCAGGGACATATAGTCTGTTCTCATCTGATTCTCGTTTTCACCCGTTAAAAAAGTCTCCGGGAATAAAGAAAGAGTACCTTTCGCCTTTACGGAAGCGTCATACAAAGCTCCGATAAACCCCTTGAAGTCATCCGTAATAAGAATATCCTCGACTTTGCCGTCCTCTGATTTCTTCTGCCCGAGAAGAGACAATGCTTCAGGATAATCCTTCAGCGACATTCCCTTGACAAGTTCCGTTCTGTATTCCTTACCCTCATGGATATATTCCAGATTATAAACCGGAGCCTTGATTTCATATTCCACATCACTGGAAACAGCGGTAACAATCACTTTCGGATCTTTGAAGTCATTCAAAGTATGTTTTTTCTTCGATTCAAATGAAGTCTGACTGAGATAGACTATCTTATTGGCCTGCGTATCATATGTGCGCAATACCAGCTTATCCTTCCACTCAATCGTTGACTCTAAAGAAAAGCTGTCACCTTTCTTTTTTTCCTTAGAATCAATCATGATTCTATCATAACCTACGGAAAACTCCAGTATCAGATACCTTCCCTTATCATCCCCATTCAAAAACCATAAGAATGGAAATATCAATGTCAACAGAATATATTTCATATTTGAACAAATGATTATCAATCAACAAAATTAGGCCTTAGTACGGTATTATGCAAGGCCTGTAGCCCAATTTTTCTTGGCTGTATTTCTTTTATCCTTCATCTTCTTTTTCCTTCTCCTGTCGATCTTCTTATAATCTATAGCCATGACCTCACCAAGAAGACTGTCGAGAAAAGAAAACACCAGACCGATAATGAAGGCATTTACAAACAGTTCATTCGAAACATAGATGACAGCAGCCACAATAAAAATCGGGAAACTATAGGACAAGAAGTACAGGACGACAGACAGAAGAAGGTTCAAAGCGGCATTCCTGCACTTGATGCCGGAAGTCATCACACGACCTGTCCAGGCCACGAGTCCATATCTTGAAAACACCAGGCTTCTGATCTGTGTCCTGTATATCTTTCTTAACAGAAAGACCGATTCCACCCAGAACAAGAGAAACAGTATCAGATAGATAAAGAACGGAAGATGATTGTCTCCGTTCACCAATGCCAGATATGCATTATAAATTATGGACAATCCCGACTGACTTCCGACCACAGTGTCATGCTGATCTTCTTCCCTCCAGGATCCTATCAGAATGATCTTGTCCTTGAACATAGCATCCCCAAACGGATTCGAGGGAAGATCAGCCACCATTTTACCCAGATTATTGATTACGCCATCATATTGATTCACACCGCTGTTGTTTTCATATCCTTCATCACTGATGGTATCATATACGGCAAACCTGGTATATGGGACAAATGAATTCAGACATCTTTTCCCATTCATCGATATTCCCCATGACTTCTCTTCATACGTTCCTCCGGTAATATCCTTCCACATCCTGAGAGCGATGTTCTCACGTCCATCTATCATACAGCTGTATTTCATATAATCATCGCCACCTTTCATCACTTCGTATCCGGCAAAGACGGTTTTGGAAACAAGCTGCTCAGGAATGGAATCGGATGCCGCTACTACAACATCACGCATTGATGATATGGTAGAAAACAGTTCTTCGTCATGATCAGTCTGATATCTGGCGTTTATTGAGATATCACATACCACATACTTGTAATTATCGATCTCTTTCAGATAACTCAAGAAAGCAGCCAGCTCACCTCTATCCACAATAACCTTGTCACCCGATCTGAATGCAGAACCATCGCGTATTTCATAATTAGGGACAACAACCTTATCGTAAGCTACATCTACAAGCACTACATCATTGTCCGGATCCGGAGGAGAGACCAGATCCTTCAGCTTAGCCAATAATGATATCTGTAAATCACCGACTCCATATGTAAAAGGGAGATTCCAATAAACGACGCAGGCTGACACCAGCAGAATCGAAATCAAGGCAGCATATCCTGCCAAGCCCCATAAGGTCTTTTTCTTTTTCATAGGCATATCAATTACAAGATTATCAGACTTGCCTTCTTATCTTTAAGTGTTTCCATCACATCTCCGACACGTGCGCCAGGCATTGTAGGATCACATGAGATATATTTCCGTCCCGACACGTCATACATATATCCGGCAAGCGGCTCATCCGTTTCCACGGCGCAGGAAAGGTGGCCAGGCCAGAACACCAGTGCCACATCAAGTTTCATGATATCCCGTACAAGCCGTGAAAACAATATCGCCTTGTCATCACAGTCGCACACATCATGATACCATATCTCACCCGGGAAAAAGAAGCGCTCCCCTTTCCATCTGTCATTGTCGATCTCATATCTGAATGCTGTCTGGACGAAATCCAGCAACATGTTCAAGGCATCGACATGGGATTTTCCGTTGAGAGCCGCGGCTAAAGTCGGATATACAGCTTCCACAATCTCTCTCGGCATATTTGCCGATGCACGATAATAGAATTCCGTCAAAGGGTTATCATTCGTATGATATATCGGAAAACTCTCATAAAAGTTCTTAAGGACAGTATTGACAGGTACTGCAACAGAGAGCTCGGGATAATTGTCAGAAACAAATAGACGGGTGTCACCATACTCGGAATAGAAGATCTCATCAGGATTGATCGCCATACTGACCGGATATTTTCCGTGACCGTCGAAAAAGCATAATGAGAGTTTCAGGTCGTCAGATCCGCCGAACAGGCTGTAAGGAACACCATCTTCATAGAATTCCCGTGTTCCGTTCAAAGCGGCATCAGAGGATATAAGACGATAAAGATTACCAGCTTCATCATGTGCCAGACATACACGGAAGCCAAGACTGTGCAGAAGGAATACCTGCAGCATGACACTTTCCTTCCGCATCTCAGGCCCTTCGAAAACTGAGTCGGAAAATGCTTCAACGAAATTCACCATACTCCAGTCCGAAAGATTAAGATATCTGCCGGCCTTGACTATATCATTCAAGGTAGGCCCTAATGGGCTAACGGACAGATGCTGCCATACAGACTCAAGATGTTCCTCGGAAACGTTTTCTATATGTACAGCGCATTCCGGAACAAAACGTATGGAAATTCTATAACCGTTGAATCCGGTAATAATTTTCTGATGATCAAGATCTTCATCTTCTTCGAACTTCATTACCGCATATCTGCCGGGGTTCGCAAACAGACCGCCGGTACGCGTAACCTCATATTCCATTGTCAGCAGCTGAGAAGGACGTTTTCCCGGAGAAAAGACTTCCGGTCTTATCTTCGGGAACTCAGCATAGGGATTGCTTTTGACCGCGACAGAAGACCTCAGACTTGACTTGTAAAGATTCTGGGCAGCCTTTATCGACTCCTGCAGACTCTGGGCAGAGACCTGACCGGAGACCAACAGAAGAATAACACCAAGAAGATATCTGAAACACTGATTCTTAAAGCCTGAAAACATGACTGCAAAGGTAGTAATTAATACAGAAAAAATGTCGGTCTTATGGATTCATAAGATCGACATTTACAAAACCGTTTATCTCTTGTATCAATTCTACGGATGCAAGGGATTTTCTTTTTATCTCCTCTGTGGCGTCCGGAGCCTCCGCCGCTGCCCTGTAGAAGTTGATTGCTTCTCCGAATCTGGCATTCCGTCTCAGTTCCTCCGCCTGTTCTAATATTGTCTCTGCTTTATTTTTCATATTCGAATATCTGTTTAACAGCATCAGCACTCAATACATTGGTATAAACTCTGAGATTATCGATAGTCATCATGACACCGTTAAGATCCGTCAATCCATTAGTGTCGATCGCTCCACCAAACATGAACTTCACACCGGTATTCATGACGCCATCATCATAGTTATGATTAATGATATCAGCCAATTCTCCATCAATATATAAAGATAATCTTAAGATATTCTTGTTTGTAGTCTTCTCTGATATGAATGTGATCATATGCCAACTTGAGTCATCAATCATGTTATGCGTAAATCCTCTCAAACTATTATAATAGTCTGGATAAGTCATCCATCTCATATACTTGAACTGATTCTTATACATAGAAAGGATTTGAGTATATTCAAATACAGAATGTGAAGATTTTACACTATAAATATGGCCGTTATACATCCCTTTGACCCAAAACGATATACTATATTCATCATCGTCAATCATTGGAGAAGATACAATAAAGCTACTGCTTTCGGAATCAAATTTCAACGCCTTGGTTCCATTAACTCCACTCACATATGAAACATTATTACCCGTACCATTATATGAACTACCCAATATATTAACTGTAGTATTCTCGAAAGTATAATATGCCAGCAATCCAGTAGTATGATTCTTCGGAGAACTCAGCGTCGTAAATGTTCTCACATCACTATAGAAGACCGCACCTTCGGAATTTCTGACATATGCCCTTACATAATACTTCGTATCCTCAGACAAATTGTTCACATAAGACTGCCATGCTACCGTCCCACTTTCCGTACCTTTGATGTTCGAAGCGTTGAAAATATCAGGATTTGGATTGGTCGAAGACCAGCAGAAACCGGCTTCTTCTATTACATGGCCGTTAGAAACAGATAAACTGCAGCTGAAAGTGGCTGAAGTCTTGTCGATGCCATAAACTGAAAAAGAAATGACCGGGTCAGGTCTGGCCGTAACAGCTTCCAACTCTTCACCATATGCTATGCCCCCTTCGTTTAATGCATATGCTCTGATATAATACTTTGTATTCGATTCCAAACCGCTTATATAAGCCTTGAATTCATCTGCAGCGCCGATTACTTCGACATTGGAGAGATCACAGTCAGCAATTGTCGGCATATGAGTCGTCGAATAAACAAAGCCATAATCAGAAATAATTCCATTAGGGGCACTTGCTGATGCTCCATATACATAAACCATATCATCGGAAGAGGTTTCCGCAGTACCGGAAGATACGACAGGGGGATTTATAAGCTCTGAAGTTCTTATTGAAGTGACATCACTGTAAAATATCTCGCCTTCAACATTTTTGACATAAGCACAGATATAATACTGCGTGTCCGGATTCAATCCTGTTATTTCAGCAAAAAACACGTAATCGAAAGAATCTGAATGATTATCGTCCCAATATGCAGAAACTCTCTTTAGATTAGACTCAGCCTCAGGATTGATATATTCTTTTTCAGACCAACAGAAACCGGCTTCAACAAGAATATGATCATTAGCGTCATGCACTATACCTTGGCAATGTATTGAATTACAGGTAATCCATCTTTCGTCAGCATGAGGAGGAGATATATGCGGTTTATATCTCATTGTCCTGGCTTCAAGTTCTTCTCCGTATGATGTACCAGCGGCATTCGTAGCATAAGCTCTTATATAATAGATCGTATTGGTTTTCAGACCACTGATAAGAGCCTGGAAATCTTCGGGACTTCCATCTGCTTCAACAACTTCAGCATTTTCAATCGTTGGAGTAGGAGATGTAGAATAGACATATCCAAAGCTGGAAATACCTTCTCCCTCAGCAGAAGAATAAACACGAATACTTTCTTCGTAAATATATGAAAGCACATCGGTAGTGACGACTGGCAACGGAATCGTTTCTGTAGTAAACCTGACAACATTTCCATAAGATGTTCCGATTTGGTTTACGGCGTAGGCTCTTACATAGTACTCTGTTCCATGAGTCAGAGAAGTCATAATATTTGTAAACTCCTTTAACTCATACGATTCTTCCAGATCTACAATACCGTCATAATCATCAAGATCAGGTGTTCTGCCTGCACTCCACACATGACCATAACTTTGAACAGAAGGTAGATTACCTAATGAGGTCAAACAGCCAGAAACAGATGCACTTTCGGATGATATATCCGTGACATTCCCTGTCACGACCTCGGGCAAAGTTGGTTTTAACGATGTCTTGAACTCGAGAATCTCCGAGCTATATGAAAGTCCGTCAAGATTCTCTGCAAAAGATCTGTAATAATACTTCGTATCCGGCATTAACTCTGTAATACGGATCTGAAAAGAATATGGAGCGGAGCAAGGTCCCAGATCCTTTGTCTTTGGGTTCGAATCAAACTCACGAACTGTATCATAGCAGAATCCATGACGAATAATGTCTGACGATCCTACTGAAAAGACAGTTCCATTCAGAAGGGCACTATCATAAGTCACTTCATCTGCCTTTTCAACAGATACTCCAGGCGGATGCACTTCCTTTACTTCAACCTTCACTTCAATAACTGAACTGCCTCCATTCGATGTAACGACAAGAGTCTCAGAATGATTACCTCCTTTGAGACCGTCACGCGAGACATTGAGTACAACAGATGTAGGCTGCTCTTCCGTAATACCCTTGGTCTTGCTGCACTCCAGCCACTCCGCCCCCTCTGAGATTTCCCATTCAAGAGTTCCTTTACCAGAATTGACGATATCGATAGCTAAAGTGCTTACGTTCAATCCGAAATCAAGTACATCCGGCGTAACTTCCATAATCGGCATCACCTCTGACATTGACACATGAACACTGGAAACAAGCCCTGGCTTTACAGACACTTTCTGAATCTCATCCGAATAGCCTTTCTTCTTGAATGACAGAGTATATTCTGTCGGTTCCAGTTTTTCAAATGAGAAGGTTCCATCGGATCCTGTTATCTGAGATGTTCCTCCAGGAGAGAGCACAACCTTGACATCCTTCATCGTTTCACTTGATCTGGAATCCTTGACAACACCGGAAATACCGCCGAACATATCTGCGACAGGCTGTACGCAGCTTGCCGACAGAAACGAAAAGAATGTAATTATGAGAATTGAAGCCCTCTTGTTCATATGCATCTGAACAATATACTCCGAAGTCCATAGGGACTCCGGAGTAAAATAATATTAAAAAATCAATCTAAACAAGTCCCGAGAATCCCATGAACGCCATCGCGAGGATACTTGCTGTGATCAGTGCGATAGGAATACCCTTGAATGACTTTGGAACATCATTGAGAGCAAGCTGCTCGCGGAGGCCGGCAAAGAGAACCATTGCAAGGCCGAATCCGAGAGATGTTGCGAATGCATATACGGTCGCCTCTCCGAGATTCATCATTCCGTCAGCTGCAGCTGCAAATGGAGATGATTTCTGCACTACTGTGAGTGCTACACCGAGAACGGCGCAGTTTGTGGTGATGAGCGGGAGGAAGATACCCAGGGCTGAATAGAGCGACGGGCTGATCTTCTTGAGTACGATCTCCACCATCTGCACGAGAGCAGCGATCACGAGGATGAACGATATGGTCTGCAGGAACTCAAGTCCGAACTTTGCGAGAAGCGAGTTGAGAAGGTATGTCACAACTGTCGCGAGCGTGATCACGAAGCATACAGCCATCGACATTCCTGATGCAGTGCTGAGCTTGTTCGAAACTCCGAGGAAAGGACAGATTCCGAGGAACTGTGAAAGCAGGATATTATTTACAAATATCGCTGAAATGATTATAAGAATGTATTCCATAGTTACTCTGCCTTTTTAGTTGTTAGTTTCCTGAAGATTACGATGAGATATCCGAGCGCAAGGAAAGCTCCCGGTGCAAGCACGAATGCAAGGATTCCGTCACCTTCGATGAACTTGAATCCGAATGCAGATCCGCTTCCGAGAATCTCACGTACAAGTCCGAGGACTGTTAGAGAGAGTGTGAAGCCGAGTCCGATACCGATACCGTCACAAGCCGAATCTATCACACCGTTCTTGTTTGCGAATGCCTCGGCACGTCCGAGAACGATACAGTTCACTACGATGAGCGGGATGAAGAGTCCGAGAGTCTCATAGATATCCGGAACATATGCCTGCATCACGAACTGGAGCAATGTCACGAAAGTCGCGATGACGACGATATATGAAGGGATACGGACCTTGTCCGGAATATATGGGGCGATAAGCGAGATCGCCATGTTTGAAAGCACGAGGACGAACAGAGTGGCAAGTCCCATGCTCATACCGTTGATGGCCGATGTGGTTGTAGCCAGTGTAGGACACATACCGAGAAGGAGGACAAATGTAGGGTTCTCCTTTATGAGGCCTTTAGTTATAAGTTGAAATTTTCCCATTTTCCGTTCCTCCTTTATTCATTGATTGGCATTGGAGTCTGACCTATGGCCTGGAATACCTTCGTTGCAAGAAGAAGACCGTCAGCATAAGCCCTTGATGTGATTGTAGAAGCTGTAATGGCATCAACATCACCTCCGTCCTTCTTTACAGAAAGCTTCTTTTCTGCAGGATTCCAGCCCTTGAACTGTTCTGAGAATGAAGGCTCTACGCACTTCGCTCCGAGACCTGGAGTCTCAGCCTGAGAAAGCACCTTGGTATTGCAGATGACACCGTTGATGTCAAAGCCTACCTTGATCGCGATAGGGCCGCCGAAGCCTACAGGAGCCACATTGATCGCGCAACCTACGACATTTCCGACCTCGTCATATGCAAGGTTGTATGCATATGATGCACCTTCGAAATCAACAGTCCTCTCCTCTTCGATTGTCACGGCTGCTTCAGGAAGCACTTCCTTGATGGCCGCCTCGTTCTTTGCCCTTGCCGCTGCGTCGATAGGTTCCTTTGTAAGAGCATATACTCCTGCAAGAAGACCTGAGCATACGATACAGATGGCAAAGAGACAGATTGTCATATTCTTGAATGATGATTTTACTGCCATGACTTATGCCCTCCCGTACTTTTTAGCGTGGCACACCTTGTTGATGAGAGGAACCACTGAGTTCATGATAAGGATTGCGAAAGACATGCCTTCTGGATAAGCACCGAAGTAACGGATGAGCATGGTGATGATACCGATGCCGACACCGAAGATGATGCCTCCGACGTTGCTCATAGGAGATGTCACATAGTCAGTTGCCATGAATACGGAACCAAGAAGGACACCACCTGTAAGGAGGTTGAATACAGGGTCTGTATATTCAGCAGGATTGATTGCCCAGAAGATGCCAGAGAAGACAGCTACTGTAGCAAGAATCGAGAGTGTGATATACGGTCTGATCACTCTGCGTGCAAGGAGATATACGAAACCGGCAAGAATGGCGATAGCCGAAAGCTCACCGGCAGATCCTCCGATATTGTAGAACAACATGTCCATATAGTCGAGTCCCTCGATTGCGGCAACGCCGCCTTCCTTTGCAAGTCCGAGAGGAGTTGCTCCTGAAAGTCCGTCAAGACCGCCTCCGATGAAGCCCTGAGGTCTTGTCCAGTCAGTCATATAGGTAGGGAATGAGATCAGAAGGAACACACGACCTACGATTGCAGGGTTGAAGAGGTTCTGACCGAGTCCTCCGAATGTCATCTTAGCGACTCCGATTGCAACGACAGCTCCGATGAAGACCACCCACCAAGGTGTCGTTGCAGGAAGGTTGAGAGCAAGAAGAATACCTGTCACTACAGCTGACATGTCGCCGACTGTGCAAGGTCTCTTCAACAGATATTTTGTGATAAGGTACTCCAGCAGTACGCATGAAGCCACACTCACACCAAGAACCAGCAGCTCGGACCATCCATAGAAAAGGACTGACACGATCACTGCAGGAATCATGGCGATCACCACATCACGCATCAAAGACTTTGTAGAGGTCTTCGTATGCAGATGAGGTGAAGGTGAAACCAAAAGTCTTTCCATATTGTCTTGATTATTTTCTAGTTCTGATGATTCTGATGACGTCACCCTTCGCGATACGGATTATATCGAGAAGCGGAATGTTCGCAGGACAGCTGTAAAGGCAGCAACCGCATTCTATACAGTCCTGAACGGCATTTTCCTCAAGTTCGTCCATCATGTTGTTACGAGCGTACTTCTGAAGAAGGAACGGCTCAAGTCCCATCGGGCAGGCCTCGGCACATTTTCCGCAACGGATACATGCCGATTCCACACCGCGTACAGTCTGCTCTGCAGTAAGATAAAGAAGAGATGAAGATCCCTTCACTGTAGTGGCATCCATGTTTGCGATAGCCTTACCCATCATCGGACCTCCGCTGATGATCTTAGCTGCCTGCTCAGGAACACCGCCTGCATATTCGGCGATATATGAGAGAGGCATACCGATACGGAACTTATAATTGTGCTGCTTCTCCATAGGGAGACAGTCTCCTGTGATGGTCATCACGTTCGTGATGAGAGGTATGTTCTTCTGGACAGCCTCATATACGGCAAGTGATGTAGCCACATTCTGCACTACGGCTCCCACATCGATAGGGAGTCCCATAGACTTCACCTGGCGTCCCATCACTGCATCGATAAGCTGCTTCTCACCACCCTGAGGATACTTCTTCTTGAGAGTCATTACGGAAATGCCGTCATATCCCTTGGCTGTCTTCTGAAGTTCAGCTACTGCCGCAGTCATGGCTGCAATGGCCTCTGGCTTGTTTTCCTCTATTCCGATCACTGTCTTGCATCCGCCGAGAACCTGCTTCATGATGGCAGCTCCGATCACGATCTCCTTGCTTCTTTCGATCATGATGCGGTTATCGGAAGTGAGGTAAGGCTCACACTCAGCTCCATTGAGGATAAGGCATTCAGCCACCTTGCCCGGAGGAGGACAGAGCTTCACATGTGCAGGGAAGGTAGCACCACCGAGTCCGACAACTCCGCACATCTTGATCTTCTCAAGAATAGCCTTGTTGTCCTCAGGGATGGCTGTCACGAGTGTGTCTGAAAGATCGACACCTTCGATCCACTCATCTCCCTCTACATCGATTTCGATATGGGTCATATTGTTTCCTGCCAGATCCTTGCGAGGTCCTACGGACTTCACAGTACCTGAAACAGACGAATGTACATATGCTGAAATGAATCCTGCTGGCTCAGCGATCACCTGACCGACCTTCACCTGATCACCGGCCTTTACTACCGGAGTTGCAGGGGCACCGAGATGCTGGGCTACAGAAATGAACACCTTTGAAGGAACGGGCAGAACCTCGATCTTGCAGTCCTTGGAGATCTTGCTGTCGCTCGGGTGGATACCACCTATTGAAAATGTCTTCATCATAGTCCTATTCCTCCTTCTTTACTGGTTCAGCGGCAGGGGCCGGAGCCGGTGCTGCCTCTGGCTTTGGTTTGATGACAGGGAAATTCACAGCATGGATAGCTCCTGTAGGGCACTCAGCCACACACTTCTTGCAGAGCTTGCACTTTGTGAAATCGATATATGCCAGGTTGTTCTCCACTGTAATGGCCTCGAAAGGACATACCTTGGCACATTTGCCGCAACCGATACATGCAGCCTTACATGCCTTGCGTGCCGCAGCACCCTTATCCTTGTTGACGCATGATACGAATACGCGCATGTTCCTGCGGCCCTTGTTACGGAGCTCGATCACGTTCTTAGGACATGCCTTCACACATGCTCCGCAGGCAGTACATTTCTCTTCGTCAACAACAGGAAGACCTGTTGAAGGATCCATTGAGATCGCTCCGAACTGGCAGGCTGCAACGCAGTCACCACATCCGAGACAACCGAAAGAACATCCTGTGTCACCGCTGTAGAGAGCAGCCTTGACACGGCATGACTGAAATCCGCCATACTCGTTTGTACGAGGACGGTTCTCACATGTTCCGTTACAACGTACCACAGCGACCTGAGGATCCTTTACGGCAACCTCGACACCGAGTACGGCTGCAACCTTCTGCATTCCATCATTTCCTCCTACAGGACAGAAGCACTTGTCCAGATTCGGAGACGATTCGACGCAGAACTGAGCGAAGGCACGGCAGCCGGCCTGGCCACATCCTCCGCAGTTAGCACCAGGCAACACCTTCTCCACCTCGTCGATTCTCGGATCTTCCTCTACCTTGAACTTTTCAGCCACAACATAGAGAACCACCGCGAGAAGCACACCGAGAATGGTGAGTATTGCAATAGTCCAGATAATTGTTTGTGTCATTACGATATAGTTAATTTAGTTGTTATTCAATATAAAACACGAATTCATTTGACAGTTTATCCCTAAACAGCCAAATAAAAAAGTAGTAAACAGCGACACCCGCAATGGCGATTCCTCCCCTGAGGAATTCATTATCAATAACAGCTGACAAAGATAATATTAAAATCATTAATATCGCCAAAGGAACGACATAAGATATCCACACAGCTTTCAACCCCATGGACATCTTCGTCATGACGGTAACTTCATCTCCGACTGCATGTACGGCATATGGATCCGTCGGAAGCATTATGATCTTCTCCTGTTCCTCCGACATGCCGCAGAGTCCCTTTGCATGGCATGACGAACATGCCGACGAAGCGATTATCTCAACGGTTGTGAAATCCGGGGTTATCTCCACTATCTTCCCCTTATGTGCAATCTGATTCTTCTTTGCCATATCATTTCTTTTTTGTTTCAACCAGGGCCGTGAAAGGATGCTTCAGACCCTCATATCCTGTCAGACGTCCTGAAGCCACTCCGACAAGCAGAGGGGCCTCGAAATATACAGGAAGCCTGTTTTCATCGTCCGTAACCCATATCAGCATGTCCTCCTCTCCCTTGAAGACCTCTCCTTCAAGCAGCTTTGCCGCGAACTTGATCGTCTTGACGGTGCCGAGTCCCTTCACCTTTATCGTCTCGCGTCCATGAAGGATGAAATAAACGTTATACACATCGTCATCGATAGCGAATGTCATAGGATATTTCCTGCCTGGCTCCACAGAATCGAAGTCCATGTTCCTCGCATAGAAGAAGAGGGCAGGAAGATCAAAGGTGCACGGAGTCAGCGGAAGAGTCATCTGCCTCATGCCTTTCTTTGAAGAATACACCTCAGCAGCTATGACAGGTTCAACGGCATTCCAGTCATAATGATAGGTATTCCTCGCCTCATAGCCTCCTTCATATGTATCTCTGGTGAACTTGAGAGGTTTCAGACCGTCTCGGGTAAACCATGACCTGAAGTCTTCGCGTACCTTGAAGAATATGTCGAAAAACTTGGATGTCGCGCCATACGCCGAGCAGAGGAAGGCCTCGTGTCCGTCATATGTCAGGGAGTCCAGGGACACCGTAGCAGTAGCCACATCAGTATTGATCGCTCCCCACCTGTAATGAAGCACGAAGTCCATCTTTTCACCATCCTGAAACGCAAGAGCATCCTCCCCTACCGACCTCACAGGAATGCAGGAAGTCCCTTTCAAATCAAGATTCTCCTGTGCATGCAGCGGGAAAACCGCCATACATGTACACAGGAGAAACATTATGACCATTGAAAACTTCATCTTCAATATGTCTCGTTTTCTACATGAATTCATCATTCATACCGAATTCGCCTGCAGGCATGGCACCTGGACCGAACGGAGGTATGTCTTCATTCATGGCCGAAGCCACCGGCATCGAATCCGCCTGATTCACAAGACTTTCCTGTTCATCCACGAAACGTACCTCATCAGCACGGAACCTCATGTCGATATCTCCGATGGAACCGTTTCTGTGCTTCGCTATGATGATCTGGGTCCTGCCGACATCATCCGGATTGTCCGAAAGTCCCTGATAGTCGTACCTATGGATGAATATTACCATATCGGCATCCTGCTCGATGGAACCGGATTCACGAAGGTCGCTGAGCTGAGGGCGTCTGTTGCTGCCCTGACGGTTCTCCGACTGACGTGAAAGCTGTGAAAGCGCGATGATAGGCACATTCATTTCCTTGGCTGTAGCCTTGAGTGTTCGGGAAATGGCCGCCACTTCCTGCTCACGCATTCCACGGAGTTCTGCAGGGCCCTGCATCAGCTGAAGGTAATCGACCACGATAAGTCTCACTCCTTTCTGCTTGACAAGCTTCTTCACCTTCGAACGGAACTCCATCACCGGAAGCGAAGGAGTGTCATCTATATATATCGGTGCCTTTGCCAGTCTTCTGAGCTGTATGTCAAGCTGCTGCCATTCCCAGTCCTGAAGCTTGACACCTCCCTTGATCTTGTCAGCGCTCAGCTTCGTTTCCGAAACCATCATACGGTTCGCAAGCTGCTTTGCAGGCATTTCAAGAGAGAATATGGCCACCGGCATATTGAAATCGACAGCTGCATTCCTGGCGACATTCACCACGAATGCCGTCTTACCGACCGAAGGACGGGCAGCGAGAATGATGAGGTCCGAAGCCTGCCATCCCAACGTGATCTTGTCAAGAGAAGGGAATCCGGAAGGAACACCGCTATAGCCATCCGAATCCTGTCTCTTCTGGAGATCCTCCAGAGCCTCGTTGATGACCTTTCCGATCTCCTGGACATCCTTCTTGACATTGTTCTGGATGGCGGCGAAGAGCTTGGTCTGAGCGGTATCGATGAGATCATCGACATTCACAGACTCGTCATATGAGGTCTTGAGGATATCGTAAGACGCAGTGATGAGTTCCCTCTGGATGCATTTCTGCTTGAGGATCCTGATGTAATATTCGATGTGAGCCGCTGCTCCGATCTTCTGAGAAAGCTGAGCAAGAACGATCGTACCTCCCACAGCTTCAAGGTTTCCCTGAGACTTGAGCTTCTGTGAAACGGACAGGAGATCGATGGCGACATGCTCGTTGTTCAGCGAACTCATCGCCTCAAACACCATCCTGTGCTTCTCGCTATAGAAACAAGAGGGCGAGAGCTCATCCATGGCCTCGTCCACACAATTCGGTTCAATGAGAAGCGCTCCGAGGACAGCCTCTTCGACGTCAAGAGCTTGAGGCGGTCTGTTTCCCATCTCAAGCCCAAGCGTGTCCAGATTGACTGTCGGATTCTTCCTTCTGACTGATTTTTTCCTTCCTTCTTCAGCCATAAGCCAGACTATTCGAAGTCAGGGTTTACAAGAATTCTTCCGCAATATTCACAAACGATCATCTTCCTGTTGGAAGCGATGTCGATAAGTCTCTGAGGTGCGATCGTGTTGAAGCATCCTCCGCAAGAGTCACCGTTGAATACGGAAACCACAGCAAGGTGGTTGTTGCAGCTCTGTCTGATGTGATCGTAGGCACTCATTGTCCTTTCGTCGATCTTTTCAGCACATGCCTCTCTGTTGGCACGAAGTATCTCCTCTTCCTTTGAAGTTGACTCTACGATAGTAGAGAGCTCTTCCTTCTTAGCCTTGAGATCCTCTGCCCTTACTGCAAGCTTCTCCTTGACAACCTCAAGCTCGTTCTTCTTGTCGAAGATGCGCTCCTTAGTCTCTGCGATGTGCTTCTCAGCAATCTGCCTGAGGAGTCCCTGATTCTCGATCTCCTTGTTGAGAGAGTCGTACTCGCGGCTGTTTGCTACATTCTCGAGCTGAGACTTGTACTTCTCGATCTGTGAATCACACTCTGTAATTCCGAGCTTGTTCTCTGTGATGAACTTGCCGTACTCGTCAATGATCTCGGCAATGCGCACAGACTTGGCCTTGAGCTCCGCAATCTCTGTCTCGAGAGCCTCAACCTCCATAGGAAGCTCACCTCTGAGCTGGAGGATCTTGTCGATCGCCGTATCAGCCTGCTGAAGAGCATAGAGAGTCTGGAGCTTCTCGCTCACGCTGAGATCCGAGTCAGCAAAGGACTTCTGAATGGATACGAAGGTCTCTCTCTGGTCAATCGGAGTTTCGATTTTCTTTGTCTTTTTAGCCATATCGCTTAAAAATAAAATATCGGGTTACTATATATATTCTGAGTAATGCGAACCGCAAAGGTAGGAAATTTTTTCTTTATCAAAGAAAATAAAATGTCAACGATCTCTATTTCACTCTCATAATGTCCTATATCCATGATCATGAAGCCGTCACGGGTAAAGAAGTTATGATATGAAATGTCTCCGCTGATATACAGCTGCGCACCGGATTTCATCGCCGCACCTATGAGCGATCCGCCGGAACCTCCGCACATCGCAATACGGGAAATCGTGCCCTCGACCGGCCTGGATGCCTTCATGGCCTTCAGATTGAAGCGTTCCTTCACCAATTTTACCGCCTCCTCAGCCGTAACAGGTTCAGGAAGATCCCCGACAACGCCAAGTCCTGTCCCCTCACCGTCTTCGTCGAGAATGCGGACATTCTCCAGTCCGAGCCTCGCCGCCATTGCTCCGCTTACACCTGCAATGACCTTGTCCGCGCTCGTGTGAGCAGCATATATGCTTATACCTGCCTTTATCGCCTTTATCACCGCCTCACCCACCTGATCGTCAGGGCTTATCTTCTTGAGTCCCGAGAAGATGAGAGGATGGTGTGTCACAATCATGTCCGCTCCGCACGCCACAGCCTCATCCACAAGCTCCGGGGTACAGTCAAGTCCCAGAAGCACAGAAGTCACAGGGGCATCATACGAGCCTATGCACAGGCCGCTGTTGTCCCATCCTTCCTGAATCGAAAGAGGTGCGAACTCCTCTATCGCCGCGGTTACATCCTTTACCTTATAATCCATATGACCTGATTTTAGAGCTCGGACCTGATTTCCTCAAGCTGGCTGCGTATTGCCTTGAGCGACTCCAGCACCCTGGCTTTGCTGATGACTTCCTTCCTGTCTCCCTTGAGTCTCTTTGCCGCACCTTCAAGTGTAAGGCCCTCCACCTTTACGAGAAGATGGATATGCTTGAGGGTCTCGATATCCTCCTTTGTGAAAAGACGGTTTCCCTTGGCATTTCTCTGAGGCTTTATGAACTTAGGGAACTCATTGGCCCAGAAACGCACAAGCGAGGTGCTCTCGCCAAGTATTTCAGCAGCTTCGCCGATAGTATATAAATATTTCTCCATATTATCCTATTTATATTCAGGCACTTGTACAAAAAGGGAATCAGTCCATCGACTGACCGGTAACGACCGACATCACAAGCATGTTAGCATATTCCTCAGGGCCGACCGAAGCAAACATATGGTTGACCGGATCGAGTATGACGGTGTCCCTCAGCACTTCATAATGAAGATGCGGAGCAAAGGAATTGCCGGACACTCCGACATATCCTATCCTCGTACCTTTCTTCACCTTCCTTCCTTTAGAGACCTCGATATCTGCGAGATGGGCATATCGGGTCGTATATCCGTTCCCATGATCGATCTCCACCACATTGCCTAATCCCTTCCTCGAACGGGTGATATTGCTGACCACACCGTCTGCAGAAGCATGTACCGGCTGTCCGGCAGGAGCTATCATATCAAGTCCGTTATGACGGATGCTTACCTTATAGAACGGATTTATCTTGTCTCCGACGGATGCACCTGTCTGGGCGAACGAGAAATCATCAAGCGGATTGGACATCGGAGGCATCACGAAGCCCGAATCCGATAAAGCCTGCATAACCCTCCTGAAATTCTCCTCGACCTTTTCGGCAGAAGCCTCGACTCCAGTGATCTTACGGTCTGCGTAAAGAACGATATCGCTGTCAGGTATGGAATCCATTCCTGACAGGAATCCGATAGTGGAAAGGGGATCCATATTCGGTGCCGACGTATGGAATATCTCCTCATATATCCTGTCATCCTTGAGCATCAGACCCTCTATGACGTCGGACACAAGCTGCTCCTTCTCCTCAAGTGCCGGGAATTCGCGTTCATACATCCTGTTCTCGTCACGGAGACGCTGCTCTTCATCTGTGCTGAAGAACACTGCGAATACGGCATAATACAGGACAGCCATGGATACAGTAGCGACAAAGAACACCAGAATCTTGCGTATCACCGCCCAGACTGATGTTCTCTTCTTCCTGAACTTTATATCGTCCTTGTCGAATATGTACTGACTGTTCATGAACGTCCGCCGTTTCTTCTATGTGAAGGATGCATCGTTATCCTCTCCGATGCGTCAGCCGTATTCTGGACCATGGTCGCATATTCTTCCGGAGTGATCGTGAGATCGTAATAGTTTGCCGGATTCACAGGACTGCCCTTGTATATCACTTCGTAATGAAGGTGAGGTCCTGATGATTTTCCGGAATTACCGCTAAGTCCGATGCACTCTCCCCTCTTGACCTTCATGCCTTCCACGACACCGATGGACTTGAGATGGGCATATCGGGTCTTGTATCCGAATCCGTGATCTATCACCACGTGATTTCCGTATCCGAAGAATTCGAACTTCACGCTCTCCACGACTCCGTCACCCGTCACATAGATAGGATTTCCCGTCTTCATGGCAAAATCCACACCTGTATGACGTGCTGTACGGCCCGAAATAGGATCCTTCCTGTAGCCGAAGCTGCTGGAGAACCTGTACTTGGCCGGATCAGGGTTGATAGGAGGAATGGCAGGTATGCACGATGCCATGTCGCCCGCCCTCTTTGAAAGAAGAGCGACTTCATCGAAAGACCTGCTCTGGACATACGATTTCTTGGCGAGGACATCGAGTCTCACCACAGTTCCCTTCAGGAGTCCGTCAGGATCCACAGCATCATAATGAGCATATCTGTTCACGCCTCCGAATCCCGCATTGCGGACCTCGGCAGGTATTTCATCCATACCGAAAATAGAGCGGTATATGTCGTCATCCCTCATCTGCAGGGATGCCAATGCCTCATCATACTGATCAAGATGCCTGTTCATCACCTCCACCTTGGAACACCACTCCGCATTCTGCTTTCTCAAGAGGAGAGTCTTGGGAGGTTCCAGACCAAGAACAGAAGTATAGACCCAGAAGTACAGCGCAGCCATGCAGAAACTTACGGCAGACAATGCCACAAACCTCCACAGGCTCGACATTCTTGAACGCTTCTTCACTTCATATACGAGCGTTCTCGGGTTCAATATGTATCGTTTATTTTTAGACATACGGGACAAAGGTACGAAAAATCTCCGACACTTCTATTAAAAATTTTATTTTATAGTAAATAGAGCAGGAAATCCTCCTATTTATAGCCTTTTACGGAAAAAAGTTGTAATTTTGCGGGTTAATATGCCGTAGCAGGCCTACGGCGGGCATAATTGAGAAATAATACACAGAGATATATGACTTCAAAAGAAATCAGAAAAGCATTCTTGGACTTCTTCGCTTCAAAGGGCCATCAGATCGTGCCTTCAGCACCGATGGTAGTAAAGAACGATCCGACACTCATGTTCACCAACGCAGGTATGAACCAGTTCAAGGACTGGTTTCTCGGAAACAGCCCGGCAAAATGGAAGAGGGTTGCCGACAGCCAGAAATGTCTCCGCGTGAGCGGAAAGCACAACGACCTTGAAGAGGTAGGACGCGACACATATCACCATACCATGTTCGAAATGCTCGGAAACTGGAGCTTCGGCGATTATTTCAAGAACGAGGCTATCGACTGGGCATGGGAGCTCCTCACAGAGGTTTACAAGCTCGACAAGGACAGACTCTACGCAACAGTATTCGAGGGCTCCGAGGCTGACGGCACACAGCTTGACACAGAGGCAATGGAGGCATGGAAGAGGCATCTTCCTGAGGACAGGATACTCCTCGGAAACAAGAAGGACAATTTCTGGGAAATGGGTGACACAGGCCCATGCGGACCATGTTCGGAAATCCACATCGACCTTCGTTCTGATGAGGAGAGGGCTGCCGTTCCGGGAGCTTCACTCGTGAACAAGGACCATCACCTCGTGATCGAGATATGGAACAACGTGTTCATGCAGTACAACCGCAAGGCAAACGGAGAGCTTGAACTTCTTCCTAACAAGAACGTTGACACAGGAATGGGCTTCGAGCGTCTCTGCATGGCACTCCAGGGCAAGAAGTCGAACTATGATACTGACGTATTCACTGGCATGATCGCCAAGATCGAAGAGCTCTCAGGCCACAAGTACGGAATTGACAATCAGGAAGATATCGCAATGCGTGTCATAGCAGACCACATCCGTGCAATCAGCTTCTCCATCGCTGACGGCCAGCTTCCTTCGAATGTAAAGGCCGGATATGTGATCCGCCGAATCCTCCGCCGTGCAGTTCGTTACGGATATACATTCCTCGGATTCAACGAGCCTTTCCTCTGCCGTCTCGTGCAGCAGCTCATCGACGACATGGGTGAGTTCTACCCTGAAATCGTTAAGCAGCAGACCCTCATCGAGCGTGTGATCAAGGAAGAGGAGATGGCTTTCCTTCGCACCCTCGACAGAGGTATCAGACTGATGGAAAACATCATGGCAAAGTCAGCCGAGACAAAGCTTATTTCCGGAGAAGACGCATTCGTGCTCTATGACACATTCGGTTTCCCTATCGACCTTTCAGAGCTGATCGCATCGGAGAAAGGCTACAAGATCGACATCGAAGGATTCCAGGTAGAGCTTCAGAAGCAGAAAGACAGAGCCCGCAACGCTACTGCCATCGAGTCCGGAGACTGGGTTGAGTTCGCTCATTGCGACAACATCGAGTTCCTCGGCTACGACAGCACTGAACTTGAAGGTGTACAGCTCACACGTCACCGCACAGTAAAGGCGAAGAACAAGACCATGTACCAGCTCGTGTTCGAGCGCACACCGTTCTACGCCGAGATGGGAGGACAGGTAGGAGATACCGGATATATCCTTTCGGAAAGCGGCGAGAAGATCAACATCGTCAACACCATCAAGGAGAACAATCTCACCATCCATGTGGCAGAGCGCATCCCTGCAGACTGCACAGAGAGCTTCAGCCTCCATGTTGACACTGAGAGAAGACTCCAGATCGAAAACAACCATACCGCTACCCATCTTCTCCACCAGGCTCTCCGCGAGATCCTCGGTACTCATGTAGAGCAGAAGGGTTCATATGTATGTGACAAATATTTCCGCTTCGACTTCTCTCATTTCGAGAAGCTCAGCGAGGAGCAGACAAGACTTGTAGAGAACCGTGTGAACGAGCTCATCAGGGCCAACAACCCTCTTGACGAGAACCGCAACGCAACCATGGAGCAGGCTCAGGAAATGGGTGCAATGGCCCTTTTCGGAGAAAAGTACGGTGATACGGTACGCGTAATCAAGTTCGGTGACTCATGCGAGCTCTGCGGTGGTACACATGCTGCTGCTACAGGTCAGATAGGACTTTTCAAGATCGTTTCGGAATCTGCGATCGCAGCCGGAGTACGCCGTATCGAGGCTGTTACAGGAGTCAATGCAGAGGCAAAGATCAACGAAATGGAAGAGACCATCCGCTCGGCAAGGTCGTTCTTCAACAACGTTCCTGATCTTGCTGGTGCAATAAGGAAGATGGTCGAGGAGAACGAGGCTTACAAGAAGCAGATGGAGGAGATTGCAAAGGAAAAGACACTTGCACTCAAGGAGTCCCTCAAGGGAATGGCTGTCGAGACCAACGGTGTCAACATCGTGAAGATCGACACTCCGATGGATCCTGTTATGCTCAAGAATGCAGCATTCATGCTCCAGAAGGAGGCTCAGAACCTTGTGATTGCAGCGGCATTCGAAGCTGCCGGCAAGCCACAGCTCCTTCTCATGTACTCGGAAGACCTCGTGAAGGCAGGACATAATGCCGGTGCGGACGTCCGTGAGGCAGCCAAACTCATTCAGGGTGGCGGCGGCGGACAGCCTGGTCTCGCGACTGCAGGCGGAAAGAACACTGAAGGACTTAAGGATGCATTGAACAAGTTGATTGAATCAGCTGCCAGATAGAAGTGAAGAAGCTTGACAGATTCATAATCAAGTCTTTTGTAGGACCGTTCATAGCGATCCTTCTGGTCGTCGTGTTCATCCTTGTCATGCAGTTCCTCTGGCTCTACATAGACGAACTTGTAGGTAAGGGATTGAGTTTCAAGGTCATACTGGAATTCCTCGCATGGGGTAGCGCGACAATGCTGCCGCTATCCCTGCCTCTTGCGACACTTCTTGCCTCGATGATGACTCTCGGCACGCTCGGCGAGAACAACGAGCTGCTTGCCATCAAGGCCGCCGGCATATCCCTTCAGAGGGTGATGATCCCTCTGGCGGTGATCTGCGGATTGATCAGCGTCGGAGCATTCTTCGTGTCCAACGACCTCATCCCTGTTGCATATAACAAGATCTATACGCTCAGGGACGATATCGGAAAGACGAAGGATGAGATCAAGATACCGACCGGAACGTTCTACAACGGAATCGACGGCTACATCCTCAGGGTTGACGACCGTAATGACGATTCCGGCATGATGAGCGGAGTGATGGTGTATAACCATACCAAGAACAAGGGCAACACAAGTCTCACCATCGCCGATTCCGCCATGATGAAGATGTCAAAGGACAAGAGCTACCTCACCTTCATCCTCTACAACGGAACCAATTACGAGGAGACAAACACCAGGAATTACCGCGACACAAGCCTCCAGCTGCAGAAGATCGACTTCAAGCAGCAGGAGATGATCATTCCTCTCGAGAACTATGCATTCCAGAAATCTGACTCGAGCAGGTTCGACGATCAGGTTAAGTCCATGAATCTGAAACAGCTCCAGCATGGTCAGGATTCCATCGGATCTCTTGATTCGGCAAGCAAGCAGGACAACCTCAAGCTGATGAGGAATTCAAGGACTCTCAGATATAATTCACAGCTTGACACTGCCACGAAAAGGCTTCCGACAAGCAGCTTCGAAAGAGAAGACATCGGAGTATGGGACGACATCGCGAATGAGATTTCAGCCTTGGAGAAGGCCAGAAGCAATGCCGAGGACATCCAGGCCCAGCTTACGGCCTACTCGAGGGAGAGATATTATCATAATTTCACCCTGAGGCTGATCGACATCGAGATCAACAAGAAATTCGCCCTCTCGATAGCTTGTCTCATATTCTTCTTCATCGGTGCACCGCTCGGCGCGCTGATCAGGAAGGGAGGACTCGGAACACCGGCCATCATTTCGGTACTCTTCTTCGTGGCATACTGGGTGATAGACATTTCCGGTACAAAACTGGCCAAGGACGGAGCCGTCGGGCCTTTCCACGGAGTGTTCTTCTCAAGCTACATACTTCTTCCGACAGGACTCTTCCTGACATGGAAGGCAATCAATGATTCCGCTATCTTCAGCGCGGAGAGTCTGAAGAACAATTTCAAGAAAATCAAGGCCAAGATCATGGGATATTTCAAGAAGACCCGTATCGTATATATGGGTACACCGGAGTTCGCCGTTGCACCTCTTGACAGGCTCATACAGAACGGATATGATATCGTAGGAGTAGTGACAGTGGCAGACAAGGCCAGCGGCCGCGGACTCAAGATAAATGAAAGCGCAGTAAAGAAATATGCGGTAGAGCACAACATACCTGTACTTCAGCCTGTTTCGCTCAAGGATCCTGAGTTCCTTGAAGCCCTCAAGGCATGGAAGGCAGACCTCTTCGTAGTGGTTGCATTCAGAATGCTTCCGAAAGTCGTATGGGAGATGCCTAAGCTGGGTACATTCAACCTGCACGCCGCACTTCTGCCTCAATACAGGGGAGCAGCCCCTATCAACTGGGCGGTGATCAACGGTGACAAGACCACAGGAGTCACTACGTTCATGATAGACGAAGGCATGGACACCGGAGGCATCATGTACAGATATGACTGCAAGATAGGCCCGGACGAAACCGTCGGAGAAGTTCATGACAAGCTCATGGAGATGGGTGCAGAACTCGTCGTCAATACGGTCGAGGCGATAATCGAGAACAATGTCGAATTCCGTCCTCAGAAGAGCTTCATACAGGGATCGGAGATCCTGCATCCTGCACCGAAGATCACACGTGAGCTCTGCCATATCGACTGGAACGGCAGGATAAAGGACATCTACAACCTCATCAGAGGTCTCAGTCCATATCCAGCGGCATTCACCGAGCTCGTAAAGGATGACAAGGTACTTCAGATGAAGATATACAGGACAGAAAAGGTTACAGGAGAAGAGTATGAGGCTATGCTTGCAGGAAACGGACTTTCCTCTGCTGCTCCAGGTACCGTGCTGTCCGACGGAAAGAACTATCTGGCCATCGCTGCGGCTGACGGAGCCATCTCCATTACAGAGCTCCAGCTTGCAGGAAAGAAGCGTATGCCGGTGAAGGACTTCCTGATCGGATTCCGTGACCCTCAATCATATACGACATCAGAAGGTACGTCATCAAAGATAACCGGAAAACATGCATAGCAACGTTGTCATAATATGTGACGGGAAATTCCCTAAGACAGAATATCCACGTTATCTTATCCGCTCGGCAGATTTCATCATATGCTGCGACGGAGCATTGAGGAAGTTCATGAGGAACAGCACTGCGGTCTTTGGAGAAGAAAGGCTGCCTGATCTTGTGATCGGTGACATGGACACGCTGCCGATGTCTATGCAGAAGAAATATTCCGATATAATAATAAAGGAAAACGAACAGGAGCACAATGACCAGACCAAAGCCGTAAGATGGGCTCTGAACAATCTCCGTGGAATTGAATCCATACATATTCTCGGAGCCACCGGAGGCAGGACAGACCATACCATAGGCAATGTATCCCTTCTCATGGAATATACGAGGTTGTTCGATCTTGACGGAATATCGATTGAAATGGTATCGGACAACGGTACCATATTCCCGATCAACGACACCATCGAATTCGAGTGCGGCCCTGGAAGATCCGTGTCAATATTCACACCGGACAATAGTCTGAAGATCAGGTCGGAAGGTCTGGAATATCCGACAGACGACGTTGTATTTGACAACTGGTGGAAAGCGACATTGAACAGAAGCATTGCGGACAATGTAAGGCTCGAATTGAGCCATAGGTCCATGGCACTGATAATATTGGATTGAAACTGATAAATAACAAAACATTTATTAGGAAATCCGCATATAAAATTATATTTTTGACAGAGGAATCAATTTCTGATTTTAATCTTTAAGACATGAGCGAAACTAAGTACTTCCCTACCGTGGAGGCCATTGACAAGGCCGCACAGGTACTTGACGAGATCCTCGAACCAACACCATTCCAGAGGAACGCCAACCTTTCTGACATCTATGACGCAGAGGTTTATCTCAAGAGAGAGGATCTCCAGATGGTAAGGTCATATAAGATCCGAGGAGCATACAATAAGATCAGGACGATAGATCCGGAACTTGTAAAGAACGGAATCGTGTGTGCCAGTGCAGGCAATCATGCACAGGGAGTAGCATTCTCATGCAGCAAGCTCAAGATCATGGGTTCCATCTTCATGCCTGTGACAACACCTAAGCAGAAGATCGAACAGGTCAGGATGTTCGGAAAGGAATTCATCGAGATCATCCTTACCGGTGACACATTCGATGCGGCGAACTCGGCTGCCATCGAATATGCATCATCCAACAGCAAGACATTCATCCCTCCTTTCGACGACCCGAAGGTAATGGAAGGTCAGGGTACTATCGGACGAGAGATCCTCAGCCAGAGCACTGCACCGCTTGACTATATCTTCGTACCTATCGGAGGTGGCGGACTGGCATCAGGTCTCGGTGCATATATAAATATGATGTCGCCATCGACAAAGATCATCGGTGTCGAGCCTGGCGGAGCTCCATGCATGAAGGCCGCAATCGAGAACGGCGGTCCTATCAAGCTCGAGCATATTGACAAATTCGTTGATGGAGCGGCTGTACAGCTTGCCGGCACTCATACATATGAGGTATGCCGTCAGGTTCTTGACGATATTGTCGTGGTTCCGGAAGGAGCAGTCTGCACCACCATCATCCACATGTATAACAAGAGCGCCATCGTCGTCGAGCCCGCAGGTGCACTTGCAGTGGCTGCCCTCAAGTTCTATAAGGATCAGATAAAGGGCAAGAGAGTGGCATGCGTTGTCAGCGGCAGCAACAATGACATAACAAGAATGGAGGAGATCCGTGAGAAATCCCTTCTCTACGAAGGCCTCAAGCACTATTTCATCGTGAACTTCCCACAGAAGTCCGGTGCAGTCCTCTCTTTCATACGCGATGTTATCGGCCCTACAGACGACCTTGTTCACATCCAGTACATCCGTAAGACCAACAAGAACTTCGGCCCAGCCCTCATAGGTATCGAGCTTGCAGCCAAGGAGGACTTCGGACCATTCATGGAAAGACTCAAGGCTCACGGCATCTCATATGAGTATATAAATGAAAACAATCAACTTTTTGAAATCTTAATCTGATAACACTATGGCTAATATCGACTGGAGCAAGCTGACCTTCTCCTACACAAAGACCAACACAATCCTTAAAAGCACCTTCAAGAACGGTGCGTGGACTCCTGTAGAGAGTCTTACAGACGACTACATCAGCCTGAGCGCATATGCCGGCACGCTTCATTATGCAATCGAGTGCTTCGAAGGACTCAAGGCATTCCGTGGAAAAGATGGCAGAATCCGCCTTTTCAGACCGGAAGAGAATGCAAAGCGACTCCAGAGATCTGCAAAATACCTCGGAATCGAGGCTCCTTCTGTAGAAATGTTCGTGGAGATGTGCAAGCAGGTGGTAATGGAGAACATCGACTATCTCCCGCCTTACGAGGTATCAGGTGCATCACTTTACCTTCGCCCTACCCTCATCGGATCAAACCCTCAGCTCGGCGTACAGTCATCAAAGGAAAGCACATTCCTCATGCTCTGCTCTCCTGTCGGAGCATATGTAGGCGGCGCCCTTGACGCTGTTGACGTTGTAATCGCAAGAAACTATGACAGAGCTGCACCTAACGGGTCAGGAGCCTTCAAGGTAGGTGGCAACTATGCATGTTCTCTCTATTCTCTCAATGTGGCTCACGAACTCGGCTACAAGGCAGTGCTCTACCTTGATCCGGCTACAAGAAAGTACATCGACGAATTCAACTCATCGAACTTCTTCGCAATCAAGGGAAACACATATATCACTCCTAAGTCATCGTCAATCCTTCCGTCAATCACCAACATGTCTCTTGAGACAGTTGCGGCGCATCTCGGAATGGAGGTCGAGAGAAGACCTGTGGCTGTAGAGGAGCTCAGCACATTCGAGGAAGTCGGAGAATGCGGTACTGCAGTTGTCATCACACCTGTCCACAAGCTCGTTGACAAGCCTTTCCTCGAGTCAGAGGAAGAGACTGTCTATACATACGGAGACGGTCAGTGCGGTCCTAAGTCCCTCAAGCTCTACAACTACATCAGAGCCATCCAGAGAGGCGAGACCGAAGACATTTTCGGCTGGAACGTATTCGTTGACTGATAAGTCACGACATAATACTATCATCTGTTCATCAACCGTTTAGAACAAACCACTAATGCTATGGAAATGAATCTTAACGAAGTTTATGTATCTCCAGCTGTAGAGATTCTGGAGATCGATTCAGAAGGCGTATTCTGCGTCAGCTAAAAACACAGCTCAAGCCTTCCTTTACTTAGGAGCGATCCTGTAAAGGAAGGCTGCTATTATCATGAAGACGATGTTCGGAAGCCAGAGGGCTACTGCAGGTGGAAGGGCATCCACATGAACGAACATTTCACTGAACTTGAGGAAGAGGATATAGGTGAACGCAAGTGCGATACCTATACCGATATTCCATCCGATTCCTCCCCTTCTCTTCTTCGAAGAAAGAGCCACACCCATGATGGTCAGGATAAAGGCTGAGAAAGGAATAGCCAGACGCCTGTGCTTTTCGATAAGAGACATCTTCACATTCGCATCACCCCTCATCTTCTGGGTCCGGATCATTTCCTCCAGCTCGAAATAGTCAAGAGTCTGGACTGTCTTTTCATTATAATAGAAGTCCATGACCGACAAGGCAAGAGTAGTATCCATCTGCTTTCCGTTACGGACATTATCGGTCAGATCCTCGTTATAGTCACGGATGAAATATCTCTTGAGCCTCCAGGTATGTTTTGTGGTATCATACACAGCTGTTTCCGCAGATATCTTGGAAACCAGCTTGTTATCCTCGATCTTCTCGATCGTGAACCTGTAGGCGGTATTGTTCCAGGCACTGAATGACTCTGCAAACACGAATTCTCCCGGTGCTATCTGGTAGTGCACATTCCTTCCTACGCTCTTTGTCTTGTCCTTGAAATACTGGTTCTCGAACTCGACTCGCGTCTTGCTGGCGTCCGGTATGACGAAAAGATTCAATCCAAGGGAGAAGAGGGCGATGAGTGTAGCGGAGAATATATACGGGACCATCATCCTGTGGAAACTGATTCCGCAGGACAGAATGGCAATTATCTCCGTATCCGCAGCCATCTTGGAGGTGAAGAATATGACCGTTATGAACACGAACAGCGGACTGAACATATTCATGAAATACGGCACGAAATTCACGTAATAATCAAAGATTATGGCTCTCAGAGGCGCTTCCTTGTCAACAAAGTCATCAATTCTCTCGCTGATGTCGAAGATGATGACGATGCCGATAATCAGAAGCAGCGCCACAAAGAACGTGCTTATGAACTTGCCGACAATATATAGGTCTATCTTTCTTGGTCTGAGGTCAAACTCCATTTCCGTTAAAGTCTTGTGGTTATCCTGCGTACAGTCTCATCTTTCCATGCCTTGAAGTCCCCGGCCTTGATATGCTTGCGGGCTTCACGTACAAGGTCAAGATAGAATGCAAGGTTATGCTCGCTTGCAATCTGTCCGGCGAATATCTCTCCCGAAACGAAGAGATGACGCAGGTATGCCTTTGTATATGTATGATCGACAAATGACGTTCCCTTGGGATCCAGAGGAGAAAAGTCATCCGCCCATTTCTTGTTCTTCATGTTCATGATGCCGTCCCATGTGAACAGCATTCCGTTTCTTCCGTTTCTTGTAGGCATCACGCAGTCGAACATATCGACACCTCTCGCAATTCCTTCCAGAAGATTGGCAGGAGTGCCGACGCCCATCAGATATCTCGGCTTGTCCTCCGGCATGATCGGACATACCACTTCCAGCATCTCGTACATCTTCTCGGTAGGCTCGCCTACAGCAAGACCTCCGATGGCATATCCTTCACGATCCATTGCCGCAGCATGTTCCACAGCTTCGCGACGAAGGTCAGGATAGATACATCCCTGGATGATAGGAAAGAGAGCCTGTGAATATCCGTAAAGCGGTTCGGTCTCGTCAAAATGCTTCACGCAACGCTCGAGCCACCTCTGAGTCAGCTTGAGTGATTTCTTCGCATAGTTGTAGTCCGCATCTCCCGGGCAGCATTCATCCAAAGCCATGACGATATCGGCTCCGATGATTCTCTGAGTGTCCATGTTGTTCTCAGGAGTGAATATATGCTTCGAGCCGTCGATATGAGAGCGGAATATGCAACCGTCTTCCGTCAGCTTCCTTATAGGGCTGAGTGAAAAGACCTGGAATCCGCCGCTGTCGGTAAGGATAGGTCTGTCCCATGACTCGAACTTATGGAGTCCGCCTGCCGCCTTCAAGATGTCCAGACCGGGACGGAGATAAAGATGATATGTGTTTCCAAGGATGATCTCGGCCTTGATGTCATCCTTGAGGTCTCTATGATATATTCCCTTTACCGAGCCTACAGTGCCGACAGGCATGAAGATCGGAGTCTCGATCTGACCATGATCTGTCGTGATCACACCGCATCTTGCAGCGGAATTGGGGTCATTATGTGTCTTTACGAATTTCATTCAAATCATTTTAACCCTCAAAGATAGTAACTTTTGCGCAAAAACGTCTATCTTTGTCAGATACATGGTGAAAAGATGTCTTCCTGAGCGGCAGCGAAGGATCTTTCAAATAATGAATAACATTAAAATCAAATAACTATGACTAAATCAATCAAACTCAGGCTGATCATCATGAACGTCATCCAATGGGCTGTCTGGGGTTCCTATCTCACATCCATGGGAAGCTACCTCGCATCTGTCGGACTGGCGACAAGAATCGGCATCTTCTACTCGATGCAGGGCATCGTATCCATCTTCATGCCGACCCTGATGGGTATAGTGGCTGACAAATTCATACCTGCCCAGAAACTTCTCGGCCTCTGTCACGGTATTGCTGGCGCAGCGATGGCTGGCGCAGGACTTTATGGAATGACTGCCGGCAATGACATCTCATTCGGCATCCTTTTCGGCCTCTATGCAGTGAGCGTGGCTTTCTACATGCCTACAATCGCTCTTTCAAATTCCGTTGCATACAACATCCTTGAAAGAAACGGATATGACACAGTGAAGGATTTCCCTCCGATCAGAGTATTCGGAACCATCGGATTCATCTGCGCAATGCTTTTCGTGAACTTCATGACAAACGGAAACGGAGTGCAGTACCAGCACTCATACAACCAGTTCATCGTATCAGGAATATGCGGTCTGGCCATGCTTCTATACTGCTTCACACTCCCTGAGTGCCCATGCAACAGGTCTGCAGGAGAGAACCAGACACTTGCACAGAGGTTCGGCCTCGATGCATTCTCATTGTTCAAGGACAGACAGATGGCTATCTTCTTCATATTCTCGATGCTCCTCGGAGTAGCTCTCCAGATCACCAACGGCTTTGCGAATCCGTTCATATCACACTTCCAGGAGGTTCCTGAATTCGCTGAAAGCTGGGGTGCGAGAAATGCCAACGCCCTGATTTCGATCTCACAGATCTCCGAAACTCTCGGCATCCTCCTCATTCCTATCGCAATGAAGATCTTCGGAATCAAGAAGGTAATGCTTATCGCCATGTTCGCGTGGGTATTCCGCTTCGGTCTCTTCGGAGCCGGTGACACAGGATCAGGAGTATGGATGCTCATCCTCTCTATGATCGTCTATGGAGTAGCATTCGACTTCTTCAACATTTCAGGATCACTCTACGTAAACCAAAGAACAACATCAAAGATCCAGAACAGTGCCCAGGGACTCTTCATGCTCATGACGAACGGTATCGGTGCAACAATCGGAACCCTCAGCGCGCAGGCAGTCGTAAATCACTTCGTCTATAATGCTGCTGAACCGAACTGGAGCGCGGCATGGTACGTATTCGCCGGATATGCCCTTGTGGTAGCCATCCTGTTCATGGTGCTCTTCAAGGAACCTAAGACAGACGACAAGATCGCATAAAAAAAAGGAAGCCCGCGGGCTTCCTTTTTTTGATTTACTTCACAAGTCCGAGCTTCTCCATGAGAGCCTGAGGCTCAGGATCATGACCTCTGAAGTTCCTGTAGATGACAGCCTCATCCTCTGTGCCACCCTTCTCAAGAATGTTCTTACGGAATGAATTAGAAACCTCTGTGTTGAAGATTCCCTTTTCCTTGAAGAGAGAGAATGCATCCGCCTCAAGAACCTCAGCCCACTTGTATGAATAGTAACCTGCCGAATATCCGCCTGCGAAGATATGAGAGAATGATGGTGAGAATGCCACACCCTCGACAGAAGGCATCACAGCGTAAGGAGCGAGGGTCTTCTGTTCAAACTCAATAGTTCCCTCGGCAGGGAGTTCTGTAAGAGAATGCCAAGCCATGTCAAGATATCCGAAGTGAAGCTGACGTACCTGACCATAACCTGCGAGATAGTTCTTCGCAGCTACTACCTTCTCGATAAGCTCAGCCGGAATAGGCTCGCCTGTCTGATAATGCTTTGCGAAAGAATTGAGATATTCAGGCTCGAAGGCCCAGTTCTCCATGATCTGTGAAGGAAGCTCCACGAAATCACGGCTCACGCTTGTACCTGTAAGAGAAGGATAACGACCCTTTGCGAAGATTCCGTGAAGAGCATGTCCGAACTCATGGAGGAATGTGGTGAGCTCATCATGAGTGATGAGTGCAGGAGCGTCTGCTGTAGGCTTTGTGAAATTACATACGATAGTGATGAACGGTCTGTACTCTACGCCGTCCCTGATGCTCTGACCACGGAAATCGGTCATCCATGCACCACCCCTCTTGCTTGAGCGTGGGAAGAAGTCAGCATAAAAGAGAGCAAGGTGGCTGCCGTCTGCGTCCTTCACCTCATATACCTTGACATCTTCATGATATACAGGAACATCATCAAGTTCCTTGAAGCTGATGCCGTAAAGACGGCTTGCAAGTCCGAACACCGCATCAATGCAGCTCTCCAGCTGGAAATATGGCTTGAGCTCCTCTGCGCTGAGAGAATACTCTGCCTGCTGATACTTCTCAGACCAATAGCTGAAGTCCCATGACTCGAGCTTCGATCCCTCGAATCCGTTCTTCTTTGCAAATGCATACACATCAGCCACGTCCTTCTTTGCGAACTCCATTGAAGGCTCGAGAAGATCCTTGATGAATTCGTTCACAGTGATCTTGTTCTTAGCCATTCTCTCCTCGAGAGCATAGTCGGCATATGTTTCATAGCCGAGAATGTTCGCCATCTTGATCCTGAGATCGACAATCTGCTTCACGATCTCGGTGTTGTCGAATTCTCCGCCTGCTGCTCTTGTGTTATATGCAGTCCAGATATCCTTGCGGAGCTGACGGTTCTCGCTGTACTTGAGGAACGGGCTGTAGCTTGGAGCATCAAGAGTGAAAGCCCATCCTTCAAGACCCTTCTCTGCCGCTGTCTCGGCCGCCATTGTCCTTACGAACTCAGGAAGACCTGCAAGATCAGCCTCATCAGTGATATTGAGGACATATGCATTTGTTGCAGCAAGTACATTCTTGCTGAACTGGAGAGTGAGAAGTGAGAGCTCGCCTGACCATTTGCTGTAAAGTTCCTTGTCTTCATCAGAAAGGTTGGCACCGCCCCTCACGAAGCTTTTGTAATTGTCTTCAAGAAGCTTGAGCTGATCCTGGTCAAGTCCGAGCTCGTCCTTCTTTTCATAAACAGCCTTTACCTTCTCAAAGAGAGGGGCATTCAGTGACACATACATCGAGTAATCAGTCAGCATCGGAGAAATCTGCTCCGCAATCTGCTGCATTTCATCATTTGTATTTGCCTCCATGAGTGCATAGAACACGCTGGCAACTCCGTTAAGAGTCTGTCCGGCATATTCCATTGCCTCGATGGTGTTCTCGAATGTAGGCTCGTCCGTGTTAGCTACAATAGCATCGATTTCAGCCTTCGCCTCCGCGATGCCCTGTTCAAATGCAGGAAGATAATGTTCATTCCTGATCTTGTCGAATTCAGGAGCTCCGAAAGGTGCGGATGACTCCCTGAGAAAAGGATTTTCCATGTTGCTGCAACCGCTGATCAATGCAAGCGCTGCGCTTGCGATAATAAGTTTTCTTGTCATAAATATAATGTATTACAGATCTTTCAATTCCGTACCAGAGCGCAAATTTACTGAAAGATTCTGAATTTTCATTATAGAGAACAATCTGGTCCTCGTCATGAAATACCTTATATCATAGCATGTGAACTCATCATGCTTGCCGGATCTGCGATATGAGGTGACGGCACTCGGTGTAAAGCCGGATGCTGTGAGTTCCAGCAGGTCGGCTGACGACTTCCCCGCTTCAAGCAGTTCATCAAGAATATCGTAATTCCTGTTTATCATCGCCAGGATCTTGTTCCTTGCCGCCCTCGCCGCCTTGGCCATATTGTTGTGATGCCTTGCCTTGCACTCTTCACAGCAGAATTTCTTGTCAGTCCTGCCATAACGGATCTGATCACCACACTCCAGGCATCTCGAGATATGCCGGACAAATTTCTTCCCATATTCCATACGATCAATCTTTTCGAGAGCAAATTTCCGAAGCTTCGAGGTTCCATGCAAGAGCAGAAAGCCTGTTTTTCTTTTTCTTTAACAAAGTTTTTCTCTTTTTTTAATTCACATTCATATAAAAAAGATTTTAGCATGTTAAAAAAAGATTGAAAACCTTTAAAAAAGAGAAAAACCTGACACTCAATGCCTTGCAAAACGGAACAAGATACAGGTATTTTACCTTACTTTGCCCTCAACCTGCAAGGCGCGCATAAGATGTGGGGAAGATAAAGTTCAACAAAACGAAGAGAATCTTATGGAACATCTCAACAGAATCGAGCTCCGCGGACGAGTCGGTACGATACGTACCAACGAAGTCAATGGGAGCAAGGTCGCGAATTTTTCCGTCGTGACCGAATATCTATATAAGACACGGGACGGAAATGCCGTTTCCGAGACGACATGGTTCAATGTCACGGCATGGGAAAACAAGTCCATGCCTGATTTCGGCAGCATTGTCAAAGGAATGCCTGTATATGTAGCAGGAAGGATGAGGACATCGAAATATACTACAGCCGAAGGCGAGGAGAAACAGTTTTATGAAATCCTCGCCAACAAGCTGAGATACCTCACCGAAGATCCTGCGGAAATAAGCTGACAGGAATAATGAACATGCATCATACATGGTCCGTATCCGTCGGACCATGTATTTACACTCCATTTGGTCTCTTTCTGTTGTAATATGGTTGAAAATTGTAAGAAATAAGGTATCTTTGCAGCCGTTTTTAGAGAAGATATATAATTACAGTTTTATGGTTCAGAAATTCAACGACGGCAGATGGAGCCGCAGAATCGATGTTGCGGATTTCGTTTACAGCAACATCACCCCTTACGAAGGAGACGCATCATTCCTTCAGGGTCCTACAGAAAGGACAAAGAAGCTTTGGAACAAGTGCGTTGAGGCACTCGCAGAAGAAAGAGCAAACGGCGGAGTACGTTCAATCGACGCAAAGACAATCTCTACAATCACCTCACACGCAGCAGGATATATCGACAGGGAGAACGAACTTATCGTAGGTCTCCAGACAGACGAGCTCCTCAAGAGGGCCATCAAGCCTTTCGGAGGTCTCAAAGTCGTAGAGAAGGCATGTATAGAGAACGGTGTGGAGCTTGATCCTAAGGTTAAGGAGATTTTCACACATTACAGAAAGACACATAACGACGGAGTATTCGACGTTTATACAGAAGAGATCAGAAAGTACAGGTCACTCGGATTCCTCACAGGACTTCCTGACAACTATTCACGCGGACGAATCATCGGTGACTACCGCCGTCTTGCACTCTACGGAACAGACAGGCTTATCGAGGCAAAGAGAGAAGACCTCAAGAACCTCACCGGCACAATGACCCGCTCACGCATCACTCTCCGCGAGGAAGTTGCAGAACAGATCAGGGCCCTTCAGGAGATCAAGATCATGGGAGAATACTACGGCCTCGACCTCAGCAGACCTGCAAGAAGCGCTCAGGAGGCAGTACAGTGGCTTTACATGGCTTATCTTGCAGCAGTGAAGGAGCAGGACGGTGCTGCGATGTCTCTCGGAAACGTTTCATCATTCCTTGACATATTCATCCAGTACGATCTCGACCACAACCTCATAGACGAAACATTCGCACAGGAGCTCATCGACCAGTTCGTGATGAAGCTCAGAATGGTACGCCACCTCAGGATGAACTCATACAACGACCTCTTCGCAGGAGATCCGACATGGATCACAGAGTCGATCGGAGGCCGCTTCACAGGTGGAAAGAGCAAGGTCACAAAGACTTCGTTCCGTTTCCTCCAGACACTTTACAATCTCGGACCTGCTCCGGAGCCAAACATGACCGTACTCTGGCATCCTCAGCTTCCTGAGGGATTCAAGGAGTTCTGTGCAAAGGTATCGATCGACACAAGTTCGGTGCAGTACGAGAACGACTCCCTCATGCGTAAGGTAAGAGGCTGTGACGACTACGGTATCGCTTGCTGCGTTTCATATCAGGCAATCGGAAAGGCGATCCAGTTCTTCGGAGCACGTGCCAACCTTGCAAAGGCCCTCCTCCTCGCGATCAACGGAGGACGTTGCGAGAACACAGGAACACTCATGGTAGAGGGAATCAAGCCTCTTTCAAGCAATGTGCTTGATTTTGACGAGGTTATGGACAACTACAAGAAGGTTCTCCACGAGGTAGCCCGTGTTTACAACGAGACAATGAACATCATCCACTTCATGCATGACAAGTATGATTATGAGAAGTCACAGATGGCGTTCATCGATACAGATCCTAAGATCAACCTTGCATATGGTGTAGCAGGCCTTTCAATCGTGGCAGACTCGCTTTCAGCCATCAAGCATGCAAAGGTTACCGCACGTCGCAACGCTGACGGACTTACAGAAGGCTTCGACATCGAGGGCGACTTCCCTAAGTTCGGAAATGACGATGACAGGGTTGATGTTCTTGCACGTGACGTGGTTCAGCTCTTCGACACAGAACTCCGCGCACGCAAGGTTTATAAGGGAGCAGAGCCTACACTTTCACTACTCACCATCACATCGAACGTGATGTACGGAAAGAAAACCGGAGCTACTCCTGACGGACGTGAGAAGGGAGTGGCATTCGCACCGGGCGCAAACCCTATGCATGGCCGCGACACTCACGGAGCCATCGCATCACTTTCATCTGTAGCAAAGCTCGACTACCACGATGCAAAGGACGGTATTTCGAACACATTCTCTATCGTGCCTAAGTCCCTCGGTCCGACAAACGAGGACAAGATCGACAACCTCATCACTATGATGGACGGCTATTTCTCTAAGGGTGCACACCACCTCAATGTGAATGTACTCAACAGGGAGATGCTTGTTGACGCGATGGAACATCCGGAAAAATATCCGCAGCTCACGATCCGTGTTTCAGGATATGCCGTAAACTTCATCAGGCTCAGCCGTGAGCAGCAGCTTGAGGTGATTTCAAGAACATTCCACGAATCACTCAGATAATGATCAAGGTTCATTCATACGAATCTATGGGAACATACGACGGGCCGGGACTCAGGCTCGTCGTTTTTCTGCAAGGCTGCCCTTTCAGATGCCTGTACTGCGCCAATCCTGATACAATCACATTTGATGGAGGAACACCGACAGAAACAGAGGAGATCGTCAGGATGGCTGTCAGCCAGAAGCCGTTCTTCGGAAGAAGAGGCGGTGTGACATTCTCCGGAGGTGAACCGACAATGCAGGCAAAGGAGCTCCTGCCTCTTTATGCAAGGCTGAAGGAAGAAGGTATCCATATATGCCTTGACACCAACGGAGGTGCATGGAACAGCGATATCGAAGAGCTTCTCCGTCAGACGGACCTTGTGCTTCTGGACTGCAAGCAGTTCAACGACAGCCGCCACGAGGCCCTTACCGGCCGCAGCAACAGACAGACGATCAAGACAGCGCAGTGGCTGGAAGAAAACGGGAAGCCTTTCTGGCTCAGGTACGTCCTTGTACCCGGAATCAGTGACTTCGAGGAGGATATCAGGGCACTTGGAGAGCACTTCAAGGGCTACAGGATGCTGCAGAGGGTCGAGATTCTTCCATATCACACTCTCGGCAAGCATAAATATGAGTCCCTCGGCTGGAAGTACGAACTGGAGGACACTCCTCATAACACTCCGGAGCAACTTGACAGGGCATATTCACTCTTCAACGAGTACTTTGACTGCGTAATCATGAACTGATGTAACAAATTTGACATCATTTGAAAAGAGCCTTTTGAACAAAGGCTCTTTTTTTGCTATATTTGTGAGCCTGACATTTATGACTATGAAGAAGGATGTTGCACTTGTCCTGTCCAGCGGGGGACCTCGAGGATGGGCATATATCGGGGCAATTGAAGAACTCGAAAGCCGTGGCTACAGAATATCATCCGTAGCTGGTACTTCCATAGGATCACTGGTCGGAGGAATATATGCTTCCGGCAGGCTTGCCGAAGTCAAGGAATGGCTGTTTTCATTGGACGCATGGAAGGTTTTCACCCTTATGGACATATCCATCAGCAAGAACCACCTTGTAAAGGGCGACAAAGTGATCGGAGCATTGAAGGAGATTGTCCCCGACGTAATGATAGAGGATATGGATATCCCGTTCAGAGCTGTAGCCGCAGACCTTTATACCGGTGAAGAAGTCGTTTTCGACAGAGGTCCTTTGTTTGAAGCAGTCAGAGCCTCCATTTCCATCCCGTCATTGTTCAGGCCGGTGAAATACGGTTTCCGCACTCTTGTTGACGGAGGCATAGTAAACACGATGCCCATCGACAAGGCCGTCAGGAACGGAAACGACATACTGGTTGCCTTCGATGTCAATGATGTTGATGTAGAATCCATTCGTCAGACAGTCATCGAAGAGGCAAGACAGGAAGAGGCCAGAGCCGAGGCTGAAAGGCTTCTGAACGCAGAAACCCGAACAGTCCTGGATTCAGTAAGGCATAACAGGAATCTCACATTGGCCGAGAAGTTCCGGCTTGCCAAAGCACAGGGCGAGAAGATCATCAGCCATAAGCTTGAAAACGACGCCCCGGAACCGGAACTGATGTTTGAAGACAGTTACTACAGCATACTTTCACGCACATTCTCGCTTATGAACCATGCCTTGGCAAAGGCTGCTGCAGAAAGATACAGGCCGGAAGTACTGGTAAAGATGCCGTTTGACGCATACGGAGAAATCGGAGACTATGCAAAGGCACGGGAGATCTCAGAAGTCGGCCGTGAACTTATGAAAGAAGCTCTGGACAGATATGAAATGCGTCCATGACCCCTGAAATACAACAATTAAAAACCATAACCATATGCTAAGAAAAACCAGAATTTTGCTGGCTACACTCTTCTTTGCCGGCGTGACTCTGCTGTTTCTGGATTTCACAGGAACACTTCACGCATGGCTCGGATGGATGGCCAAGGTACAGTTCCTGCCTGCAGTGCTGGCACTGAACTTCGTGACCGTAGCAGTACTCCTGCTGATCACTTTGCTTTTCGGCAGAGTATATTGTTCAGTAATATGCCCTCTGGGCGTGATGCAGGACATCATTTCATGGATTCACGGAAAGACAAAAAAGAAGAACCGTTTCCGTTTCAGCTATTCACCTGCCAAGAAATGGCTGCGATACACCGTGCTCGTGCTGTTCATCATAGGACTTGCACTTGGTGCTCATTCCATTGCCATCCTCATAGCTCCGTACAGCGCATACGGACGTATCGCCGGCAACCTTCTGGCACCGCTCTACCAGTGGGGCAACAATTTCTTCGCATGGATAGCGGAGAGAGCCGGCAGCTATGCATTCTACAGTGTTGACGTATGGATCAAGTCCGTATCCACTTTCATCATATCCGTCATCACCTTCGTTGTGATAGGATTCCTTGCATGGAAGCATGGCAGGACATGGTGCAACACCATATGCCCGGTAGGAACATTCCTCGGACTCTTCTCAAGATTCAGCCTCTTCGCTCCTGTCATCGATACTGACAAATGCCGTAACTGCGGCCTCTGCGGCAAGCAGTGCAAGGCATCATGCATCAACACCAAGGAGCATGAGATAGACTACAGCCGTTGCGTAGCATGCATGGACTGTATCGACACATGCAAGGACGGGGCAATCAGTTTTGCCAGAAGGGGAAGGCGCATCAGCGCCGCGACATCCGCGTCAGCAAGATTTTCGCAGAAAATCGATGCAGCGGGGTCGCCCGACCTGAACGAAGAGAACGGTCGGCATGCCCCTGAAAGGGGCTGTCTGAGCGAAGCGAAGACTGGGGTTGAGAAGAAGGAGGAAGGAATGAGCGTCGATAGACGTGCATTCCTGACGACTGGAGCCTTTATGGTTGCGACAGCAACAATAAAGGCTCAGGAAATGAAGGTTGACGGAGGTCTGGCTGACATAGCACGTGCACAAAAGCCTGAAAGGCAGACTCCTGTCGTGCCTGCCGGATCACTCAGCATAAAGAACTTCACCGACCACTGCACGGCTTGTCAGCTTTGCGTAAGCGTCTGCCCTAACCAGGTTCTCAGGCCTTCGACTTCGCTCATGACACTCATGCAGCCGGAAATGTCATATGAAAGAGGTTATTGCCGTCCGGAATGTACAAGATGCTCGGACATCTGTCCTGCCGGAGCTATACGTCCTATAACAAGAGAAGAAAAATCTTCAATCCAGATCGGTCATGCCGTTGTCAATCTCGACAACTGCGTAGTGAACACCGACGGAGTCAGCTGCGGCAACTGTGCCCGCCACTGCCCTGCCGGAGCCATAAGGATGGTAAGAAAGGACCCTGACGATCCGAAGTCACTGATGATACCGACAGTCAATGAGGAAAGATGCATCGGATGCGGAGCGTGCGAGAACCTTTGCCCTGCAAGGCCGCTTGCCGCCATCCATGTAGAAGGACATGAAGTACATAAAACGATCTAAAACTATGAAACAGGACAATATCAACAGAAGAGACTTTCTCAAGAAGACAGGTACTGCCGCCCTTGCTGTGGGAGGACTGGGAACAATCATATCCGGATGTACCTCTGACGGCGGTCAGAAAGAGTCTTCTGCTTCGTCCGGCATGTCAGACGAAGGAGAAATGACATACAGAACCAACAAGGGAAATGGTGACAAGGTCAGCATCTTAGGTTACGGCTGCATGCGCTGGCCTATGATCAAGGACGAGAACGGAAGAGACATTATCGATCAGGCTGCAGTTGACAGACTCATCGACTATGCGATAGAACATGGCGTAAACTATTTCGACACTGCACCTGTATATCTTCAGGGACAGAGCGAATCAGCCACAGGTATTTCTCTCAAGAGATATCCGCGTGAAAGCTATTTCATCGCGACCAAGCTGTCAAACTTCAGCAATTCATCAAAGGAGAATTCCATCGAAATGTACAGAAGTTCGCTGAAGAACCTTCAGACAGAATATATCGACTACTACCTTCTCCATTCGCTTTCTGACGGCAATGCATTCGACATGAGATTCGGAAGTACCGGAATCATGGATTTCCTTGCAGAGGAAAGAAAGGCCGGAAGGATCCGCAACCTCGGTTTCTCGTTCCATGGAACTACTGAAGGTTTCGACGAGCTCATGGCACTGCACGAGAAGTATCATTGGGATTTCGTCCAGATCCAGCTCAATTATGTTGACTGGACACATGCCTCAGGCAGGAATGCGGATGCTAAATATCTGCAGGAGGAGCTTGACAAGAGGGGCATTCAGTCCGTGATCATGGAACCACTTCTCGGAGGACGTCTTTCAAAGGTACCTCAGCACATTGCATACCGCCTGAAGGAACGCAATCCGCAGGGCAGCGTTGCATCATGGGCCTTCAGATTCGCCGGCACTCATCCGGGAGTCCTCTGCGTCCTCAGCGGAATGACATATATGGAGCATCTTCAGGACAATGTTGGCACATACTCCCCTCTCAAGCCGCTTTCGGAAGATGAGCTTGCCTTCCTCGAGGAGACTGCGGAACTGATCCAGAAATATCCTACAGTACCATGCAATGACTGCAAATACTGTATGCCATGTCCATATGGAATCGACATTCCTGCAATCCTTCTTCACTATAACAAGTGCGTCAATGAAGGTGAAATCGCGAAGAGCACCCAGGACGAAAACTACAGAAAGGCACGTCGTGCATATCTTGTGAGCTACGACAGGGCAGTTCCTAAGCTTCGTCAGGCAGAACGATGCATCGGCTGCAACCAGTGCATGTCACACTGTCCGCAGCACATCAATATTCCAAGAGAGCTTCAGAGAATTGACCGATATATCAATAATCTGAAAAAAGACACACTATAGTATCTGATTAACGAAAAAGCAGCAGCACTGCTGCTTTTTCGTCTGTACTAGAAGCTATAACCGACCCCTACAGCAAGGGTATTCTTCATAGGAGAATCACCTCCGGCGATGAGATATGCCAGATCGAGCTTCACGCCGGCGAACTTCACTCCGGCTCCTACAGATGCGAATGACGGGATCGGAGATTCACCACCGTAACGGTAACCTAATCTGAACGACACAAGGTCATCATAGGTATATCCGGCTCCTACGGCAGCTGCAAGCCAGCCGCTGAAGAAATAATCCACATCCAGATTTGCCTCCACAGCATGTTTCTCGGCAAAAGCCTTGTCATATCCGGCTCCAAGGGCGACAGAACCTGGAATGCAGAATTCCGCTCCGCTTGCCGATTCTACAGTACCGAGAACATTTGAAACACCGGCAGCCACCTTGAAGTCAGAGAACTGGGACATAAGGAAGAAATCCGCCGCCACTGTTCCATATGAATGTCCTGCTGCAAGGCTGCTGGTAGCATAACCGATATTTGCTCCCACAGAAAGAGCCGGGATGAATCTGTATGATACTCCGACAGCGGCATGCATGTCAGTAGGGTTGAATCTGCCCTTGGATGCACCGCTGGCGTCAGTCATTTCATATGAAGGATTCATACCGTAGTAAAGTCCGGCTGCTATTCCGAGCTTGCCGTTCATATTGTATGCACCCGCGACATTGATGACATTGGTGTTCACGCCTGCAGGCTGCCACATCGCATATCCGGCAGAAACATCAAGCGATGACTCCGAAAACGGCACGGCTGCAACATTTGTGAAAGCCGAATGAGAGATCGAGTTGGTCTCTGTAAGGCCTGCAGTTCCCTTTGCAAGGGTCACAGGGTTCGTATCGGCAATGGTGAACGGAAGTGCCTGAGCACCAGCAACAGCCGGAATCAGAAGCATGAGGGCTCCTGCTATATATGATATTGTCTTCTTCATGGTCATCAGAGTTTAACTACGTTCTGCTTATATTCCTTTCCTCCGAAAGTGACTGTCATCGAATAGATACCTGGAGGGCATGAGGTCATATCGATCCTTGCCGGATCATATCCGCTTACGACTGATGTCTTGTCATATACAGTCTTTCCTGTCTGACTTACGATGAGGATACGAGTGTCAGCTGCATCGAGAGTGCTTACATTAACGAAGTCTGTCACAGGGTTAGGATATACCGAAAGCGGCTTAGATGGATCCTTGACCTGAACCTTGAAAGCAAGGCTCACGGATTCTCCCTTGGCATCCTTGGCAATGATCTCGACATCGACCGTACCATAGCCGAGAGCGGTTCCGAGGAGCTGATTGCCCTTCGATGTGATGTGCAGAACCTTTGCATCAGAGATTACAGCCTCATATTTGAGCTGCTCTCCGTCTGGATCGCTGACATATTCAGCCATATCCAATGTGAATTCCTGTCCCTTTGAAGTCAGAAGGACATTGTCAATATCCTTGATCTTTTCAGGAGCAAGGTTGCCGAGGATCGTATATGTAAAGGTCTTTGTAGCGACCAGTCCGAATTCATCCTCAGCCTTTACCGTAGCAGTATATTTTCCTTCCGGAGCAGCATTTCCGGCCACAGTTATTCTCCAGTTGCCGTCAGGTGTAGGCATGAAGCTATCAGCTGCAGAACCCTCCTCATAAGTGATATTGACCGCATGTCCGTCAGGCTCAGTAACGATTACCGGAATCAGCAGAGTCTCTGATGATTTCACCTCATAGTTTCCGTCATATGTAGTGGTGATGTCCGGAGCATTGTTTACAGTCGTATGGACTTCAACGACAGGAGTAGGCTCGGCATAGCTGCGGCTATATGAATACGAAAGAACCTTCACATAGTATGCTGTGTCAAAATCGAGTTTTGATATCGTATATGAAACCTTTTCACCGATAGCCTTATTCGGTACACATGTAAGATAGTCTGCACCTTCATGATCATCTGAATCAGCTTTCTGCACAGCATCCTTGTCCTTTCCGTAAAGAATGAGGAAACCGTATGCCGCATCTCCCTCGGAGTCGCTTGGAACAGTCCATGAAAGGTCGATGCTGTTACCTCTTCCGCCAACTTCAAGATCTGTTACAGGATCAACATCCACCTGCTTTCCATATACGAATGCGCCATATGCATCAAGAAGGCCTCCTACCTGATATGCAGGAGAAAGGATAGAAGTGTTCGCACTGCCGAGAATCCTCTCCTTAAGCATTTCATTTGTGAATCCAGGGCCTCCGAAATATGAAACGAGGAGTGCTGCTACACCGGATACATGAGGACAAGCCATCGATGTTCCGCTCATGTTGCCATAAGAATTGCCCGGAAGCGCACTATATATTCCTGATCCAGGAGCTGCGATATCCACCCAGTCTCCGTAGTTAGAGAAAGATGATCTTGTACCGTCGGAAGTAACTGATCCTACTGCGATCACCTCTGAATAGTTACCTGGTGCGGCATTGAAAAGTGCATCATTTCCTGCTGCGAAGATGACAACACCTCCCTTCATAGGAGAGTCAGGGAGCTGATTTCCGTTGTTGTCGCAACCGGCATATTTGATGAAATAATCGATGGCCTGTTTGTCAGCTGCGCCGACCTTCGCATTCTTCGCCTTTTCAAGCTCTTCGGCACTGAACTGACCGTCACCATCTAAATCATAATGATAACCCCAGCTGTTCTGGCTGATGACAGCACCATTATCAGCACCCCACTTGATAGCTGCGGCAGAATTGCCGGACTGAGTGCTTCCGTCAGGGTTATCCTTGAAAATCTGGCATGACATGATCTTCACGCCACTCTTTCCTGCGGCATGATCGCCGCCTGCAATACCGGCAATACCCTTGCCGTTATTGCTTACTGCCGCAATAGTACCCGCGACATGGGTTCCATGAGATCCTGCTATGATGGCAGTGTTGTCATCCACAGAGTTATAATGTCCTGAAGAAAGACAGTTTGCAGCAAGATCCTCATGTGCGAGATCGACACCCTCATCAACAACAGACACAATGACCTTAGGATTACCTGTAGTATAGCTGTTCCATACAGGTATGACATTGACATCGATTCCAGGTGTGGCTGTATTGTTCAAGCCCCAGAGATCAGGGACAAGATCGTTGAAGTCATTGATCTTTATCTGCCTTGCAGGTTCGATGTAATCGACACCCGGAACAGCCTTGAAACCCTCCTCAGCCTTTGTATGAGGGATAATGTCAGAATATTTCACGACATACCAGCGGTGAAGACCTTCCTTCCTGGTACGCGGTTCAAATTCACCGGCATGAGGGAAGAGCCTCTTCATCTCTGTTATGCCAAGATTATCCATGACCTCATTAAGCTCTGCCGACTTTGTGCGGACTTCACCGGCAGCTGCATGAGCCTCGATCATGGCTGTCATATCCTCACTGAAATAGACATAAACTTCGCCTGGTACATAAACATTATTGCCGCCATCCATCGAATCCTCCATCTGAGGGTTCTCTGTGGCGACATCAATGATCTCCCTATCAGTACATGAAAGGAGAAGTACTGCCATCATCAAGGCAGAAAAACAATGCTTCATAAAAAAGTCTTATAAAGTTTAAAAAGGTGGGCGGTCAAAAGACCGCTCACCTCACAAAGTAATATCAATGAATTTAGTTCTTTGACAATGTCAAGCCTCCGAGGTATGCACTGTACCATCCTTCACCTGCATTGTAAACACCAAATGCGTTAGGAATAGTAAGTGTACCGTCTGCATTCAGATCGAACAGCATGTACTGAGTTGTGCTTGCTGAATTGAGATCCGGTCCGTCGAATCCGAGGAGCTGGCAAGTGCTGTATCCGATAGGCTGGCCAGACTCGAGAAGGAGCTGGGTTCTGTCTTCATTAGCATATGCTACAAAGATGTTGCAACCGTTGTTTGCATTGAAGCCTGCACCTGCGAAATAAGGATCGATGTTCTGAATGAGTACAGAGTTGAATGTAGGGTCATCATCATTCGATACAATCGTAAGATTGAGTGTGTACTGGTCACCGTAGAAGAAGTCAACGAGCGGACCACCAGTCCAATCACCGATGAACGCTGCAAGAGGATGATCAAGGTCCTTGATTGTGAAGTATGCAGTGTTGTAGTTACCTACTGTAACACCTGCTGTTGCACTTGCAATCTCGATCTTGAAGTCCTTTCCACCTGTAAACTCACCAGTAAAGTCTGTAATGTCAACCTCGATGTTCTGGGTAGCTACATCACCTGAGAAAGTAAGGATTCCTGAAGAAGGGGAAACTATATCATAGTCAACACCATTCACACCCTTGCCGTCAACAGCCTTTACAGTTACCTGAACCTCAGCGCCAGTAGGGTTGTAAATAGATACAGGAACTGAAACCCTACCTACTGTCTCATCAACTGAGAAAGAAACAGCATCAAATGTAGCAAAGGTCTCAGGCTGGAGGTCGATTGCTCTGTTACATGAAGCAGAGAGCATGAGCACCATTGCAGCTGCTATAAAATTTATCTTTTTCATATCTGATTCAATTTAAAGGTTTGATTACTCAGCTGTATAGCCAGGGTTCTGTACGAGGTTAGCGTTCAACTTGATCTCATAAGAAGGTACAGGCCAGTTGAGGAAGTGGCTGTCTGCCGAGAGAGCTCTCTGGTTGTAGTACTCACCAGTCATGATGATGTTCTGTACACCTGGCTGCTCTGCTCTTACTGCAAGACCGTCGCCCCAACGCTTGATAGATGCAAGGCGGAGACCCTCACCTACAGTCTCACGGAACCACTCCTTCTTGATATTATCCATTGTACCGGTTGTATTGACAGCCTTACGTGCAGCCTGAAGCTGGTTGAGAACGTTCTGAGCTGCAGAAGCGTTGCCAGCCTTTGCATAAGCCTCAGCTGCGATGAGGTACATCTCACTGATGAGAAGCGGCTTGGCAGCGTGTGCACCAGTCTCGATAGAACCAGAGTGAAGAGCTGGGTTGTCAAGATACTTGGTGAACACATATACACCTTCGTAGTATGCACCACTCATCTTGATAGGATAGAGGCTGTTTGTAAACCAGTTAGTGAAACGGAGGTCAGAAGCATCATATGCATTCACGAGAAGTGAAGAAGGGATGAAGTAAGGCTGGAAATACTTACCGACTGTATCATCGTTACCAACCTGAGTAAAGATTGTGTTACCTCTTGTTCCCTCGGCAATGCTTGCATAAAGCTGAACGATAGGCTCAGTACCTGCATCGTTTGTATATTCAGCAACCATTTCCTCTGGAGTTGAAGCAAGCTTGTAACCTGCAGCTGAAGAAATCACAGACTCAGCAGCCTCAGCAGCGTTAGTATAATCCTGAACATCAAGATAGTAACGAGCCTTGAGTGCTCTTACAGCGTCAACTGTAGGAAGCTGTGAACGTACCTGACCAGGAACATTGGCAAGAAGAGTCTCTGCCTCCTCAAGGTCAGCGATGATCTGATCGTAAACAGCCTTTACAGTAGCACGTGCAGGCTTCTCGAGCTGATCATACTTAAGTACGAGCGGAACTGAAAGATCTGTTGCAGCTGACGACGGATTATAAGCATTGGCGAAATGTCTTGTAAGAGTAATGTAAGACGAAGCCCTGCAGAAGAGCGCGATACCCTTCAGTACGCTTGCAGAAGCCTTGAGATCCTCCTTCACATTGTCTGCATTTGCAATTGCGATATTGTAGTTCTTGATTGCATAGTAGTGGTTTTCCCACATATCCTCTGTATCATATTCACCAGGAGTGAAAGAGTTGTCGCAACGATGAACCGCACCATAGTTGTTACCATAGTCGATAGTTGCGTTGAAACCGTCGCACTGAACCTCTGTAGTCTGAGTATAGACACCATACTGAAGCGCACGGTAAGAAGCCATAACACCATTCTGGAATGCTGCTACATCATTCTCATTGAGGAACAACTCGCTGCCCTCCTCATATGCGATAGAGGTGGTAGGGAGAAGATTGAGGTCACATGACGAAAGCATCGTCACAGCCGCTCCACCTACGATAAAATATTTGAGAATATTCTTCATTTTCATAACTTCTTAAATTAACACGTTCCGTTTTAGAAAGTAAGTTCAAGACCGAAGAGGTACTGCTTAGAGTTACCTGCACGACCGTATGTGAGGTTAGAGTCAACCTCAGGGTCGATACCTGAGAACTTGGTAGCAGTGAAGAGGTTACGGCCTGTGAATGAAACCTTGATACCGTTGATTACCTGCTGGTTTCCAAGGAATCTTCTTGGAAGATCATAAGCAACCTGGAGGTTCTTGAGACGGAGGAAGTTTGCATTCTCATACATATGAGTGTCAAACTGCATGATAGTACCCTTAGACCAGTCTGGCCACTGAGCGTCAGTGTTCTCAGGAGTCCAGAAATCAGCAATTGTCTTATGCTGGTTCATACCAGAGAAGTTGTTAGGGTTAGCATAGAAGTACATATCGTTGTTGATGAGGGTCTTTCCAAGGACATATGAGAAGTCTGCCTGGAGTGAGAGGCCTCTCCAACCGCCGCCGATGCTGAAACCACCATAGATCGGTGAGTTGAGTCTCTTACCTGTGTTCTGAGTAAGACCTGCCTCGTCGAAGGTCTTTGTTGTCTCCTTCATTGTAGTCTCATCCACGTTCTCACCTGGGAGATACCACATAGGAAGACCGTCTGCAGGGTCGATACCAGCGAAGATAGGCGCATAGAATGAAACCGGCTTACCTACTACGTATGCGAAACCGTAACCTACCATCTCCCATCTCTCGAGACCGTTGAAAAGCTCAGTCACCTTCTCGTCATTGTAGTTGAATGTAGTGCTTGCACGGAGCCAGTAGTCCTTTCCACGGAGGATGTCAACACCGATTGTGAGGTCGATACCCTGGTTGAGGAGACCGCCGACGTTAGCATAAAGACTGCTGAAACCTGTAGTGTAGTTGTAAGGAACATCCATCAACATAGATGAAGTCTTTCTGTTGTAGTACTCAACATTGAAATCAACTCTGTCACCAAGACGGCCGTTGAATCCTACAGTGAGGAGAGCCTGCTGCTCCCAGGTAAGACCTGGGTTAGATGGCTGACCTACAACCATTGAGCTGCCCTCTGCATAATTGGTTGAAGATGAGAGGAAAGCATAGTGCTGATAGTCACCGATAGATGCGTTACCCTGAGTACCGTAGCTCACCTTAAGGTTAAGGTCGTTGAGCCAGTATGCATTCTGGAGGAAGCTTTCGTTCTTCATCTTCCACATACCACCGACAGCCCAGAATGTAGCGTTTCTGTTGTTCGGACCGAAACGTGAAGATGCGTCGTTACGTACTGATGCATCGAAATAATATCTGCTTCCGAAAGCATACTCGATACGTCCGAAGTAAGAAAGGAACTTACTTGCAGAGAATGACTCTGAAACATCGAATGTTGACTGTGTACCGTTCTGGAGATTGATCAGACGGTCGTCAGTGATACCTGCAGAGTAAGCTTTGAAGTAATCGTAGTGGTTTGTCACACCTTCCTGACCTGCGAGGAGAGTGAACTGATGATCATCACCGATACCGAAAGAATACTCGATGGTATTTGTGATAGTCGCAGCGTAGTCAATTGAGTTTGATCTGCTTCTTGCACCATTGAGAGGAGCAGAAATATAAGATGGCTTTCTGTATGAAGTTCCATATGACATAGAACCGTCAACACCTGCGCGTGAAGAAATCTTGAGGTTCTTGACAGGCTCGATTGTCACATTGAATGAAGCAAGGAGACCGTAACGCTGTGTAAGGTTAGGAACGTTTGCCATGTAGTAGTGAGGGTTCATGAGGTTGTTAGGGAACCTTGTCTCATAAAGCTCACCAGTCTCCGGGTTGATCACCGGATAGAGAGGGTTGTTGAGGAATGAGAGACCTCCTGAAGTATAGTTAGATACGCTTGACGCACCACCCCAGTTACCGTTTGTCTGTCTCTTGTCATATGAAAGGCTGAGGTTTGCACCTACCTTCAACCAGTCCTTCGGATGACCCTGTACGTTTGAACGTACGGTATAACGGTCATAGTAGTTACCGATTGTTGTACCTCTCTGATGGAACTGTGAAGCACCAATCATGTAAGCGACCTTGTTTCCACCACCTTCTACAGTAACGTCATTCTGATACTGCGGGTTGTTGAACTGCTGGAGAACGTTGTACCACTTTGTGTCAGCGTCATATCCGTTGTCTGTATAAGTAGCCTTGATCTGTGCAGGGGTCATGAGACCAGCCTTCACCCAGAACTCCTTAAGTTCAGGACCAGAGAACATGTTCTCGTAAAGAGTCATGTCGGCAAGTGTAGAAATACCGGCCTGGCTTCTTACTGAAACTGTTGCCTTAGCGTTGTATGAACCTGACTTTGTAGTCACGAATACGACACCGTTAGCGGCACGTGATCCATAAATTGAAGTTGCTGACGCATCCTTGAGAATCGAGATGCTGGCGATATCGTTAGGGTTCATAGCCATGATTGCACGGCTTGAAGACTGAATACCGTCGATGATGAAGAGAGGTGTCGAGCTTGAACCGAGAGAACCAGTTCCGTGAAGAGTCATGGATACGTTGTTCTCACCGGCGATACCTCCGGTTGTCATTACGGCGAGACCAGCAACCTGTCCCTGGAGCTGATCCAGAGGTGATGCTGAAGGCGCGTTTGCGATAGCATCAGACTGCACTGTAGTCACCGAACCTACCATTGTTCCGACCTTTCTTGCGGAACCGTAACCAACTGCAATCGCACTCTCGAGTGTCTCGGTATCAACCTTGAGGTCGCAGTTAACGACTGCCATGCCGTTTACAGGAACTTCCTGCTCCTGGTATCCGATAGATGAGAACACGAGGATTCCATCCTTAGGAACAGAAGGGAGAGAGTACTGGCCGTTTACATCTGTGCTTACACCGTTCATCGTACCCTTGACATGAACGGCAGCAAAAGGAACCGGCTCGCCTGTAGTGGCGTCAGTCACATTACCTGATACTGTAAGATTCTGTGCAAATGCTACAGAAGCTACAAGCATCGCTAACGCTGTGAAAAATAGTTTCATTTTTCTCATAGCTGTTACTTTTAGTTGTTAAACATAAATATTGAATTAATTTTTTTCGTACAGTACACACTACACTAACTGCACTTGTAATCGAGCGTTACTTAAAAACAACTCGAATTGCAAACATAGCAAAATATAATTTCAAATCCAAATTTTAGAGGTATTCCTTACGATTTATTTCGAGTCCATAAAACCTGCACATCTTCAATAATTTAAATTAATCTCTTCACAAATGGCAATTATATAACAAAAGTCCGTCCAAATATTTCAATTTGAAACAAAACCTACAACTTATGATTTAACATCTTCAAGGCATTACTTCAACATGTTTTCATGCATCTCATACGCTTTATATGTATAAGTCAATGCCTTTTCCCCTGCTTACAAATCAAATGCAGACCTACCCCTCTTACAGAATGAAACCTTTAAAGATGTCGGTCAAAGGACAAAAAATTGCTATATTAGCGGAAAATCATTTCATATGGCTATTCTGAAACTGAAAGACCGTCTTACCGGACCTGCGGCAATCACTGCCACCGTCCTTTTCCTCTGTGCATCCGTTTTATTTTTCCTGCCTGTCGATCTGGCCCACAAGATCACCATTCCGGTCGGAATCCTGACCATAGCCTCGCTCTGGCTGTGCCCATGGCAGATGACTATGGCATTCCTGTTCTCCGCATTGGGAGATTACATGGGATCATGCCAAAACTTCCTCGGGCAGATGGGCTTCTTTGCCGTAGGCCATATATGGTTCATCGTGTATTTCATCAAAAGATACTTCAGCAAGGTGGAGCGCGACCGCAAGCTCACCGGAAAGGCGAAAGGATATCTGGCAATAGTCATATTCTGCGCTCTGGCACTTCTGAGCGTCGCTTTCTTCAAGATAGCCCCGGGCGCTCCTGCCGGCATAATCCGCATCGGTGTATGCATATATGCATGTCTGATCAGCACGATGATGGTCATGGCCCTCCTCCAACGCAGCAGCCTTTTCGCCCTGGGAGCCATACTCTTCGTATTCTCAGACTTCATCCTTGCATGGAACAAGTTCGTGGAGCCGGTTCCATATCGCGACTATCTGGTCCTCGTGACATATTTCCTTGCCCAATGGCTGCTCTTCATCAGATCCACAAGATACCGCGTCGCCCCCGAAATGCGCATCCTGCGTTTCTGATACATATAGATAGAAAGATCAGACCCCTCGGTCTGCAAAGCATTTTCCCATATTTTCTGCTTTGCTTGACCGAGGGGTCTGATCTTTATATGCGGAAGCCTAAAGCTCCCATGCAAGAGCCGAAGCACCGAGGATGGCGGCATCAGACTCCTTGAGCTGAGAGAACACGATCTTCACCTTGCCTCTCCACAATGGAAGGACATTGGCATTCATAGCTTCCTCGATAGGTCCGAGGAGGAATTCCTTTGCACGTGCAAGTCCGCCGAAAAGGACAATAGCCTCAGGAGAACTGAATGCTATGAAGTCAGCGAACGAACGTCCGAGGATCTTTCCTGTGAATTCGAAGATCTTGAGAGCAAGCTTATCACCTTCCTTAGCAGCCTCGTAAACATCCTTTGAAGCAATAGTGTCAAGACTTCTGAGAACAGAAGGTTCATCTGTAAGCTCAAGCCACTCACGTGCAGTACGAGCCACACCTGTAGCGGAAGCATAGGTCTCGAGACATCCTGTCTTGCCGCAACCGCAAGTACGTCCGTTATTACGTACTGCAGCCACATGGCCGAGCTCGCCAGCAAATCCGTCATGGCCATATACCACCTCACCGTTGATAACGATACCTGAACCCACTCCTGTACCAAGAGTAATCATGATGAAGTTCTTCATACCTCTTGCGGCACCATAAGTCATTTCACCTACAGCGGCTGCATTCGCATCATTGGTAAGAGCTACAGGAAGACCGTCCATAGCCTCTGAAAGAAGCTTCGCGAACTCTACCCTCTCATGTCCCCAGAGAAGATTAGGAGCGTTCTCGATTGTTCCTGTATAATAGTTTCCGTTAGGAGCACCAACTCCGATTCCCCTTACCTTTCCTTCTGTGCCAGACTCTCTGATGATCCTCTTTACTGCGTCAGCGAGTTCTGCGATATAAGGTTCTACTTCAGAATATGTATCTGTGCGGATCACTGTCTGCGCGAGCACAGCACCTCTTGCGTCAACCACACCAAGCTTGGAGGTCTGTCCTCCGACGTCGATACCTACTACGTATGTTGAATCCATTGCAATATGTTTTAAGATGTTTATGATTATCTATCAGACTCGTGATGACAGGCCTATGCCTTCTTAACCTTTGAGCCGACAACAGCGAACCAGCAGATGTATGCGAGAGCTGCAACGAGGAGCCAGTAGCTTGTCATGTATGAAGTTGCGTCAGCGATTGCGTTCTGGATGAGCGGAAGGACACCTCCACCGATAACCATGGTCATGAAGAGACCGGAAGCGGCAGCCGACTTCTTGCCGAGACCCTCAACCGCAAGGTTGAAGATAGTACCCCACATCACAGATGTGCAGAGACCGCAGAGAACAAGAAGAAGCGCTGTAAGAGGAACCTGTACCATATCGAAACCAGAACCAGTAAACACAGGCATTGAAGTCCTTACTGAAGTCGAGAACATTGCAGCGATTACGAAAACGATTGCTGTAGCCGAAGTTACTGTAAGCTGAGTCTTGCTTGAAACCTTTCCGCTGATGAGGCTTGAGATGAAACGTCCGATGAGCATGAGGAACCAGTATGTACCGGCAACGAATCCTGCAATGGTACCTGCAGTGGCAGGATCAAGGCCCGCACCACTCTGAGGGTCAGCAAGATAGAAGTTGAGAGTACCTGGGATACCGATCTCCACACCTACATATACGAAGATCGCGATCACTCCATATACGAGGTGACGGTACTGGAAGAGGTCCTTCACGGAAATGTTGTTCTTCTCCTGCTCAGGTTCTACGAAAGGAACGAAGATGAGGATGAAGAATGTCACTGCGAACACACCCATTGCCATAAAGAGAACAAGGTTCACGTCTGTGATCACTGTCTGAGGAGTAACCGCACCGATAAGTGCACCTACGAGCATAGGTGTGAGGGTTCCCATCAGTGAGTTGAATGTACCGCCCACCTGAACGAGCTGGTTTCCTCTGTTTCCACCGCCACCGAGAAGGTTGAGCATAGGATTCACGACTGTATTAAGGATACATACAGAGAATCCGCATACGAATGCACCAAGGAGATACACGAAGAAGTTTGCAGGAAGGCCTGCGATGTCTGCGCCTACTCCGATCTTTCCTGAAAGGAACTGGATAAGGACACCGAAAAATCCTACAGCGACACCGATGAGAGTTGTCTTCTTGTAACCGTAATTGATGATGAGCTTGCCGGCTGGAATACCCATGAATGCATATGCAAGGAAGTTCATCATGTTACCCATCATTCCCCAGAAGTTGGAGCCGTCGATACCCGGAGCCTGCTTCCAGATCACACCGATAGGAGCTGCAAGGTTGGTAACGAAAGAGATCATTCCGAAAATGAAGATCATAGTGATCACCGCTACCCAGTTTGTCTTGTTCTTGTTCATTTGTATTATGTTTTAATGTTAATTATTATACAATTCCGGTCAAAACAGGGCCTAAGTTACTAAAAAAAACAAAACAGTAGCCCAAAAGAATCATTTTTCATACAAAACGGCATCAGTATATATAAAATTAGCAGGGTCCCCTCCCCAAGGAACCCTGCCGTATATAAAACGAACTTAACAAATAGACACGAAAAATAATTTTCTGATGTCTGTTGCAAAGTTAATGATTTTAAATAAAAATCCAAATCATTGATAAATATTAAAACAAAAAATCTGTCAGACAATTTGATTTGAACACCAAACGGCAAGAAGATACTACAAAAAAGAAACTGCAGAATGACATCATGAGCTGCGGTAATCGCTCGGTGTCATGCCTGTGCGGGCCTTGAAGAACTTGTAGAACACCGACTGATTGGGAAAGTTCAGACGATATACGATTTCCTTTATGGTTATATCGGAATACTTCAGGAGATTCTTCGCCTCAAGGATGACGTATGCATCTATCCATTCCGGAGCTGACCTGCCGGAAGCCGTCTTGATCAGCTTGGAGAGATATTTCGGAGTAAGGCACAGCTTGTCGGCATAGAATCCCACATTACGGTACTTCGTATGATACTCCGAAACCAGCTTTATGAACTGATCGAATATCATACGGCTCCTGCTTGTAGTCTGTGATGTGGTATTCCTCACTTCCTCAAGCCTTTCGCTCCAGACTCCGGCCACCACGCAAAGCATCGAGGCCACCAGCGAACGCAGGGCATCCTCCTGATATTCCCCTTCCATTCTGATCACCTCAGCCATAAGGGAAAGATACTGGCTCATGAGCTTTATCTTATCCTCTTCAAGCCTCAACACAGGCGTCTCCATCAGAGCCACCCCGTCATTGAGCAGAGATTTCATATCCATCCTCAATCCTGAAGCAAAGTCGGAAGACATGGCGATCAGCAGATATCTCAGATTCGAAGTATCCTGTTCCGGAACATCGGTAACTTTCAGAATCTTTCCGGGAGTCGTTATTATCAGGTGATTGTCACTGATGTCGTATTCATTTAGATTTACGGATATCCTGACACTTCCTCTGATGCAGTACAGCATGAGAAGACCGTCAAAACGGCATGGGTGTTCCAAGGCATGAATCTTTTCGTCATATGTCACATTCAACATGCAGAACTCCTTTCCGATTCCCACCCATTGGTTATCAGGAAAGACTTCCTGAAGTTTAGAAACATTAAGATTATAAGTCTGAGGTTTTTCCATTCGTATATATTTTTCGACAAAATGATATACAAAAATCAGTCCTTATATATATTATTGGAATAAATTACGACCTTTTGAACAACTATTCCTACTTAAGAAAGCGGCATGATACTTGTCTTACCAACAGAAACGACTTAACATATCAGAGACATGGACAGATACGTATGCATTACCTGCGGATGGGTATATGACCCCGCAGAAGGAGATCCGGAAGGCGGCATCGCCCCGGGAACACCGTTCGAAGAAATTCCGGAAGAATGGACATGCCCGGCCTGCGGCGTAGGCAAGGAGATGTTTGAGAAGGAAAGATAGATCCCTACGGCAGACGCAGATCGACAAAGACGGGAAAGTGGTCGCTTGCAGTGAATGCGGAACCTGATTCGAAACGGACGCAGACATCTGTCGCGACCACTTCGCATTCCACCCCGTTATTCAACTGCAGAATGTAATCGATACAGCTCCCTGGAACATCTTCAGCTGAATCAGGATACTCAGTCATACCTGAGATCTCCGCTTTGTCCGGGAATGTGGTCTTAGCCGGAGTAAGCACGGTCCAGTCTTCCTTCAGAAGCTTCAGAGTGCCGCTTTCAGGACCGGCATTCATGTCTCCGCACAGAAAGACAGGCTTTCCAGACCTTCCATATCTGTCCTTGAGCACAGACGTGATGACTTCTATCTGTGCGATGCGTGCAGACTCTTTCGTATGTTCCAGATGGGTTCCTGCGACAACCATATCTTCATATTCCACGACAACCAGGGCACGCGGTTCCGCTCCTTCCCCTTTCGGAAGGACAAGGGTGAAACTATCCTCAACCGACCTCTTTCTCCCGTTCCACACTTCTGCGATTCCATATGCTCCAGTCTGAAAAGGCTTCAATGCGGGTGCAAAAAGACCATCCCATCGCGACCCCATACGTCTTAGAAACCTCCTCATCTGAAAAGCCTTTCCCGTACGGAAGGTACAGCTATCCAATTCATTGAGTACCAGCACATCAGGATTCAGTTCTCTCATCATCCGGGCTGTCATCCTGTAGCCAGACTCACGGTATTTGTCAAATATCCCCACATTATAGGTGGCAATACGGACAATATCTTCATCCCGTTCTTCAGATTCCTGCGCACCGGCACAGTTCAAAGACAGAAGTGACACAAGAATGATAAATGCGAAACGTTTCATAAGTCATGGATATAATGAAACTCCCCGGCTTTCCGCCGGGGAGCACCAGTTTATAGTGAAGCAAGGTTCATATCATTGATGATATTCTTTCCTTCAGGAGTATAGGCATATTCCATATGCGCCTTGTAAGCCTCCTCTACCCTTCCGCGAACGACCTTCATAGAGCTGTTGAGGAAGTGATTCTGCTCTGTCCAAGGCTCAGGAAGCACGCAGACTGCTGCAGGAAGCCATCTTTCAGGGAATTCGCCATAAAGTCTGCCGCCCTTGCGGTACATGTTGACTTCATCCTGAAGCTTCTCGAGCATCTTCTCCTTAGCCTCCCTTGTCTCCGGATCGAGACCAAGTTCCTTGGCATATGCCTTCAAGGCCTCCTTGTTAGGAGTCACGAGAGCGATGGTATAAGGATCCTGGCTGTTATGAAGGAGGGCTCCGTCGATATATTTCGAATTCTCAACGAGATTCTCCTCTATTCCCTCTGGTGAATATTTCTCACCGTCAGCTGCGATAAGGAGAGACTTGAAGCGTCCTACGACGTAAAGCATCTCAGCATCACGCATATAGCCCATATCACCTGTATGGAGCCAGCCGTCAACGATGGTGTCGGCTGTTGATTTAGGATTCTTCCAATAACCTGCCATCACGTTCTCACCCTTGATGCATATCTCACCCTTCGAGCCATATGGCTGTTCTACGCCGTCAGCATCGAGAATCTTGATCTCCATAGGAGAAACCACCTTTCCTGACGATCCGAATATATGTCTTGCAGGCGAGTTTGCAGAAATGATAGGAGTAGCCTCAGAAAGACCATATCCCTGATACATAGGGATTCCGATAGCATAGTAATATCTCTGGAGATCGATATCGAGAAGTGCACCACCGCCCACGAAGAACTTCATGTTTCCGCCGAGTCCCTGACGAACGGCCTTGAAGATGAGCTTGTCGAAGAGAAGCATGAGAGGCTTGCGGAAGATATCCACGAACTCTGTTCCCTTGTTATATCCCTCCTTGTTGTATGCGATGGCGTTCCTGAGTGCGAAATTATAAAGCTTCTCGATAGTCGGGCCTTTCTTTGCAATAGTTGTCTCGATATTCTTCTTGAAGCTCTTTGCAAGTGTAGGAACAGAAAGCATCACGCTTGGCTTGAGTTCCTGGATACTTGGAGAAATGTTGCGGAGAGCCTCTTTTCCGGACTTGCCTGAAGGAACCATACCGAGGGACGCACCATACGACATCATGGTGTAGAAACCTGCCACATGAGCGAAGCAATGGTCGAGAGGAAGGATGATCAGCATCCTGTCTTCCGGTCCGACTCCGATAACGGAATGAGCCTGCTCGACGTTTGCAGTATAGTTTCTGTGAGTAAGGAGGATACCCTTAGGATCAGCAGTTGTGCCTGACGTATAGCTGATGTTCGCATAATCATCCGGCTCGATAGACTTATATCTCTGGATGAAAAGGTCCTCGTTCTTCGCAAGGAATTCATCACCCATCGCTATGATCTCGTCGATATATATTTCATTCTCCCTCTTGTCAGCGACCTCGTCGAAGATGATCACCTTCTCCACCATAGGGCATTCAGGGAGAACCGCCCTGATCTTTGCAAGCTGGAACTTTGAAGTGATGATATACTTCGAATCCGAATGCTTCACACGGAACACAAGGTCATTTGTCTCTCCAAGCTTGATTGAAAGAGGGACATTGACCGCACCGGCATAGAGAACACCGAGCTCTCCGATGATCCACATGTCACGTCCTTCACTGAGGTACGATACCTTTTCGCCCTTCTGTACTCCCAGGGCCATGAGACCGGCAGCAATGCGCTTAGCCTTTAGCAACGTCTCTTCATAAGTAGTTGGTTCCCAAGTATTTGTATCGAGATTCTTTTCCCAGATGAAAGGATTCTTCGAAAACTTGGCAACATACTTCTCGACAAAGTCGATGATGGTTAATCTTTCTGCCATAACAATTAGTTTAGATTAGTATTTACTCGTTTGGAAAGAGTCCGAAAAGCTCCGCATCGATCTTGTCGATGACCTCCTGGAAATCCTCAGGGCGGTTTTCGAACTTGATTCTGTCAACATCAAGGATGAGCAGATTGTGCTTGTAATCCTTGATCCAGTTCTCATAGCGCTCGTTCAGACCTGTTATATAGTCGATTCGGATGCTCTTCTCATACTCACGTCCACGCTTCTGTATCTGGCCGATGAGATTCGGGATCGAGCTACGGAGATAAATGAGAAGATCAGGCGGATTGACAAGTGACATCATAAGATCGAAGAGATCCGAATAATTCTCGAAATCCCTTGTGCTCATCAGTCCCATGCCATGCAGATTCGGAGCAAAGATGCGTGCATCCTCATAGATGGTACGGTCCTGGATTATAACGTTATCCTCCTTTGAGATGTCAACGACATCCTTGAACCTCTTGTTCAGGAAGTAAACCTGAAGATTGAACGACCATCTTTCCATATCATCGTAAAAATCTGCAAGATATGGATTATAGTCCACTGACTCGAATTTCGGAGTCCATCCATAATGAGCGGCAAGCATCTTCGTGAGAGTCGTCTTTCCGCTGCCTATATTACCTGCAATCGCTATATGCATATCGTTATTGTTTATTATCCGTACATGATTTCAGAAACCGTTTTGATCTGATTTTTTGACCAGCCAAAGCAGTTTCTACCCTAATAATTAGCAAACATACTAAATTTTAATGTAAATTTGTGTGTTTTAAAGGATTTTTTCAATGATACACATAGAACAATTTACCTTCAACAGCTTCCAGACACGCTGCAGCGTGGTTTGGGACGACAGTCTTTCATGCGCATTCGTCGATCCGGGATGCTCTTCCGGATCAGAACTGGCACAGATCACCGGACTCGTAACGAAGCATGGTCTGAAGCCAGTCTGCATAATGCTGACTCATGGACACTTCGACCATATCCTCGGCGTGGCAAAGCTCTCGGCCCTTTATGGAGGAATCCCTGTATTCATGCATCCTGCCGACAGGTTCACCCTCGAAAGCAATGAGTATTTCTGCAGATACTTCGGTGCACCGATGCCTGAAGCATTCGAGACTGTAAACGTACAGGAAGCAGATGCCGAGGGAAATGTTCCTGAAGGTTCGTCACCGGTCGTGGAGGTCGGAGGACTCCGTTTCGAAGTGATCGACACCCCGGGCCATACCGTCGGAGGTGTATGCTATTATGAACGCTCTGAGAAAGTCCTTTTCAGCGGTGACACCCTTTTTGCGGGCGCAATCGGCCGCACAGACCACCCGGGAGGTGACTATGACATGATAATGAAAAGCATTCTTGAAAAGATCGTCACTCTCGACGGAGATGTCACTGTGATCCCAGGACACGGTCCATGCTCGGACATAGCGAAAGAAGGCATGACCAATCCGTTCCTTCTTCCATTCAACGAACCCTACAACGACTAAAGAGTCTGGCCGTCAATGAATTCGCGCAGGATGGACGTTGGCGGGATGGCTGCGATTTCGGCAGGGGTCAAGGCCACTATATAGTCCAGGAACTTGAGCATCCTCTTAGCTTCCGTAAAGGCCGGAGATGACGGCGAGATACGGCGAAGAAGCGGTTCAGCATAATATTTCAGCACCGGAAGCTCGAATATGTGAGCAGAATTGAAGACCGCATCAGCATTCTCCTGGAACGGGAATATGTTGCGGTTTTCTCCTCTACGTACACTCTGCCACATGGTGATGGTATTCTCCGGATTGATGCCACGGGTACGGTTGTCACGTATCATTCTGCGAAGCATCCTGTTGTCGGAGGTGGAGATGTTGTTGTTCTCATCGATCGACAAGGAAGTAAGGGCTGAAGCATATACACGGAACACCTTTGAACCGTCAACATCCGGAATCATGGCCGGATTGAGTGCGTGTATGCCCTCCATGATGAGGATATCCTTTTCATGAAGCTGCATCATGTTCCCCTCAAAGAACTTGCGTCCTTCCTTGAAGTCAAACCTCGGGATCTCGACTTCCTTTCCGGCAAGCAGGTCGTTCAGCTGCTGTCCCAACAGTTTCAGATCCATGGCTCCGAGGCATTCGAAGTCATATTCTCCGTTCTCGTCACGCGGAGTCTGTTCCCTGTCCACGAAATAATTGTCAAGCTCGATGACCTTAGGATTCAGGCCGAGAATACGGCACTGAAGGGCCAGGCGCTTGGATGTCGAAGTCTTTCCGCTGCTCGACGGACCGGCAATGAATACTATCTTGACACTTCCACGACGCTCATATATCTGATCCGCTATATCTGCATATTTCCTTTCATGGAGGGCCTCGGAAAGATTGATCAGGTCAACGATCTCTCCGGAACGGACCTTGTCGTTCAGCGTTCCGACCGCACGCACTCCCATGATGGAACACCAGTCAGAATGTTCCTTGAGTGCCGTTGCAAGCTTCGACTGCCTCTTCATCGGGAGAACCTTGTCATGGTCTCCGTCCATCGGGTACTGGAGGCAGAATCCGTCATTGAATCCCATTATGTCGAAGGTCTTGAGACATCCGGTCGAGGATGCAAGAGGGCCATAGAAGGTATCAGCCTGTCCGTCAAGGAAATACACATTGTAATGATATCTTCCGAGACTCTTCAGAAGATTGACCTTCTCGGTCTGATGATTTGCGGAAAAGAGTTCCTCACATTCCTCCAGACTCCTCATGGACTTTGTGAAAGGAATGTCGGCAGCAACGATCTCACGCATCCTGGCCTCGACAGCCTCAAGCTCCGCATCCGTCACGAAATACACGCGCGGGCGGCCGTCCTCCAAAGGGACAAGCTCACGGATCTCGCAATACAGGCCGCTGGGAAGGGAATAATCTATAGCAAGCACCTTGTCGGGAAACATCTCCCTTATCACGTTCTGCAGAACAAAGCACAGAGAACGGATATATGTACGCCGCCCGTCTGGATGATCATATCCGATGAAAAGGACATTGTGCGGATTTATGACCTTGTAATCGAGGGATACAAGCTTTCTGTCAACCAATGCTGCAAGTACGGGCATTCCGCTGCCGCATTTCGCATCGACAGACGGGCATATGCGCTCTGAAAGCTCCTTCAACGTAGAGCCCATGCGCACATTTTCATTCATTCCGGTATTTTCGCAATAGATTCTTATTTCTTCCATATTCACTATATATTCAGCACTTCATCAAGGAACGGGCCGGTGACAGAAGATGGATCGGAAGCGAGCTGCTCAGGAGTACCTTCGGCAACAATATATCCGCCTGCCTTTCCGCCTTCAGGGCCCATATCGAACAAATAGTCAACCGACTTGAGCACATCAAGGTTATGTTCGATCACTATGACCGTATTTCCCTGATCCACAAGCTGCTGCAGGACTTCCATCAGCACCTTGATATCTTCGAAATGAAGACCAGTCGTCGGCTCGTCAAGTATGTAAAGAGTATTTCCCGTGCCCTTTCTCGCAAGTTCAGCGGCCAGTTTCATTCTCTGGCTCTCTCCTCCTGAAAGAGTCACGGCAGACTGACCGAGCTGGACATATCCCAGGCCGACATCGACAAGGGCCTTCAGCTTAGGAGCGATCGTAGGGATGTTTCTGAAGAATTCATAAGCCTCGCTGATCGGCATCTCCAGCACATCATTGATGTTCTTTCCCTTGTATCGTACTGCAAGCGTATCATTCTTGTAACGGCGGCCACGGCATTCGCTGCAGACCACATTGACGGAAGGAAGGAAATTCATTTCGATGACCTTGATTCCTGCTCCCTTGCATTCCTCACATCGTCCTCCAGCCACATTGAAGGAGAATCTTCCGGCCTTGAAACCTCTCACCTTGGCATCCGGTGTCGCCTCGAAAAGATTCCTGATATCATTGAAGACCCCGGTAAAGGTCGCAGGATTGCTCCTTGGCGTACGTCCTATAGGGCTCTGGTCTATCTCTATCAGCTTGTCGATATTCCCGATACCGACTATCTCATCATACGGAAGCGGCTGCATCTTGGCATTATAGAACCTGTTCTTGAGAACAGGCATCAGCGTCTCATTCACAAGGGACGATTTTCCGCTGCCGCTCACTCCTGCCACTCCGATAAGCATACCGAGAGGGAAATCCACGTTCACATTCTTGAGATTGTTTCCTCTTGCACCGCGGATCCCCAAAACGAGTCCGTTACCTCTCCTGCGCTGGGCAGGAACCTCGATCTTCTTTTCTCCAAGAAGATAATCCAGAGTCACTGATGGACCGATGATCATCCTTTCCGGGGATATCCCGGCTTCGCCCGACATGACATGAGGTGACGGCATGGCATGAGGTGGAATGAGGACATCAAGAGGAGCCGAAAGGCATATCCTGCCCCCCTCATCACCTGCTCCAGGGCCCACATCGACCAGCCAGTCAGCCGCCATCATGGTCTCAGCATCATGCTCCACGACCATGACGGAATTACCCTCGTCACGAAGCTTCTTCAAAGACGCGATAAGCTTCCTGTTGTCCCTCTGATGAAGTCCGATGCTCGGCTCGTCAAGAATATAAAGGACATTGACCAGCTTTGATCCGATCTGGGTCGCCAGTCTTATTCTCTGGCTTTCACCTCCGGACAACGAAGAAGTCGCACGATCCAGTGAAAGATAGTCCAGACCGACATCAAGAAGGAAGGAAACCCTGTCCTTGAGTTCCTTCAGTATATCTCTGGCAATCACGGATTCCCTTTTTCCGAACACATCATCAAGTGAATACAGCCAGTCACGAAGCTGGCTTATCTCCATGGCAGCCACTTCTGAAATGGTCTTTCCGTCTATCTTGAAATATGTGGTCTCCTTGTTCAGCCTTGTGCCGTTGCATACCGGACATACCACCTTTTCGTGTATGTCTCCTACTATTCCGGAAAACGAAACCATCTCCGAAGACGTTCCTTCTCCCACTCTGAAGAGTTCGTCGGAACCGAACACGATCAACGATACGACCTCGTCAGGAAGTTCATTTATCGGATCATATAAAGAAAAATTGTATTTCCTTGCTATAGAACGTATTACGTCGAACTTCTTCGTTTCCCTGATCTTTCCCAACGGAACGATTCCGCCGTCGGCGATGGATATCCTCCTGTCCGGGATGATGGTATCCATATTCACATCGACTATGATTCCGAGGCCCTTGCAATGAGGGCAGTATCCCTGAGGCGAATTGAATGAAAACGAGTGCGGAGCCGGCTCGGCAAGGGATATGCCCGTGTCAGGACATACGAGATGCTTGGAGAAATGATGAACTTCCTCCGTTTCCTGATCCATTATCGCCAGTGAGCCCTTTCCGAAATTCAGGGCTGACATCACCGATGACTTTATACGCTTCTCATCTTTCTGAGATGGCTTGAGACGGTCGATCACAAGCTCTATGAAATGGGCCTTGTAGCGGTCCAGGGCAGTCACGGCATTCAGTTCGCAGAGTTCTCCGTCTATGCGTACCTGGGTATATCCGCGCTTGCGCATCTGCTCCAGAAGTTCCTTGTAATGACCTTTCCTACCCTTGACCACAGGGGCGAGAAGATAGCATTTGCGGTCCTTGTAATTCTCCATTATCAGGGACACGATCTGCTCATCGGTGTATCGTACCATCGCCTTGCCGGTCTGAGGAGAATATGCCGTCGAAGCACGGGCATAAAGAAGTCTGAGGAAGTCATATATCTCAGTAATGGTTCCGACGGTAGAACGCGGATTGTTGCCCGTCGTCTTCTGCTCGATGGCGATTATCGGGCTGAGGCCGGTAATGGATTCCACTTCCGGTTTTTCCAATATGCCCATGAAATGCTTTGCATAAGTGGACAAGGTATCCATATACCTTCTCTGTCCTTCGGCATATATGGTATCGAATGCAAGAGAAGACTTTCCGCTGCCGCTCAGTCCTGTAATGACCACGAACTGTCCGCGCGGAATCGAGAGGCCGGCTCCCTTCAGGTTATGGGCCCTGGCTCCCTGTATCTCTATATATTCGTTATTCTTCATCCCCGAGTGTTTCCACAGTATCTTCAACGGCAGCAGGTTCAGATGCCTCCTGCTGCTTCACCGCAGCGGCTTCCGCATGTTCCTTTGCGGTGTTTATACGCTGCGGGCCACCTGCCTCGGCGCGAAGGAATGCATCGGAACGTTTCAGAACGAAGTTAGATCCGAGATATTTGGTACGCACCTCATCATCCGCTGCAAGTGCCTCCGGAGTTCCGCTCTGCAGGATGGAACCCTCATAAAGAAGATATGCACGGTCGATGATCGCAAGCGTCTCACCTACGTTGTGGTCAGTGATGATGACTCCGATATTCTTGTATTTGAGTTTCGCGATGATGTACTGGATATCCTCCACCGCGATAGGATCGACACCGGCAAAAGGCTCGTCAAGAAGGATGAACTTAGGGTCGATAGCCAATGCCCTGGCGATCTCGCAACGGCGGCGCTCACCTCCGGACAGCTGGATTCCCTTGCTCTTGCGCACCTTGTGAAGGTTGAATTCGTCAAGGAGATCCTCCAGACGCTGCTTTCTTTCAGCCTTGGTGAACTGCTTGGACATCTCCATCACGGACATGATATTGTCCTCGACAGTCATATGTCTGAACACCGAAGCCTCCTGGGCGAGATATCCTACTCCCTTCTGGGAACGCTTGAACATCGGCAGTCCCGTGATCTCTTCATCATCAAGGAAGATCCTTCCGGCATTAGGAGTGATGAGTCCTGTGATCATGTAGAAGCTCGTGGTCTTTCCTGCACCGTTCGGACCGAGGAATCCCACGATTTCTCCCTGCTCGACTTCCATCGAAACACCCTTCACGACCGTCCTTGGTCCATATTTCTTTACCAGATTTTCACAACGTAATTTCATATCTCCATCGCTTTTACAGCCTTACGGCATTATTTAATGTCAAGATCCAGATCCTTCACAAGACTCTTGACCTCTTCGTTACGGGCCATCAGATCCTTCGCCTGATCGCTCGGCATGTATATCTTCTTCTGCTCCGGTGCATCGTCAGGCATCACGGTCACTCTCAGGAACACCTTTGAAGAACCCGTTATCCTGCGGAAATTGCCTTCAAGTTCATGCAGAAGCTTTGACTCCACCCAATCCTTCTGAGCATCGTTCACCACCTTGAAGATCACTGTCTTGGAATCCTCGCCAGGCACGATCTGAAGTGAAGTGCTGGTCAGCATACTTGCCAGTCTCGGCTTGTCACTGTACAATTTCGCCAGTTCCGGCCATCTCGTCTTAAGGATTTCATCTTCAGGAACCTTGTCAACAGACACGTCAGACTTGACATCCTGAGGCTTGTCCTCCATCATGGCCTTCATGGAAAGACCGGCTCCACCACGTGCAGCTCTCGCACGGCGTTCTCTTGGCTGCTGCTCTTCCGGTTCTGTCTTTACTGCCGCAGGAGCCGGAGCTGGCTGGACGGCCGGTGTCGGCTGAGCTGCCGGAGGGGCAGGTTGTGCCGTCTGCTGTACCGCCGGAGCCGTTACGGGCTGCGGAGTGCTCTGTCTGCAGAGGAAGCTCAGACGCATGAGTGCAAACTCTATATGCAGACGCGGATTCACACTCGCCCTGTAACCGGATTCACACTGGGTCGTGATGTTCAATGCATCATACAGGAACTGGAGAGGACATCTCTCTGCCTGTTCCCTATATCTCTTCTTCAAGGAATCCGGAAGCTCCAGCAAAGCCTCCATACCTCCGCTTCTGCTTACTATGAGGTCACGCAGATGCATAGACAATGCCGCAACGAAATGAAGGGCATTGAAACCCTTGGTCAGAATTTCGTCAAATGTGATCAAAGCGGTCGGATAGTCCCCTTTCAGGAAGGCGTCTGTCAGTGTAAAGCTGTACTCATAATCAAGTACGTTCAGATTGCGGAGCACATCCTGATATCTGACATCAGTTCCGCAGAATGCGACAGTCTGGTCAAAGATGGTGAGTGCATCACGCATAGCTCCGTCAGCCTTGTGGGCAATGACATGAAGCGACTCGTCATCAATGGTCACGCCCTCGCTGGAAGCCACCATACGCAGGTTCTTCACGATATTGTCAACCGTGATCCTGTTGAAGTCATATGTCTGGCAGCGTGAAAGGATGGTCGGAAGTATCTTATGCTTCTCGGTTGTCGCCAGAATGAATATCGCATGTGCAGGCGGTTCCTCCAGAGTCTTGAGGAAGGCATTGAAGGCTGCCTGGGAGAGCATATGCACCTCGTCGATGATATATACGCTGTATTTTCCCACCTGCGGAGGTATGCGTACCTGATCCATCAGCGTCTTTATGTCCTCCACTCCGTTGTTGGAAGCGGCGTCAAGCTCATGGATGCAGTACGAACGGCCTTCTGCGAAGGACTGGCACGATTCGCATGTTCCGCATGGTTCCATATCCTCGGACGGATCGGAACAGTTTATCATCTTTGCGAATATTCGCGCAGTCGTGGTCTTTCCTACTCCGCGAGGTCCGCAGAAGAGGTATGCATGTGCAAGCTGACCCCTGAGAATCGAGTTCTTGAGGGTCTGTGCGATATTGTCCTGACCTATGAGTGTCCCGAAGGAGTCAGGCCTGTACTTTCTGGCTGAAACTATATACTGTGACATATCCGTTCTTTGGTCAATTTACAAATATAGCACTATTTTTGTTAACTTTGCACCCGATTCTGACATACATAGTTCAAAGACATGAAAAAAATCATCATAACCATTGCAGCAATCGTGCTGCCTCTGCTGGCCGGAGCCCAGGCCCAGATAGTGACAAAGAAGGTACAGCTGGAAGATTTCACGGAGAAAGTCACGAAAGTTGTCCTGAACGGAAACGCATTCTATGATTCAGCCCTGAAGGACGAGGTTGCCGCAAGATGGAGGATATCTCCATATGAGTTCTGCACTCTCGAGGAATTCGAACAGCTCAAAGGCAGCGACCAGTATTATTTCCTCATGACCACCCAGGGACAGTTCCGCAAGGAAACAGCACCGGGCCTCCAGTTTCTCACACTCGTAAAGGGAGGAAAAGGAGCGGACAAAAGCATCGACAACATGCTTGAGGTCGTTTCTATACCATTCGCTTCAGCGGAATTCCCTTCCGGAAGAGAGCTCATCTTCCTTCCGGCCCTTCTTGACATAATGCAGGCCCATACCCTCGCGTCCATGGAGAAGGACATCAACGCTTACGGCGGTCTTGGCAACACTGCCGCCACTCTTGCGAAAAGCGGTGACATGACCATCGTATTTTCAGAGGACGATCTGAGCCGTACTGTTACAGAGGAGGTGATCGAGAGGAAATTCGACGAGGATATGATCATAACCGACGAGGACACCGCAGACCAGTACATGCTGGACAATGTTGCCGGCACTCTTGTAAGCTATGTCGTGGCTCCGTCAGAGCCCGTACACGGTTCATACAGCTATAAGATGCTGATCGACTCGCAGAAACATACGCTGTATTATTTCCGCAAGCAGCGCATCAACAGATCATTCAACACAGGCTTCACACCTGAAGACCTTGAAAGAATCACCGCACACAGAGTAAAGATAAAGAAATAGGACATGAGGAGTGGAAAGGCAGGCTGCGGAATGCAGTATGCAGTGAAGAAAGGCGGTTCCGCTGTAGGATATTGCGCATTGAGCATCAAATGCGGAACCAGGGACGAGGCCGGTTACCATGCCGGCATCGCTCATTTTGTAGAACATACCATATTCAAGGGAACAGAGCACAGAAGTGCTTATGTGATAAACAGTTACCTCGACCGTCTCGGAGGCGAGCTGAACGCTTTCACGACCAAGGAAGAGATAGTTTTCCATGCCACTGTACTGAAGGAAGACCTCGGCAAGGCGGCATCGCTTCTGCTGGAACTTGCGACATGTCCGACATTCCCCGAGCATGAGATCCAGACAGAAAAGGGAGTCGTAACAGACGAGATACATTCATATAAGGACACCCCTTCCGAGGACGTATATGACAGATTCGAGGAGATGATATTCGCTGGTCATCCTCTCAGCGGAAACATACTGGGAACAGCTGCCTCTGTAAAGAAGATAACCCGGGACGAACTCCTTCAGTTCGTAAAAGAGAAGTTCCGTCCGGAGAAGATGGCTTTCACCGTCGTGGCCGACATAAATGAAGACAGGATGGAAAAGGACGTGCTGAAGCTTGCAGAAAAGTTCTTCGGGAATTCGGAACCTGCTGAAAAAGCACCGGAAACAAGGCTTTCGACTCCTTCAGCAGAGCGTTTTGAAAAGACCATCAGCAAGCGCAACCATCAGGCGAACTGCGTGATAGGCGCACTGGCTCCATCTCTTTATCAGGAAAGGGAAAGACTGGCTACCGTTCTCCTGTGCAACATACTTGGAGGTCCGGCATCGAATTCCATCCTCAATTCTATTCTCCGCGAGAAGAACGGATGGGTCTATGGAGTTGAGTGCGGATATACGCAATTCTCTGATACAGGGCTGGTTGCGATAACTCTCGGATGTGACAAGGCAAACCTTGACAAATGCCTCAAAGCCATTGACAAGGAGATCGGAAAGCTTCAGGCCGAACCACTTTCGGAACGCAAGCTAAAGGCTGCGAAAAAGCAGCTTCTCGGTCAGCTGGCCATCAGCAGCGACAACGGAGAGACTCAGTGCCTTTCCATGGGAAAGGGCCTCATGGCTTATGGAAAGGTAAGTTCCGGCAGCGAGAACAGATCGCTTGTGGAGGGCATCACAGCAGAGGATGTCCGAGAAATGGCGATAAGGATATTTGACAAAGACAGATTATCAAGACTTGTTTACATTTAGCAGATATGGAGCATATCTATAAATATATCGAGGAACATGCGACTCAGCAGAGCGAGGCTCTGAACTGGGTAGCCAAGCAGACACATATCAGGACAAACCATGCAAGGATGCTTTCAGGAGCCATCCAGGGAGAACTGCTGAGGATAATCGTGCAGACTTCCGGAGCGAAGCGCATTCTTGAACTCGGAACATTCACCGGCTACTCGGCTATCTGCCTGGCATCCGCTCTGCCAGCAGACGGACATCTTGACACCCTCGAACTGAACGACGAGCTGGAAGACCTCATCCTCGAAGGATTCGAGCGTGCAGGAGTATCGGAAAAGATATCGCTCCACATAGGCGACTGCAAGGAGACATTGCGCAGGTTCCGCTCGGAAACTGGCCTCTCAGAGGGCTCGGAAGCCGATTCAGACAAGATGTATGACATAGTCTATATGGACGCCAACAAACGTGAATACTGCGAATATTACGATCTTGTATTCGATATGGTGCGTCCCGGCGGACTCATTCTTGCAGACAATGTCCTCTGGGACGGGAAGGTATGTCAGGATCCTCTCCCTCAGGACAAGCAGACTCTCGGCATAGCCCGTTTCAATGACATGGTATCAAAAGACAGCCGCACAGAGTCTGTGATCATTCCTCTGCGCGACGGTCTCAATGTGATAAGGAAGAAATAGTCTCACGGCCTTGCATATCCAGGATTCTGAACAAGGGCATCATTCGCCGCAAGTTCTACCGGAGGTATCGGGAATATGCATTTGTAGTCCGGAAAGGCCTGTCCTGCAAACGAATCACCTCCTTTGTACGGCCACAGATATGAATCCGTATTATAGAGTCCGTACCTGATCAGATCCGTCCTTCTGTGGGCCTCCCACATCAGTTCGCGTGCTCTTTCAGCAACCAGGAACTCCTGTGTGATTTCAGAAGGAGGGTTCACGCCTGCCCTTGCAGAAAGAGCCCTTACCATCGGCATGGCCTGACCGGAAGCTCCGGCATTCATGCATGCCTCGGCATATATCAGATATATCTCACCCAGCCTGATCATAGGGAAATCGACGTCCGAAAAACCCTTTGTCGCTGAAACCGGCAGGAACTCCTGATCGGTCTTGCCATATGGTATATTATTGAATTTCAGGCACGACCATCCGTTCATGAAGGAATATAAGGCTCCATCCATCGACTCCTTGCGTCCCTTGATATAGAACACCTCTCCCCTCTTGTCAGCCACTTCATATCCGCCGGTCACATAGTCCTGACCGCTGACGTCGAAATATTTCTTCACATATTCATATGGAACCCTGAGGCCGGCCCATCCGTTAACCTGTCCGTTCGGACGCGATTCGTCGGTGATGTCAGTAGAAGCCAGGGTTGCACTGAGGATATATGAGGTGCCTCCATATGACTCGGTCTTGTCGGAATTATAATCGACAGCCCAGAGCATCTCGCCACGGACAAGTGCGTTCTCACCGTTGTCACCTCTGAACAATGCCGCATATTCCGGACACAGCGTATATCCCATAGCGAAAATGCTTTCGCACACCGCCTTGCACTCATTCCAGCGTGGTGTTCCCGTATAGACCTCGGAATTCAGATACATTCGCGCCAGAAGGCCGGCGGCAGAACCCTTGTCCGCACGCGGATAATTCGACCTCGGTGCCGGCATCGGGCTTTCATCCGACATAAGATATGTCAGTTCGCTGACACAATAAGCGAATATGTCGGAACGTGAAGCCTGCTGCGGGAAATATGTTCCTCCGAACGGGGATTTCTCAGTCGTGAAAGGAACACTGCCGAAGCAGTCCAGCGCCATCCAGTAGAGGTATGCCCTGATGAATCTGGCTTCCGCACGGAAACCGTCGATCTTTGCTGCCAGTGCCTCCGGAACGCCTCTGTCCTTGAGTTTGGACGCCTCAGTCTGACGGAGGTATTCGTTGACATAAGCTATACCCTGCAATGTACGCACATACACGGCATATACAGCATCGTTCTGGACTTCAGTCCATGTGTTAGTATTAAGCGCACGTACCCACGCATCGTTCTCCCATGAGCATTTGGCAGCATCCGTCGTGGTCTCCTGGACCGACCAGAATGCACGTATGGTCTCGGAAGCTCCGCCGTCCATCTGCTGGAGGTCCGTCAGATCATTTGTCACAAACTGGAAGTAGAGTCTTCCCAGTCCGGACAGATAGGCATTCTCGTCCGTTCCATATACATATTCCGAAATCGGTTCCGTCTTGTTCAACGGAAGAGTATCAAGATCTCTGACGCAGGCCGCAGCCGTCAATGCCGCCATCAACATATATATAATCTTCTTCATATCTCGCATCTTTATAACTAAAAACCAATATTCACGCGAAGCGACCATGTTCGCGGACGAGGCCAGATCGTATTGTCTATTCCGTTCTCCGATATGACCTCCGGATCCATGCCGCTGTATCCGGTAAGGATGAACACGTTCTGCATACCTACGGCAAGGCGTATGTCCGACTCCCATTTTCCTACACCTCGGAAGGTATATCCGAGATTGATGTCATCAAGACGGAAGAATGATGCATTCTCAAGGAAATAGTCCGAGTACCACTGACGACCGCTGTTCGGAGCGGTGAACCCTGTTGTCTTGACAAGCATGGCCTGGTTCGGAAGCGCACCTGAATTCAGGTCGAGACTGGCTGTGGAATTGGCGGAGGCAAAGTCATTGAAGACCCATGTTCCCGCGGCTCCATGACCGTTGATGCCGAAATCCCAGTCCTTGTAGGTCAGCTTGAGGTTCAGACCGTAATAGAACTTCGGAGAAGCACTCTTGCCTGTCATGTACCTGTCGTTGTCGGTAATGGTTCCGTCGCCGTCCCTATCGACGAATTCATTCTGCAGGGGCCTTCCGTCCGCATCATATTTCTGCTGATACGTGTAGTACGTATATGGGGCGTATCCTACCATCTGACGGCAGAGATAGCCTCCGGTTCCCTTCGATATTCCTCCGGTCTCAATATAGTAGTTGCGGTCTTCCGTAGGATTGAGCTTCGTAAACTCGGTATTCTGGAATGTTCCGTTGAATCCTACCTGCAGGCTGAAGTCCGGCTTCTGGACTGGAATGGCATTCACAGAGAACTCAAGTCCCTTGTTCCTGATGGATCCGATATTGGTCATGAGCTTGTTTCCGAAATTCGATCCCATCGGAACCTGCACCGAATTCAGGAGGTCCTTCGTATCACGGATATATGCATCCACGCTTCCGCTGAGACGGTCGTTGAAGAATCCGTAATCCAGTCCCACATTATATGTCACCGTCGTCTCCCATCTGATGGTAGGATCATATGCCTGCGGTGTCAGAAGGTGGATATAACCGGACGGACTGCCCATGTTGTACATCCTGTAAGGGTCGTTCGACATGGTGTATCTGGCAAGATGGACATAGTCTCCGATTCCGTCCTGCTGGCCTGTCATCCCGACAGAAAGCCTCAATTTGAGGGTAGAAACGGCCTTGACGCCCTTCATGAAAGGTTCCTGTGCAATATTCCATGCAAAGGCTCCGGAAGGGAAGAAGCCCCATCTGTAAGGCTTGGCAAACTTGCTCGAGCCGTCACCTCTGGCGGTGAATGTGAACACGTAACGGGAATCGATGGAGTAGTTCACTCTGCCGTAGAATGACACGAGATAATTCTCGTGGCGGTATTTCAGATATCGCGAATCAACTGTTTCTCCGGGATCGAGCTTGATCTCATTCGTTTCATTATAATACGTTATATTCCTGTTTGCCCAGTAGTTGTTCTGCCATGAGTAGCCGGCAAGGAGGCTGAGGTTGTGGATTCCCCATTTCTCCGTATAGTCCGCATATGCCTCGAAAAGCTGGCTGCGGCTAAGGTAGCTGCCCTTTGTATGCTGGCCGACACGCAGGTTTCCGGTATCGGCATATGCCTGGAAGGAACCCGGACGCACTCCGTTGTACGTTGCGGTTTCAGTGATGTCGATTCCGGCGCTGACATTGAAGCGAAGGGCTTCGAAGCCATGTACCTTGTAGTCTGCAGCTATCCTTCCTATGAATCTTCCCGATTTCGCATCGCTCAGGTTGTCATAAATCATAGACAAAGGGCTCGGGCCGACAAGGGTGTTTGGTGAAAAGCCTGTACCCCTTCCGTTTCCGTAATTCCAGAAGCCGTTCGTGGTGGTATAGTCTATGGATCCGTCAGCATTCCTCCAGTATGGGTCCTGAGTCGGATTGAAGAATGCGGCCTTGCCTATGGCTCCGCTGTCAGAATAGTCCGAATATGAATATACGCCCTTGGCACTTACATCGAAGGTAAGATGTCTGTCAAGGAAGTTCGGGGAAAGATTGATGTCCACCGTTCCCCTGTCATAACGTGATTCATTGAGGGTTCCCTGCTGTCCTGAATAGGCCGCTGATCCGCGGTAAGGCATCCTGTCCTTGAGATTGCCGTATAGACTGACATTATGCTCGGTCGCAAAGGCGGTCCTGAAGATAAGATCCTGCCAGTCAGTCACGGAATCTCCAGCGAGTTCAGCTATCCTGTCACCCGTCGGTGTTCCTGCCGGAAATGTCTTTGAATAGAAGTCCATCAGTTCTTCTGCCGACATGACCGAAACCTTTGAAGATATTTCCTGAACGCTCAAAGAGCCGCTGTAGGATACCTGAGGCCTGCTCCCCTTGCCCTTCTTGGTCGTGATCAGAATCACTCCGTTAGAGGCTCTGGAACCGTATATCGCTGCGGCAGAAGCATCCTTGAGGATGGAGAACGATTCTATATCATTCGGATTCAGAAGGTCGAGAGGATTCGACATGGCTCCTCCCGCGCCCTGCGCTATCGGCACTCCGTCAATCACGATGAGGGGATCGTTCGATGCATTCAAAGACGCAGATCCCCTGATTCTGATTCTTGAACCGGATCCCGGGCCTCCGTCTCCCGGAGTCACGAGAAGTCCGGCCACCTTGCCCTTGAGCATATCCTGGGTATTGACCACCGCACCCCTGTTGAGTTCTTCAGCCTTCACCGCCGAGATGGAGCCCGTCATATCGTCCTTCTTCACTGTTCCATAGCCGATCACGACACTTTCGTCAAGATATTCCGTATCCTCCTTCAAATTCACTTCGGAAGGCACGGCCGCCGCTTCGAAAGTCTGGCTGGCATATCCGATACAGCTGATTTCCACCAACGCAGAAGGTCCGGTCACCGTAAGCGAGTAACTGCCGTCCATGTCGGTTGATGTTCCGTTTGAAGTGCCCTGTTCGACCACAGCCGCCCCGATGACAGGGCCGAACTGATCCGTGACGGTTCCGCTTACCACGTAGCCTCCCTGAGCATTCATCGAGATGCCGCCGGCAAATGCAAAAGCCAGAGACATCAGTATGTTCCTAATCCTGTCCATATAAGTCCGTTTATAATTATTCCAAATCACCCGCGGATAAACAATCCTCAGACCAAACGGCACAGGAGGCTGGAAAAAAGGCCAACAGACAGTTCTGTTACTTTTTCTTAGGAAAATAAAACTATTTACATATCTTTGCTTTCAAGTTTGGACACCGTGGTCCGTTCAGAGGTCCACAACGCGATATGGGTATAGTCGTATAGCCCGTATTGCGTTTTTTTGTTTTTATACGGCAATAAAAATATTGTTATGAAGAAAGAGGAAAATTTCGGACATCTCAACGAACCGGACAATCTGATACGCTTTATCAGAAATCAGTGGGTACTTCTTGACAAAGATCTGGCAGGCTTATATGGTGTCAGCACCAAGGTGCTGAATCAGCAAGTAAAAAGGAACATTGAGCGTTTCCCGACGAATTTCATGTTCAAGCTAAATGAAGATGAGTTCCATGAACTGGTCACAAATTGTGACCGGTTCAAGACCCTCAAGCATTCTTCAGCAATGCCGAATGCTTTCACGGAGCAGGGAGTGTCAATGCTATCAGCTGTACTCAGAAGCCCAACAGCAATTCAAGTAAGCATAAGAATCATCGAGTCCTTTGTGAGACTCAGAAAATTGACGTTTCATAACACCTCTATCCTCCAACGTCTTGACATTATGGAGCACAAGCAGCAGGAGGCAGATAAAAGAATAATCGAGATATTGAAGATCATAGGCAGAAGCCAGCAGATACCGTCACAAGGCATATTCTATGATGGACAGATATATGATGCATACTCGTTCGTTTCCGATCTGATCAGAAGCGCCGAAAGTCAGATCATATTGATTGACAATTACATAGACGACACCGTATTGACTCTGCTTGACAAAAGAAGTGTATCTGTCACGGCCACAATATATACATCACAGATTGATAAGAAACTGAGACTCGACATCAGAAAACATAATGCTCAATATAAACCGATAAGTATTCAGATATACAATAAATCCCACGATAGATTCCTGATCATTGATGATAATGTCTATCTCATAGGAGCCTCTATCAAAGATCTTGGTAAGAAATGGTTCGGGTTCACTTTGATACGGGGGATATCTGCAGATGATATCAGCGAAAGATTACAAAGAGAGTGCTGAAGAAAATATCCCTGCGGCCGGACGGTCGCAGGGACGGACATAACTGTTTTGTCAATTTCAGAAGTCTGTCAGGAGACGGAACTCACCTTGCTTGAGAGTCACGGATCCGGATACAGAACCTCCGTTTATATAATCGTTCCACGAACCTGCTGGAAGCGTATATGATGCTGCAGATGTGCCGAAATTACCCACGACATGGAATGTCCTTCCGTCCGCAGTACATGTGATCGTCTTTACTGCAGCCGAAGGAGTCCATCCGAACTTCGCATCCGAATCGAAGAAGCGCGGATTCTCACGACGGAACTTCAGAAGATCGGAATATGTATCATACAGGGCCTTGCGCTCTGGTACAGCCAAATATTCGTCAGTCACGACAGGCTTCTCACCCGTACGGTCATTGTAATTGATCGAATAGTCATATCCGATCTCACCGAACTGCCATATCATCTTCGGGCCCGGCACGGTCAGGAAGAACGCCGCCGAAGCACCGGCACGACGCATCGCCACGGTAAGAGGATCTTCCTTTTCACCTTCCTCGACCTCAGGCTCATCCGGACGCTGGCCAGCCTCCATAAGCCATACCATTTCCGCAGCATGGCTGAAATATATGTCATATGTTCCGGCAGCCGGCACATACATGTCCTTCGATCCGTTGCCGTTTGTCATGGCATATCCTTCTCCGACGGTAAGTCTGAACTTGTCGGTCGCAGCTCCATAATTATAAGCATCATTCCATTCCCCTGCCTTGCGGATCTTGAAACGGTCGTCAGCCTTGACTGTCACGTTCTTTACAACGAAGAACGGACCGTCGGCACTCATCTTCTTATCGTTGTTCCAGTCGTCACCAAGGCCGATAACGCCCCATGTAACCGAAGAAGCATCCACATCAGCACCGAAGCAGAGACGTTCCTCGTCATGGCTTTCCATGAAGCCTACATATCCTCCGAACGGAACTGTCGAGCTTCCGGTCCACATGCCGCCGAAGTCTCCCTGAGCTCCCATCACTGCGCTCCTGTATGTTCCGTTGCAGTTTCTCCAGACCTTCATTCCTGCCTGGACAAGCTCCCTCTCTTCCTTCTCCTCGCAGAAGTGCTCAAGTATCACTACTGCATCATTATTCACAGACATGATGTAGTTATAATACCCCTTGAGTATCGCCACACGGGAAGCATCGTAATTCGAGGCGCTCGATTCATTGCTGCTCCTGTTGGTAAAGCCCTTGGTCAGGTCAAATCGGAATCCGTCGATATCATACTCTTTCAGAAGGTAGCCGAGGCTCTGCTTGATATGCTGGCTGATGATCTCGTTGTCATGATTGATATCATGGAATACGCTGAAAGGATGCGGTGCATCGACATTGAACCAAGGATTGTCAGCAGATGTCTTGTCACCGTTATAGTAAAGCTTCGCATATGTGCTCAGACCGGTAAGATGGTTATATACCACATCCACGATCACTGCGATTCCCCTTCTGTGACATTCGTCGATGAAATCCTTGTACATCTCACGGGTTCCGTATGCCTTGTCGAGTGCGAAATAATGGTTAGGGTTATATCCCCAGCTGAGGTTGCCGTCAAACTCCTGGATAGGCATGAGCTCGATCGCATTGACACCGAGCCCTTCAATATAGTCAAGCCTTTCCATCACTCCGTTCAGGTCCTTGGAAGCCGAGAAGTCGCGGATAAGAAGTTCATATATCACAAGATCATCGGCATCCTCCACCTTGAAGTCAGAATGTTTCCATGCATATGTATCCCTGTTAATCTTGAAAGCTGAGACGAGAGCCTTGGCCTTCTCCGGGAATGAAGGCATGTCAGGATATGTCGAGGATGAGACATACTGGTCGTTCCACTGGTCATATACGATCTCGGTATAAGGGTCGCTCAGATAGAGTTCAGATCCTTCAGATGTGCCTGCACGGTACTGGAAGCGGTATTCCTTGTCAGGATCCAGACCCTCTACAGTAGTCCACCATACACCCTTGGCATTGTCGCGCTTCATTGCAGAGGAAGCGTTACGCTCCCAGTCATTGAAATCACCGACGATGTAACAGTACTTATGATGATTGCCTGACTTATCCTGCTCGGCAAGCACGAAGGTCACTGAATTGTCGGAATTGATGTTTATTCCATATGAAGCTCCGGCAGGAACAGCCTCCTCCACCACTGGATCAGGAGTAAAGACTTCTTCCTTGTACTTGTTGTCAACGACATTGAAGAACGAATCTGAATCGATTCCCTTCATAGAACCGTCCTCACTTCGGATGACGAGTCCGATTCTGGTCACAGGTGTGGTACCTGAGGCGAACCATTCCCTGATTGAAGGTTCCAGATCGAGAGACCAAACATTTTCCGACACCTCGGACATCCTGCATCTGTCAAGGTTCACATTCCAGTCTGCAGGCACATACTGCCATTCGCCGTCAACGATCACGCCGATATGGACATATACGCCACCGGAATATCCGTAAAGAGGCGATGATGATGCAGCCTTGAAATATATCACTGCAGATGCATCTGCATCAGGCTCGGCAGGATCAACGGATATACCCTCAGGTATCTTGCCAGTATCAGGGCCTTCCGGACCAGCCTTCTGGGTTACTGTAACCGTCACATCCTGACAGTCCGGTGCCGAAAACACGAGTTCTGCAGCACGTTCGTCACCTGTATTGGCATCCACCTTGACGTTTATCGATGTGGAAGTCCTGCCGGAAGTGCTTGCAGGACGGCACCAATCGCTGTCTGATGTCTTTGAAAGCGTCCATGAGCCTGCATCTGTCGTAAGGGTAAGGATCTGAGAACCGCCTTCATAGCCGAAGGTCAGGACTTCAGGAGTCACTGTCAGGGTCTTTGTCTCCTCAATAGGAACTATTTCCTTGCACGATGTCAAAACGACTGCAAGTGCAGCCAGAAGATAGAATAAACGTTTCATTCGTCTTGAATTTATGGTGGCCTGCAGTCCGGTCAGGGGCGGCAGGCCAATATGAAAGAGGGCGGTCAAGCCGCCCTCGTGAATTATTTAGCAAAAACTGCCTTTACGTCAGATGGCTTGAGACCGTCCCATGCGAAAGTGATAGTCACCTTGTATGTTCCTGCCTCACCAGCTACGAAGTTGTCCTCACCTGTTACAGCGAGACCTTCAACTGTAGCGCCTGTAGCACCGATCCAGTCACCGTTGATACGAATCTTGAACTCATCGTTCTCAGCTACTGTGAGAGCTGCAAGCTCATAAGTGTAAGTACCTGCGAAAGTAGCCTCGTCAGTAACTTCCTTGCTTACGAAAGAAGCTCTGTCGTTTGTATCGAATGAAGGATCATCCCAGCCGATAGCGCTGCCAGAGAAACCTACATTGATGTCAGATGCATCAATGTAAGTAACTACAGCCTCACCTGCATCAGCAGGAGTCTTGCCCTCAGTCATGATGAAAGCCTTTGCACCTTCAACATCAAGATAGATGTCATATGTACCAGCAACGGTCTTAAGGTTGTCACCACCGTCTGCAAGCTCGATTACAGCGTCAACAGCGAAAGTACCTCCGAAGTTTACACCCCAGTCATGAGCGAAGCGGAACTTGATCTCTCCACCGTCAGGGAGAGCAACACCCTTGCGTACCCAGTACTTTCCTTCCTCATCAAGCTTCATACCCATATCGAGGTCATCACCACCCCAGTTGTTTGTAGTACCTACGATACCCCATGTCTGTGGAGTTGCAGGAGCCTCGGCACCGGCTGTCATGAAGTATGCAGCAGGGATGTCAGGATTGAGGTAGATGTCATATGTACCTGCAGCTGGCTTGAAGTTGTCACCACCTGCAACAAGAGCGATCTCAGTATCAGCTGCGAATGTACCACCGAAGTTTACATCCCAGCCGCCGTCGAGACGGAACTTGATCTCAGAGCCCTCAGGAAGCTCGACACCGGCAGCAACAAGCCAGCCTGCACCGACCTTCATGTCAACGTCAGCACCTGCACCACCCCACTCGTTGATGGTACCTACGATGCCCCAGCCCTTGTTCTCCACTACAGGAGTGTCAGGATTCTCAGGCTCGCTTCCGCCTACTTCTTCTTCCTTGCCATACATTCTCTCGTCGAATGTACAAGTGATTGCACCGAGGTTGTTCATGTCAAGGTAAACACGATACTGACCTGGCTCTACAGGGATATTGTCACCTCCGTTAGAAAGAGCCTTGATGTCACCACCGAAGTTCACAGCCCAATCAGCATCCATGCGGAACTTCATCTCAGTAGCTGCGGCAACGTCGATATCAGCGTAGAATCTCTGCTTGTTCTTAGAGTACTCCATCACGATGTCGTTCTCCCAGTCACCGTTAAGACCGATGATACCAACCTGGTTGAATGCATAGTTCTTGCTGAGTGTGAGAGCAGTTGTGCTGAGTGAGAAGTGGTAGAACCTCATTGTAGTGAAGTTCTTGATGTCTGAACCGCCTGAAGTAACGACAGGGATAGAAGCAGGATCAACGTCAGCTGTACCTGTTCCACCGAACTCTGCGTTCCAGTTGCCCTCAGGAGTGATCTTGAATCCGCCTGTCTTCTCGTCACCTGCACCGAAGTCAACTACACCCATGAATACGTCACCGTCCTCTGCAAAATTCCAGAGATAGAGTGAAGCGTCATGTGCCCAGCCGCAGTAGTTACCGATAACCCATACGTTAGGATATACCTTCTCGGCAGCTGTAGGAGTAACCTTTGCAGCTACAGGAGCAGCGTAGTAAGTCTCACCTACGTTAAGCTTCGCACCGAGAGTGAAGGTAACGTCACCTGCCTCGCCTGAAGGAATCTCAAGGTCATTGAAAGCCTTGTTGTTGATATTGTCGAGAGACACGTTCATAGAAGTGCCCGATACACCGCTGAAGAGGTTGACAGTCTTGCCACCCTTAGCCATGTCAAGAGAATAATACACCTGAGTCTTTACGCCGAAATCAGCAGCATCCCAAGTGAATGTAACAGCCTCAGACTTGTTGTCAACAGTAACAACGATATCCTCTACTGCATGAAGAACCGGAGCAACGACATCTTCTGGATTGAAGGTCACGAACTCCTCTTTCTGGCAGGCAGCGGTCATACCTACTGCAGCAGCCAGCATTACGATATATTTTGTAATCTTCATTTTTCTTAAACTTTTTAATGATCCGACATGTTAGGCACCGTAACCGTCGTTCTGAACGAGGTTAGGGTTTGCATATCTGTCACTGTCCGGAATAGGGAAGATGGCCATGTGTGCAGGGCAACCCTGTCCGTCCTTTACACCACCTTTCCACTGCCATACGAACGAGTCTGAAGTGAATTTGCCGAAACGCACGAGGTCAGAACGACGCCATCCCTCGAGGTAAAGCTCACGACCGCGCTCCTGAAGAAGATTCTCAGCATTGAGCTCGATAGCAGGCATACCTGCACGTGCACGTACTGCATCGAAAGCAGCCTTACCACCACAGCTTACACCGTTGAGTTCGCACTCAGCAAGCATGAGGAGTGCATCAGCATAGCGGAATACAGGGAAGTCAACATCAACAAAACCCTTGTCAGATGCTGCGCTGCCGTCGCTGTTCACGTTCTTGAACTTCTGGAAACCGATACCGTTGCTGAATGTAGAGATATCGTCGATCGAGAGAGTGTGTCCCTCCTCCCAGAAGAGCTCGCGCTGGTCAGCAGCATCGAACATTCCGTAGAACTCAGGAGTTGTACGGATACCGCCCCAACCTGAAGATATACCTACTGCTGCAGGGTCCATAGTGTCACCTGTAGAAGCGAAGATAAGGTAGTTTGTTGCACCGTAGCTTGCAGTCTGTGTACCGTTCTGCTCAACAACGAAGATAAGCTCGTCTGTACACCTGTCGTTATCAGCGAGGAAGAGCTCCTGATAAGCGTTGGCACCTGTTCCATGAACATTTGTGTGGAGCTTGTACTTGCCCTCGAGGTTCTTGAGGACTGCAGCACAGTCAGCATATCTTGCAGTGCCGGTATAAACCTCAGAGTTGAGGTAAAGCTTTGCAAGAACCATTGCAACCATACCCTTGTTCACGCGACCGTACTCACCCTGACCATAGTCATAGAGTGCGCTGCCGTCGAGGAGTTCCTTACACTCGTTCTCGAGATACTCGCAGAGAGCCTTGCGGTCTCTGTACTCAGGAGCTGTAGAACCTACTGAGTTAGTCTCGTCAGCGAATGGGAATCCACCATAGTTGTCGATAGCATCAAGCCAGCAGAGTGCGCGGAGAGCACGAGCCTCAGCGATCCACTGATCCTTCTTAGGAAGGTCAATTGTAGCCTTGTCTGCCTGGCGGATGAACTCGTTGCAAGCAGAGATCTGATAAGCGATACGATAGTAGAACGCTGCTACGAATACGTCTGAAGTAGTCCAGTTAAGACCGTGGAGGTCCTGGAGAGTCTGGTCATTCCAACCGCAGACAGCCTCGTCTGTAGTAAGACCGTTGAGGTGGTAGCGACCACGATAGTACTGGCTGAAACCACCGTCAACACCTGAGATGGCATTATCACCGTTCGGGCCCTTGAAGCCTGAAGTCGCAAAACCGGTGTAGCACTGTGCGAGGAGAGCGAAATAATCGTCCTCTGTCTGAAGAGCCTTGTCGGCAGTGTTCAGAGCTGGATCGAGCGGAGTAACGTTGAGGTCACCAACGCAAGACGACATACCTGCTGCAAGAACAAGGGCTCCAAGTATATATTTCAAAGTTTTCATATTATCTTATCCCTTAAATTAGAAGTTAAACTTGACACCAAGGATGTAAGTTCTTGGACGTGGGTAAAGGTTGTTGTCGATACCGCTGAATACTTCAGGATCGAGTCCCTCATACTGTGTGAATGTAGCTACGTTCTGAACTGTAGCATAGATGTTGAGACCAAGTGCGCGGTCAAGCTTGTCCGACTTGAAGAGCTTAGGGAATGTATATCCGAGAGTCACGTTGTCGAGCTTGAAGAATGAAGCGTCCTTGATATAGTAGTCTGAGAGGTAGCATGCCTGGTTGAAGTTTGACCAGAGAGCTGACTCAAGACGGTTGCTTGTGAAGCTGTTTGTCCAGAGGTCTGCAAGCATCTCACCGTCAGAAGCTACGTTGTTATAGATCCAGTTGCCGAAGCTACCGTGACCTGAAGCAGCGAGTGTCCAGTTCTTGTAAGTGAGAGTTGTGTTGAGACCCATTGTGAAGTCAGCTGCAGGCTTGTGGAAGAAATACTTGTCATCTGCATTGATCACGCCGTTTCCGTCACGGTCAACATATACACCTTCCATAGGACGGCCGTCCTGGTCGTAAACCTGCTGGTAAACATAGAATGAAGAAGGAGCATATCCCACCTGATGCATCTGGATGTTGTTACCTACACCACCTGAGATACCACCAGTCTCGACTCCTGTCTTGTCGTTAGGAGAAGCTGTAAGCTTGGTGATCACTGTGTTGTTGTAAGAAACGTTCGCACCGATAGACCATGTCCAGTCCTTTGTATCGATCGCCATTGCATTCACGTCGAACTCGATACCCTTGTTCACGAGGCTACCGATATTTGAGTTGAGGTAGTTGGTGAGGTTACCGAGAGCCGGTACAGGAATGTAGTTGATCATGTCTGTAGTCTCACGCCAGTAAGCGTCGAGACCTGCTGTGATACGGTCGTTGAGGAAACCGAAGTCGAAACCTACGTTGTAAGTAGTAGTTGTCTCCCACTTGAGGTCAGCGTTGTAACCGAGAGCTGTAAGAGGGTTTACAAGGCTGCCGCCGAAGTAGTAGTATGAACCGAGGAGGTTGGTGTAATATGTAGCCTGAGTGTCATAGTATCCACCTACGCCCTGCTGTCCGGTCTGACCCCATGAAGCACGGAGCTTGAGAGTTGTAAGAACCTCGTTGTCCTTGAGGAAGTCCTCATTGCTGATGTTCCAACCGAGAGCGACTGAAGGGAAGAGACCCCACTTGTTGTTTGAGAAACGTGAAGTACCGTCACGACGGAGAGTAGCTGTTACCATGTAACGGTTGTCGTATGTATAGTTTACACGACCGAAGAATGAAACGAGGAAGAGTTCTCCTGCAGGCTTGCTCTCACCGAGAATGGCATTATCAGAAAGCTTCCAAGACTTGTTGGTTGACTTGTAGTAGAACTGCTGCCAAGAGTAACCTGCCATTGCATCGAAATGATGTCCGCCGGCGAAATCCTTGTTGTAAGCGAGATATGCCTCGAGAGTCTTGTCCATACGCTCGTAAGTATAGTCGCTGTGGTAACCTGAACCAGACTGAGCTGTGTCGTGGTATGACTGCTCAGAGCCTACTGGTGACTCTGTGAATCCGCCTGACTTGGCGTAGTCCATACCGAGGTTGAGGTTGAAACGGAGATCCTCGAAACCATGGAACTTATAGTCGAACTGAGCGTTACCGATGAAACGTGCAGCGTGGCTCTGATCCTGCTTCTGAGTGATCATCGCAACAGGGTTCTGTACGGCCATTGTATTGATGTTACCTGCACCGTCACGGTGAACATAGTATCCTGCGATACCGTTTTCAGCGTCATAAACAGGATGTGTAGGGTTCATGCGGACAGCCTGTCCGATAGCGCCCTGGTTTGCGAAGTTATTTGCTGTGAACACGCCCTTTCCATTGAGGCTTACAGTAAGGTGGTTCTCAAAGAACTGCGGAGTGAGGTTCAATGAAACTGTTCCTCTGTCCATCTTGTCAGTCATGAGTACACCCTCCTGAGACATGAATCCACCAGAAACACGGTAAGGAAGGATGATGTCCTTGCCAAGACCTACGCGACCTGAAACTGAAAGGTTTGCATCATGTGTGTTTGCGATCTGATAGATCTCTTTCTGCCAGTTTGTGTTTGCATCACCGAGAGCAGCGATTGCGTCTGCGTTGAGAAGACCTGCAGAAACTCTCTCGTTCATGAGATTGCGGAGCTGGTCAGCAGAAAGCACGTCAACATACTCGCTTACATGGCTGATTGAAGTCGAATAATCGAAGTTGATGAGTGGAACACCTGTCTTTGTCTTTGCACCCTTCTTTGTTGTGATCACGATGACACCGTTAGACGCACGTGAACCATAGATAGCGGTTGCAGAAGCATCCTTGAGCACTGAGAAAGACTCGATATCGCTTGGGTTGATTGAAGAAAGAGGATCCGCCATACCGCTCACACCGTCGTTGCTCACTGGGAGACCGTCGATGATGATGAGAGGATCGTTGGTTGCATTGAGTGAAGAACCACCACGGATACGGATCGTAGCACCTGCACCAGGAGCACCTGAACCAGGAGTTACAACCACACCGGCAGACTTACCCTTGAGGAGGTCAGCTGGTGAAGTGATCATACCCTTGTTGATTTCATCTGCTTCTACGGTTGAGACCGAACCGGTCATGTCTTCCTTCTTTACAGTACCGTAACCGATTACGACTACCTCATCAAGGAACTGAGTGTCCTCGCCGAGAGTAACTGTTGCCGGCATCTGTGATGCCACGAATGACTGAGAAGCATAACCGATGCAGCTGATCTCTACAACTGCGTCAGCGCTTGAAACGGTAAGGACATAGTCGCCGTCGAGACCGGTTGAAGTACCGTTTGTGGTACCCTGTTCGATCACGGTTGCACCGATGATCGGACCGATTGCGTCAACAACTACTCCTTTCACCTCGTATCCGCCCTGGGCGAATACAGACGCACCCATAATGCATGAGAGCAGGAAGGATGCGCATAGCGTCATGATTCTATTCATAAAGAATTTAGTTTGGTTAGTAGATTGTTTTATAATTAAACTTGATTGTAAATCAATGGATTATGCTTTCTTTTCATCTTTCACGAAACGCACAGAAAGAGCTCCGAGAACCAGCAGCACGCCTGCAACGAGGAACATGCTCACCTGAGCTCCACCGACCATCTTGAGTACAAGTCCTCCGCAAGCAGCGGCAGCGATCTGCGGAAGGCAGATGGTACCGTTGAAGAGACCGAGATAAGTACCGATATGGTCGCCTGAGAGTGAGTTTGTAAGAAGTGTGAAAGGCACAGCCAGCATTGCGGCCCAGGCAGCTCCGATAAGGAGGAACGATGCGATAAGCGCATACTGGTTATGGATGAAGAACACGGATGCGAATCCGACAGCACCTATGAGGAGGCTGATCACGTATGCGACCTTGATATCCTTGAACTTAGGAATCACAAGAGCCCAAAGCATAGAGCCTACAGCCTGTACAGCAAAGAGGACACCTACCCAGTTTCCTGCGGTCTGATATCCCTCGGAAGCAACGTCTGTAGTTCCCCATACTGTGTCGGCGATAGCACCGTTGGTATAAGTCCACATGTAAAGGAAGGCCGCCCAGCAGAAGAACTGTACGATACCGACAGTCCAGAATGTCTTAGGTGCGTGCTTGAGAAGTGTAAGCATTCCTGGAGCCTTCTCCTCCTTCTTGTCCGGATCTATGCCGTGGAACTCGGCATATTCCTTCGGAGGCATCTCCTTCACCTTGAAAGTAGTGAAGAGAACGCAGAGGATAAGTATGGCTGCACCGATGTAGAATGCATATTTAACTGTATCAGGCACCTGTCCTTCAGGGGCGATGTTAGCGATTCCGAACCATGCGAAGATGAACGGGAAAAGATATCCCACGAGACTTCCGGCATTGCAGAGGAAGCTCTGGATCGAATATGCCTGACCTTTCTGCTCCTCGTTCACCATGTCGCCTACAAGCATCTTGAACGGCTGCATGGCAACATTGATAGATGTGTCAAGAAGCATGAGCGAGATGAGTCCGAATACCATCGCTCCGCTTACGGCAAGACCGAAGTTTCCTGCGTTAGGAAGCATGCACATCACAAGAATAGCGATTATGGAGCCGAGGAAAAGATAAGGGATACGTCTTCCGAGGCGGGTCCATGTCCTGTCGCTGTACTTGCCTACCAGAGGCTGTACGATAAGACCCATGAGCGGTGGAAGAATCCAGAAGAAGCTCAGATCATGAGGATCGGCTCCCAAAGTCGCAAAGATGCGGCTGATATTGGCATTCTGAAGGGAATATGCGATCTGGACTCCGAAAAATCCGAAGCTGATATTCCACATCTGCCAGAATGTAAGTTTCGCTTTTTGCATTTTATCGCGTTTTTGGTTACTAATTCTAATGTAAATACAAGTATGCGAAAATAATCATTATATATAAGACGCGCGACCTGTCTCTGACGAATTGTAGGAAGTTAATGATGAACTGCCGGTTTTTTCCGACGAACGAAAGCATAAAATTGGATAATAGAAGCAAAATTCTTATCTTCGGACCGACATTTCCAATATCACTGAAAGCCATGAAATCCATAAGGTTATACTGGATCATACATATATTTGCCCTGCTTCATGCAGTAACAGCTCTGAGCTGTCGTTTTGCAGGAATAGCCGACGAACTCCTTCTCACCATCCTTACAATGGCTCTGGCCCTCATAATCTGCATGAAGAAAGGACTGAAGATAGAGTTCACGGCAGCAATAGTGATCATAACGAACATCCTGGGCTTTCTGCTCGGTACTTTCGGAGCGCGCCTTCTGCAATCATTCATACATTCAGAATATGCAGTCCACTGCATATCTACGGCCGTCACTACAGAGATTCTTGGATGGTGCATCGTAGCCATAGCCAATATCTTCCAGAAAGGGGAAAAGCCGGAAGATCTTGATTCCACTCAATATCTGAAGTGGATTCTGCTTATAGCCTCCGGAATATTCATCATGAGACTTTTCATTGTCCTTTTCCTGTCAGGTTCTGTTTTTGATACGGACATGTTATATGAAGTCATCGGAAATGTGATGACCAATTCATTTTCTCTTATCATCCTCGTATGTGTCAATATCATGTTCATCAGGTCAATATCGACACGAAGCAAATCCGCATCAACATTCAGCACGATAGTCATCTATTCAAGCTTCATGGTGCTGGCCACCATATTGGAGTCTTTTCTGGTAGGAATGGAGGAAGATAATTTCATCCTTGTCTTCATTGTATCACTGGTTACCCAGATAACCTTGTACTGCATAGTATATGTAATAAACTACGCAATTACAGCCCGTAATGAAATGCAGGAAGAAAGGGAAAAAGCCAATATGGCACAATATCGGTATATAAAGCTGAAGCATCAGGTAAATCCGCATTTCCTGTTCAACTCGTTAAACATACTGGACTGCCTGATATGTGAAGAAAAGACAGACAGGGCAAGCACATATACCCACAAACTTGCCGGAATATACCGTTATATGATCAAAAGCGAGGATGAGATCGTAGTTCCTCTCCGCGACGAACTCGAATTTGTAAGGCTTTATGTGGATCTGCTGAAGGAGAGGTTTCCGTCAGGATTCGAGGTCAGACTTGAAGTCCCTGAGGAGAGTCTGAACAAGCTTGTACTTTCATGCTCGCTGCAGCTGCTCCTGGAGAATGCGACCAAGCACAATGCAGTAAGCATTGACAACATACTGACAATCGGCATCAAGGCTTCTGAAGACAGTATCACAGTAACTAACAACATTATCCCTAAAGTTACCAGAACAACCTCCACCGGTCTTGGACAGACCTACATCAGACAGATGTACAAGGATCTGACAGGCAAAGAGATAGAAATCGTGAAAACAGAGGAATCATATAGTGTAACCTTACCTTTAATCTGAAGTTATGAAGGTCCTGATAGTTGAAGATGAGATCATGGCTCAGAAGAGCCTTACACGAGTTCTGACACAGAACTTTCCAGACATGGAAATAATCGGATACACTTCATCCGTAAAGGGTACGGTAGAGTGGCTCCGGAATCCCGACAACGTAGCAGACATAATCTTCATGGATGTGGAACTGTCTGATGGTGAATGCTTTGAAATATTCCGTCAGACGGAGATCAAGGCCAAGGTCATCATGACCACGGCCTATGACAGCTATGCCCTCAAGGCATTCGAGGCCGGAAGCATCGACTATCTTCTCAAGCCCATTGACCTTTCCGCTCTGAAAAGGGCCGTAGCACGCTGCAGGATGAGCGGAGGTCAGATAGATGTGGAGTCTCTTCTCAAGGCTGTAGGAGGCGGCACACATCCAAAGAAAGAATACAAGGAAAGATATATCGTCAGATTCAACGACAGGATCGTACCTCTTCTTACATCCAACATAGCATATATATATTCGGAGGACAAGACCAATTATCTCGTTACCTCTGATGACAAGCGCTATATAATCGACTGTTCCCTCGATGTCATTTCCGAAGAACTGAATCCTGATGAATTCTTCCGCATCTCCCGAAGCTGCATCATATCAATGAAGTCCATAACAAGCATAATCAAGCAGCAGGGAGGACGTCTCCGCGTCGTTGCCAAGCCGGAGCCGTCATTCGAGATGACCGTCAGCCGTTCCCGTGTGGACGACTTCCTGGAGTGGCTGGAGAAGTAGTATATTTATATAAAACCGGCTGGACTGCTGCAGCAGTCCAGCCGGTTTTATATAGTCCTGTGTTACTTTCTGCCGCTGGCAGCGATCATGTCGCTGAGAGTGCTGTTGAACTCATCGGCTGCAGTGAGCTGCTCGAGAGTCAGATGCATACGGTAACGCCAGTAATGACGTGAGTTTGCAGGAACATTGATTCGCTCGACATTCGGATCCTCACGGCGAAGCTGCGGATCCATAGAAAGCCAGTCCTGAAGAGGAAGGATGGTCAGCATTGCCGGAGACCATACATGCTGCTCGAGGATCTGACGGCATATCCATGGCTCGCAGAAATATGGAGCCTCTCCCTGATTGCCGAGAATCATCTGCCAGAACTGATCAGTGACCTCACGGTCCTCCTCCCACCATGCACGGATAGGATTCATATCGTGGGTAGATGTGGTACATACCGACAGATAAGGATAATTTGCAGGATGTGCGAATGTCTCTTCCACAGACTTAGGCATACGCTGGATCTCGAGCGAAAGGATTCTGAGATCATCCATAACCTGAGGTACAGTAGCCGGAATCATTCCGAGATCCTCTCCACATGCAAGCATTCCTGTCGAATCGAGAAGTGCAGGAAGCTTCTGCATGGCCTTCTCTTTCCAGAATTCATTGTTGCGACGATAGAAGAAGTCATCATATATACGGTCATATGCAGATCTTCTGTAGGCATCGAGGAAATGATACGACTGAGTCTGCTTTGCACCGATCTTGAGGTGGTAATGTCCCTCCTGACGAGGATCCTGAAGGAAGAGATCGAAATCATTCACATCGAATCCCATATCCTGGAGTTCCTGTGCCGGATAAGGAAGAGCCGGGCTGAAATATCCGTTGAGACCGCTCTTTGTCCAGAGAGGGATCTCCCATATGCGGAAGAATCCGAGGATATGGTCTATACGGAAGGCATCGAAATATTCGGACATCTTTGCAAGGCGTGATTTCCACCATGCATATCCGTCCTCAGCCATCTTTTCCCAGTTATATGTAGGGAAGCCCCAGTTCTGTCCGTCAGCAGAGAAAGCATCAGGTGGTGCTCCTGCCTGTGAATCCATATGGAAGAGCTCAGGGTAGAGCCATGCATCCACGCTGGTACGGCTGATTCCGATAGGAAGGTCACCCTTGAACACGACTCCCTTCGAATGTGCATATGCGCAGACCTCGGAAAGTTGGAGATCAAGATGATACTGTACGAAGCACCAGAAGTCTATCTCCTCTCTGTGCTCCTCGCAGAAGGCAGCAACCTTCTTCCTGTTATATTTCGCATATCCTTTCCACTGAGAGAAATCAGGAGTTCCGTTAAGGTCACGAAGCACGCAGAAAGCAGCATAAGGAAGAAGCCAGTGACTGTTCTTCTCTACGAACTGCTGATATTCCTTCTTTGCGGAAAGCTTCTTGAACGTCTTGGCGAACGCCTTCTTCAGAAGCTCAAGCTTTGCCGCATTCACTCTCTCATAGTCGATCTGCTCGAGGGAATTGAGCTCTGCCTGGAGTGCCTTGTACTCCTCATCCACCTTCACTCCTACTGCAGGAAGATGCAGGAACTGAGGATGAAGGGCGAATGTAGAGTTCGGATTGTACGGATATGAATCCTCCCATGTATGGAGCATGGTGGTATCATTGATAGGAAGAAGCTGAAGGATGCTCTGACCTGTAGCCGCAGCCCAGTCAACCATCTTCTTAAGGTCGTAGAACTCGCCCACTCCGAAATCATCAGCACTGCGGAGTGCAAATACAGGAATAGCTGTACCGGCACCTTTCCAGCAGCGTCCGCCGAAGCTTACCTGGAAATCCGCCTCGACAACAAGCTCATCCTTCTCAGGAATATCAGTGAACCATCTGTTCTCTCCGTCCGCCCATGCTACAGGAGCAAGAGTTTCCTTGTCGGCAATGAGAACCTTATATGCAAATGGCTCGGTCACGTTAAGCGCGAGAGTCCAGACAGGGAATCCTGTTCCGTCGAAAGGAACCACCTTAGTCCATTCCTTGAGAGCCTTTCCGCTTCCGGCAAGTGCCAGAACCTCATTAGGACGGAGAGCCGGTGCAGATACCTGAAGAATGACATTGGCACCCTTAGGAGCCTTCTTTGCCTTCTCTGCCTTACGGCCGAAAATCGCGCCTGTAAACGCTGACGAATAGAAAGGAGAATCAACCGGACGGTCGATCCATCTGTCCATTACAGTAATATCCTTAGCCTCAACTCCTTCAGGAAGAACAAGTCTGTGCTTCTTCCACTCGGTACGCACGGTAACGCCCTCACGCACGATCTCATATCCGTATTCAGCCGCCTTCTCCGGATTGAATCTTGCGATGTCGCCTTTCCAGAGACCGTCAGCCACATACGCGAGCGGATAGCGCTTTCCACCAAGACAGAGAACGACTTCCTCGCCCCAGTTTGTCCTGTATTCAATGCTTATGTGTAAAGTCATATCGTATAGTTATTAGTTTGATTGTTTCTTCATTGTCATCTTCTTCCAGTTCAGGGAAGGAAGTACAAAGGAAACGACTGCCGCTGCAATCCAGAACCATGAAACCGGGCCGAAATCATATATGTCCGCACCTCCCTCGTGAGTCATGTTGCACTGAATCAGCAGACCGCTTGTCAGGTCCTGAAGTCCGGCAGCCACATAGCTTGAAATGCCGACAACTCCAAGAGCCGCCCCCGTCGCTTTTCTTGGTACAATATCCACTGCCATAAGGCCGGCTACAATGCAGTAAAGCACACCGACCGACAGACTGAACAAAGATACATAAAAGATGTTAAGGAGAAAGCCTCCTCCGACGAACAGGAAGAGAATCAAGGACGAAGTGCTGATAATTCCGGATAAAACGGCAGGCTTGACCCTGTTGCCATGAAAGACCTTGTCTGAAAGCCAGCCCGCAAGCACTGTTCCAAGCACTCCGGAAATGGCTGAAAAGGCTATTACCTGAGAGGCTTCGGCAAGGTCGAATCCCCTTGCTTTCTGGAGGAAAAGAACCCCCCATCCGGCTATGGCATATTTCGTTATGTATATGAATGCGCTCGACAGAGCGATCACCCAGATTCCGGGGTGTTTCAAGACCATCTTCTGGAGCTCTCTCGTAGGCATCTTGTCCTCTTTGGCAAGCTCCTCGCCCGAGATCTCCTGAATGGACGGAAGTCCCTTGCTCTCAGGAGTATCCGACACGAACAGAAGGATTATCACCGCACCGGCAAGACCGGCAAGAGCCGCCATGATGAAGCCCGACTGCCATCCCAGCCATCCTACCACCACAGCCAGGATATTGTACGATATGAACTCGCCGATATAGGGGCTGGAACTGAAGAGGCTGTAATATGATCCCCTCTGCGAACGGGAGAACCACCTGGAAAGGCTTATTACGCCCGGAGCCGAACCCATGGACTGCATCCATCCGTTCATTCCCCACAATATGGCGAAACAGACGAATATCAGGACCGAAGGAAGCATACTCTGAAACAAGCCCAGGGCTCCCATGAGAAGATTCATGAGGGCGGATATGAAAAGGCCTGTCGCCATAAAACGGCGTATGTTGCAATAGTCGGCGATGAATCCGTTCATGAACTTTCCGACGGCATATACGAAAAGAAGAGCCGATCCGATGAGACCCAGCTGACCCGCGGACAGAATGCCTTCGTCGATCAGGGGCTGCTTCACCACATTTATGCTCATACGGCACACATAATACAGGCTGTATGCTATAGTGGCTCCCCAGAACGTCCTGTCCCTCAAAGACTTGTACGTGTCGTGTATGTTTTCCTGCGGCACTTTCTCAGCCGAAGGCTTGCTTATCCTGAAATAAGAATACAGACTCATTCCTCTTGTTTAAGTTTCCCATCAGCCCTGAATTTTCGGGCCAAACAAGGACAAAGTTAGAAAACATATGTGAATTTTTGCTAAATTCGCATGGTGTTTTTGACCGGCAGCATCCGGTCGGAATATATTTATATGCATAAAATGAAAAGATTCACAGCCATCATCCTCCTTGCTGTATTTTCAGTTGCAGCAAGTGCCCAGACTCCTAAGAATGTGGAATACACATTCACAGAGGCATCCGACCTCAACCTTATCGGAAAGATCATCGATACTCCCAACCCATACCACAGGGTCGATACCGTGAAGTACAAGGGATTCACAAAGGGAGAAAACAGTCAGGTACGCAGCTCTGCAGGCCTCGCAGTGCTTTTCAAGACCAACTCTTCTGTCATTTCCGTGCTCACTGACTTCGGTTACATGAACAAGGGAGTCAATACGATGGGAGTATCCCTTAGAGGCTATGACCTGTATATAAGGAAAGACGGCGAATGGCTTTACGCGGCATCCAAAGCAGGTGCTGTCGGCAAGGAAGAGGAGAATCTCGTATTGATAAAAGATATGGACAGTTCGATGAAGGAATGCATGCTTTATCTTCCGATATACAGCGAGGAATATTCGGTCAGGATCGGCGTTCAGGAAGGTGCTGTCATTGAACCGCTTGAATCTCCTTTCCGTCACAGGATAGGAATATTCGGATCCAGCTACACCCAGGGCATCAGCACCAGCCGTCCGGGCATGAGCTACCCTATGCAGCTGATGCGTATGACCGGTCTCCAGTTCCTCAGCCTCGGATGTAGCGGAAACTGCAAGATGCAGCCATATTTCGCCGATGTCCTCTGCGATGCCGACGTTGATGCCTTCGTATTCGACTGCTTTTCAAATCCGGATGCCAAGATGATCGAGGAAAGGCTCTTCCCTTTCATCGAGAAGATACAGGCGGCACATCCTGGCAAACCTCTCATATTCCAGCAGACCATATATCGTGAGGGACGCAACTTCAGCCAGAGCGTCGATGCGAAGGAAAGCGCCAAGCAGGCCATGGCCGAGAAGCTCATGAAGGAAGCGGTGAAGAAATATGACGATGTCTATTTCATTCAGACAAATGCCACAGATGCCATGCATACGACCTCTGTTGACGGCATCCACCCGTCCGACTACGGCTACACCCTCTGGGCGGAATCCATCCGCAAGCCTGTAGTCAGGATTCTGAAGAAATACGGAATCAGATAAGACTGCCCTATGCAGTCAGTACCACCTTGCGATAACGGACAGTCAGATATATCGTGCGGGCAAGGAGGTGTGCGAAGTAAGCGGCCATGAGGATATGCATGGCCAGACGGCCGTATCGTGTATAACCGGCAGATGGGGCATCGGCCACGGAAGTCACTGACTCAGAAACCATTGACGGATCACCCAGCCAGTTCAGGCATAAGATACCGACGAACCATACGCCGGCAAAACCTACGACTGCCCATATCATGGAATTGCGGATGGCCTTGGAGGCTGTAGCACCTATATATATTCCGTCCCACGTGAATGCCGCGCAGCCGATCACAGGCATGAGCAGAAGCCATGGAATATATTCCACGGAAGCCTCTACGACCACAGGATCCGAGGTCATCATCTTCAGGAGAGGTACTCCGGCAAAATGATATATGCCCATGAATATCACGGCGATACCCATGCTCCATATGAATGTCCATTTCACCGTCTGGCGAAGCCGGACACCGTCCTTTGCTCCGATATATTTCCCCGTCATGGCCTCACCGGCATATGCGAATCCGTCGGTGAAATATGAGAATATCATCAGCAGCTTCATCATTATCGAGCTGACGGCAAGAAGAAGGTCGCCATAGCGGGCGGAGATCACGGTAAAGCCGATATATATGGCGATGAAGCAGAGCGAGCGTATGAACAGATCCGTGTTCATGACGAAGAAACGACGGGTTTCGCTGCCCTTGAATACTCCTCTCAATTCGTCCGGACGCAATGTCGAGACAGTGTTCTTCCAATATTTGAAAAGCAGAAGCAGCAAGGCGACGGCAAGTCCCGAATACTGAGCCACGACGGTTCCTGCAGCGATTCCGGCAAAGCCCATTCCTTCATAGTTCAAGGCCTTCACTCCAAGAGCGAGAACAAAGCTCATCACCACATTCATTCCATTGACTGTCAAGTCAGTAGCCATAGGGCTCACACTATCCTGCATACCGATGAACCAGCCTTTGAAGGCCATCAGGCTGAGGGTAGCGGGAGCCGCCCATATGCGTATGAAGAAATATTGCGAAGCGAGTTCCCGGACTTCCGGAGTGCAGTCAACGACAAGGAAAGCAGCCTTGACGAACAGCCATTGTATGGCTATCAGTGCGAATGCACATGCCAGGGATATGCCGATTGCTCTTGTGAGTATCCTGGCACACTCCTTCCTGTCTCCGCGCCCGAAAGCCTGGGCCGTCAGTCCTCCCGTTCCTACACGCAGGAATCCGAAATTCCAGTAAAGAAGATCGAAGAGCATGGTTCCTATGGCGATGCCTCCGATCATGGTCGCAGCCTGGACATCAAGATGTCCGGCCACGGCAATATCCACCATGCCCACTATCGGTACGGTGATATTGGCCAGAATGCTCGGGATGGCCAGCTTGAGTATTTCCTTGTTGATCGTTTTCATTGGAATGATCCTTCAGCAACTATCTGTATTTGCCCTCCTCATCCAGCATACCGAGATACGACGAATAGCGCTCATAGCTGATCTCACCGTTCTCAACCGCCTCCTTTACTGCACATCCCGGTTCATGGGTATGGGTGCATGGCGTGAAACGGCAGCCCTCGGAAGCCTTGAGCATCTCAGGGAAATACAGGGCAATCTCCTCTTTCTTCAGATCAACCAGTCCGAAGCCGCGGAGACCCGGAGTATCTACTATGAAGCCTTCAGATCCCTCGTCAGGCTCGGGATGACAGGAAGAAGCGGGATGACAGGAAGAAAGAGCATACATTTCGTAGAATGTGGTCGTATGCTTGCCCTGAAGATGGACATCGGAAATCTCTCCCACCCTTGGATCAAGCGATGGATCAAGAGCCTTTATCAGAGATGACTTACCGACTCCTGACACGCCGGAAAAGAGTGAAACATGGCCCTTGCAGGCCTCTCTGAGGGCATCTATACCCTCTCCTGTCAGAGCTGAGACTTCCATTACCGGATATCCTGCGCCTTCATAGATTTCATGGAAGGCTTCCAGCATTTCCGCATGTGACTCACGGTAGAGATCTACCTTGTTCAGAACGATGGTCACAGGTACATTATAGACTTCGCAGGTAACGAGGATACGGTCCAGGAAAGGCAGCTTGATCTCCGGGAAATCTATTGTGGCGATTATGAATGCACGGTCAAGATTAGCAGCAATTATATGTGACTGACGCGAAAGATTGGTTGATTTTCTGATTATGTAATTCTTGCGAGGCTCCACTGAAGTGATTACAGCGGCATTTTCCAAAGTGACATATGCAGTGAGGTCCTGCTCCGAAATGCCTTCCGGAACCTCTGCTTCGAAATTCACAAGGTCACCTACAGCAACCGGATTGGTAGCCGTGCTTCCCTTGAGCCTGATCTTTCCTCTCAGCACTGCAGGAAACAGATCCCATCCCGGCAGCTTTGCCAGAAGATAGTGGCTTCCCGTGTGCTTTACAACCGTCGCCTGTCCTTTTATCGTCATATGACACCTTTATTTGAAGTGATGGACCATGAATTGCCCTTATTTTGGTACATCACCCTGGTTTTTCATTCAATTCCCTCGTTTTTAAGCAGTGATGTACCAAAAATTTCCATTATTGTGGTACATCACTCTGTTCGCCGGAACAGATAACGCTAATTTGATGCAAAGATAAAGAATTTCCGTTTTTATCATTACCTTTGTGGGATATAGACAGCAATATTATGATACAGGAAACCCATATTGATGCGGCTCTGAAAGAGCTGTTCGCAAATCTGAGATTCACTGAAGAACCTGCAGGTCTTTATGATCCATTGAGGTATATGATGGAGATCGGAGGCAAGCGCATACGCCCGAGACTGTGCCTGACGGCATATTCCATCTTCAAGGACAGCTTCAATGAAGGTATCCTTTCTCCTGCTGCAGCTCTTGAAGTGTTCCATAGTTTCACGCTCATCCACGATGACATCATGGACAAGGCCGACGTACGCCGCGGAGTGCCTACGGTCTATAGGAAATGGGATGAGAACACTGCCATACTTTCAGGAGATGTGATGTCCATCGAGAGCTATAAGCTTATAGCCAAAGCACCTGCAGAAGTGCTTCCTAAGGCGCTGGAGCTGTTTTCTACAACTGCTGCGGAAGTATGTGAAGGCCAGCAGTACGATATGGATTTCGAGGATATGGAATGCGTGCCTATGTCTGATTATCTGAAGATGATCGGTCTCAAGACCGCCGTGCTCATCGCTTGTTCGGCAAAGCTGGGAGCCATCATCGCCGGTGCATCGGACAAAGAGTGCGTACTTCTCTATAAATACGGATACGACCTTGGTCTGGCCTTCCAGATTGCAGACGACTGGCTCGACACATATGGTGATCCGGCAGTGTTCGGAAAGGCTATCGGAGGAGATATCGTGAACAACAAGAAGAGCTGGCTCATGACCAGGGCATTCGAGGTGGCAGGAGACCGCCGCGAGGAGCTTGTTGCAGCAATGGCGATGCCTGTCGGAACCGATTCTCAGAAGGCGGAGAAGATTGCAACTGTCAAGGCCATATATGATTCTCTCGGTGTCGGAGAGGAGGCCAAGAACGAGATCATAAGACTTCATGGCCAGGCACTTGCACATGCTGCAGGGCTTGACCTTGAGCCGGAAGCATATGCCCTTTTGGAAAGCTATGCAAAGAAACTTATTGGAAGAACGAAATAATGGAACATACAACCGATAATAAGGCGCATCAGCGCCATGCCACTCGTGTCAGCGAGATGTCATCAGACATCGAAGCAGCAATGGCATCCGACCCGAATGACAATGAGCGGTCAGCATGCCCCTCGGAGCTGTCCGAGCTTGCGAGGACTGGGAGTAAAAGGATTTCCGAAGATTTTGCCAAATCTTTGGAAATAATGGCGCCTGCGGGTAACTTCGAATGCCTGCACGCAGCCATCCAGGGAGGCGCTGACTCAGTATATTTCGGAGTGGAGAAGCTCAACATGCGCTCCCACTCTGCCAACAACTTCAAGATGACGGATCTTGAAGAGATCGTAAGGATCTGCTCAGAGCACGGTGTCAAGACATATCTCACCCTCAACATCGCTCTTTTCGGAGAAGATCTCGAGGACATGAGACGTACATTGGATGCGGCAAAGGCAGCCGGCATCACAGCTGTCATCGCATCAGATATGGCAGCCATCATATATGCCCGTCAGATAGGCGTGGAAGTACATATTTCCACACAGCTCAGCATCTCGAATGCGGAGGCTCTGAGATTCTACGCCCAGTTCGCCGATGTGATCGTGCTTGCCCGCGAGCTGAATCTCGGACAGGTCAAGGAAATCAAGAGAATCATAGACGAGGAAAACATATGCGGTCCTTCCGGCCGTCTCGTGGAAATCGAGATGTTCGCCCATGGAGCCCTCTGCATGGCCATTTCAGGCAAATGCTATCTCAGCCTTCACGAATACGGAGCTTCTGCAAACCGTGGCTCATGCTACCAGCTCTGCCGTCGTGCATATAAGGTGGAAGACCGGGAGACAGGTATGCAGCTGGAAATCGACAACAAGTACATAATGTCTCCTAAGGATCTGTGTACCATCGAGTTCATGGACAAGATCATTGACGCCGGCGTGACTGTGTTCAAGATCGAAGGACGTGCGCGTTCTGCGGAATATGTAAAGCGCGTGGCATCATGCTACCGTCGTGCCGCCGATGCCGTATGCAACGGAACATATACTCCGGAGCTCGGTGCATCTTTCAAGAAAGAGCTGGAAGAGGTGTTCAACCGAGGATTCTGGGACGGATATTATCAGGGTGCTCGTCTTGGCGAATGGTGTGACGTTTACGGAAGCACCGCTACCCGCAAGAAGGCATATTGCGGAAAGATCACCAACTGGTTCGGAAAACTCGGAGTTGCAGAAATCCTCGTGGAGTCATATTCTCTCAAAGTAGGAGACAAGATTCTCATCATCGGTCCTACTTCGGGATGCGTGGAATATACCGTTCCGGAAATCCGCGTCGATCTCAAGCCTGTCCAGGAGGCCGGCAAAGGCGTTTACTGCTCTATCCCTATCGACTGGAGCAAGGTTGTGCCGGGAGCACGCGAGGAGGCCCTGAGTCTCTGCGGAGACGGTTGCAGCGAACAGGCCTGCCGTGCCATCGAAGAGACCCGCCTGCGTCGTTCCGACAAGGTATATATCTGGCCGGAAGTCTGACAATCGTCCGGATTTGAAATACCCGCCTGTAGCTCAGGAAGCCGAATAATGTGAAATGCTTCCTTCGCTCACAGGCGGTATCTGTATCCCGTCCGTAAAACAGCCGGATTTACGGACAACAGTCACCTTTAGGGGCATCCCATCCGTAAAACAGCCAATATTACGGACGAGAGAGTACCTTACTATACTGTCATCCGTAAAATGGGCTTTTTTAGGGACGGCAGAGAAAATATACCAGCTAAACAATTGCTATTCCGAATATTAAGTCTATATTTGTTCCATCTTTGAACTCCTCTGGTTCGCCATCCACGATCAAATGGCATCAAAGTGACATTCACTTAAATATTTGATTATGGGAACGACGGAAATCATTTATCTTGATGTAATGACTGTACCGGCATTCGATGCCGAGTCAAAGATTCCACATACAGCATACACTGTTTGTCGCCAGCAAGGAGACGGAATCGCTTTAGCTTCTGCATGGACGTTGCGTGATGCTGTCAGATTATTCAGACAGATATACAAAGTAAAAGAAAAGGTCGCCATCAAGCTGAGACGTCCTTTCAAACCGCAGTATTCAGGAAAGCTTTCTCCGGCTGACTCATACAGTATCTTCTAAATAAAGTTTACATGCTGACATTTGCAGAAAAGGAAAGGAAGTGTGAGAGATTATTTGAAGAGTCCGAACCATTCTGGCATATATATACAGACGGCAGGGTCATGGGGGATTTCCTATATAGTGAGGAAGATTTCAAGATTGCAATGACAGCTCTGGCAGTCGCAGCAGTATTGTTCAAAAAGGTCAGAATCATCACATTCGAGCTTATGAGCAATCATATTCATATGATATTGAACGGAGAGGCAGAAGACTGCATGGAACTTTTCGAAAGATTCAAGGCTCGTCTCCGAAGAATTCTCAAGACAACAGAGCGGGTTATCGACTGGGAAGCATTCAAGGCTGACATACTGCCGATCGAAACTCTTATCGCTCTCCGGAATGAAATTATTTATGTAAACCGCAACGCCTTTGTCGCCAATCCGCAATTTACACCTTTCAGCTATCCATGGGGAGGTGGTTGTGCTTATTTCTTGCCCTTCTTCAATCTATTACCTGCCAGAACTTTAAAGGAATTGGGATTTAACAAAGCGCGTGAACTGACTCGTTTCCGAGAGGTAAGGTTGATTGAAGATCTGAAGTTCTTGGGAGACGTTGTTTATATACCGTCTTTCTGCAGAACCGATATCGGGGAAAGCATGTTCAGGGATGCACGAAGTTACTTCAACTCATTGACACGCAACGCAGAAGCATTCAGCCAGATTGCTCAAAGATTAAAGGATTCAGTGTTTCTTACTGATGACGAGTTGTATGCTGCTGCTGCCATGTATGCAGAAAAGGCTTATGGCAGCAGACAGCTGTCACTCCTGAGCCCAGAGCAAAAGATCCAGATGTCCAAGGAACTGCATTTCAAATACAACGCTTCAAACCAGCAGATCCGGCGTCTCCTGAAACTTGACATAGGCATTCTTAATGAACTTTTCCCTCAACAATCATCAATCCCATCCGTAAAATAGTCTGATTTACGGACGAAAAGGATAGATTCGAGGATGTCATCCGTGAAATGCCCCGATTTACGGACAACGATAGCTGATTTAGGCATCCCATCCGTAAAACAGCCGGATTTACGGACGGGAGGGTCAGGAGGATTCGTGAGGATTGAATGCTTCCAAGGAAGAATACACCTGAGGTTTATCTAGGCGAAAAGTTCGCGGAGGACTTTGAGGGAGTTGATATTGACAGCTGATTCGGTGTGGAATTCTATGTAGCGGAGGATTTCTTCCGCTATTTCGTTTCTGGCCGCACCGTTGAGAGGGATGAGCATGGAGTCGGCGAAAGAGAGTGTCATGAACTTCTCCACGACAGGATAATGGTCACCGACGAATGGCATCAGGTCATTGGCTTCCGGGCTGAAGCCGAGGGCCACGGCAAATTCCAGAAGGAACCTTATGTGGAAATTGCTGAAATCGGAATCTATGGCATCAAGGAGAAGTATGTTCTTTTCGCACCATTCGTAAAGGCCTTCCTCCATGCTTCCGTCCTTGATCACGCGATACAGCACCTCGCTCATGAACATAGTCATGGAGTTCTTGAACATGTTGTTCCTTATACCGAGAAGAGGGTATCGGGCCACAAGATTGCGGGCTGTGAACAATGTTGACTTTCCTGTCTCGACAATATCCGCCTCCAGCACATTCAGGGGCAGGAAAAGCGACATCATAGCCTTCTTCCCCACTCCCTTAACAAGAAAGCTTCGCCGCCCATATTCCCTGCTCAGGGTATGGACGACGAGCGAATTCTCACCGAACTTGGTGGTATGGAGAACTATTAGTCCGGTATTGTTTGTCATGACAGTCTGTTTAAAGATCCTTCGCTCCGCTCAGGATGACAATGGAAGCTCAGGATGACATGGGAAAACTCAGGATGACATGGGAAGATCAGGATGACAGGGAAATCAGGCTCTGTCCTTCAGCCACTCGGCCATGGCACGAAGTGCCTTTCCTCTATGGGAAATGGCATTCTTTTCATCTTCCGATATGTCTGCAAGAGTCTGTCCGGGGAATTCGTCAGCGATGAAGATCGGATCATAGCCGAAGCCTCCGTTTCCGGATTTCTCACGTGCGATCACGCCTTCCAGAGTTCCTTCGAAAATCTTCTTTTCGCCGTTGATGATCAAGGTTATGACGCTCTTGAACCTGGCTCTTCTGGTCACAAGCTTTGTATTCAGACCGAGAGCGGCAGCCATATGCGCCTCACCTTCCAGAACTTCCAGTTCATGGAGCACCTTGTCCATATTCTTGTTGAAGTCCTTATCGTCACCGGCATATCTTGCAGTATAGACGCCCGGAGCACCTCCGAGAGCATCCACTTCAAGTCCTGTATCGTCTGCAAAACAATTGCATCCGACCTTTTCATACAGATACATAGCCTTCTGCAAAGAGTTGGCTACCAATGTCTTTCCCGTCTCCGGGATATCTTCCAGGATACCTGCCTGAGCGAGGGAAACGAGCTCAAAGCCCTCACCTAATATCTCTGATGCTTCACGCAGTTTACCAACATTGCCCGTTGCAAATACCAATTTCATAATAACTGCTATTAATCATTACTACTAAAAACCGCTGCAAAGGTATAAATATTTTCGTATTTTTGTGGCACTATATATGCGGGGAACTTTCGTCTTCACAGATGTTGGCAAAAAACAGGCCCCTCTTACAAAACGGATTATGAAAAGACAGATCATATACATTTTCATGGCAGCTGCCATGGTTATTGCGGCGTCCCATGCCGCCTATGCCCAGTCACAAAGCTTCAAACTCGGACAGTGGAGCGAAATCCAGAGTGCCATCCTCAAGGAACTCAACAGGTCATATGTCGATTCCATACCTACGGACAGAATCATGAAAGCCGGCATCAATGCCATGCTTGAGGAACTCGATCCATATACGATCTATGTTCCGGAAGAGGAGAACGAAGACTTCAAGATGTTCCTTTCAAAGACATACGGAGGAATCGGCGCCATCATCCATAAGAAACCAGGCGAGAATGTCATCATCAACGAGCCTTACGCAGGATCTCCTGCCCAGAAATACGGTCTTCAGTGCGGTGATGAGATAATCGAGATAGACGGAGTGCCTACGAAGGGACTGGAGACTAAGGAGAGCAGCGACAGGATGAAGGGCAAGCCAGGAACGACTGTTGTATTCAAGATCAAGAAGGTACATTCTGGAGATACACTCGACATTCCTGTAGTGCGCGAGCGTATCCATTTCCCAGACATCGAATATGCAGGAATGCTAGACGACACGACCGGCTACATCCTTCTGACAGGATTCACAGACAATGTGTCCGGTGAAGTCCGCACCAAGGTGCTCGATCTCAAGAAGCAGGGCATGAAGCGTCTGGTTCTCGATCTCCGCGGAAACGGAGGCGGACTCATGAGCGAGGCCATCGGCATCGTATCCCTCTTCGTACCTAAGGGATCGCTCGCAGTTTCATCCAAGGGTAATACCGGCAGTTCATTGAAGGAGTTCCGCACCACCTCAGAACCTATCGACACCGAACTCCCTATCATCGTCATGATCGATTCCGGATCTGCATCATCATCCGAAATCGTGGCCGGAGCCCTTCAGGACATGGACAGGGCTGTCATCATGGGAAAGAGAAGCTACGGAAAGGGCCTCGTGCAGTCCATCCTCCCTGTCCCATATAACGGTCAGGTCAAGGTGACCACAGCCAAGTATTATACTCCAAGCGGAAGATGCGTACAGGCCATCGATTATACACATCGTAATGAGGACGGAAGCGTAGGTCATATTCCGGATTCGCTTACACGTGAATTCAAGACAGCAGCAGGAAGGATCGTTCGTGACGGCGGTGGAATAACACCGGATGTCGATATCGATTTCCCAGATTACAGCCGCCTTGTATATGCACTCGTGCTTGGAGGCGTGATAGACCAGTATTGCATCGATTTCGCACGCAGACATGAATCAATCCCGGCTGTCGATGATTTCCATTTCGGCGATAAGGATTTCGAGGACTTCATAAGATTTGCAAAGACTCAGGAATTCGACTACAGAAGCAGCGCAAAGACCCTTTATGACCAGATGAAGAAGGAGCTGGAGAAGGACGGACTTGCAGATTCGATGAGCGAAGAACTGAAAGCTATGGAAAAGGCCCTGGAGATGGACAAGGAAAGGTTCATCCGTCTGAAGAAGGACGAGATCATACCGTTCATCGAGGAGGAGCTCGCTACAAGATACTGGTTCCAGGAGGCAGGAGCAAAGGTCCGTCTCCGTTATGACGAGCAGCTGAAGAAGGCACTGACCAGTCAGATTCCATCCGACCTTCAAGCCATTTTGAACAGTTAATCCTATGATAGCTTTATTCGATCTTGACGGTGTGATAATGGACACTGAATCTCAGTACAGCATATTCTGGAACATGATGGGTAAGGAATACCTTGGCCTTGACGACTTCGGCAGAATCATCAAGGGACAGACACTGTTCCAGATATTCGGAGGACATTTCGAGGGAATGGCCAGAGAGCAGGAGGAGATAGTCCGCAGGCTGAACGAATACGAGATGAATATGAGCTATGACTATATTCCGGGTGCAGATGAATTCATGAGACAGCTGAAGGCCTCCGGAGTGCCTATGGCCATAGTAACCAGCTCCAACGAGCCTAAGATGAAGAACGTACGCAAGGCACATCCCGAATTGTGGGAACTTGCGGATGCCGTTCTGACCAGCGAACATTTCACCAAGTCGAAACCCGATCCGGAATGTTTCCTCAAGGGCATGGAAGTCCTCGGCGGCAAGCCTTCCGAGACATACGTATTCGAGGATTCCCTTCACGGCATCAATGCCGGCCGCGCCGCCGGTGCAAAAGTAATAGGTCTCGCCACGACAAACCCGCGCGAGACCATCTCTCCCCTCTGCGACATCGTGATAGACGATTTCAGAGGATTCAGTCTGTAAAAGATCTGTTTGGGTATGTCCGATACAATAGCGTCGGCACACGGATTACTGTTTCCATGTACCGACGCTAACGTTTTGCAGACTTTAGCTCGTGGTACAGAGCGTGTGGGCGCAATATACTGAAATCCCGCACCCACGCTTAAGCATCAGAAATAATTCCTACATAAAACATGGAGAAACCATAATAGAGACTTAGTTCTGTTACTACGCAACTATAGGCAAACGCAATATACCAATCTGATGAGGACAATATGTACATTGCACCTGCATCATCTCGTATGCCTCTTCAGATGTTCACTATCTGGCTCACCTTCATACCACCAGCCTACCGGATTTTCAGTATAACCAAACTTGCATTCAATTTCATCTCCAAGAATCCATATGTGGTAATAATTAGTATACCTCCTATCGTAAGTAAAAGAAGGTATTCTTTGAAATTCAGGGGTTATAACCCGCTTGAAAAGATTGTTCGCGCAATCGAGGCTATGGATGTTTAGACATCCTGAAATATTTAGTGAAGTAAGATGATTGTACTGGCAACGAATCTCTTTGAGTGCTATGCAGTCTGAAAGATTAAGTGAAGTTAAATTACAGTATTCACAATCAATGAATTCAAGTGCGGTGCAACCCGAAAGATTAAGTGAAGTTAAATTCGTATGGGCACAACAAATGGATTCAAGTGCAGTACATCCTAAAAGATTGAGGGATGATAGCGGATTAAAAATACCGTGAAATTTTTTAAGTGAAGTGCATTCTGAAAGATCAAGTGAAGTAAAATCGTTGTAAGAACAATCAATGTATTCAAGTGCAGTACATCCTGAAAGATTAAGTGATGATAACTGACAATCACTACAATCAATGTATTCAAGTGCAGTACATCCTGAAAGATTGACTGATGACGAATAACTGTCATGGCAATCAAATATCTCTAAACTTGAACAGTTAGATGCTTTAAGTTGAATAAGGTGATAAACATCTTCAATACATAAATCAGTCAATGCAATGCAACCAGAAGCATCTAAAGAAATCTTAATAAAGCAATGTGTAATAGCTATGTCTTCTAAATTAGGATTATCAGACACATCTATTGTAAACTCTGTATTACACTTTCTATCACTCCAAGATATCTTTCCACTAAGATTATTGTTGGATAAATCTATATGCATTTGCTCGCCCCTATAAGATATTCCCCACCAAGTATCTAACGGAGAATCAGTACACCAATTCTCATTACAATACCAATTATCGCCATCTGTTTGGTTATAGAGACTGATGAGCATATTTCTTAGTTTCACATCGTCTTCTTTCGTAGTAAATTCCTTCGTTTCACCATTGACAGGGCCACCCTCATAATCAATGCAGGCACAATATGAATATGTGGTGTTTGGTTCCAAATCAGTTAAACTGATTTCATGCTCGCCTTCGCGGTTCTCAGCTTTTACTATTTTATGTCCATCGTCCCAGGAAAGCAGAACTTGACACTGGCCGTCTTCAGGTATATTGCTGTATGTGCAATCAACAACAGCCGACGTTGTTGTTATGTTAGATGCACTGCCGGTTAGGCACATTGGATAATCAGGAACGTTAAAATGTATCTGTAATCTTTTGAAGAAACCTCCTGTACCATTTAGAGTTATGGTTAAAGTGTAGTCTCCCGGGCCAGAGAGTGTCAGAAGTTGTTTGTGAGTACCGTTAATGACAGGTATAGATATATTTGTAAACTTATTATTCGTTACATTTCTATAACCTATATTTCCAGAAAGATTAATGTTAGGATTACTCTTTATACCGCTTATAGTGTAATTAACTTCAGCTGATTCAGCTGTATAAACAATTACATTTGTATCGGTTATTTTCCAGGATCCGATCAATCTATCTGAAACCTTATCTACGAAACCATTCACTGCTTCAACTAACAACAATTCGCCTTCAAGAAGTGATGGCATTCTTCCCAAGAATTTTTTCTCCAGTCCAATTTGGATTTCGGATAAAGCTACTCCTCCTAATCCGGGTATCGCAGTAGAGATATAATTGATAGAAGCCAGTACGGTTTGAGTTTTTCCTTTATGCTTAATAAGGTTAACGGCGAATTCAAATGAAGTCTTGCTACCAACAATGACTTTAATCAGGTCTTCAATAGTTTCAGAGCCTTGATCTGCATCAACACCTTCAGATTTAGTCGCAAATAGGACTGACTTTGTAATCGGCATTTCAGCGTGTTCATATAATTCATAATCTTCTCCCACGATATGTAGGATGTCAACTGCATTATCTGAATAGTTGGAGAATCTTAGTAGTTCATTTTCAATATATAGATCTGATACCCTCGAAAGAGAGTCTGTATGAATGACCATAAACTGATCATCGTTCCACGATTCTTCGGTTTCGTCATAATGACCTATGAGTATTTCATAACCGTCTTCTGTCTTTTTAGATAGCATAGTGATGCCTTCTTCAGAAATATAGGCATCATAATCCTCATAATAGTTTTCTTTGAACATATGTGTTGGAGGGGCGAATGCCGGCATTACCAAAATTTGGGATCTGCACACGTTATTTTGTTTCTCTGTGTTTTTTATCGCATTTCCTCCTTCACTTTCAGTTATATTAACACTGAATCCCGCTTCAAACTCAGTTGGCGGAATTGAGATGTAAAACTCAGTGGCTGTTTCCGAGTCGAGCTGGACTGCCGGATCACAGACAAGGGAGACTGACGTGGATGCATCGTCAGACATTGTTACTGAAGGGATGCCGTCTGGGCCGAGGGTGACTGTGGCCGGGCCGGAAAGAAGCTCGCCAGAATTACCGGTGAGGGTGATGCTGCTGACGGAGTACGATCCTGTGAGACTGAGTTTGAGGACGCCGCCGACGTTCTTGAAGGACAGATTCTTGTCGGATGTCACTGCGACCATAGGGAATGCTTCGTCGGAGAAGCTTCCGGCAACATATTTCTGTTCTGACGGAAAGGTGACTCCTTCAATAACATAGTCTCCGTTATCTCCTGAAGTGACGGTAAGGGCTTCGTTGAACGGATATACGGCTATAGAGCCTTCAATGGCAGCATCGGTTCCCTCGGTCACAAGACCTTCAACCTCTGCAAATTCTCCGGAACTTTTTCCTACGTATGAATCCAGCACCTGATATGCCTGGCCTACATCCTTGCCTTCAAATATGGCAATACGATCTTCCGATGACCATACGACAGAGCGATTTTCTTCGAGTACTGTCTTAGTGCCTGTAGCAAATGTCTCGACAGAGGCATAGTAATTATCTGAATCAGTTCTTACTTCAAATGATTCCTGCTGACATGCTGTCAGAGAAGTGGCAATAACAGCCGCCACAAACAGTTTATTCATTGCTTTCATACTACCACTCTCCTTCCGTTTCGTCCAACATTTCATTACTGTTGCAGATCACACCTTCGTAATTCAGCAACATTACATTAACTTCTGGGGCCAGATATTCCTCTTCAGGCACTCCGTAGTTCTTAACTGCTTCCATGATAACAGGTTAAGCTCAAACCTCAATAGCGACAAATGTTAATAATAAAGAAAGTGTGAGGTTGATTCGTTTATTTAACAGAAGGTTGTGGAAAGACCCAAGTAACAATAAACGACACGACACCCCACACTTGGATAGATATGGGGTATCGACTACATGTCTGATTCTCATGAAGTCTGCCATTATCTAAACAAGAATGAGTGTTGTCCGTATTGTCCATGTTACTTTGAAAACTTCCACATTTTCTGTTAAGGACAGTGCGAAAACACTTTCTAATATGTATATGTGCTCAGCTGTAACACCGAAACATGACAAAGATATAAAAATAATATACAGCTTGAACGAGAAAGGGCGAAAACTTGACCGAGCTACTATGAAAAGTGATGCAAATGAGCTTGTTCCAATACAGCTCGGACGGTTTTATGGTGTTTTATTGCCAAGCTGTTTAAGGCTATGATGCGAGTCAGGCACAAGGCAGTATTTCGGCCCAAGCCCGTAAAATATATCTTACTGACATTCAATAGAATAGCTGTTCATTGGTGGGGAAATTCGCCCACCAACGAACAGCTAAACCGCTGTAATTCGCACAGTTATAAAAAACACCCAGACTACAGACCATCAATAATCCTGTTTTGGGATCAGACACAGTCCGGAGGGACGGGAGATGAGGCGAGCGTTGAGCCGCCGGAGGCGGATTGTATTCCGCGAGACGAATCTTCCGTCCCTCCGGACGCCTGAAATCGAGGCCAGATTCAGTAATGAGGAGAAGTCGGTGGCACCTAAACGCCTGGCAATCAGACGGTTCGCAAAACCTCCTGCCACCAAAGGGGAGCAGGAGGTTACGAAAATAAGCTGATACTCAAAGCTTAGATACTACGCACGCCATCCAGCTATTTCAGATAAGATTTGAGAGCATCGACATAATTCTCGAAGGCCTGGAGGCCGACGGGAGTTATGCGGCAGATCGTGCGCGGCTTCTTGCCTTCGAATGTCTTTTCGACGGATATGTAGCCGGCTTCCGACAGTTTGTCCAGCTGGACGCTCAAATTGCCTGCCGTTGCATGGGTGGTCTCCCTGAGATAGACGAAGTCCGCCTCCTCAAGTTCGACCAGCAGCGACATCACTGCAAGACGCAGTTCTGAATGAAGTAAAGGGTCCAGTTTCTTGAACATATCTCTATCTGTTCTTGCGGTTTATCATAATGCCCGGCAGGATCAATGATACCAAGGCCGCAACGGCAAATATCAAGGCTGAATCATAAGAATCAAGGGCATAAAGCAGCACTGCTCCTCCGATTCCGGTTATGATTCCTCCTGCTGTGATATAACCGTTCTTCAGAACCATTCCGGTCATGAATGCACCATATCCGAGCAATGCAATGACAATCGGGCCTATATGCTGTGCGGCAACAAATACCATAAGCAAAGCTGTCACTGTTGCAAAGAGACCATATCCTGCCCATATTTGTGCTATGGTGTCGTTTATAAAGTTCTTTGCTCCCTTCACACACCTGTCCTTAAGGCAGAAATGCGACAGAGGCCATCCGACAACCGGAATTCCGAACCAGAGGAAATTCCACATATGGTTTTCCGTCGCTCTTAGCAACAGCCATATGACTATAGAAAACACAAGCACTACCACTCCCCACAAAATCATAGGCGCACCGGCATTCTTTTCAAAATCTTTCCTGCTTCTTGCGATCGCATCGCTGATTACCTGAAGGCTCTTCTCAGGTGTCATTTCATTTGTTTCCATCTCTAAAGATTTAATAATTAAACATTTCCAGCTTCTTCACTCCCCTTCCGGACGGGAAGATCGGAAGCATTGTCCCGCGATGACAGTGCAAATATAAACAAGTTTATTTTATAAACCAATAGTAATGACAAGAAAATTGGCCCTACCTTCACAGGCAAGGCCAATTACGTTCTAACCTATCTAATAACAAGTTTGGTTAACTAACCAAATAGAATCATCTGACTTCAAATTGTACTGTGGTCCTGATATCATCGGATGCAGAACCCACATATGCAGTGAATTTGCCGTTTTCAAGCACCCATTCATGCTTTGCCGCATCGAAATACTTGAGCATGTCAGGCTCGATGGTGAATGTGACGGTCTTTGTCTCGCCTGGCTCGAGAGAAATCTTCCTGAATCCCTTGAGTTCCTTTACCGGACGGTCAACAGACGACTCGTCGTCACCGATATAAAGCTGAACGACTTCCTTTCCGGCAACCTTTCCGGAGTTGGTCACATCGACACTAACAGTGACATTGCTTCCGGCCTTGACAGAAGCCTTCGCACACTCAGCATCACCGTATGTGAAATCAGTATAGCTCAATCCATGTCCGAATGCGAACAGAGGCTTGATATTCTGCTTTTCTGCCCAGCGATAGCCGACATATATTCCTTCCTTATATTCAACCGAAAGATCGGCAGGATCATATGCATTCAATGCATGAGCGCCGTTATCCTCGAGCTTCGCAGGGAATGTGAAAGGAAGCTTGCCGGATGGATTAACCTTTCCAAAAAGCACGTCAGCCAATGCATGTCCCATCTGCGATCCGATATACCAGCCTTCCACGACTGCGTTCACATTGTCGATCCAAGGCATTGCAACGGCATTACCTGAGATGATCACGACGGCAAGATTAGGATTTGCTTCAGCAAGGGCCTCGATCACCTTGTCCTGAGCGTAAGGAAGCTCGAGATGATATCTGTCGGAATCCTCGCAGTCCTGATGAGAAGCCTTATTGAGACCTCCTACAAAAATCACTGCATCAGCTGTCTTTGCAAGGGCCACAGCGTCAGCGATAAGCTGTTCCTCGGAACGGCTCTCGGAAAGATCCTGGCCTGTAACCACACCGTTATAGCTGCCGCTTACATCACCTACATATCCTCTTTCATATACGATCCTGTCTCCGGCAGCAGCGATCAGACCCTCGAGAGGAGTGCATTCATGCTGAGCCTTGAGTGATGAAGAACCTCCGCCTACAGTCATCATCTTTATGGCATTTTCACCGATAACGGCGATCTTGCCTGCAGAAGAAAGGTCTATCGGAAGGACATCATTGTCATTCTTGAGAAGCACGATACCCTCTCCTGCGATCTTTCTGGCTGCATCATAATGCTCAGGTGAGCACATGGATCCTGCAGGCTTGTCATTATTCATGGCTGTGCGGAACATGAGTCGGAGGACTCTGCGTACCTTGTCATCGAGGACATCCTCGGAAGCGGTTCCGTTACGGAGCTTCTCAAGATACGGATCTGCAAGATAATATGCATCGTAACCGTTTGTAGCACCCATTGTAAGACCGTCAGTCCATGTGCCGAACTCAAGATCAAGTCCGTTTGTTATGGCCTGATCCGTCTCGTGAGTTCCGCCCCAGTCCGAAATCACAACTCCGTCGAATCCCCATTCTCCCTTCAGAATATCATTGAGAAGATACTCGTTATGACATGCATGCTGGCCTTTGTAGAAGTTATATGCACCCATGATCGACCATGCACCACCTTCCTGAACCGCAGCCTTGAAGGCTGGGAGATATATTTCATAGAGGGTCCTGTCATCAACGACAGCGTCATATTCATGTCTTTTAGATTCCTGATTGTTCAATGCGTAGTGCTTTACGCAGACAGCCACACCGTTCTTCTGAACTTCCTGAACATATGGAACCACCATCCTTGAAGCGAGATACGGATCTTCGCCCATATATTCGAAATTACGGCCGTTGAGCGGAGTCCTGTATATATTGACGCCCGGACCGAGAAGAATATCCTTCTCACGGAAGCGGGCCTCTTCTCCGATAGACTTACCGTAAAGGGCGGACATATCTTCGTTCCACGTTGCGGCAAGGCATGTAAGTGCAGGGAAAGCGACGCAGGAGTCATTTGTCCATCCTGCCTGATCCCATTCGTCCCAGAGCACTTCAGGACGGATTCCATGAGGGCCGTCCGTCGTCCATAACTCAGGGATGCCGAGGCGGGGAACACCTGCTGAAGAGAATTTCGACTGCGCGTGGATTACCTTGACCTTCTCTTCAAGAGTCATACGTGAAAGAGCATCCTCGACACGTGCCTCTATAGGCTGGCTGTCATCAAGATAGACAGGGCCTTCAGACTTTGGAGCCTGGCAGCACGAAGCGACTGAAGCCGAAAGCGAAATGATGGCGATTAATCTGGCTGTATTCTTCATATGATCATCAGTTTTAGTTTCAATCCATTATTCCTTCCATGCAAGAGATACGATCGATCTGGCAGGAACGGAATATCTCACGGTGAATTCATCATTTATAAATACGATCTGCTGGGCAGAAGCCTGATCGTTGAGCATAAGCACTCCTATGGTTCCGTCCGTATTGAGGAACATCTGGCACTGGAAACCGGATGGGAATGAGAATCCGGAAATGTCCATCTTCCTTGCGCCCGGCCTGACAACTTTGGATGCATGTGCCACATTGTACCAATGACTGTTCCTGACAATCGTGCTGTAGTCGGAAGACTGGATGGTCACTCCTCCGTAACATGTCTTGCAAGAGCCGTCCTGCGGACTGTACGGGCCGTTCTTGTCGTCAAGCATCATATTCCACAAAGTCACTCCCTGACCGTTTCTTTTCAGGGTTCCGAGGAAAAGCGATGAAAAGTCATTCAGGAGGCAGTTCGCGAAATTATAATTCCACTCGCCTATCGAGGCCTCCGTGAAATATATCGACTTCTCGGGATATGTGGCCTGTATCTCGTCAAGCTCGTTCACCGATCCGCCATAGCTGTGCCATGCAGAGCCGTCAGACCATCTGTAAGCCTCAGGATCGGCATAAATGTTCAGCGGATAATTGTCCTGTCCGGACTTGTCGTCATAGTTGAAGTTATGGTCAAACAGCAGGAGCTGGACATCACCGAGACCAGCTTTCTCCATAGCCGGACCGAGGATCTTGACGAATTCCTTCTGATCCTGCCATGGCATTACGAGAGACATCGAATTGCCTGGATTGAGCGGTTCGTTCTGCATGGTAAGAGCATGGATATCAAACCCCTCACCTTCCATGACCTGAACCCACTTCACGAAATAGTCAGCATATGTCTGATAACATGAAGGCTTGAGACGGCCTCCTGTCCATGAATCATAGTCCTTTTCCTCGGTTACAGGAGTATTGAACTTCGAAGCGTTCCAGTCGTTTCCTCCCGGCACCCGGCATTTCATCCATTTCGGGCATGACCATGGAGATGCTATTATCTTCACATCAGGATTGATGGCATATATTTCCTTCAGTATAGGGAAAAGATAATCCTTGTCCTCCTGATGGACGGCAAAATTCTCAAGTCCCGGCTTGTCACACCATGTATATTCCTCATGAAGGCAGAAATCCGATGCACCGATGGAAACACGGATGAGGTTTGAGCCTATACCCTCGGTCGGAGAGAACATCTCCTTCAGGAAGGCAGTCCTGTCCTCCGGCACCATTTTCATGAGATTATAGCAGGTAGCAGTCGTCACAGCGAGGCCGAAACCGTCTATCTCCTTGCCGAGAGCGGTCTTGTCATATCTTACATTATAGGAATTGAGAACATTCAGGTCTGAAAAATCAAAAGAAGACTTCCTGAAGAGATTCTTCATGTCTGCAGTCGTCACATATGCAGTCACGTCCTTTGTCCCGTCAACAGTCACGTCCGGATCTTCCGGGCCGTTCTTACCCCCTTCAGTACAGTTGCATGCGCAAAGACTGAAAAGAACCGATACAACAAGTAATCTGAATCTGAACATATCTTATAGTCTGTTAATTTCCTTATCAAGCCAATCCAGTCTTTCAGTATAGAAATATCTGAGATAATCGACTTCCTTTTCATATGAGCCCAGCGAAGGGAACTTCACCCAGTCAACAGAGCTGTTTATATTCCATTTCTTGAAATTCCTTTCCTGAGCCTTGCCCAGAACGACAGCCTGATCGTCGATGAATCCGGAAATCGTCGAGAGCTCCGGCTTCAGCTCATTCCATCTGGTCTTCAGTCTGGCCGTGAATGCAGGATCCTTCATCATAAGGTTGAACCAGTTGTCTCCCTTCCAGCATCCTGAAGTGAAATCCTTGATCCAGAAGCCTTCAGGCCCGTTTCCCACAGATCCGTCAAAATATCCGCAGTTGCCTAAGGTCAGGTCGAAATCCCATACATGGTACATCTCCATCTTTCCTCCTGCCTCTATCGTTATGAAAGAGCTCTTGCGGAGATTGCCGTCGATGTTCTTTACCAGCTCCTGCAATATATAATAGTTTATGAAGGAATCCACGTCAATATATGCGGCGTAGCCTTTTTCTGGATCAGCCATTTCGCTGCTGTAAAGCGATGCCTCGAAATCCTTGAAAAGCTTCTTTACATATTCCAGCTGTGCAGGAGTCGGAACTTCAGGCTCGCTGAACATCATAGGAACACCCATTCCTGTCCACCAGCATGTGGTCTCATCCTGATTTTCCTCCATTTCGAGGTAATAGCCGCCTGCTTCCGGAGCATCGTTCTCGTCAGCCACGTCGATGTCAACCCTGTCCGAAGAAACCTTCTTATGCTCGCAAAGCGTATATACACCCTGATACTGGTTATTAAGATATACTTCGACACTGCGAAGGCGAGGCGTCCATTTGAAACCGCATATTTCCGAAATCTTCAATGCCACGATGTTGCGCATGAGGGTCCTGTCCGCATAGTTCGCAAGCAGCGCCCATTCCTTGTCGGCAGGCATTCCGAGAAGAGAAGCCTTTTCTTCAAGTTTCACCTTCCAAGGCTTCTTAGGCCATCCCCATGTAGAATTGCCTCGGCCCCTGATGCCCATTCTGGCATTGAAATGAGTGGAATCGCTATAATGCTTTTCCGGATCCGAAATGGTGATGGTTCCCTTGACATAATTCTTCTTGTCAAGAATAGGGGCATTGCCGTCAGTAGTGATTCTTACTACCGGTATGTTCTGCTTCTTGGCCAGCTCTTCCTGCCTCTTCTCCTCCTCTTCAAGAGCCACGCTCGGGAATACCAGCAAGTCATAATTGCTGATCTTCATGTATAGTGTCATTTCATCGAAATACACATATACAGGCAAGGCTTCCTCCTTTGGAAGGGATGCATCAGCCTTGATTCCAAGGACAAGGTCATCCTTGCGCCACCATCCTCCTGCCGCCCAATATCTTACCGGCTCCTTTTCTCTACAGTCATCGATCAGGAATGACGTTTCGGGGACAGTGACCTTCAGCCCTTCTTCAAAGGTCACGACACAGTTTCCTGGCACATGTTCAGCCGAAATGAACTTCATTCCCGCATCATATGCTTCAAGCAACTCGAGGTATCCTGCTGGCACTTCCTCCGGTTCAGAGGCATTGATCTCCTCCCTGCATCCGATGAGAAGCAGGGACAAGAACATCAAAGATATCAGAAAACAGCGTTTCATATTATTTCACGATAAAATCCACAGGGGTTCCGGAAGCAGAATCTCCTGCCACCCAAAGTCTGAAATCTCCCGGTTCCACAACATATTCCATGTCGATGTTCCAGAATGCGAGCTCTGAAACAGGGAGTTCGAATGTAACGGTTCTCGACTCGCCCGGAGCAAGTGTCACTCTCTCGAATCTCTTGAGTTCCCTTACAGGACGTACGACAGATCCGACCTTGTCCTGAACATAGAGCTGAGCGACTTCAGTACCTTCGTACTTACCTGTGTTCTTCAGCTCGAAGCTTACCTTGAGGACGTCGTCACGGCCAAGTTCAGCCTTCTCTACGGAAGGTTTTCCATATTCGAATGTCGTATATGAAAGTCCGTATCCGAACGGTAAGAGAGGGCCATATCCTGTATCAAGGTAATATGATGTACATCCGAGAGATGTCTGGCCTGCAGCGATAGGAATATCGTTCAGAAGAGTCTCTGTACCGTTGCATGGACGTCCGCTGTTGTTATGGTTGTAATAGAACGGAGCCTGTCCCGCATCGCGGAGGAATGTCATCGGAAGCTTTCCTGAAGGAACTGCCTTACCCTTTATGAGATCTGCAAGAGCAGGGCCTCCCATCGTACCAGGATGGAAAGAATAAAGCATTGCATCACAGTTTGCGAGATCACGCTCGATTGTAAGAGGACGTCCTGCGATAACGACTGCCACAACAGGTTTTCCAGCCTTTGCCACCTCTGCGATGAGTTCGCTCTGAGCGCCCTGGAGATTGAGGTTCGAAAGAGAATGCGCCTCTCCTGAAAGGATGGCTTCCTCACCGACAAATACCACAGCGGCATCTGCCCTCGAAGCTGCCCTGCGCACCTTTGCGAAATCCGACATATCCTTGTCACGGCTGTAGTCCAGTCCCGGCTCCCATATCACGTCATATTCCTGACGGAGAGCTGCAAGAGGAGTGACTGTATGTTCCTTCTGGCCGTCGAATGCCCATGTTCCCATCTGCTCATACGGAGCGTCTGCAAGCGGACCGGTAACAAGGATCGTCTTTGCACCTGAAAGCGGAAGAACACCGTCATTCTTGATGAGGACAGCAGACTCTATCGCGCACTGCTTTGCAGCTTCGAGATGCTCAGGAGCATAGTCTATCTTTGCAGAAGCTGTCTCATCGACATATGGGTTCTCAAAGAGACCGAGCTCGAACTTGAGCTTCAGGATATTACGTACGGCGCGGTCGATTTCCTTCTCGGAAACCTTTCCCTCCTTCACGAGTTCCTCGACATACTGGATGAAGCCATATGACATCATGTCCATATCTACACCGGCATTGATTGCCTGTTCCGCAGTATGCTTGAGGTCACGTGAGAAGCCATGAGCGATCATCTCACCTGCTGAATTCCAGTCAGTGACTACCATTCCGTCCCATCCCCATTCGTCGCGGAGGATGTCCTTGAGAAGCCACTTGTTTCCTGTAGAAGGAATACCGTCTATCTCATTGAAGGATGTCATGAGAGTCGCAGCACCTGCCTCTGCAGTAGCCTTGAATGCAGGGAAATACGTATTGCGGAGCGAGCGCTCTGAAATCATTGTAGTATTATAATCACGACCACCCTCGGCTGCACCATAACCTACAAAATGCTTGATGCAGGCTGCCAGAGATGTAGGATCGCTGAGGTCATCACCCTGATATCCCTTCACCATGGCCACACCCATGAGTGCATCAAGATACGGATCTTCACCGGAACCTTCGGCTACGCGGCCCCAACGCGGATCACGTGCAATGTCAAGCATAGGCGAGAATGTCCATCTTACACCGCTTGCAGTAGCCTCGACAGCAGCAATTCGTGCACCCTTTTCCACTATTGCAGGGTCGAATGTAGCCGCCTGTCCGAGAGGGATAGGGAATATTGTCCTGAATCCGTGGATCACGTCACGGCTCACGAGGATAGGAATACCCAGACGGCTTTCCTCCACCGCAGCCTTCTGCACGGCATTGATCTCTGCCGGATCCACGCAGTTGAGAATCGAGCCGACCTCTCCCTTCGCAGCCTGATCCACAAGCCATGCTCCGCCGGAAAGCTGGTTCATCTGACCTACCTTCTCGTGAAGGGTCATCTTTGAAAGAAGTTCATCGACCTTTCTGTCGATATCGCTCTTCGGCTCTGTGCTGCATGATGCAAGCGCCAGTACCGATATGAGCATGATTGCGTTTAAAAATCTTTTCATATCGCAATATTACAATTTATTCAGGAATCTGGAATACGCGTACGTAATCTATTTCGTATGTTGCAGGAAGACAGCTTTCATCCACGCCGTACATTCCTCCCCAGTCACCGCCCCATGCGAGGTTCAGCTTAAGCTGGAAAGGCTTGTTGAACGGCCAAGTGTCGGCATTTCTTCCTTTCGGGTAATCATCAGGATTGTAATGGAACAGCAATTCACCGTCAACATAGGTCCTGATGTATTCCGGAGTCCACTCCAATGCATATACATGGAATTCGTCCATGACCGATGCGATCTTCCTTGCTGCTGTCTTCTGTGTGTTTATGGCATGATAATATGCCTTGCAATGGATTGAAGAGGACACCTCGGTAGGTACACATCCCACATGTTCCATGATGTCGATCTCTCCACCGTCAGGCCATCCCGACCATGTGGCAGGCATCATCCAGAACGCAGGCCATGTTCCTTTTCCCTTCGGAAGCTTCAGGCGTGCCTCGAACCATCCGTATGTCCAGCTTTCGTTTGTGTTGACACGGGCAGAATAGACTCTGTTGCCGTCCTTGATTGCGCGGATCTTGAGGCTTCCGTCACTCACGTCAGCAGTGACGATATCGCCCTTGCGACCTGCGATATATGTCTGAAGTTCATTGTTCACCCAGCCAGGCTCTGCCGTCTCATACCACCATTTCTTAGTATCAGGGAGACCTGTAGCCGATTCATTGAACTCTTCCTGCCATACCAGCCGGTATCCTGCAGGAGTATTGATTTCCGGCTCCACATAAGAAGCCGAAGCAGGCTTGCTGAATCCGTCAGGTTCTGTAAAACCAGACCACACATAAATGACAGTCAGAGGATTACCTGTCGCATTCATTGTCTTAAGCCCTAAAAGTTGAGATATATCCAGCTCTGTCAGTTCATTATCCGAACAGTCCAGATAAGTTATGTTCTTGAAAAGCGTGTTCAGTTCAGGCATTGCCTTTATGCCGCAGCCGGAAGCCTTGATCTCCGTTACCGCTGCAGCCTCTTTCGTACTCAAGACTCCATCCTCATCCACATCATATGCACCTATGAGGTATGACATGAACGCCGCATCGGAAACCTCAACGGAAACGACATCATAGTTCTGTCTTACAGGAACAGAAAGTTTTGATGTGCCATATCTGACTGTAAGAGCTGTTTCACGGACTTCTCCTGTGGCATTCTCCGCAATCTTCACCTTAACGGATGTCTGCCCTGAAATTCCTCCGCTCGGCGATACGGACACCCATGTGTTGTCATCGGCAGAAATGCCCCAGTCACAGTCAGATGTGACATCGAGCCTTACTTCCACAGCATCACTGGCTACCTTTATATCTGTCGGTGAGACAGTAACATTTCCGGCCTTTACAGGATCATCACCATTGTCCGCAGGATGCTCGCACGCACATAACGCACATACAAAAGCAGACACTGCAAGTATAGATAAAGTCTTGAAATTCATATATATGATATTAAAAAGGCAGGGGTAAGCCTTGGGCCTGTACCCCTGCCTGATTTGATAATTATTCAGCGCGATGCTCCTGGAAGAGAACGTCGCTGAGAGTAACCTCAGTACCTGCAGCACAGCCACCGAAATCGAAGAACAAGCTGATCTTGTCCATATCGATACCTGGCATGTCCGCCATCTTATAGACATACTCAGTGTCCGCAGTCAGCTTGTGACGGTCTGCGAAGTAGAATATATTGTCATTGTCTCCACCGCCTGAAAGTACGAGCTTGATGGTAACGCCAGGATGATCCTGATTTGACACGAGCTTGCAGCAGAAGTCATATGTCTTGTCTGCGCTTGAAGTCATGTCTGTATGGAATGCAACCTGTGCCTGCCACTGGTCTGTAGTAGCCTCAGGGAGAGAGATCACGTAATTGTTGCCGTCAGCTTCAACTGTAGGGTCAGCGATCTGAGCCCAACCTGGAGCATAGTAATATGACATTGAAAGAAGGTTCATTGAGAGCCACATGTTGTGAGCTGCATCAGCAGGATCAAATATTGTCTCCTTCTTCTTATCGACAGTCATATCGAAAATACCACCATTGTCAACAACTGTGAATACATAGTATCCGGCAGGTGAACCGTCATGATAGATGTTACCGTTGTCGCCGTCAACACCGTCACCGAGCTTGAAGAAGCCGTTGCCGTTGAATGAGCTGTACTTGTCGCTTGTCCACTCGATACCCCAGTCTGACTGACCGAAGATCTTCACAGAACCGTCTCCCTTCATAGCGAGAGTGATCTGGTAAGTGTTCTCACCGATCTGTGCCATTGGAAGAGGCGCCTCTCCGGTATTCCATCCGACAACGTTGGCATCAGTAGGCTTTCCGCCACCGTCACCGATGATCCAGAGAGCCTTGCCGTTCTCGTATGTAGCTCTTGCGCCGTCAACCATAGGAACAGCCTTGATCCAGTTGGAATTCTTGTCATATGAGAACTGATAGTCACCGGCAACAGCCTTGAACTTGAGAGCAGTACCTGATACCTCGAAGAAGTCAGGGTCAACCCATGTTTCTGCAAGATTGAGGTTTCCTACTTCAAGAAGGTCGCCCTGGCTAACAGAAAGCTCTGCAGGAAGCTCTGTTCCTTTGATTGTCGGACCAGCTGGACCCTTGACGTCACGTGCCTTGAATATCATCTGCCAGTAGCAGCCAGGATTGTCGGCAACCACTCTGAGGGTAGTCTCGGTAATCTCAGCGACATGGAATACTGGATTGTTCCATACATGGTCAGATGGTACATATACCATTGGAGTATTAGCTGCGAGAGTGATGGTTTCACCGTCGAATACATATGTTGACTCAGTGAAAGGCCACTCGATGTCGATGTCAGGCTCTGCGCCAGGATTAGGACCGATAGCAGTCACACCCCAGTTGATATACATCTTGCCGTCAGCACCTGAGCTGTATGAATACTTGCCGTCAGGATAGAATGTGATCTCGTCATCATACATACCGAAATCCTTCTTGTCGAATGGCTGAGCTGACCACCATCCGCCTGGATTCTCGACAGACTCACCGCATCCGAGATGTCCGACAGCTTCAGGATCCATAACCCATACCTTACCCTCGGCAGTTGTTCCAGCGAGGAGTTCCTCAGGAGTAGCTACCTTGACAGCAGGGATGAACTCATACTTCCATGAGATTCCGCCGTTGTCGATCACGAGAGACATCTTCTTCTTGATAGCAGAAGTCTTTGTCTCGAGGAAACGCCACCTTGGATTTGTAAGAGCCTCTGGGTTAGGAATATATGAAAGGTTAGAACCTGCAGGGAGAACGAGATAGATATCCTCGATACCGGCTGCATTCCAGTCGTTCTCGATGGTATAGGTAGTGGTATAGGCTTCGATAGGAGCGAGGTAGTCGTTACCGTCGTTTGTATTGTACTCGTTCTTGAAGCCTGAATCCTTGTTCACATATACCTGACCGTCACCTGGGTCATATGTATATTCGCCCTCGGCAGTGAATGTCATGAGGTCGTCATAAAGACTCCAGTCAGCCTTCTCGTTAGCACCGCAAGACCACCAGTTGGTTCCGTCAGTACCAGGCTCACCACATCCGAAGTGACCTGCAACCTCTGAATTCCACATCCACTCGCCTGCAACAGCCTTCATGTAAGGATTAGGATCGAAAGGATCACGATATGTGTTCTCAATGTTGAAAGTATAGATCTGCGAACCCTGTGAGATACCGTGAGCATTATATGCCTTCACTTCCACCTCGTGAGTTCCGGCATCCCTGAAACGGAGGCTGACGCCGTTTGCCGTATATGCATACCTTGTGTTTGCAGACTTGTCGATCTTCTGATCACCGAAGATCCACATAGGCACCACGCCCTGGTTCTTCATTGTGAATGTCACATAGTTGGTAGTCTGATCGACAACGATCTCTACGTCGAAGTCAGACGCCGATGGCAGCTTGCCCTGGTCCGGAGTCAGGACTTCAGGATAACATCCGAAAGCCAGCACAGATGCCGCCAGAACTGCAATATATTTAAATAACTTTTTCATGATGATCCGGATTTAGTAGTTGTTCTGTACAATGTTAGGATCCTTGTCACACTCTGACTGCGGGATAGGCCAGTACTTCTTGTTCTCTGTCCAGTCCACAGGCTGGCTGCCGTCGAACTGACGGTTTGCCTTTGTCAGCACAGATGCCGCCTTGCCTGTACGTACGAGATCCCAGTAGCGCTTTCCTTCGCCCACGAATTCCTTGTGACGCTCTTCGATGATACCATCGATAGAAGTGTCTGTGTCAGAGCAGTTTCTGATAGCACGTACCTGAGCAAGATACTCGCTGCCGTTTCCTCCTGTAAGAGCTGCAAGCTCAGCTGCGTTGAGGAGAGTCTCGGCGAAGCGGTAAATTCGCTTGTTGTTGCCATAGTTCATGGTGTTTGCAGCCTTGAAGCCATGGTTTCCGTTTGTTCTTGCCATGTACTTGAGGAGGAAGTAACCTGTTGACTGCCAACGTCCGCCGTTGATACCGTTACCATACTCGCCTGCTACAGCAAGGTGGTTATAGATACCGCCGTCCCTGCGTGTGTCACCCTCTTCATACATCTCATAAGCCTTTGCAGCTACAGGGCTGAATCCCCAACCGTCATCGAACTGACCGCTTACGCCGCCAGGGATACCGATGAGAGTAGAGTAAACGTTACCGCCTGTTGCGATAGGTGCACCCCAGTCACGTACTCCGCCTTCAGAGATATAGTTGATCTCCCAGATAGACTCGTTGCCCCACTCGCCTGTCTCTGCCCAGATTCCTGCATAGTCTGCCACGAGAGAATACTGGCCTGAGCTGATGATCTCCTTCATGTAAGAAAGAGCCTGTGGATAACGGCCTGAATCCTTCTGATACATAACGACCTCGGCATAGAGCATATAAGCCATAGCCTTTGTAATGCGTCCGTAGTTCTCAGGAGTCTGCTTCATAGGAAGGACATCCATTGCGATAGCCTCTTCGAGCTTTGTAACGATATTCTCATAAACCTCGTCAGCCGAGAGCTGCGGAGTTGTATAAGGAGCCTCAAGGTTTGTGTCATAATAAGGTACATTACCCCAGAATTTCCAGAGAATGGTGTAATAGAAAGCCTTGAGTACAGTAGCCTCTGCCTTGTAGAGAGTCTTTGTAGCCTCAGCCATACCCGGTACGTTGTCAACGTTCTCAAGAACGTGGCAGCAGCGGTTGATACCTGAATATGAAACAGTCCAAGGTACATCCACGATTTCGGTAGGAGTAGATGTGTAATAATGGATCTTCACCAGGCTTGGCTGGTCACCGTCATTCGAGCCTCCGCAGTAGATGTCGTCCGCCATGATGTCGGCCATCATCTGGAAGTCTGTATATTGATAGAAATAGTCATACCACTTGAGTGGGTCGTATGCGGCAACAAGGCCTTCGAACATACGCGACTCATTGATATAGTACTCTGACTGTGGCTCCGATGAATTGTGCTTCACGGTGACGAACTCCTTTGTACAAGAAGACATCAGAAGGACAGCCAATGCGCTTATTGCAATTATTATCTTTTTCATAATATCATCCTGTTAGATTAGAAAGTAAGATTTACACCGACAGAGAAGGTACGGTTCTGCGGATATACACCGCGGTCGATACCGAGCTCTGTTCCGAATCCGTTACCACCGGTAACTTCAGGGTCACAACCTGTGTATCTTGTGAGAGTGAAGAGGTTCTCAGCCTGAGCATAGACTCTGAGACGCTGAACGAAGATCTTCTTTGTAAGGCTCTGTGGAAGAGTGTAACCGAGCTGTACGTTACGTGCGCGGAGGAATGATGCATCCTCTACCCAGTAGTCAGACACACGGTAGTTCTCGTTTGCTGATGTGAACTCGAACTTAGGAGCTGAGTTTGTAGAGCCCTCACCTGTCCAACGGTTGAGGATAGTCTTAGGAAGGTTGATATAATAAAGGTCTGTACGACGGGTCACGTTGAATGCCTGAGCACCAAGCTGTCCCTGAAGGAGCATGCTGAAATCGATGCCCTTCCAGTCGAAACCGATATTGAGACCGAATGTCCAGTCAGGAATACCCTTTCCGATGTATGTACGGTCTGCATCTGTAATCTGGCCGTCACCGTTCACATCCTGGAAACGGAAGTCACCCGGAGTTGCGTTAGGCTGGATCATGTTGCCTTCAGCATTTGTATAAGCTGCAACCTCAGCTGCGTTCTGGAATACGCCGTCAGTCTTGTAACCATAGAAGAATGGGAAAGGAAGACCGATCTCACCGCGAGTAAGCTGTCCGATCTTGTGGCTTGAACCATAGAGGTCGGTAGCGTCGTCACCGAGATATGTGAGGGAGTTCTTATTATAGGTAGCGTTTGCTGAGATATGCCAGTTGAAGTCACCGTAAGTATCACGGTATCCGACCTCAAGCTCAACACCGCTGTTCACCATGTCACCGAGGTTACCTGTAGGAGATGAGTCTCCCGAGTAGCCAGGAACAGGCATTGAAAGAAGCATACCGGCTGTGTTCTTGCGATACCAGTCGAATGTAGCTGTGAGGCGGCTGTTGAAGAATGCTGCATCGAGACCGATGTTGGTCTGTCTTGATTCCTCCCACTTCACGTTAGGGTTTGCAAGTCCTGAAGGCTTTGCACCGATGTTGATGACCTCAGAACCGTTTGCACCTGAACCGAACACGTAGTTGTTTCCTGAGTTCATGTAAACGGCATATGTGAAGTTACCGATTGAGTCGTTACCGTTCACACCCCATGATGCGCGGAGCTTCAATCCTGAAACTGCAGCGACATCCTTCATGAATGCCTCGTTCTTGATGTTCCAACCGAGTGAGAATGAAGGGAATGTACCCCACTTGTTATTGTCACCGAAGCGGCTTGATGCATCACGACGAACTGTAACCTCAGCCATATAGCGCTCAGCGTAGTTGTAAGAAACTCGGCCGAAGTATGAAGCGAGTCTGTAAGGGATGGAGTTCCATGAGCCCCAGCCGTTACGGTCACCGTTGATTGTCTGACCTACAGTGTTGTTTACCGAGATCTTGTAAGGGTCATACGGATACATGAGACCGTTTGCAGACGCACCTACATTTGATGATGATGATGAGAGAGCCGACTGACCGAGGATTGCAGAAACCGAGTGCTCACCGAATGTCTTGTTGTAAGAAAGGATGTTCTCGACCTGCCATGAGAGCGAACGGTTCATAGACTGCCATGCGCTTGTAGCATAGTTTGTCTTTGAAGTGATCACCTCATTACCGTCCTTGTCATAAGTGATGGTGTCGGAAGTAGTCTCATAGCTGTAGTTCTTTGTAGAAAGGAAATAAGGCTCGCTGTGGCCGTGGCTTCCCCAGAATGCCATATCCACACCTACCTGAGTACGGAACTTGAGGCCGTCCCAGATCTGGAGCTCGATGTTTCCGTTGGCAACGAACTTGTCAGTCCAGTACTTTTCACCTGGCTGCTCAAGCATTGCGAGAGGGTTATTCTGCTCGTTATAGATGGTACCGTCAACGATTGTATAAGGACGGCCGCTTGCATCACGGATGATGTAGTCGAAACCGAGCGGATAAAGAGTCCTGTAGCTTTCCTCTGTAGCTGCATCAGCGAAGATAGGCTCGAGTGGAGACATTCCGATTGCAGAACCGAGTGGTGAACCGTACTCAGAGTTTGTAGAGATACCAGTAGAATTGATATGCGCGTAAGAAACGCTTGACTGCATTGTCATCTTGTTGAGCCAGTCGCGGTCCTCAGAGTTGTCGAAGAGAACTGCATTGAGTGCCTGACGGAGAGTGAAACGGTCATAGTTCGCACGGCCGAAGTTACCTCCGATAGTACCCTCACGAGAGAGGAAACCGGCTGATGTAGAATACTGTACACGGTCATTACCGCCGCTGATGTTCACGTCATGCTTCTCGACAGGAGCATTGTTGTTGAAGATCGCGCTCACCCAGTCAGTTCCCTTTCCGAATGAATATGGATCTGCATAGATCGGAGCCTGGCCGTTGTTAACATAACCTTCGTTCATCATGATGGCATACTCGGTAGCATCAAGAACCTGAGGTTTTCTCCAAGGGTTCTGCCATCCGTATGAGAAGTCATAGTTGACGGTAGTCTTGCCCTTTGAGCCCTGACGGGTGGTCACGAGGATCACACCGTTTGCAGCACGAGCACCATAAACCGCACCTGAAGCCGCATCCTTGAGTACCTCTATACGCTCGATGTCGTTAGGGTTGAGGTAATCGATACCGCCTACAGGCATACCGTCCACGATATACATAGGATTTGAATCATTGATGGTACCGATACCGCGGATACGGATCTGCGAACCTGAATCAGGAGCACCTGAAGTTGATGTCACTGTCACTCCGGAAGTCATACCCTGAAGAAGGTTATCCACGCGTGTAGCCGCGGTCTTCTTCAGATCGTCTGAAGTGATTGATGAAATCGCTGCTGTCACGACGCTCTTCTTCTGTACGCCGTAACCGACCACGACAGTCTCTTCGAGCATTGTCGTATCCTCTTCAAGAACGATGTTAAGATTGCCGTTTGCCGGAACGCGGGCAGTCTTGTAACCGATTGAAGAAACAACGAGGACAGCGTCTGACGGAACAGCTTGATTGAAAACGAAGCTACCGTCGAGATCGACTGTTGTACCAATGGATGTTCCGTCCACCATCACGGCTGCGCCGATGACAGGTTCTCCGTAAACATCCTTCACTGTACCTTTCACTTGCTGAGCAAACGCATTGGCGCAGCTCAGGCCCATTATCGCAAAGATAAGGGCGATTCGATAAGTTAGGTGTTTCATGGGTTAGTGTTTATGTGTTAATAATGTGTTTTACGAATCTCTGTGTTCGTGTCACCAAATTTAAGAATAAAAATGCTTGATCCCTCCGTCACATCGGCAGGTTGGGTCAAATTAGTGGATTTTTCACATATATATCATTGAGCATCAACACATTAGCCTATCTTTTAAATATAAAAAAGTGGACGAATTCAGAGATATCTCCTCTGAATAGTTTTTAAAAGTGGACGAAAAAACAAAAGTTCTGAAACCAAAATACTGTGTATCAATATTTTAGTTTCAGAACTCAACAGGATTAAAAGTGGATTTTTACTGTCTTGAACCTATCTTTTTCACCATTTCCTCGAAGTTTTCACGGTCTTCAAGGACTGCATTCTTGACCTGCGCCCTATAGTTGTAAATAGTGTTTACTGAATACCTCAGAAGAGAGGCGATATGGGATGACTGGGTGATGCCGAGCTTGATCAGAGCAAAGATCCTGAGCTCGGTATTCAGCATTTCCCCGTCCTTGAGACTGACTCTTCCTTCCTCCTTGAGAAGCGCGTTGAAATCTTCCACGAAAGTAGGATAAAGCTGGAGGAAAGACGTGTCGAAGGTCTTGTAGAAATTCTTGAGTTCGGCCTCATACTGATCCCTCGGCAGGGTCTTCTTCAATTTGTCAAGATAGCCCGAACACATGGAAAGGAAGAGGCCGAGATATTCCTCCTTCGCCGCATTCGCCTCGACAAGCTCCAGATTGGTCTTCCTCAGATTATCTTCGGCATCTTCGATAGACTTGGTGTAAAGGACCAGCTGCTGGTTCTTCTTCCTTATGTCATCTGCCGAAGCCCTGTCCTTTATGTACATGCGTATGGCCAGCATACAGAAGAAAGCAAGAAGAAGGGCCACCGCACCGAGAAGGCCTATGAATACCTTCCTGTCCCTCTCCTGGCTCAGTTTGCTGTCGGTATATGCCTTCTGAATGGCCGGGAAAGACGTTGCCAGCTGCACCTTCCTGAGCTTGGCGTTATAGAAGGTGGCGTCATCGAGGGAGAAACGTATATATCTGAACGCACGGTCGGCATCCTGAGGATTGATGAGTTTGGAAGCCAAGGTTGACAGCGACGCATTGTCCTTGATGGCTCCCTTGATATCGCATATGGCCGATTCAGCCCACCAGTAGATGGCCTCATATGCATTTTCCTGAAGTTCGCATATCCTGCCCTGCCAGTATGTCTGCACGGCATAATCTCGGGAATTCTTATCCAGAGACTCTATGAGGCTGATATTCAGCTCACTGGCCTCGCGGTAACGTTTCTCGAATATAAGGGAAAGTATTTCGACATGACGGTTGTAATATGATCCTTCAGGAAGGCTGCGGACAATCTGAGCCTGATAATAAGGAACCTTGTCATAGTCCTCGACTGAAAAGCCTGCAGACGAGACATATTCATTATAATCGGAAAGAAACTTCTGACGCGCCATATACCACTCCACCATCTGGTTTCCGCTGAGCGACACAGTATCGATCTGCCCGAAAAGAGCATCCGCCTCATGATAGTAACCGGCAGTGGTAAGAAGGTGTGCCTTCCTTATCATCGCATCGTTACGCAAGGCCTTCTCACCGGTCTCATCAGCCAGTCTGAGCTGGTTGTCCAATGCATCCTTTGCCTTGTCAAACTGATAAGCTACATATTCATCGTAAAGTTCTCCATAGATATGATACTGCTGGAGCGGAGTCACACCACGCGAATGAAGCATGTTCTCGATAGTCGAGATCTTCTGCTCCTTTATATCCATATAATCATCAGCCCGTGATATCACCTCGTCGATTCTCTGGAGATCTTCTTCGAAGGGGCTATCCTGCATGCGGGCGCAGGAAACGGTGACAACAGATGCTGCTACAGCAAGGCAAATGAATAGAAACTGTTTCATAGCTATCAGAAAGGACAATTCATCATATCCAGACAAAGTTAATCAAAAAACCGAAATCTTTGCTATATTTGTAGGATATGAGAAATCAGCATATTATGAGATTCGGACTATCCATATTATTTGCAGGCGCCATTCTGACTGCCGTTTCATGCGGAAAGGTTCAGAATGACCCGACCCCTCCTGAACAGGAACCTGAAATCCAGGAAAGGATTTTTGCGGAAGGAGCAGACATAAGCTGGGCGACCCAGATGGAAGGCGACGGGCAGAAATTCTTCAATGCTGATGGAAAGGAAATGGAATGCACTGCTCTGATGAAGGAGACAGGCTTCGATGCGATACGTCTGCGCGTATGGGTCGATCCTGAAGACGGATGGTGCGGAAAGGATGATGTTCTCGAAAAGGCCAGAAGGGCGCAGGCCCTCGGAATGAGGATAATGATCGACTTCCACTACAGTGGTTCATGGGCTGATCCCAGCAAGCAGAACCCTCCTGAAGCATGGAAGAATCATGGGCTGAAAGAGAAGGCCGAGGATGTGGCGAAACACACTTCGGACATATTGAACACATTGATGGACAACAACATAGATGTCGAATGGGTTCAGATGGGCAACGAAGTGAACAGCGGCATGCTCTGGCCTTCAGGCAAGGTTCAAGGCAACAGCGCCGAAAACTTCACGACCTTCATCAACAAGGCATATGATGCAGTCAAGGAGATATATCCTGAAGCTAAGACCATAATCCATGTGAGCAACGGGCAGGATGCCGGTCTGTTCGAATGGTTCTTCAACCTTATGAGAGTCAACAATGCAAGATATGACATGATAGGCATGTCGCTCTATCCATGCTGGTGGGAAAACGGAGGATGGAACGACTGGAAGCCTGTTGTTGACAAATGTATTGCCAACATGAAGGCACTTGCCGCACTCTTCGGGAAACCCGTGATCATATGCGAGACAGGAATGCCGGTGAACGAGGCTGAAATGTCCAGGGATGCCGTCAAATACATTCTTGATCAGACCAGAAGCATGGAGGAATGCCACGGCGTGTTCTATTGGGAACCTCAGACTGACGGAGTATGGAAACCGGACAGCTACAGGGAGCTGGGATGGAATGCATATGACAAAGGAGCATTCAAGAACGGCAGACCGACAATCGCGCTTGATCCATTCAAGGAATAAATCACAGATATGAAGAATATACTGACCACATTGGCGGCCATCATCATCGCCGCGACATCATTTGCGCAGAACCAGCGCACAGAGACGCTGCTAAAGGAATGGGAATTCAGGCACGATCACGAAATCAATGCCACAGATGGCTGGGAGGCCGTTTCAGTTCCTCACGACTGGGCGATCTACGGTCCCTTCGACAAGGCGAACGACCTTCAGACCGTTGCGGTCGTGCAGAACGGTGAAGACGTTGCCACAGAAAAGACAGGACGCACCGGAGGACTCCCGTACATGGGAAAAGGAGCATACAGACGTACGCTTGAGGTCAAGGCTGACGAGCTGGACGGCCGCAGGCATATCCTTTATTTTGACGGTGCAATGAGCGAGGCACAGGTTTTCGTAAACGGTGTAAAGGTCTGTTTCTGGCCATACGGATACAATTCTTTCTGGTGCGACGTGACTTCACAACTTAAAGAAGGCGGCAATGACATAGCCGTGCTTCTCGAAAACAGGCCGCAGTCATCACGCTGGTATCCCGGAGCGGGACTTTACCGCAAGGTACGCCATATCACTGTTCCGACTGTACACGTGCCTGTATGGGGAACATATGTGACCACACCTTACGTCGGACAGGACTATGCAAGCGTCAGAATCAGGACAAAGGTGGAAGGTGTCGAGAACGGAACTCCCGTGACTTTGAAGACCAGAATCATCGGCCCTGACGGCAATGCAGTGGCGGAAAGGACGGACACAAGACAGATCCACAAGGGAGAGTTCGAGCAGATCATCAACGTTGAACGTCCGGATCTATGGTCACCTGAGAACCCTGTGCTTTACAACGTCGAGACCGAGATATACACAGACGGATCGGTTGACACTGACTGGGACATGGACAGGCCTGCCATCAGCTACAGGCATGGAACCGTGCTTCAGGACAAGGTCACCACACGTTTCGGATTCAGGACGATAGAAATACGCCCCGAGAAAGGTTTCTTCCTCAACGGAGAACTCCGCAAGTTCCGCGGAGTCTGCCTCCACCATGACCTCGGCCCTCTCGGCGCGGCAATAAACAAGGCGGCGATACGCAGGCAGCTCACCATCCTCAAGGACATGGGATGCGATGCCATCCGTACCTCGCACAACATGCCTGCAGAGGAACTCATAGAACTCTGCGACGAGATGGGCTTCATGGTGATGCTCGAGAACTTCGACGAATGGGACATAGCGAAATGCGAGAACGGATACCACAGATTCTTCAACGAGGACAGCGGAGACGGCATGATATGGGCTGAAAAGGACATGATCAACATGCTTCGTCATTTCCGCAACAATGCTTCTGTAGTAATGTGGAGCATAGGTAACGAAGTGCCTTCACAGTGGAAAGAGGAGGGTCTCGAGGTGGCCGCATGGCTTCAGGACATATGTCATCGCGAAGATCCGACAAGACCGGTGACATGCGGAATGGACCAGTATAATGCCGTGACAATCAACGGATTCGCAGAACAGCTCGACATCGTCGGATTCAACTACAAGGTTGACAGGTATATACCTGCATATGAACTTCTGCCTCAGCGTCTGATCCTCGGAAGCGAGACCGCATCCACAGTAAGTTCACGCGGGGTCTATCATTTCCCTGCCCAGACAGGATCGGCCATCATGCACGATGACCATCAGTCCTCATCATATGATACGGAATACTGCTGGTGGTCGAATATTCCGGACAATGACTTCGCCGCTGACGAGGATTACGAATGGTGCATGGGACAGTTCGTATGGACGGGATTCGATTATCTTGGAGAGCCTTCACCATATGACACAGATGCATGGCCTAACCATTCGTCCGTATTCGGAATCGTTGACCTTGCATATATTCCTAAAGACCGCTTCTACCTCTACAGAAGCCAGTGGAACAAGGAAGACGAGACCCTGCACATGCTTCCGCATTGGAACTGGAAGGGTCGCGAAGGCGAGACCACACCGGTATTCGTATATACAACATATCCATATGCCGAACTTTTCGTGAACGGAGTCTCTCAGGGCACCAGGACATTCGCAGAACCGGACGGAAAGACTCCATGTCTGGGAGAAGAGGCCATGAAACGTTTCAGACTGATGTGGAACGATGTGAAATATCAGCCGGGAGAGATCAAGGTCGTAGCATATGATGCTGATGGAAAGGCAGTTGCAGAGAAATCCATCCGTACTGCAGGCAAAGCTTCCGCTCTGAAGCTCACCCCGGACAGAAAGACCATCAAGGCCGACGGTGAAGACCTCTGCTTCGTGAACGTAAGTCTTACCGACAAGGACGGAAATCCCGTTCCTGTTGACAGCAGACTGGTAAAGGTCAAGGTAAGCGGAGCCGGCAGCTTCAAGGCTATGGCAAACGGAGACCCGACATGCCTTGAGCCATTCCATGAACCTCAGATGCATCTTTTCAGCGGACAGCTCACAGTGCTTGTCCAGAGCGGTACAGAGCCTGGCGACATCACTGTCGAAGTAAGTGGAAAAGGTGTCAGGAAAGCCATATTGACAATAAAATCAGAATAACATATGAAGAGATTGATCCCTGTACTCGCAGCTCTGGCTGTGCTATCATGTACAAAGGAAATACAGGACAACATCCCTGCCCTTCCGCAGCAGACTCTTGAAGCCAAGCTCGTCGGAGGCAGCAATGGAGAAATCGCTCCGGGTTCGCTGCTCGTGAAACTTGACGAGGCTTCATTGGAAAATGCTTCAGCGGTGTTCACGGACATGGATATAACCGTTTCTCCGGCAATTCCGATACGTCCCAGGAACATGGAAGTTGCAAGAAAATACGGTCTGCACCAATGGTTCACCATAGAATTCGACAAGCAGATCCGTCCGGAGAAGATGGCGGAGAAGATGGCATTGAATCCTGCTGTCAGATCCGTCCAGTACAACAGATATCTTCAGCCAGTAAGGGCTGAGGAGGCATTTCCGTTCGATCCGGTCCCTGTGACGAAAAGCGGTGGCCTGATTCCGTTTGACGATCCTTACAACAATTCGCAATGGAATCTGGTCAATGACGGCTCTGTCGCATCCGGTGCTGTGGAAGGCGCAGATGTGGGAGTGAAGGATGCCTGGAGGCTTACAGGAGGCGATCCAAGCGTGATTGTGGCGGTATTCGACTGCGGTGTGGAATTCAGGCATGAAGACCTGAAGGAGGCCGTGTGGAGGAACGAAGCCGAGATTTCAGGAACTGCTGATGTGGATGATGACGGCAACGGATTCATCGATGACAAATACGGATTCAATTTCGTGAACTGCTTCGCCATTGACAATGATTACGCTGCCGGTGCACTCGAAGGCAAGACCCAGCCTGCGGTTGACGGCAATTCTGTAACCAGCAACAAGGGAGTAGGTCATGGAACGCATGTGGCAGGAATAATCGGTGCGACGAATGGAAACGGCAAGGGCATCAGTTCCATTGCAGGAGGTACCGGAAACGGGGACGGAGTACGTCTGATGAGCTGCCAGATATTCGAAGGAAGCGCATATACTACAGACGCCCAGAGTGCTATGGCATTCATATATGCCGCTGACAACGGTGCATGTATAGCTCAGTGCTCATATGGAAATTACAATCCTATCGCCGACGATGACACCTACCTCAACGGTGGAATGCTCGGTGATGTGGAGATAAAGGGTTCACCTATCGAGAATGCCGCATTGAAATATTTCCTTGATCCTGCAAACAGCAATCACGAGTCTCTCGAGGGCAACATAGCCGTATTCGCTGCAGGAAACCACAGCAATCCGTATTCATGCTATCCTGGAGCCCTTCCATACGTGCTTTCAGTCACAGCATTCGGATATGACTGGCTCCCGGGAGGTTATACCAACTATGGCCCTGGATGCAAGATCGCTGCTCCGGGAGGAGAATGGCAGGGAGTCGCAGGAACATACAGCGGAATGATTCTTTCCACCGGAGTACAGGCTTCCATCGACGGAGGATATCCGGGATATGACACAGGCAAAGGCCAGAGCAAGAACTATGTGTATATGCAGGGAACATCGATGGCTTGTCCGCATGTATCAGGAGTTATAGCGCTCGGACTTGCATATGCGAAGAAGATCGGAAAGAAGTTTACGCGCGAGGAACTCACATCGCTGCTGCTGACCTCGGTGAATGACATCGATCAGTTCAATGACGGCGGGACAAAGGAGTTCAATCCTCCGTTCTCAACCACACAGACTGTTTCCGTTGACATGGGCAGGTTCAAAGGAAAGATGGGTACGGGAGCAGTCGATGCATGGAAATTCCTCATGGCCATAGAGGGTACGCCATCAATCCTTGTCAAGGCGGGATCGAAGGAAACCGTTGATCTCAGCCAATATTGCAATCTTTACGACAGCTATACAATCAACATTGACGAAGCTTCAAGGAATTCTCTCGGACTTACCTCGGATCCTGTAATCAAGGACGGCCGTCTTGAAATCGAATGTACGAAGATCGGAGCAGGAAAGATCACCCTCAGCTCTGCTGTCGGCAAGGATTCCGAAAAGGAGAACGGAATCGGAGAAATGGCATATTCACGCGAAATATCAATCGTATCAAGGCCTTACGCTGCAAAGAACGGAGGATGGCTCTAAAATCAAGATGACTGAAATGAAGAAGATAATATATATTGCCGCACTGCTTCTGTCAGTGCTTTCATGCAAGGAACCGGTTGATCCACAGCCTCAGCCTGGTCCAGACCCAGGCCCGACCCCGCCTGTCGTTGAAAAGACTCTTGCCGAGAAGATCGCAGGAGAATGGCATTGCGTCGTTTCGGACATAGATGCCGACATATATCTCGGACTTGTTTCGGACAACACATTCGAGCTGTACCAGAAGGTCGGGGAAGGTGCGTACCGTCTCTACAGAGGCACATGGTCACTGGATGAAAAGACCGCTGTGCTTACTGGCAAGTATAATGACGGTGAAGCTTGGGGCACCGGATATGGTGTGGTGCTGAGCGAAGACGAAAACACCATGACCCTTGCGCCATCTGAAGGGGAAGATCAGGTTTACAGAAAGGAAAGCATCCCTGCCGACGTGAAAGATGGCTGCGTCACTGTAGTGAAGTCGGAGCCAGGTTCAGACAGGCCTGTCCTTTAGACATCCTTTCGCATGCTGAATTCACAGCCGCAGTACTGCTGGTTGTAGAAGTCATATTCCTTTATTATCTGCAGACGACGTTCCTGCAGGCCGCCTTTGCGCCAGTTCTGGTCCCACCAGATGACTTCTGACGCGAGCGGTGCGGCGCAGAAGCGCCCGTTTATCTGACAGCAGGCCCAGCGGCCGGCTTCGTTTATCTGGTCGAGGGATTTCCAACGGGATGAGGCGAGGGTGGTCGTTATGACCCTTATACCTCTTTTCGCTGCATATTCCGCTGTACGGAGAAGTCTGATCTTGAAGCATTTAAGGCATCTCCCTCCCCTTTCCGGTTCGTCCTCCATTCCCTTGACTGCCTCCAGCCATGCCTCGTGATCATAATCATCGTCAATGATCTCAAGTCCGAGGGACTGAGCATATCTGGTACACTCGTTCTTGCGGATTTCATATTCCTCACGCGGATAAATGTTCGGATTGCAATAGAATATGACCGGAGTGATGCCGTTCTGCATCATGGCCTCGATGATCGCACTTGAGCATGGCGCACAGCAGGTATGGAGAAGAACCTTGGTCTCCCCCATCGGCGCCTGTATGATTTCCTTCCTTTTTCCCATTTCCATTGTCATGTCGAGTCCCCGATTGTCATGTCGAGCGAAGTCGAGACATCTCTGCAAAGATAATTCTATTTTATGTATCTTTGTATCATCAAAACGGATTTGACATGGGCATAATTCCTGAAAGATATCTCAAAGAACTTTTCAAAGGCGTACGTGACAGATGGGCAGAGCATGATTCAAAGCCCATGAACGGCTGGCTGGCACTCAGTCCCCTGTTTGTTTTCCTCTGCGTATATCTCGTATCTTCCATCATAGCAGACGATTTCTATAAGATCCCGATATCCGCGGCCTTCCTCATCGCTTCGATATATGCAATAGCCATCTGCCGAGGCAAGACCATGGAGCAGAGGATAGCGACATTCTCCGAAGGTGCAGGCAACAAGAACGTGCTTCTGATGATATGGATATTCGTACTTGCCGGCGCATTTGCCTCGACTGCCAAGGAGATAGGAGCGATCGATGCCACCGTCAACCTTGCCCTGCGCATCCTGCCCGGAAGGCTTCTATATGCCGGACTTTTCCTTGCGGCATGCTTCATATCCATGTCCATCGGAACCAGCGTAGGCACGATCGTAGCTCTCGTACCCGTTGCTGCAGGAATAGCCGAGGAACTTGCTCTCGGAGGGGCATCCGGAATGGCTGCAAGCATTCCTTTCATCACGGCAATCATTGTAGGAGGCGCCTTCTTCGGAGACAATCTTTCATTCATTTCTGACACGACCATAGCAGCAACCCGGACCCAGGAATGCTCCATGGCAGACAAGTTCAAGGTAAATATCCGCATAGTCGCTCCCGCAGCAATCATTGTGGCATGTCTGTATGTGTTTTTAGGGGCATCCGTATCCGTGTCTCCTGAAGCCGGCACGATCGAATGGGTGAAGCTCATCCCGTATGTCCTGGTCATAGCCCTGGCCATATCCGGAATAGATGTTGCTGCCGTCCTTACCATAGGTCTTGCAGTCAATGCCATCATCGGATTCTGCGGGGGTGATCTCACATGGACCGGCTTCCTTGAATCCATCGGAAGCGGAATAAGCGGAATGGGTGATCTGATCATTGTCACGATGCTGGCCGGAGGAATGCTCGAACTGATAAAGGCAAACGGAGGTCTGGACTTCATAGTAAACGGCCTCACACGACGCATAAGAAGCAAGAGAGGTGCAGAACTCAGCATAGCCGCCCTTGTGTCCCTTTCCAACCTCTGCACAGCAAACAACACTATAGCCATCATAACCACCGGCCGCATCGCGAAGGACATCACACAGAAATTCGGCCTCGACCCGCGCAAGACCGCCAGCATCCTGGATACATTCTCATGTCTGATCCAGGGCTTCATCCCATACGGTGCACAGCTTCTGATGGCCGCCGGCCTCGCCGGAATCTCCACCATCACCATCATCAGCCACCTCTACTACCCCATCATCATGGGCATCTGCGCCCTCCTTGCCATCCTCTTCAGGCTGCCGAGGAAATATTCATAAGATAACGAAATCAAAGCTCGATCGAATTCGAGTCAATGAGATTGTTCAGGAGAGCATAGACGGTGAGGCCGGCGACGGTCTTGATGCCGGTCTTGCGGGTTATGTTCTTGCGGTGGGTTATGACCGTGTGGATGGAAAGATTGCAACGGTCGGCAATTTCCTTGTTCAACATTCCCTTTGCCACGCAGACAAGAATCTCCTTTTCGCGCTGAGATAGGTCATGGCCTTCCGACTCAGGGGTTTCCTCATGTGATGCGAGAGACTCGCGAAGCTTACGGACCACGGCCACAGGATCGTCATACATGCTTATAGTACCGTCAAACTGCCTTATCTGCTCCTCCTCCATCGGAACGGTCTTCAATGCAACCACCGCAGCATCGGAATGTTCGGCAAGACGCGCACGGGCATTTGCCCTCGAGACATAATCAAAGACAAGCGGATCAATGACTATGACATCCGCATCCATATTGCGGAGACGGGCTTCAGAAGCATGGGAGAGATCGGACAGAATGCCCTCGACACGGAATTCCCCAAGCTCGGACAGCACGGCCTCCAATCCCCTTGCAACTATTCTGGAAGGGATGATCAGCAGGACTTTCTTGTGTACAGGCTTCATTTCTCTTCCATTTTATTGACCATAGGTATAAGGACATTATCCTCTATGAGGGTGTGCTTGAGCAGGTCTTCCTCAAGTCTGTATATCCTGTAAAGCACCTCATTGCGGAGGACTGTATCGCATGTCTCCGGAAGGTATTTCATCACGATGTTCTTGAGGTCGTTCAATGTCTCGTCTATATTGCTGTGATTTTCCTCGAACTGCTCTATGGAATAGCTTTCATGACGGCCACCATCGATCAGAGACTGTACATAAGGGAACACGACATCCTCCTCATATTCGAAGTGCCTTTCCACCTGGGTCCTGTAGTCGGAGAAGAACTTTGCCACGATCTTCTTCTGAAGCTCATCGCAGGGCTCCACCATTGCTGAAAGATTGTTCTCCAATCCGACGAACTCCTTTCCGAGATAAAAAGCATGGGAATTATGAAGGTAATCCACTATCGTCGCCGGATCAGCTCCAGCGAGAAGATCTGCGGAAGGCATATAGCTGTCATATGTATATATATTGCATATCAGCAGGAAGGAATTCAGATTTATCCCCTGCCTTTCACACACTTCCTTGATGGTATTTTCCCCGAATCCCAGGCTGATTCCCAGACGGGACAGGACATTGAGCAGCTTGAAGTTGACGTCAATAAGGTCAGCCAGCTTCATCTGCTCAGAAAACACGACACGTTCGATCTCTGTGGTCATATGATTATAATTTGTTCAAAGTTAATCTTTTTTCCTCAAACTCACCAAATCAACAAGAGGCGTTCCGTCACGGAAGGCCTCTCACTCAAAACTATATAGTTTAATACAACAATTAAAAGGATTTGGTTCTATCTGATCACATTTGCAAAGATAGCCTGAGTCAGACAGTCCGACAATCCCTAATAATTGGTATTTTCACCTCATCTTAAAGCAGCAGCGAAGCGATGCGGAAGGTGATGAATGCGGCAACCCATGCCAGGAATATGGTATATACGGCTGTGATGATCGCCCATTTCCAGCCTCCGCTCTCATTCTTTATGGCAACGAATGTGGCAATGCACGGGAAGTACAGAAGGATGAACACCATATATGCCAATGCAGCCGCCGGGCTTACAGAACGGACAAGCGCCTTCTGGAGACGGGTCTCGCCGACAGCTGAATCATCGGCTCCGCCAGGAATTACAGATGAAGAATCCGAAACCGGCTGCTCGTCAGCATACATCACGCCCAAGGTACTGACCACCAGCTCCTTCGCACCGACTCCGGCAACGATGCCGACTCCCATTCTCCAATCGAATCCGAGAGGTTCGAGCACAGGTTCCATCGCCTTTCCGACATATCCGATGAATGAATGTTCCTGCTGCTCCTTGACCGAATCATATGCATCATGGTTAGGGAAATATCCCAGGAACCATATGGCCATCGAACATATGAGTATGATGCCGCTCATCTTCTGAAGATACTGGCGGCCCTTTTCCCACGTATGGCGGAACACGGATTTCCCCGTCGGCACACGATATGGAGGAAGCTCCATCACGAAAGGCAGGTCATCGTCCTTGAAGAATAGGCTCATTACCTTTGCCGCGATGACTGCCAGAACGATTCCTAACGCGTAAAGTCCCAGCACCACCAGACCGGCATGGCGAGGGAAGAAGGCTCCGGCTATCAGTACATATACCGGCATTCGTCCGGCACATGACATCAGAGGAATTATGAGCATGGTTATCAGACGGCTCTTCCGGCTCTCGATCGTCCTGGTCGCCATGATGGCCGGAACATTGCATCCGAATCCCATGATCATCGGAATGAACGACTTTCCGTGAAGACCTATCTTATGCATGAGCTTGTCCATGATGAATGCCGCCCTCGCCATATATCCGGAATCTTCGAGAAGGGATATGAACATATAGAGTATCAGGATGTTAGGCAGAAAGACAAGGACACTTCCGACTCCGCCTATGATTCCGTCCACCACCAGGTCCTTGACCCATCCGTCCCTCATGGCCGCAGCCACGAAAGCCCCGAACTGCTCCACGACCCATTCGATCCACCTCATCGGGTATTCTCCGAATATGAAGGTGCATTGGAACACGACATACAGAAGGAAGAAGAATATCGGAAAAGCCAGCCATTTGTTCGTAATGACTGAATCCAGCTTGTCGGTCAGCGTATGCCTGCGCTTCTGTCCCTTGTACGGTTCATATGTTTCAGCCAATGCACCCTGGACGAAAGCATATTTGGCGTCCACCATAGCCGATTCAAGTCCTGATTTCAAAAGTCCTTCTATCCTTTTCTGTTCCTCGAATCTTGCTGAAATTATCTCATCCCTGTCGGGCAGGGCCTCGACTACCTTGTCAACTTCCTTGTCGTTCTCAAGATACTTTATCGAGAGATATCGGGTAGAATATTTGTATCTGATGTCCGTATTCTTCTGCAGGAGATGCTTTATACGGTCTATGCTCTGCTCGAGTTCGGCTCCATGATTGATGTGGATATGACGTGATATGTGAGGATCGCTCTTCTCGTATATCTGTATCACCGTATCGAACAATGCATCGATACCTTCCCCGTTACGGCTTACAGTAGGCACGACCGGCATTCCGAGGAGATAGCCTAACTGTCTGATATCCAACTTGTCACCCTTGGCAAGAAGCTCATCGTACATATTCAGAGCCATGACCACCCTAAGGTTCATGTCGATCAGCTGGGTTGTAAGATACAGGTTTCTCTGAAGATTGGAAGCGTCAACGACATTCACCACGACGTCCGGCATGTCTTCGATCAGATTCTTCCTCACATAGAGTTCTTCCGGACTATATGCGGACAAGGAATATGTTCCCGGCAGATCGACGAGGATGAAGCGATATCCGCCATATTCGAACCGTCCTTCCTTCGCATCCACGGTGACTCCGCTGTAGTTTCCTACATGTTCGTGGCTTCCCGAAGCGATATTGAACAGAGAGGTCTTTCCGCAGTTCGGATTACCTACAAGAGCGACCTTTATGACCTTTCTCCTTTCCTCAGCCAATGATGTCATCTCCCTTTCGAGATAAGCCTCATCCCCAGCCTCAAGAGCCGGAAGTGCCTCCCTTTCAGAAAGCATCTTCTTTGCCTCTGACTCGCTTATGACCTCGATCTTCGAGGCCTCTTCGCGTCTGAGCGATATCTTGTAGCCGATTATCTCATATTCAATAGGATCCCTGAGAGGGGCGTTGAGGATCACCTTGACCCTGTTGCCCTTCACGAATCCCATCTCTATTATTCTTTTGCGGAAACTGCCGTGACCGTTAACCTTCACGATCACCGCACGCTCTCCCGTATTAAGTTCCGACAGTTTCATGTTGCTGATTTTGCGCTTTGCGCAAATATATCCTTTTTATTCAATTCATGCACCTGAACACCCGTTTTTCAGCAGTTCTTTCACGATAAATTGGTACTTCGTCTGCAGGTGATACCAAGAATTTGGGAGCATTTATCAAGCGGCATCGAAGATTATTTCATATATTTGTAGTTTGTACAGACAGGACAGATATGAAAAGATATATAATCAGCTTACTGCTTGCCGCCGCATTCATATCATGCAGCGACGAACTGACAATGAATCCCGCAGTGTCTTTCTTCGCGGAAAGTCCGGAGGTCACTGACGAAACTGCCATATTCAGGCTGGCTACAGCCTTCATGACAGACAGCACGGAAAGGGTGTTTCCTGTAACTTTCGGTGGTACGGCAGAAAAAGGTGTCGATTATACGGCATCGGCAGATGCATTTGTCCTGGGAGGAGATTCCCCTGTTGACTCTATCATCGTCACCACCTTGAAGTTCGGTACGGAGAAGACCGTAAGCCTGACTGTATCACTTCCTGAGGGCACTGACGGAGGCAAATATCTGACTTCAGAATTCACCATTCAGGACAATCCTGCATATTTCACATTTGAAAGAGATTTCGGAATCCTGACAGATTCCGTTTCCATAGCCTTTACCGTGACTGACAAGAATGGCAAGAAGAAGGCTCTGATGCATGATGTGAGGATATCGATAACTGCTGATCCGGGCAAATCGACCGCATATGAAGGAACAGACTTCACATTCGCCGACAGCACGTTCTTCACCATCAAGGCAGGAGAAACGAAGGGAGAAATCAAGCTGATCAGGCCGGATTCCGCTCCAGCGGAAGACAGAGGCATGGCATTCTTCAATATAAGCCACGATGACATTTATGGAGACGGTGAGATCGCAGAAATGGGATTGCACCTGATGGAGAGGAAGTGGGGCAAGCTCGACGGAAGATGGAAGATGGACACTCTCGTGACCGATTCGCTTTACATGGCGGAATACTGGGGTGAGCAGTATTCTAAAATGGATCAGTTCCCTAAGCAGAACGATTTCGACGCCATGGAATTCGACCTGTCCGAGTGTGAGTTCAAACCTTCATTCTTCTCAAGATTCGAGAATTACTTCATCGACAGATCTGATTTCAGGACTGGAGAAAAAATGCTTCTTGATCTTGGAAACGGTTCATCGACAGAAATCCAGACATTCATTCTTGACAACACGAACCGCTACTTCTCTGCCAGGGAAACCAGCGAAGATACAGAGTCATACATCGGTCTCCGACTTCTGGAGGGAACTGAGGAGGCAGCTGATACTCTTGACATGTATATAATCGATTACGTGTCGCGTTCATTCATGCCGGAGCTTGAATCTGAAGGAAAATATGCCCCGGAGAAGCCTGTAGCGGCATCGCCGGGACTTTACCTGAATGTCAGATTCACAAAGAATCAGTGATGTTCCTGCTCTGATCGACCCATATCAGCCTGGAAGTGTCGTATCCTCTCCTTTCCGCTTCTGCCGTAAGTGATTCCAGTACTTCAGTCGGAACGGCCGGGGTTCTTGAGAGGATCCAAAGATATTTCGGGCTTCCGCTGCCTACCAGCGCAACGTCATATCCCTCGTCGATCATCAGGACATTATAATCACTGTAAAAGAACAGGAAAAAGGAAACTTCAAGATGAGCCGGATCGGTTTTCGGATCAGGCTGCCGGGCTTTTCCCTCCGCAACCTTGTATTTCCCTTCTTTCCATCCGGAATTGATAACATCTATCTTTCCGTCATCACGAAGAAGATATTCCGCCGTCACATTTTCCAGGCCTCTCTCGAAGCTGTGGTCAAACCGGGCGATTTCGTACCATGTTCCAAGGTACCGGCTGAGATCAAGGCTTCTGACTGGCGAATTGTCGAAAGCCGCGCTCTGAGCTCTTGCAAGGCCGGGCAGCATGATCGCCGCCATGGCCAAAGGAATCAGACTTTTCATAATAAACCTGCGTTTATGTTACACTAATAAACGCAGGCAAAATCAAACATCATGCTATTTCTATCGTATATACGCTTTCGAATGTTTCCCCCGGAGCCAGCCTGTTGATCCAGTCCTTGTCTCTGTAATCGCCTTCATAGTCCGCACGGTCACATCTTCCGTACCATGGTTCAAGACAGATGAAAGGGGCGTTTCTTGTCGGAGGAGACCATATTCCGACAACAGGAGCACCGAAGGTCAGACTGAGCCACGGAGTCCTGTCCGGCTTATGCAGCGTCACCCTGCCGATCTGAGAGTCCTGAAGCATTATGGTATCTATCGCATCAAAGGTGGTCTTTGTCAGCGGGAAAAGGCCGTTTTCAGGCACTTCCAGAGGATATTTCTTCTCTGCATCCACACATCCCTTCTCCTTTATCCTTATGCATTCCAGACCTTCGTTTCTGTCAAATGAAAGGAATCCTCTTTCTTCAGTCTGAGGGTCATAGTCCGGATAATAGAAAGCCGGATGGGCGCCTATCTGGAAATACATGTCCTCAGTTCCCGGATTCGTCACTTTCCATATGACTGCTATCGCATTTCCTTCAAGTCTGTACCCTATCTCAAGGATAAAGGGCCAAGGATATCTTGTCAGAGTCTCTTCATCAGATTCCAGCCTGAACCGTATTTCCGTATCTTTCTTTTCAACAAGGGTGAAATCCATATCGCGGGCAAATCCATGCTGCCCGAGCTCGAATTCCTTTCCGTCAACCCTATACTTCTTGTCCCATACGCTTCCTACGATCGGAAAGAGGACCGGCGAATGCCTTCCCCAGAATGCAGGATCAGCCTGCCACAGATATTCTTCCGAGCCTTTTTTTATACTGGCCAGCTCTGCGCCATGCTCCTTGACCCTGATGGCAAGGAGATCGTTCTTCAATGTATGCATATCGGTACAATCATTAGTCCCGTAAAAATACAAAATAAATATGTAACGACAGGCATATATATAACGAAAAAGAGACCAGCTTCTGCTGATCTCCTTCGTGCGGTGGGCGAGACTCGAACTCGCACAGGCTTACGCCCACTACCCCCTCAAAGTAGCGTGTCTACCATTTCACCACCACCGCTTCTTTTGTTTTGGGATTGCAAAGGTACGACAAAATTTTGAACCTGCAAATTTTTATGCAACTTTTTTCAAAAATTTTTCATCCGATTCTTTTAATGCATTCATTTTCAATGATTCTTATTGAAAAATAATTTTTATTTGCTATCTTTGCACGCTTTTCCTCGGGTAGGAAGCATATGTATTATTATAAACAACTTTAAAACAGATTCACAATGGCTGTTAAAATTCGTCTCCAGCGCCACGGTAAGAAGAATTTCGCATTCTTCCACATTGTTGTGGCTGATTCACGCGCACCACGCGATGGTCGTTTCATCGAGCAGATCGGCTCTTACAACCCTAACACAAACCCTGCAACTATCGTTCTCAACAACGAGCGCGCACTTGCATGGCTTAACGTAGGTGCACAGCCTACACTTACTGCAAAGCGTATCCTCTCTTACGAGGGTGTACTCCTTGCAAAGCACCTCGAGGGTGGTGTAAAGAAGGGTGCTCTCACACAGGAGCAGGCTGATGCAAAGCTCGCAGCTTGGAAGGCTGAGAAGGCTGCCAAGGTAAGCGCAAAGAAGGAGGGTCTCAGAAAGGACGCTGCTGCTGAGAGAAAGGCTGCAGTTGAGGCTGAGGCTAAGGTAAATCAGGAGAGAGCTGAGGCTATCGCTAAGAGAAAGGCTGAGGCTGAGGAGGCTGCACGTGCAGCTGCCGAGGCTGCCGCTGCTGAGAAGGCTGCTCAGGAAGCAGCTGCTGCAGAGGCTGAGGCTGAGAACACTGAGGCTTAATTCCGGCATGGCAGGTTACGACAACTTGCAGCAGATAGCCCAGGTATTGAAATCTAACGGTACCGATGGGGAGCTCGTCATGGGTTTCCGCGAAATCGCTCCTGAAGATATCAGTTTAAACGAACCGGTGTTCATCGTTTTCGATGGACTGCCGGTTCCTTTTTTTATCGAATCATTTACAAAGAGGGGCAATTCCAAGGCCCTCGTCCGCCTGACAGACATCTGTTCTATGGAAGATGTCGAAGAAATCACAGGAAAGGCGGTATATATCGATGAAAGCGGCATCCCGGAGATGTCACTTGAAGAAGACGGATATGCGGCTCTTGTAGGATGGATGCTTCTTACGCCGGCTGAAGGCCAGGATTCTCAGGATCTCGCAACGGCAGATGAAGAATCCGTTGACATTTACGAAGTCGGAGAAATCACAGACTTCATCGACATCCCGAACAATCCTTGCATAGAGGTGGAAACAGAAAATGGAGCAGTAATGATACCGCTCCATGAAGATCTTATCCTGTCCGTCGATCCGGAATATCAGGAAATATTGATGCAGATTCCTGCAGGACTTCTTTAAAGTCTGTCCTTAAGAATGAAATAATATACGGCAAGACCGATCCAGCTGAAGCAGAGAAGTGCGATAGTGAGGACCAGTTTGATTACCTTGTCGAGATTTGGCTTGCTCCATACATCCTTGATGCACCAGATGCAGCAGATGACTCCTACGAGCCAGATGATAAATGAAATCATGTTTTCTAGTTTTAAAGATTAGTAGTTTTATTGATATAGTCATTCTTTATATCCTCATAGAATGCAGCCATTGAGGCGTACATGTAAGGCATCAGCCAGATATATCCGATTCCGAGGGTCAATATCGAAAGGAGGCCCCAGCCGATGAAGCTCAGCTGGAGATAGAAATAGTCGAACTTGTGACCTTTCATCATCTTTATGCTGAGATTGATTGCCTGGTTGGCAGAGAGCTCGGGATAGTCCTTCAGGATATAAGGGGTCATCGAATAGGCGAATGCCTTGATGATGCCTGGAACGATGAGCAGGAGCATCCAGAGATATGTGAACAGCATCATGAGGAAACCTCCCCATACGTTTCTCCAGTAGCCTTTGAACGTGTTTGAGAACATGTTGGATGTCACTCTGGCATCTCCGTTCACAAGCAGCTGCCTGAATGTATTGCTATAGCCCACATAGCAGAGCGGGTAATAAACCAACAGCGGCAGAAGCAACATCAGAGCGAAGCTGATTATTCCTATAGTCGCAGTAGCCGAGGTCGCATGACCCATATCTGTTGCAGCCTGTCCAGCTCCTTCGAGCACTGCAGAAGGAACAATCATGATGATAGCCAGCGCAAAGATAATGATTGTCGCAACTACCGAGGGCGCCCAATTGCCTTTGAGAGCAGCCAGGGCCGAATTCTTGTACTCCTGATTGGTTTTCATAGTCTTAAAGATCAAGTATTAATACTCCAATGCAATTTCTGCTACCATGCTGTCCATGCAGAAATATGTAGGAACATTCGCATTTGAAGAGTTCAGTTCGAAATCTACATGCTCGACCGAACCTAACTTGCCGAGGTCAAACACAGACCATTTAGTCACGATAGAATCCTTCTGAGCCGAAAAATCCGCCAGAACGAATTCTGCTTCTCCGGTCTTCTGACCATTGAGGTAACCGGTTGCCTTCAACGAAAGCCTGTCACCCAAAGCGAAGTTCTTCTTCACATATTCCACAACCTCTACTGTATTTGTAACATAGCATCCTACCATCTTGCATGCTCCGTATTCCGGATATGAGAATTCGACATCATGCTCAGGCATCTTGCTTTCATCAGGGTTCTGACGGAATACGGTATAGATATTTCCCTTTTCCATACCGGTCGGAACCATTGCTCTGAATGTATTCACAAGGCCCTCTGTCACACCGGACTTAGGCATTTCAGCGCAAGAAAGCGTGAATCCACCCTCTGTTCTCACAAGTCCCTCGTCAAGATTGTGATAGAAATTCAGCACATCAAAACCGAAGCCGATAGTATCCTTATGATTCACGAATGTACTGTCAGACCTGAACGATACGCCTGAATACTGGAAAGTTGCGGCCAGAGAATATTTCTGACCCATTCCAGAACCATCATCAAAACACGAAGCCGCGCAGAAGGCAGCTATGAATAAAACAAGTATCTTTTTCATTTCATTATTTTTTTTAACATTACACTACCAAAGACAAATATAGATATAAATAATCAAATCTCACAAATGATTTCAGCCACAAAGGTTGCCGGACCGGTCAGATATACATCTTCCGCAACTCCGTCGAACTGGTCAAGCGGACGGAAAGAGACCTTGAGACGGTCACGTTTCGCCTTCACATCATAGGCCACATGAGCCCCATTAATTTCAGAAGGGCTTATTCCTGCCTTATAAGCGGCTATGCATGAGGCTACTATGCCAGTACCGCAAGCATATGTCTCATCCTCGACACCCTTCTCGTAAGTGCGGACTTTCAGAACACTTCCGTCCTGCTCGATGAAATTGACATTCACCCCTACAGGCTGAAGCTCAGCCGCATTATATCTGATGTCACGACCTTCACCCACAACATCATATTCATCAAGTCTTTCGACAATGCGCACATAATGACGCGTACCGGTATCAAGGAAATAACCGTCGGAAGGAGCAGAGACTCCTGTCAGAGAATCATAATGTTCATAAGATTTCACATCCTTCATCAGAAGTCTTACGATCCTGGTCTTTCCTTCCGAAGAAACTACATCTGCACGATGCCAGCCGTCAGCAGCCATGAAACTGAAGTTGGTGATACCCATATCTGCAGCAAAAGCGACTATGCAGCGGCCGCCGTTTCCGCACATCATTCCTCCTGAACCGTCAGAATTGTAATATGTCATCCTGAAACCGTCAGAACTGCGTTGAATCCTCCCTTCTTCCGGGACATATGCATCCGGACTTTCCAGAAGCATGAGTCCGTCAGCGCCGACACCATATCGTCTGTCACATAAAGCGGCTATCTGCTCCTCGGTCAGCCTTATGCTTCCGTCACGATTGTCAGCTATGAGGAAATCATTTCCTGCACCCTGATATTTATAGAATTTCAGTGTCATGTAATTCTCTGTAAATCAACAACTTAACTCAAAACCCTGCTGTCCCGGGAATGCAGGGTAATCTCGTATATCCCTGAATATCAGCATATTGCGTTGCTCAGCAATTCCGCGAGCAGCTTTATGCCTTCTCTGATACGCTCGGGGCTCATGAATGAGAAGTTCAGTCTCATGGTATTCTTGCCGCTTCCGTCCGGATGGAAGAATTCTCCTGCAACATATGCCACTCCCGCATCCAGAGCCGTATCGTAAAACCTTACGGAATCAAAACCTTCCGGCAATGTAAGGAAGAGGAAAAGGCCTCCCTCCGGATGAGTCCACCGCACTCCGTCAGGCATATGCTCTTCAAGAAGGGAAAGAAGCAGGTCGCGTTTACCCTTGTAAAGGGCTATGCTTTTCTGAAGATTGGCATCAAGCTGTCCGCTGGAAAGGAATTCCGCCGCCACATACTGGTCGAATATCGGCGGACAAAGGTCAAGGGACTGCTTGCAGACATATATCTTGTCAAGGATATCAGGATGAGCAAGAGCCCAGCCGAGGCGGAATCCGGGAGCGAATATCTTCGAAAAGGATCCGAGGTGGATGACTCTGTCCGGGTCAAGGGAATACATGGTCTGTATATGTGAACCCTCATATCTCAGTTCTCTGTACGGACTGTCCTCGACTATGAGAAAATCATGTTTCCGAGCCAGAGAGACAAGCATCTTTCTTTCCTCGAGGGTCAGGGATTCTCCCGAAGGATTCTGAAAATCCGGAATCATGTAAAGGAACTTGACAGTCTTTCCCTCGGCCTTGACCTGAGCTATGACATTCTCATAACCGTCACGGAAGGCATCGAGATCATCATTATGGGCAATACCCCTTATGTCTGCCCTATACGAACGGAATGACTGAAGAGCTCCGAGATACGAAGGGTTGGATGTCAGGATGACGTCTCCCGGATTGACCAGCACCCTTGTACACACATCGATTCCCTGCTGGGAAGAAGAGGTTATCTGGACACGTTCCACAGGGACTCCATATCGGGAAGCCACCGCTTCCCTGAGTTCCGGAACTCCCTGAGTAGCACCATATTGAAAGGCTTTCCCGCCATATTTGTCTATAACCTCGGACATTGTAGCCCTTATATCTTCCAGAGGAAAGGTCTCGGCAGAAGGATAACCACCGGCAAAGGAATATATCGAATTGAGGTCCACTCTCTTGAAGATCTCCCTGACTGGAGATCTGAAGAATGAACCTACGTCTTCGGAAAATTTTACGCTGTAAATATTCATATAAAGATTCTTCATTTCACTTCGTTCCATTCAGAATGACAACCAGCTGCCATCCTGAGCTATAGCGAAGGATCTTTATCTCAACATATCTTCCAAGGTAATCGAACCGGAAGTCTTGTCATCGCGATACTTCACGATAACCGGACAATACAGATGCACTCCCTGCTCCGCGCCAGGTCCTTTGCTTATAGGACGGCTTCCAGCTACAACTACAGCTCCGGAAGGAACGACCATCTGTCCGTTCTCATTGGCTCTGATATATTCTCCTGTAGTCGCATCGAAGATGGCTGTGGAAGCATTTATTATCACTCCTGTGCCGATAACCGCATTCTCCTTGACGATCGTACCTTCATAGATTCCGCAGTTTCCACCGATGAACACATTATCCTCGATTATCACAGGAAGAGCACCTACCGGCTCGAGAACACCGCCAAGCTGTGAGGCTGCCGAAAGATGGACATGCTTTCCGACCTGCGCACATGAGCCTACAAGAGCATGTGAATCGATCATCGTACCCTCGTCAACATATGCTCCAATATTCACATATGCCGGAGGCATCATGATCACCGAAGGTGCGAGATAGGCTCCGGCACGCACGCTGCTGCCGCCGGGAACGATCCTCACACCGTTTTCTGCGGTAAAAGTCCTTGCTGGCATGGTATCCTTGTCAAAGAAGGAAAACTGGCCCTGGGTCATGTCAGTGAGCTTTCCAAGACGGAATCCCGAAAGGATCACCTCCTTCACCCATGAATTCACCTTCCACTCGCCGTCGATCTTCTCGGCCACCCTTACACGGCCGGCCTCAAGGTCAGCTATCGTATTATAGAATTTCTCCTTTTCCGTCATATCGTTCTCTAAATTATTGACAAATCCTTTATAGTTCCGACCATCAGGTCATATGTTTTCTGCTGGCATGGAACAAGAGGCAGACGGAGTTCGTTAGCCATCATGCCCATTGCAGACAGAGCCGCCTTGGCTGGAATAGGATTGCTTTCCACGAAACAGTTGCGGAAAAGCGGAGAAAGCTTCTCATGCAGACCTGCAGCCTTCTCGACCTTGCCCTCGAGCATCGCATGAGCCAGTTCCGCCACAGGAACCGGAGCGATATTCGATGCCACGCTGATGACTCCGTCGGCTCCTTCCTTCATGAGCGGGAATGTCTCGTCATCGTTTCCGCTGAGTACGAGGAATCCCTCAGGACGACCTGCAATGATCTCAAGAATCTGACCTCTGTTGCTGGATGCCTCCTTTATACCTATGATGTTGTCTATCTGAGCAAGTCTGAGAGTTGTGGCAGCTTCAAGGTTGGCCCCTGTCCTTCCAGGCACATTGTAGAGAAGCACCGGCTTTGATGTAGATTCCGCTACAGCCTTGAAATACTGGTACATACCCTCCTGCGGCGGTTTGTTGTAATATGGGACCACCACAAGAAACACATCCACTCCGTGAGGTTCCAGAAGCCTGATGTTGGCTATAGTATGCTCAAGAGAGTTTGTTCCCACACCTGCAACCACAGGCTTTCCGCAAGAACGTTCCTTTGCAAGCTTGAGGATATTTATCTTTTCCTCATCGGTAAGGCAAGGTGTCTCACCTGTAGTTCCAAGCGGTACGAGAAAATCTATACCCGCATCCACCTGAGAATCCACCAATGCCGCGAATGCGTCATAATCCACCTCCCCGTTTCTGAAAGGAGTGACCAACGCCGTACCGCAGCCTCTTAATCCGTTATAGTTCATTTCGTTTCTTATATTATTACTTCTTCAGAATGACATCCCTGAATTCATGCACACCTGTCAGTCCTTCAGTCCTCAATGCAGCCTCCACGGCTCCAGCCGCAAAACCTTCACGCGAGAAAGCCTCATGAGAAAGTGTGATCCTGTCGTTCAATCCCTCGAATCCTATAGTATGTATGCCTGGTATCTCTCCGCAGCGTACCGACTGTATGTCTGTATTTACGCCCATGTTCGCGTCAAGGATATCGGCAAGAGACCTTGCGGTTCCGCTCGGAGCATCAAGCTTGTGGCAATGATGCATTTCAATCATATACGGGCTGTATCCGCCTGTCTCCCCCAGCATTCCGGAAACATAATCCGTCACAGCAAAGAATACATTGACACCGATGGAGAAATTGGTCGCCCATATCATAGGGGTACTGCACTTCTCGAAATATGCGATGACTTCATCCTTGATGTCAGCCCATCCGGTAGTGCCTATGACCACAGCCTTGAAATTCTCTGCAAGAAACCTGTAGTTCTCCCTGATTGCTGCAGGAGTGGTGAAATCTATGCAGACGCATTCCTTTGCAAGCGCATGATCAGTCTCGGTCACTGCCTCAGTCCAGCCGGCATATTCCACACCTTTCGCCAAGATGATCTTCTCGATCATCCTGCCCATCTTTCCGTATCCGCTTATAAATAACTTCATGGTTTAAAACTGTTCAAGTTCTTCCTCGACTTCAAAGAGATGGTAATGAAGATCCTTTACCACTTCTATAAGTTCCTCACGATCAACGACAAAGCTGATATTCACGAATGAAGCGCCCTGGGAGATCATATACACATTCGTCCTCTTAAGGGGGGCAAATGTCTTTTTGAGCATACCGTTCAGACGCACGATATTCTTACCGATCACGGACACCTGTGACTTGTCATCATCCACAATTACATCAGCAAACTCGGAAAGCTGTTCCACCACCTTGTCTATCTTTTCCGATGCATCCACAGTCACCGAAATATTGGCCTCGGATGTACTGATGAGGTCAACGGAAACACGGCTCTCGCTGAAAATCTCGAACACCCTTCGGAGGAAGCCCGAGGTATTGATCATCTTCATCGAGAATATGTTGATCACTCGGATATTCTCCTTGAACGACACAGACTTCACACCGTCCTCGATGAGCTCGCTGCGGAGGATTGCAGTTCCCTTGCCCGAAGGGTTCATCGAATTGAGGACATATATCGGAATATTCTTCTTTACCGCAGGTTCGATTGTAAGAGGATGAAGTACCTTTGCTCCGAAATGTGCCATCTCGGCAGCCTCTTCAAAAGATATCTTCTCAAGATACCTGGTGTTCTCCACCTTACGCGGATCCGCCGAACGGACTCCGTCAACATCTGTCCATATCTCGATACGCTCGGCATCTATCGCCATTCCTATGAGTGAAGCGGAATAGTCAGAACCACCCCTGCCAAGCACAGTCTGCTTCCCGGCCAGATTTGTTCCGATGAAGCCCTGGGTGATTACGGCATCCATACCCTTGTATGCTTCTTCAACGATTCCAGGCACTCTCGCAACAATCTCGTCTATGACAGGCTCTCCCTTCAGATATTCATTGCTTGTGATCATCATCTTGCGGGCATCGATGAAATTGGTCCTGATACCCTTTGCATTCATGGTAAAGCAAATGATGGTAGAAGAGAGGAGTTCTCCGTTCGAGATGATTATGGCCTTGTTCCTGTCTGAGAGCTCGCCTACTGCACAAACAGCATTCACGAGTTCTTCAAGAGAATCACAGATGGCATTGACACGGGTTACAGCACTTTCCTTGAGAGCAGGACTCTGTTCCAGAAGCTCCGACGCAAGATTCACATGACGGCTTCTGAGCTCATCCATAAGCTGCTTTGTCTCTGCTACATTCCTTGACGCAGCCGCATCCGATATCCTGTACAGGAGATCGGTAACCTTCGACAACGCCGACACTACCACTACCGGCTTCTTATCCAGTCTGCCTCCCACGATGAAGATGGCCCTGGTAATTGCCTCGAAATTTGCGACGGACGTGCCGCCGAACTTCATTATAATCATAATATCTGCTTCAATTAATATTTATATATTCTCTTTATTCATCAATGTCCTGTATATGTGCACATAATTCTCCGTGGCTTTTTCAAGGTCGGAGAGGAGAATGTGCTCTTCAGGTCTGTGAGCTACGAGGATGGATCCCGGGCCGCACAGAATCTTCTTCCTGAAGTTCGTCAGCTGGGGAGCATCGCTTCCGAAAGCCACAGGCTTTATCGGGAAGCCTTCCAGAGTCTCATACCTTGTCGGTGTATCACCTCCCAATGCATTGACCTTCATGGACTTCTGCCACTGGGCGACATCTTTCCCCACTATATCGGATCCGTCCTGAACCGTCCTTCGTCCGAAACGAAGCTTTGCATCCGGTCCGGCGATGTTCTTCATCACATTGGAAACCATCACATCCGACTCGAAAGTAGTTCTGAAATATACACGGCATGTAAGTCTGTCACTCAGTATGTTCTGGGGATTGTCGCTTACAAGCTTTCCTATATTCCACGTCGTGTCCCCGAGAATATCGTCTTTCGGAAAGACAATGCTGCGGAGTGCATTCATGAAGTCATTGAACATTTCCACCGCACTCAATCCGTATTGAGGATATCCAGAATGAAAGGCCTTGCCTTCGAATGTAACCTCAAACGCCTTTGTTCCCTTGCTTGCAGAGGCCATGCAATTGTCAGTCGGCTCGCCCACAATCACCCACTCCGCACCTGGATGCTGCTCCCTGAAGGCCTTTGCACCGAATGAACCTGTCTCTTCACCAGCAAGAAGCAGAAGGCCGAAGCCATCATACCCTTCCGATTCCAGCACCCTGCAGGCTTCATACATCGAAAATATCTGCCCTTTCGCATCACAGCTTCCGCGTCCATGAACCGCAGTACCGTCACATGTCGGAGGAATATACGGGGGCACGGTATCAAGATGAGAACAGAAGACCACTTTCGGACATCCCCAGCTGAAAAGAAGGTTCTTCGTTCCGTCGCCCACATCGAACTTCTCCACACGGCATTCCGAGGTCAGCAGCCTCTCTGAAAGAAAGTTCGCAAACCCCGCTTCCCTACCGGAAGTGGAGTCGATATCAAGCATTTCGAGAAACAGTTCCTTATCCATATATACCGATTGGCGCACATACACGCATAATATGCAAATATACACATTTTATCAATACATATGGCGAACGATATGATTAATTGACAATTATCTCATCGAGAAACAGAAATCCCCTCATTGTCGAGCGTCTGGCATGATAACGGACATACCTTGCTTCGACATTACAGATAGTGTCGAAGCTCTTGAAAAGAAGATCTTCGTTATTTACGGAAACATCATTCCAGACCTCTGCGACATGGGTAAATGACTCTCCGTCTGAGGAAACATATATATCTACCTTCTGAGGCATGAATACTCCCGGGCCCTTCAGCTGCATGAATGTTCCTCCGACATATCTTACCGGTGTAACCTCCCCCAGATCGATGGTTACGTCGATATCAGACAGGAAACCCTGCCACCTCTGGTCGCTGTACGTCCATCCTCCAATTATTCCGTCGGTGAAAGTGGTTTCACCCGCAGCCTGATACCATTCCTGTATCGGCTTGTCATAGACCACCTTGCACCCTTTTGCCTTATGGCCGAGACCAGTCTGGGCAAGCTTCCTTTCACCATATTCCTGAGAAAGGTCGAACACATTGTATCCATCCTCTTCCAGACGGTCAAGGGCAATCAGAACCCTGCGTCTGAAATCGGCGACATCCTTGTCCTCGGGAAGGCTCCATCCGGTCTCGGCTATGGCCATTGCACGAGGCCAGTACATATATTCGGCATGAGCATCTTCAGTTATGTACTCTGCCCACAGATTGCCTTGAATACCGAGAAGATGGTGAAGCTTTTCCGAAGGCATAGACGGCTCCGCCGGTTCATAAACATATACCGAATCAAGAGGAAGATAGCCGCCGATCGACTCCGGCTCCTTGAAAGGAGCATCCTGGGCATGATCGAGATAACAGTACCTTCCCGGAGTCATGATCACATCATGCCCCATCTTCATAGCCTCGATGCCGCCTTCCGTTCCTCTCCAGGACATGACCGTAGCTCCGGCGGCAAGTCCTCCGTCCAGGATCTCATCCCAGCCGATTATCCTCCTTCCCTTCGACTCCACGAAACGGCTCACGCGGCAGATCATATAGCTCTGCAGCTCATCGACATCCTTCAGTCCCTCGTCTTTCATTCTCTGCTGGCACTCAGGGCATGATTTCCAATGTTCCTTGTTCGCCTCATCTCCGCCTATATGTATGAATTCGGAAGGAAAGACCTCCATGACTTCCGTGAGTACATCCTCGATGAAGCGGAATGTAGCTTCTTTTCCTATGCACATCTCGCCTTGTCTGTATGGTTCGCCGGCGCATGAAAGTTCCGGATATGCAGCCAGAACCTCCTCGCTGTGGCCCGGCATCTCTATTTCAGGAATTACCTCTATATGCCTCTCTCGTGCATATTCCACAAGATCGCGGAGTTCTTCTTTCGTATAATATCCCCCGTATGCCCCAGGAGTCCCTTCTTCCGCATACAGTCTGTCACCGTTCCACCACTCCTTCCATGTACGCTGAGGACGCCAGGCTCCGAACTCCGTCAGACGAGGATAGGCGTCGATCTGCATACGCCATCCCGCCGCATCGGTAAGATGGATATGCATACGGTTCATCTTGAAGCCGGCCATGGCATCGATCTGTTTCTTCAGGAAACCTATGCTGCGGAAATGTCTGGAAACATCGAAATGAAGTCCTCTGTACGGGAATCTCGGACTGTCGGTGATCTCACAGCATCGGATGGACTCCACCTTTCCGTCCCCGGTCATCTGCTTCAGGGTCTGGAAGGCATAGAACTCACCGGCATCATCGGAAGCCTTTATCGTCACTCCCTTCTCACTCACTTTCATCTCATAACTCTCCGGAGCCATGCCTTTCACACGCCTGACCTTGACATCTGGCTGTCCGGTAAATTCATATGTGCCATCGTGACAAATGACTTCCGAAGGAACCGGAATTATGACTTCAGGGCCCTGCGCAAGGCATACGAAGCAGGACAGAAGCAAGATCGGGAATATAAGGAAGGTGCGTGTTGATTTCATAGTATATGCATTTTTGTCGTTTTGCAAATATAACAATATTCAAATGATTCATTATATTTACGGAATCAAACCATATTGACAATGAGACTGGACGGAAGAAGAGAAAGCCGCAATGTCAGGGACGTGCGCGGCAAAGGCGGCAGAAATGCCGGAATAGGACTGGGAGGACTTGTAATCATAGGTGTCATCACCTGGCTTCTTGGAGGAAACCCTCTGGATGTTGTCCGTCAGGCCGGCGGACTGGAAGCGATCACCGGAGGAGCCGGAAGCGAATATGTACCAACTGCAGAGGAAGAGGCGTTGGCCAAGTTCTCGAAGCAGATTCTTGCAGGAACCGAAGATGTTTGGACTGCGGAGTTCAGAAGGATGGGACTTACATACGAGCCGCCTACATTGGTACTCTTTTCAGGAAGCGTTCAGTCGGCATGCGGAGGCGCGACGTCGTCAACTGGTCCATTCTACTGTTCCGGTGACAGATCTGTCTATATCGACCTTTCATTCTTCTCGACAATGAAGCAGCAGTTCGGTTCGGCGGGAGATTTTGCATATGCATATGTCATTGCACATGAGGTAGGACATCATGTGCAGAACCTTCTGGGAACGCTTCGCGAAGCTCATAACGCAATGAATCAGGTATCTGAAACTGAGGCAAACAAGATAAGCGTGCGACTTGAGCTTCAGGCTGATTTCTATGCAGGATTGTGGGCGCACCACGATAACGAGATGTTCAACTCACTTGAGGAGGGAGACCTCGAAGAAGGTCTTGAAATAGCTTCGAGAATAGGTGACGACTACCTGCAGAAGCAGGCCCGCGGATATGCCGTTCCGGAAACATTCAACCACGGAACATCCGCTCAGCGCTCACGCTGGCTCAAGAAAGGTTTCACGACCGGGGATATCGAAAAGGGCGATACATTCTCACCACGATATACGAGTCTCTAACCTGGCAGAAGTAACCTATAAAGCACTTATAACATGAAGACCGAAATTTTATGCGCACTTGCTGCATTGCTTCTTTGTTTTTCCGCAAATGCACAGGAAACACAGATTTCATCACCAGACGGAAAGATCGTATTGACGATAGACAACAGTTCCGATCTCAACTACCGGATCTCCTTCAACGGCGAAACCATTGTAGGCAGATCGCCACTTGGCTTTGAATTCATCGGAGAAGATCCTATGACAGGTGGCTTCGTGCTGACAGAGAAGCCGGCTGCCGGAATCATGAAAGAGGAATGGACTCCTGTAGTGAAAAACAAGCACGCCAAGGTTAATTCAGTATGGAACGGGGCGACTCTTAAGCTGCAGGAAACAGGAGATCTCCGCAGAAAGATGGATATAGAAGTAAAGGTGTTCGACGAAGCTGTAGCCTTTCGCTACCATCTCTACGATGACCATCGTCTTGTAACACGCGAGATTTCTCAGGAGATGACTGGCTTCTGTCTTCCTGACGGAGCCCACGCATGGGTAGCGGATTATGAAGGTCACGTGACCTCTCAGGAAAAGGAATTCTTCAAGACAGCTGTCAGCAGCATAAAGCCGGAGACTGTGGTCGGACTTCCGCTTCTTGTCGAGGCTGGTCCACAGAAATGGCTTGCGATCACAGAAGCCCATATCGACAACTACCCAGGCTTCTTCATAGGGGCAAAAGACGGCTGTCTGCAGGCCATGCTGTCTCCTGTTCCGGGATATGAAAATGTAAAGGCACGCTTTGATGACGAGATCACTACCCCTTGGAGAGTGGTACTGATCGGCGATAATCCAGGCCAGTTCATCGAAAGTGAGATCATTCGGACACTCAATCCTCCATGTGCCATAGAAGACACAGAATGGATAAAGCCAGGCCTCTGCGCATGGGATCACTGGTGGAGCGGAGAAGTCAAGATGGAGATGGATGTGATAAAGGAGTATATAGACCTGGCTTCTGCACAAGGCTGGCCTTATATGCTCATAGACTGGCAGTGGTACGGACCATATAACGAAGCCAAGGCAGACATCACCAAGCCGGCCCCTCAGCTTGACATGCCTGAGATATTGAGATATGCAAAAGAAAAAGGGGTCAAGATATGGCTTTGGCTATACAGCAGCGATGTAAACAGGAATGATGCTTACAAGGAAGCATTCAGACTTTATCAGAAATGGGGTGTAGCAGGTATAAAGATCGATTTCATGGATCGTCAGGACCAGTATATGGTCAACTGGTACCGCCGTATTATCGAAGAAGCAGCGAAATGTCAGCTCATGGTGAACTTTCATGGAGCATACAAGCCTGATGGTATAGAAAGAACTTGGCCTAATATGGTGACCCGAGAGGGTGTAATGGGTAACGAATACAACAAATGGGGTACTGGAATAACAGCAGACCACAATGTCAAACTGGCTTTCACACGTATGCTTGCCGGCCCTATGGATTACACCCCGGGAGGATTTCTTAATGTAAAAGCTGAGGAGCATAAGGCGCAGCAGCCTGCACTTGTTCCAAATACACGATGCGCTGAACTGTCTAAGTTCGTCATATATGAGAGTCCGCTTACAGTAGTCTGTGACCATCCGGATCATATTGACGGCCAGGCTGGCTCTGACTTCCTTAAGCTTGTGCACACTCAATGGGACGAAATAAAGTTCATCGGTGGAGGACCAGAAGAGTACATTGCAATGGCAAAGCGAAGCGGAGAGGAATGGTTCATAGGAGTAATGAACAACAGCACAAAGCGAAGCGTGACTATTGACACTTCTTTCTTGGGAGACGGATGTTATGTAATGACATATTGGTCGGACGGAAAGAAACCGACAGACGTAGTGAAAAAGACAGTTAAAATCAAATCCGGAAAACCGATTACAGTCAACATGAATTCTGCCGGAGGATATGTTGCCGTAATACAACCGGAATAAGATAATATATGACAAAGAAAAAGAGGATGACTGACTTAGTCATCCTCTTTTTGGTGGAGATAGTCGGAGTCGAACCGACGACCCCCTGCTTGCAAAGCAGGTGCTCTAGCCAACTGAGCTATACCCCCATGCTTGGTAGTCCCGAGCAGACTTGAACTGCTGACCCCTACATTATCAGTGTAGTGCTCTAACCAACTGAGCTACGGGACTGTATAATTAAAAAGATTGAAGAAAAGCAAGACTTACTGACCTTGCACATTCACCGAAAAGCTCGTGTCATGACTTGCTCCAAAAAGGAGGTGTTCCAGCCACACCTTCCGGTACGGCTACCTTG